>CAWBBO010000010.1:0-159903 GCA_963787085.1 uncultured Gaiellaceae bacterium | reverse complement strand
CGGGTGTCCACGGCGGGTCGAAGGTGAGCTCCACCTCGACCTCGTCGACGCCGGGCAGCGCGGCGACGGCGTCGTGGATGCCCTCCTGGATCATCGGCCCGGCGGGGCAGCCCATCGACGTGAGAGAGTGGATCACCTTCACGTTGGGGCCGTCGATCAGCGCCTCGTAGAAGAGACCGATCTCGACGATGTCCATTCCGAGCTCCGGGTCCTCGACCCCGTGCAGCGCTTCGATGACGTCGTTCTCGGTGACCATGGGGCGAGTCTACCCGCGACCCTACGATGCGCGGATGGCGCTGCGCGCACTCGACCTCGCGATCGCCCGTGCCTGGCCCGCGCGGGAAGAGCTCGCCGTCGGCCCGTGGAAGGCGCGGGTCGACGCGGGAGTGACGCGGAGGCCGAACTCGGTGCTGCCGCACGGCAAGGGGCCGCCTCCCGCCGCGAGCGTGATCGACGACTGGCTGCGAACGATTGTGCGGCTGTACCGCGGCCGAGGCCTGACACCGTGGATCCAGGTGACGCGTGCAGCCTGGCCTGCCGGCCTGGACGGCCTGCTCGGCGCCCGCGGCCGGCAGACCGGCATCGACCGCACGCTGCTGCTGACAGGGCCGCTGCCCGAGGCAAGCGGCCCGCCCGGGTTGCCGGGCATCGGGTTGCGGGTCGAGCTGCAGCTCGACCCGCGGCCGCAGGGCTCCTGGCTGGAGACGTGGTGGTCGGTCGACCCACGGGGCGGAGCGCCGCAGCGCGACGCTGCGGCGGCGATCCTCGACCGCATCGGGGACCCGGCCGCCTTCGCACGCGTGGTCGCCGGCGGCGCGTGCGTCGGCGTCGCACTCGGCGTGCCCGTGGATCGGCTGCTCGTGCTCGAGTGCATCGCCACGCGGCCGGAGCGGAGGCGCTCCGGCGTCGCGCGGACGGCGATCGCGGAGCTCGGACGGTGGGCGGCGGAGCGCGGCGCCACCGGCACGCTGCTCGCCGTGCAGGAGGCGAACGGGCCGGCGCGTGCCCTCTACGAGGCGCTCGCGCTCGAGGAGACGAGCTCGTACGCCTACGCGAGACCTCCCGAGCACGACTGACCCGGCCGGGCGTGTGCCGGCCGCGCCGGCAAGGGCCGGGCATGGCCCGGCCCCTACGGGCGAGACAGCGTCAGGCGAGGCCGCGGACGGTCGAGCGGGTCATGAGCCCCACCGGGAAGCCAACGTAGGCGGCGAGGCCGTGCCCCTTCGGCCCTCGCGAGCCGGGATCCGCGGAGCGAATCCTGCTCTTGCAGGCAAGCTCAGATCAGCAGGCGGACTTCCTCGCGCCGCTCCCGGGCGAAGAAGTGGATGCCGTCCGTGAAGCGCACCCAGTTGCAGCGCATGCACATGATCAGCGAGTGCGTGCGCGCACTGTCTGCGAGGAAGCGGACACCGCGCAGGAGGTCGCCGTTCGAGACGCCGGTGGCGACGACGATCACGTCGCCGGGCGCGAGGTCCTCCTCGCCGAACACCTGGGTGACGTCCTCGATCCCGGCTGCGTGGGCCTCGTCGATCTGCGTGCGCGTCGTCGGCCACAGCTGCGCCTGGACGCCGCCGCCGAGGCAGCGGAGCGCGGCGGCCGTCAGCACGGCCTGGCGCGTGCCGCCGATCCCGATCGACAGGTGGTCGTTCGTGCCGCGGATGGCCGCCGAGATCGACGCCGTCACGGTGCCGTCCTGGATCAGCTTGATGCGGGCGCCGGAGGCGCGGATCTCCTCGATCAGGTCGTGGTGGCGGGCGCGGTCGAGCACGATCGAGGTCACGTCGCCGACGTTGCGGCCGAAGCTACCGGCGATCGCGGCGACGTTGTCGGCCACCGGCCGCTGCAGGTCGATCGCGCCCTTCGCACGGGGGCCGACCGCCATCGTGCGCATGTACATGTCCGGCAGCCGTCGCAGCGAGCCGGCCGGGGCGACCGCGAGCATCGCCATCGCGCCGGTGCCGCCGCGCGCGACGACGCCGCGCCCTTCGAGCGGGTCGAGGGCGAGGTCGACCACCTCGCCGCCGGCTCCGACCTCTCCGCCGGGCACGAGCTCGTCGCCGGCGCGGGCGCCGATGATCACCTGCCCCGAGATGGGCAGGTCCATCAGCGCCTCCTTCATGCCCTTGGCCGCCTCCTCCTCGGCGGCCGCCTCGTCGGCGCGCCCGAGCCAGCGAGCTCCGGCGAGGGCCGCCCATTCGGTCGCCTTCGCGTAGCTCGTGCAGAGGCAGCTCACGGAACGGGCCGCCCGCTCTCTGCGCTCATGCGCGTACCAGTTGCTCGGCGCTCGTGAGCACGAGGTCCATCACGTGCCCGATCGCCTCGTCGAGCGAGTCGTTCTCGATCACGGGAACGTCGAAGCGGCGTGCCCGCTCGAGCAGCACGTCCTGGATGAGGCGGATCTCGGGCATGCCGTCGAGGTACTTCTCGAGCGGCCGCAGCCCGTCGGTGTGGCTGTCCCGCACCCAGAAGTTGCTGCGGTGGACGCTCTCGTCGCTGATCGCGACGATGCATTGCACGACGAGCGCGTCGGCGCGATCGGGGACGACCATGCCGGGCACGAGGTGCACGCCTTCGAGCACCATCGACCAGCCTTCGGCGAGCGCGCGGTCGAGCGCAGCCTCCACCCCGACGAGCACGTTTCGCGTCTGGTCGAGGAAGCCCATCAACGCCGCGTCGTCGGAGATGTCCTCGTCGGCGCGGGTCAGGGCGAGCTGGGCCTCGAAGCTCGAGTAGTGCACCGACGGCATGAACTCCTTGGAGAAGAACGCCCGCATCGTCTGGCGGATGAAGTCCGTCGACGTCACGCGCGTGATCCCGAGCCGGTGGGCGGCCTCGGTCGCGAGCGTCGACTTGCCCGTCCCCGTGGCACCGCCGACGAGGAGGATCACCGGCAGGTCGAGCTGCTGCAGGGCCTGCAGGCGCCGCAGGCGCCGGATCGTGCGCGCGGCCTCTCGCTCTCCGAGCACCTCCGGCGCGATCTCGGCCAGCCGGTCGAGGTCGAGGCCGGCGGCACCGCGCTGCGACATGTCTGCGTCGGCGCGGCGACTCAGCTCGTAGGCCCGCGTCGGCGTCAGGCCCGTGGCGGCGAGCGCCCGCGCCATCAGCCCTTTCGACCACGGCGGCCCCTCGTCGCCGCCGAGCGGCAGCGGCGCCAGGTAGCGGCGGTCGTTCACGCGCCCGCTCCGACCGTCGCCTCGGCCACTGCCTCAGCAGCCAGCCGGTGCACCTCGCCGTCGAGATCCGCCTCGCCGGCGAGCGGCAGCACGGCGTTGGCGGCCAGGACGACGTCGATGCCCCGCGCCCTCGCATGCTCCACGACCACGTCGACGGCCGCAGCCTTCAGCTCCACGACGTAGACGTCGGCCTCGAGCTCACGGAGCTCGGCGCGCAGCACGGCGCGGTCGGAGAGGCTGCCGGAGACGTGCACGACCTCCGCGCCGTGGAGGCGGCGCAGGTGCGACCCGATCCGGTCGTGCTGTGCCGCCGGGGCGGTGCCGAAGAACGCGACCCGCCGGCCCGCAACGTCTTCCTGCGGCTGCGGCCGCAGCACCGCGCGCACGACGGGCACGCCCGGCCTCACCACGGCTTCCAGGTCGGCTTTCAGCGCACCGTGGTCGACGTCGTCCTCCGCTGTCGCGATCACGACGAGGTCGGCGAGCAGAGCCCTGTACGTGTTCAGGTACCCGGTGACGAGCGTCCTGGCCTGGTGCCCGCCGACGACGAGGATGCGCCGGGCGACCGCCACCGGCGGCAGCGCGGCGCCGCTGCCGTCGAAGACGAGCAGATCGGGTGCGAGCGCCTCCGCGGCCCGGATGCCCGCGGGCACGTTCGAAAGGCCGACGGCACCCGCGAGGCCGCCCCCGCAGCGACGGCAGCCGACAGTGGGCACGCCCGCGAGCGCAGCCGTCTCGAGGTGGTCCGACGCTGCGTGGCGACCGTTGCGAGACAGCGCCAGCAGCGCCTCCACGGTCGGGGGCACCGTCACCGTCTCCGGCTCGCGCGGGCCTCCGCGTCCCATCGCGACGACGACCACGCGACGGTCGGTGGCCAGCATCCGCGCGATGTGCCCGGTGACAGCGGTCTTGCCGACACGCTTCCCCGTCCCCACGACGGCGAGCGCAGGGAGTGCGAGAGGCTCGAACGAGGGCGGGTCGAAGCGGAAGTCGGCGCCTTCGTAGGGCAGGCCGAGCGCGAGTGCCCTGGCGATCATGCGGAAGCGCTCGGAAGGCCCCAGCACCGGCTCGTCGGAGAGGTCGAGCACGAGCTCGGGCGCATGCTCTGCGACCGCCGCCTCGAGGCTGCCCGCCAGCGGCACGCCGTAGTCCTCGCCGCCCCTGAGCTTCTCGCTGCCGCCGACGAGCACGGCGGCGACGATCTCGTAGGGCAGCTCCGCCAGCGCGTCCCGCACGACGTCGGCGTAGTGCTCCCCGTCGATCAGGGCGACGGCCCTCATCCGCGCGACCTCACCTCGGAGTCGATCCGGTCCGTGTACTTCTCATACTCGAACGTGTCGGTCGAGAACTGGATGATCCGCTCCTGTCCGTGGAACGGGTGGCGGCGCCAGATGTCGACGTGGCTACCGGAGACCTCGATCACGTTGTAACACGGCCGCGTGTTCCCCCGCAGGCGCAGCGACGACACGGTGCCGGTGTTGACGACGAAGAGGTTCTCCAGCCGCCACGCGTACGGCACGTGCTTGTGACCGGAGAGCACGAGGTGCACGCCCGCCCGCAGGAGGCACTCGAGGGCATCGCCGGCGTCGTAGACGACGTTGCGCTCGCGCCCGGTGCCCGGCACCGGCAGCAGGTGATGGTGCAGCACGAAGATCTTCAGGTCGGCGGGCTCGGCCGAGAACTCCTGCTCGATCCACGGGTACCGGCCGCGACCGATCTGGCCGTGGTCGAGGTCCGGCTCGGTCGAGTCGACGGCGACGATGGCGACGCCGTCCTTGCGCAGCACGGAGTTGCGGTCGCCGAACAGCTCCTCGAAGTGCACGTAGCCGACGTTGCGGGAGTCGTGGTTGCCGGGGATGACGACGAGCGACTCGCACTGGAGCCGGTCGAGGTACTGCCTGGCGAGCCGGTATTCGTGCTTGAAGCCGAGCGTCGTCAGGTCGCCGGTGCAGACGACGATGTCGGGCCGGAGCTCGTTGATCTCGGCGATCGCGCGCTCGAGCAGGTTCGGCTCGAAGTACGGACCACCGCAGTGCAGGTCGGAGAGGTGCGCGATCCGGAGGACCGGCCCGGCGGCGTCGGCCATGCCGCCAGTGTACGGAGGAATGCCGGCGCGACAACGATCGCCGTCCGAGCGCCCCGCTACCCTTGCCTTGGTGCGGGAGGAAACCGACCAGTTCCAGGCATATTGCGGCGCAGAGCCGCCGCGCTTCGCCAACCGCATCGAAGTGGAGTGCGCGAAGATCCTCGACTGGTACGGGATCCCGTGGGCGTACGAGCCGACCTCGTTCGTGCTCGAGCACGACGCGGAGGGCCGCGTCACCCGCGCCTTCACGCCGGACTTCTACCTGCCGGAGCAGGACCTGTACGTCGAGGTCACGGTGATGAAGCAGTCCCTCGTCACCCGCAAGAACCGCAAGCTGCGGGAGCTGAAGCAGCTGTACCCGCACGTCAACGTCAAGCTCTTCTACCGGCGCGACATCGAGCGTCTCGCCCAGCGCTACCGGCTGCGGCTCGCCTCGTGAGCGGCGGCCCGGTCGGCCAGGTGTACCTCTCTGCCGACGAGATCGCAGCGCGGGTCTGCGAGCTCGGCAGCGAGATCGCTGCCGACTACGCGGGACTGGAGCCGCTGCTCGTCGCGCCCCTGAAGTCGAGCACGGTCTTCCTCGCCGACCTGTCGCGCGCCGTCCCGATCCACCATGGCCTCGACGTGATCGAGCTGGCCGGCTACGGCGACGGCCGCAGCGGCGGGGTACGCATGATCAAGGATCTCGACGGGGCGATCGACGGCCGCCACGTACTCGTCGTCGAGGACGTGGTGGACACCGGCCTGACGCTCCGCTTCGTCATGCGCACGCTGCAGCTCCGCGCCCCCGCCAGCCTCGCGGCTGTGACGCTGCTCGACCGCCCCTACAGGCGGCTCGTCGACGACATCAACCTGCGCTACGTGGGCTTCACGGTCCCGGACGAGCTGTTCGCCGGCTACGGCCTCGGCCTCGACGAGCGCTGGCGGGCCTCCCCCGACCTCCGCTACGTCGTCGCCGAAGCGCTCCCCGCCGCCGCCACCGACGCCGCCTAGCCGTCCGTGCGCGAGTAGCAGGAGCGGAGAGGCGGGCCGGGCATGCCTGGCCCTACAGGTAGCCGAGCGGGTCGACGGCGCCGCCGTTGACGCGGACCTCGAAGTGGACGTGCGGGCCCGACGAGTTGCCGGTGTTGCCCGAGTAGGCGAGCACCTGGCCCTGGGCGACCTGCTCGCCGACGGTGACGGCGTAGCTCGTGTTGTGCGCGTAGGCGGTGGAGACCCCGTTCCCGTGATCGACGACGACGAGGTTGCCGTAGCCGCCCAGCCAGCCGGCGTGGATGACGGTGCCCGCCGCCGCGGCGCCGACGGACGTGCCGGAGGGAACCGCAATGTCGATCCCTTCGTGCATGCGCCCCCAGCGCGGCCCGAAGCCGCTCGTGACCGGCCCGGCGACCGGCCACGCGAAGCCACCTGCCGACGGATTAGAGACGGCCGCCGTGCCGCCGTCCGGCGACGCGCCGCAGCCGCAGCCGCAGCCTGCGCGGCCGCGATCTTCGCAGCGAGCGCCGCGCTCTGCGCCTGCAGCGCCTCGACCTCGGCCACGAACTCCTCGCGGTCCTGTTCGATCGACGCCAGCACCGTTTCCTTGGCCTCCTGGGCGCCGACGAGCTCGTCGCGGCTCGCGACCAGCCGGTCGCGTACCGCGCGCTCCTCCGCCGCCCGCCGTTCCACGGTGCGGGTCTCGCGCACGACGTCGGCGCGATCGCGTCTCGTTTCGGCCCGGGTACGTGCGAGCTCGCGCGTCGTGCGTTTCACGGTCGCCGCGATCTGCTCGTCCTGACGCCCGATCCGGTTCATCAGCTCGATCGTGTCGAGCAGGTCCGAGAACGACGCTGCACCGAGCGCGAAGGACAGCGCGTCGGGGGTGTCCGAGGTGTAGATCTCGCGCAGGCGCCGCTCGAGGCGCCGCAGTGCGGTCGCATACTGGCGCTCGAGCACCTCGATCTGGCGCGTCTGCTCGCGGATGCGCCCGTCGAGCGCCTCGATGCGGGCCCGCGACGCGGCGAGCTCCGACTCGAGCACGGAGAGCCGCGCCTGCTGTGCGTCGACGCCCTGCTCGAGGGCCCGCACCTTCGAGGTGACAGCGCTGATCTCGGACGTGAGCACGCCTGCCTGCTCCTCTGCGTGCTCGATCTGGGCTTGCAGGTCGCCGATCGTGCCGTCGATGCGCGCCTTGTCCGCCCCCGGGTCGCCGGATGCCGGCGCGGACGCGAGCAGCACGGCTGCGAGGACGGCCACGAGCGTTGCACGCCGACCCATTCCCGACAGGTTCGCGCTCACACCGGACGTCCCTGCCGGATGCGGGGCTCGAGCGCCGCCAGGGCCTCGGCCGCCTCGCGCCGGAGCGGGCCGACGGACGCACGGTAGTCGTCGTCGTCGATCCGTCCGGCCCGGTGGTCGGCTTCCAGCTCCTTCAGCGCGGCCAGGGCGCGGTCGCGCTCCTCGGCGAGCCGCAGCCGGTCGCGCTCCTCGGGGGTGAGAGGATGCAGCTCGTCCGACACGGGGTCCGGCTCGCGCAGGAAGGGCAGCGCGACGAGGACGACGCAGACGACGGCCAGGATGCCCCCGAGCACGAGAGCGACGGTCACCGCGACGGGGCCGGGCTGCCTGCCTCGCCGTAGCGGACGGCCAGGCGACGCTCCTCGCGGGCGTCCGGCCAGAGCGCGATCACCGAGCCGAGCAGGAAGACGAGCCCTGCGAGCCAGATCAGGTTGACGAGCGGCTTCACGAACACACGGAAGTACACGCTGCCGTCGCCGTTCACCTGTTCTGCGATCACGAACAGGTCCTCCCCGGTCAGGTAGTTGGTGCGGATGCCGACCTCGCTCGAGACCTGCGGGTCCGGCCCCGCGATCCTGTACGAGTTCTTGCCGGCCTCGACGGTGCCGAGATCCTCGCCGTCGCGCGCGACGGCGACCCGCGCGCGCACCTCGGTGGCGTGGTCGGTGTCGCGCTCGGCAAGCTTCTCGTAGGTGAGCCGGTAGTCGGCGACGGCAAGCGACTGTCCCGGCGCGAGCCTGCCCTCGCCGACGGAGTCGTAGGCGCTCGACCCGGCGATCCCGATCGCGAGCAGGACGACGGCGGCGTGCACGACGTACCCGCCGTAGCGGCGCCGGTTGCGTCCCATCAGCGACGCGAAGGCGACCGGCCACGACTCGCTGGAGAGGGCGCGCCGCGCGCGCGTGCCGCGTGCGAACTCGAGCGCGATGGCGGCGAGGACGAACGCGGAGAACGTGTACGCGATCAGGCCGGGGATCGACGAGCCGGCGCCGAGTGCGAGCAGCACCACCCCGGCCGCGACCGCGATGCCGCCCGGCCAGGCGAGCGTGCGGAGGAGGCCGCGAAGCGACGCGCGGCGCCAGGCGATCAGCGGGCCGATCCCCATCAGCAGCAGGAGCGGCAACCCGAAGATGCGCAGGAAGAAGTCGTAGTAGGGCCGGCCGACGACGACGGACTGCCCGCGTACCGCCTCGGACAGGATCGGCCACGCGACCCCCCACAGGATCGTCAGGCAGAGCGCGACGAGCAGCAGGTTGTTGTAGAGGAAGACCGCTTCCCGGGAGACGAGCGACTCGAACCGGGTCGCCGAGCGCAGGAGCGGCAGGCGCCACATGATCAGGGCGATCGAGAACGCGACCGCGACGACGATGAACCCGAGGAACCACGGCCCGATGTCGCTCTGGGTGAACGAGTGGATCGAGTTGACGACGCCCGAGCGGGTCAGGAAGGTGCCGAACAGGGAGAGGCAGAACGCCAGCGAGACGAGGACGACGTTCCACACCTTCAGCATCCCGCGCTTCTCCTGGATCATGACCGAGTGCAGAAACGCGGTCGCGGCGAGGAACGGCATGAGCGCGGCGTTCTCGACGGGGTCCCAGGCGTAGTACCCGCCCCAGCCGACCTCGACGTACGCCCAGTGGGCGCCGAGCAGCTGCCCGATCCCGAGCGCCGTCCAGGCGAGCAGGGTCCAGCGGCGGGTGGTGACGATCCAGCGCTCGTCGGTGCGGCCCGAGAGCAGCGCTCCCATCGCGAAGGCGAAGGGCACGGCGAGGCCGACATACCCGAGGTAGAGGAAGGGCGGGTGGCTCATCATGTACGGGTTCTGCAGGCTCGGGTTGAGCCCGGCGCCGTCGATCGGCGCCGCCTGTACGGCGAACGGGCTGGCGACCACGACGAGCAGCCAGCTGAAGCCGACGCAGATGCCCGCGAGCACCGGCACGACCCACACCACGAGGTCGCGTGCGCGCCGCCGGTTGAGCCACACCGCGAGCGCCGAGTAGCCGGTGAGGATCAGGAGCCAGAGGAGCAGCGATCCCTCCTGCCCGCCCCAGAACGCCGAGAGCTTGTAGACCCCGCCGAGGGAGCGGCTCGAGTGCTCGGCGACGTAGGTGAGGGTGAAGTCGTCGCGGACGAAGGCGACGGCGAGCACGATCGACGCCACGACCGTCGACGCGAACGCGCCGATCAGGGCGTTGCGCGCCGAGTGCGCGAGGCGGCGCCGGCCGAGCGTCGCGGCGACGGCGCCGGCCAGGAGCGCGTAGGCCGACAGGCCGAGCGTGATCACGAGGGCCGCGCGGCCGAGCTCGGGCATCTACGAGGGCGGCTTGGCGGCCGTGTACTTGGAGGGGCACTTCGTCACCATCGAGCCCGGGCTCGCGACGAAGGCGCCGTTCCTCAGCTCTCCGTCCACGACGATGTGCCGTCCGACCTTGAACAGGTCCGGGACCGACCCCTTGTAGAGGACGGCCACGGTCTTCGGGCTGTCGCCCTTGATGTCGCGCAGCCTGAAGCGCAGTCCTTCTGCGTACGCATCACCCGTGACCGGGCCGACGACGAGGCCCGCCACCGAGATCGTGCCGGTCTGCGAGGTCAACTCGCTCGGCTTGACGGATGGGGTGCCGCCGCCCGCGATCGAGGTGTAGAGCAGGAAGACGGCAAGCACCGCCGCGATCGAGAGCGCGATCACGAGACGGGCCGGTGAGCGCTTCCGTGCCACGCGCAGAGTCTAGCGTCGTACGAGGAACGTCGGCGGCAGGGCCGGGCATGGCCCGGCCCCTACGCGACGCGGTCGCGGCGCGCCGGGATCTCGTAGCCGTGGTCGTGGCACAGCGACCCGGGCGAGTCTTCGGTGAACGCGTCGCAGTATCCCTTGCCGTAGGCGGCGCGCATGAACGCGGCGACGACGTCGAGGCTCCATTCGCTCACGTCGGCTGCTTCCCGCCACAGATCGGTGAGGCGGAGGTCGATGTCGAGCTCGAGCAGGTCGATACGGGTGGGGCGCTGCATCGCTCTGCAGGCTACGGGGGCCGTCGGACGGCATAGAGTTCCCGCAAATGGCTGCTATTCGCGTCGGCCCTGCCCGTGTCCCTTCGCGCGAGAGCCCGGAGGCCGCGCTCGAGGTGCTGCTCGAGCGCGGCTACACCGCGTGCGAGATCGACTTCGAAAGCGGGTTCTGGATGGACTACCCGTGGGCGGAGCGGCTCGGCGAGGTCGCCCGCGCCCACGACGTGGCGCTGTCCGTGCACGCGCCGCTGTTCGGTTTCATGGGGCACCTCGAGCCGAGCGGGAGGAAGTTCTCCTCGGCGGTCGGCGCGCTCGACCGCAGCGCCGGCATCGCCGCCGCATGCGGCGCCGAGGTGGTCGTCTTCCATCCCGGCTTCCTGCTCGGCCGCACCCGGGAGGAGGCGCTCGCGTCGGTGGTGGAGCAGCTCGGCATGCTGCGCGAGCGCCTCGAGGCCAAGGGCCGGGCGGTGCCCTTCGGGGTCGAGGTGATGGGCCGGGTGCGCGACCTCGGGTCGCTCGACGACGTCGTCGAGATCTCGCGTCGATGCGGCTGGGTGCGCCCCGTGCTCGACTTCGCGCACATGCACGCCACGAGCGACGGCGCCTATCTCGAGGCCGGCCTGTTCGTGGAGGCACTCGAGTCGGCGGACGAGGTGCTCGAGCCGGCGGCGCCGTTCCACATCCACTTCTCCGACATCGCCTACGCGAACCGCAACGAGAAGCACCACCTGCCCTACGGCGAGGGGACACTGCGCGCCGAGCCGCTGCGCCAGGCGCTCGGTCGCTTCGCACGGCCCGCGACGGTGATCTCGGAGTCGCCCGACGAGCCGTCGAGCCAGGCGATCAGGGAGATCCTGACCCGCTCGTAGGGGCCGGGCCGTGCCCGGCCCGGCAGACGACCGCCCGCCCGCCGCTCAGGCGTGCGCGGCGTCCGACGACGGACGTCAGCGTGGCGAGCTGCTCCTCGACCGGCAGCTGCTTCGGCGTCGCGCCCGCGTTCCCGCAGGAAGCCGGCGAGCGCCGTCAGCGGGTCGATCTCGTGCCGGCGGAAGCCGGTGGGACGCAGGATCGCGACGGCCTCGCGGAGCAGCTGTTCCGCCTCCTCGTCACGGCTCTGTGCGGCGCGCACGACGCCCAGCGCGAGCCGCGTGGTCGAGTCGGACGAGACGTCCCGCGCGCCGACGGTCTCGCGCGCCTCGAGCGCGAACCGCTCGGCCTCCTCCACCCGGCCCTGTGCCAGCACCACCTGGGCGAGCATCCGCTGGCTCTCCACGAGCGTGCCTCGGTCCTCGAGCGGCTCGAGCATCCGGATCGCGTCGCGGAACAGGTCCTCGGCACGGCGCAGCTCACCGCGTTTCCACGCGACGAGGCCGAGGGAGTTGAGCGTGCGGGCGTGGCTGAGCTCGATGCCGCTCTCGGCGAAGAGCGTGCACGCCTGTTGGAGCGATGCCTCCGCCTCGTCGAGACGTCCGTGCACCGCAGCCAGGCGGCCGGCCATGCGCAGCGTCCAGGCGCGGCTTCTCGGGCTGCCGCTCTCGTCTGCGAGCTCGACGGCCCGCTCGAGCGCCTCCTGTGCGGGCACCGGCTCCAGGCGGGCGTCGTGGATGTCGGCTAGCTCGAGGAGCACGCCTGCCTGGAGGTCGGGACGGCCGATGCGCTCCGCGATCGCCAGCTTCTCGGTCGCGAGCTGCTCCACGTCGGTGAGCGCACCCTCCCACCAGCATGTGGTGGCGAGCGTCTCCAGGGCGTCGAAGCGGCCGACGTCGTCGTCCGCGTCGATCACTTCCAGGGCGGCGTTCGCGAGCTCGCGCGCGCGGACGTGGTCGGTGTCGCGGTAGAGCGCCACCTGGGCGAGAGCCGTCAGCGCCCTGCCCTGGACGCGGTTGTCACCGGCCTCCTGGGCGAGCTCGCGCACGGCTTCCATCTCGGCGGAGACGGCCGGCATGTCGGTCATGCGCCAGGCCGCGCGGGCGGCCTGGTAGCGACGCTCGAGCGTCGGCTCGAGCTCCACCGCCCGCACGAGGAGCCGTCGCGCGGCGCGGTTCGCCTCGCGTGCGAGGGCCCGGCGTCCCGCCCGCTCGAGCGCCGCCGCCGCGTCGGACGCGAGCTCCGGCGGGACGTGCCCCCCGAGCTCCCGGGCGATCTGTGCCGCCTCGTCGAGGTGGTAGGCGCGGATCTCCACGAGCTCGTCTCCCGACACGCGGTCGGCGATCCAGGCTGCGAGGCGCCGGTGGAACGACCCGCGGGAGGACTTCGGCAGGCTCGCGTAGGCGACGTCCCGGATGAGCCCGTGCTTGAACCTGTACGCCTCCTCGCCGCGGATCGCCGACCGCGGCTCGCGCACCAGGAACTCACGCCGGACGAGCTCGTCGAGCCCGCCGGCCACCTCCGGGTCGTCGAGCAGCGCGGCGACCGCCCCGGCCGGGAAGGTCCGCCCGGCCACTGCCGCCCGCTGCAGCAGCGCCTTCTCTCGCGGCGCCAGCCGGTCGATGCGCGCAGCGATCATGGCCTGCACCGTGTGAGGGATCCCCGGTGCTGCGTCGCCGTCGGCCTCGAGCAGCATGCGCACCGTCTCCTCGAGGAAGAGAGGGTTCCCCTCGGTCGTGTCGAGCACGGTCCGCGCGCCGCTCCGCGCTCAGCGGCGCCGGAGCCCCGCCGCTGAGGGCGTCGACGAGGGCCTCGCTGTCGACGCGGGGGAGCGCGTGCAGCTCGATCGCGCTCGCGCGCACGTTGCCCCCTCCCCAGCCGCCGCGCCGGTCGAGCAGGTCGTTGCGCGCGAGGCACAGGATCAGGATGGCCACGTCCCGCACGCTGCGCGCGAGGTGCTCGACGAGGTCGAGCATGCCCTCCTCCGCCCAGTGGAGATCCTCGAACACGAGCACGAGCGGCTGCACCGACGCGAGCTCGGTCGCCCACGTGCGGGCCGCCCACGCGATCTCCGTCGCTGCGGCGTCGGCACCCACGGCGTCGAGCACCCCGGAGGCGAGGCCGAGCAGGTCGGCGACCGCCTCGTCGCCGCAGCACACCCGCAGCTTCTCGGCTGCGGCCTCCATCGTGTCGTTGTCGGTGATCCCGGCCGCCGTCTTCACCATCTCGGACAGGGCCCAGTAGGTGACGCCTTCGCCGTAGGGAAGGCAGCGCCCGCTCAGCACGGTCGCCCACTCGACACCGGCGGCGAACTCGTGCGCGAGTCGCGACTTGCCCACTCCCGGCTCGCCGAAGACGGTGACGAGATGCACCCGCCGGTCGCGCGTGGCCCGGCCGAACGTGTTGTAGAGCAGCTCCAGCTCCTCCTCGCGGCCGACGAACGGCACCGACACCGTCACGCGACGGCCGACCTGCTCGGACACCGACAGGGCGAGCCACGCCTCGATGCCCGCGTCGAAGCCGCGGGCGGACTGCGGCCCGAGCCGCTCCACCACGACGACGTCGCGGGCGAGGCTCCGCACGACGGGTCCGAGGAGCACCTCGCCCGGCTCGGCCAGCTGCTGCAGGCGTGCCGCCGCGTTGACGGCTCGCCCGGTGGCGAAGGTGGAGTCGCCGTCCTCGGTCACGACCTCGCCCGACTCGACGCCGATCCGCACCTCGAGGCCGCTCTCGTGGACGCCCTCGACGATCGCCAGGGCAGCCCGCACGGCCCGCTCGGCGTCGTCCTCGTGCGCGACCGGCACGCCGAACGCCGCCATCACGGCGTCGCCGGCGAACTTCTCGACGGTGCCGCCGTGCGCGACGAGGCACTCGGCCACCAGGTCGAAGAACCCCGTCACGCGGGAGCGCACGACCTCCGGGTCGGCTGTCGCCACGAGCTCGGTCGAGCCGACGAGATCGGCGAAGAGCACCGTTGCCAGCTTGCGCTCCATCGACACAGGATAGGTGGAGCACGGCACCTGCGGCCGACCGGTCGCCGCACCGTCGGGCACACGCGTTCCCTACGATGGGGTCGTGCTCGACCCGAAGGTCTTCAAGGCGTACGACGTCCGCGGCCTCTACGGCTCGGAGCTCGACGAGGACGGCGCCTACGGGATCGGCCGCGCGTACGTCGAGCACTTCGAGCCGCGCGCGATCGCGGTCGGGCGCGACATGCGGCTGTCGGCGCCGACCATGGCCGCCGCGGTGATCGAGGGGGCGGCGGACGGCGGCGCCGACGTCGTCGACCTCGGCATGGTCGGGACCGAGATGGTCTATTACGCGGTCGGTGCGCTGGGCCTCGAAGGGGGCATCTGCGTCACCGCGTCGCACAACCCGAAGCAGTACACGGGCATGAAGATCGTGCGGCGCGGGGCGCTCCCGGTCGGAGGCGACTCCGGCCTCGACGACGTGCGGGCAGGCGCCCAGGCGGGCTTCGGCCCGGTGACTCGGCGCGGCGAGATCCGGTCGGAGGACGTGTACCCCGGCTTCGTCGACAAGGTGCTCTCGTTCGTGGACGTGGACGCTCTCCGGCCGTTGCGCGTCGTCATCGACGCCGCCAACGGCATGGCCGGCGCGATGCTGCCGCCGGTGCTGGAGCGGTTGCCGCACCTCGACGTCGTGCGCTGCTACTTCGACCCGGACGGGTCCTTCCCGAACCACGAGCCGAACCCGCTCCTGGCCGAGAACCGCGAGTTCATCGTCGCCAGGATGCGCGACGAGAGCGCCGACCTCGGCGTCGCCTACGACGGGGACGCCGACCGTTGCTTCTTCGTCGACGACACCGGCGAGTTCGTCCCGGGAGACTTCGTCACGGCCCTCCTCGCCGAGACCATGCTCGCAAGGGAGCCGGGCGGCACGGTGCTCTACGACGTGCGCGCGAGCTGGGCGGTTCCACGCACGATCGAGGCGGCGGGTGGGACCGCGCTCGTCAACCGCGTCGGCCACGCGTTCATCAAGCACCGCATGCGCAAGGAGAACGCCGTCTTCGCCGGGGAGGTCTCCGCGCACTACTACTTCCGCGACTTCACGCAGGCCGACTCGGGCGTGGTGCCGTTCCTGCTCATGCTGGAGCTGATCTCGCGCAAGGCCGCGAAGCTGTCCGAGATCCTGGCGCCGTTCCGGGAGCGGTACTTCATCACCGGCGAGATCAACACCCCGGTCGCGGACGTGCCCCTGAAGCTGCAGGAGATCAAGGAGCGCTACGCGGCGCAGGGCGGCCGCATCTCCCACCTGGACGGGGTGTCCGTCGACTTCGACGACTGGCACTTCAACGTGCGGCCCTCCAACACGGAGCCGCTGCTGCGCCTCAACCTCGAGGCGCTGTCCGAGCAGAAGATGACCGAGAAGCGTGACGAGGTGCTTGCGCTCATCCACGCGTGAGGAGGACGCCGATGCCGACCCGGTTGCAGATCGACTTCCCGATGGACGGGCCCTGGGGCGACGAGATGACCGCTGCCTTCGGCGGCCTTGCCGAGGACATCGCCGCGACCGCGGGGCTCCGCTGGAAGATCTGGACCGAGAATCGCGAGCGGGCGAGGGCGGGAGGCATCTAGAGCTGCTGGGGCCCGAGCTCGGCCAGGTCACCGACCGGCGGCCGCCGTTCAAGTACTCCGCGCTGACGCGTGTGTGGTTCTCCGACACGGACGCGCAGGGCGTCGTCTACTACGGCCGCTACCTGCCCTACTTCGACCACGCCCGCACCGAGTACCACCGGCATCTGGGTCGGCTCTCGGTCGCAGGGGCCGAGTTCGTGATGCGCGCGTCGGCGGTCGAGTATCACGCGCCGGCCCGCTTCGACGACCTGCTCGAGTGCTTCGTGCGCATCGCGAGGCTGGGCGGGAGCAGCGTCACGTACGACTGCGCCGCCTACCGGCTGCCGGACGACGAGCTGATGGTGACGGCGACGCAGACGGTCGTGCTGGTGGACACGCCGACCCGGCGGCCGCTCACCATTCCCGAGGAGACGCGCAAGCCGATCCGCGCGTTCGAGGGGGAGGACTTGACGGAGTGAGCGCACGCGCGCTCGAGGCGATCGACGGGATCCTCGGCCGCGGCGCCGACGCGGACGACGTGCTTCGATCGGTTGTCGCGGAGCTCGTGCGCGAGCCCGGCGTCGACTGGGCGGGCATCTTCTTCCTGGAGGACGGCGAGCCTGCGCTCGGCCCGCAGGCGGGCGTCGCCGACGAGAGCCGGCGGGTGCGCCTGCCCGTCACGTATCGAGACATGCAGGTCGGCGAGCTCGCCGTCGACGGCCATGCCGACACCGCCTTGCTGGAGCATGTCGCGGCCGCCATCTCCGCCCACGTGCTGCTCGGCTGGGACACGGGCGGCGAGGCCTGGCAGCCGTAGGGCGGCCGATCCTCCGGCCCCTCTGCGTGCCCTCGGTCGTGCGGAGGTCGCCGCGCGGCCGTCCAGTCTCCCGAACGGCCGCTGCAGCGATTCCCCCTCCCCCCTGTCTCACGTTGTACTCACCCGTCAGGGGGACGCAATACCTCGGTCGAGGGACATGCGAGAGCCTGTCCGGGTGGTTCGACGGGCTCTTGCTGCCGTAGCGTGCGCGTCGTGCCGGAGGGATTCGAGTCCGTGCGCCTGTCCGACATCGTGCCGATCACGGTGGCGGACGGGCTCGGCTGGCTGCCGCTGCGACGCACGCTCGGCGTGGAAGCGTTCGGACACCGACTTCGACCCGATCCGCACCCTGCCGGGCTACCCGGGACCGTAGGCCCAGCTCCTCGGCCCTCCCGCTCCGGCGGCCTCCCACAGCGAACAGAGGTTCACAGCTGGGAACCGTAGGTTCCCGGCTTCGGGGATCTTCGCGATCCGGGATCCCGCTCGGGGATCCCGCATCTGCGGGAAACTACGGCACCACCCGGTACGCGTCGAAGACGGCGTCGAGGTTGCGTAGCGTCGAGAGCAGCGAGCGCAGGTCCTTGACGTCGCCGAGCTCGGCCGTGTACCAGTTGCGGGCCATTCCGTCTTCGACGGTGCCGCCGTAGGAGACGATGTTGGCGCCGTGCTCGGAGAAGGAGCGCGCCACGTCCTCGAGCAGCCGCGCGCGGTCCCATGCCTCGACGGCGATCTGGACCCTGAAGCTCGTCCTCGCGCTGCCCTCCCACTCGACCGGCGTGAAGCGCTCGGGGTTGCGCATCAGGGCCTTCACGTTGGGGCAGTCGGAGCGGTGGATCGTGATGCCACGGCCGAGCGAGATGTAGCCGCGGATGTCGTCGCCCGGGACGGGCGTGCAGCATTTCGCGAGCCGCACCAGCACGTCTTCGACGCCCTGTACGACGATGCCGAGGCTGTCGCCGGTGACCGTGGAGCGCGCCTTCGCGGGCTTCAGCGTGATGGCGGGCTCCTCGGCCACCTCCTCGGTCTTGAGGCGCTGCAGCACCTTGTTCACGACCTGCCCGGTGCCGAGCTTGCCGGAGCCGACCGCCAGGTAGAAGTCCTCGGCCTTCTTGAAGCCGAGGTCCCGGATCACCTGGGCGAGCACGCTGGACGCCTGCAGCTTCCGGTAGGGCAGGTTCTGGCCTTTGAGGGCGTGGTCGAGCATCTCGCGGCCCTTGGCCTCGGTCTCGCCCTTCGTCTCCCGCTGGAACCACTGGCGGATCTTGTTGCGTGCGCGCGACGAGGCGGCGAGCGACACCCAGTCGCGGGACGGCCCACGCCCGGACTTGGAGGTGAGGATCTCGACGAAGTCGCCGTTCTTGAGCTTGTAGTGCAGCGGCACGATGCGACCGTTCACCTTGGCGCCCACCGTCTTGTGCCCGACGTCGGTGTGCACCGCGTAGGCGAAGTCGATCGGCGTCGCGCCGGCAGGCAGCGTCTTGACTTCGCCTTTCGGCGTGAAGACGTAGACCTCGTCGTCGAAGAGGTCGGTGCGCAGCGTGCGCATGTACTCGGCCGCGTCCTGGTCGTCGCCCTGCCAGTCCATCAGCGTCTTCACCCAGGCGAGCCACTCGTCGTCGCCCTTGCCGGCGCGGCCCCGCTTGTACAGCCAGTGGGCAGCGATCCCGTACTGCGCCTCTTCGTGCATCTCGCGCGTCCGCACCTGGATCTCGAGCGGGGTGCCGGACGGTCCGATCACGGTCGTGTGCAGCGACCGGTACCGGTTGAGCTTCGGCATCGCCACGAAGTCCTTGAACCGGCCCGGCATCGGCTTCCAGAGCGAGTGGATGATGCCGAGGGCGCCGTAGCAGTCGCGGGTGCCCTCGTCGCCTGCGCGCTCGACGATCACGCGCATGGCCGTGAGGTCGTAGATCTCGTTGAACTCCCGGCCCTTCTTGGCCATCTTGTCGTAGATCGAGTAGAAGTGCTTGGCGCGCCCGGAGATGTCGGAGGGGATGTCCGTCCGCTCGAGCTCCACCTTCAGGAGCCCGGCCGCCTTCTCCACCTGGGCCTCGCGGTCGGCCCGGCGGTCGGCCACCATCGCCTTGATCTCCGAGTACTTGCGCGGGTGCAGGATCTGGAACGCGAGGTCCTCGAGCTCCCACTTGACGGCGTGGATGCCGAGGCGATGCGCGAGCGGCGCGTACACCTCGAGTGTCTCCTTCGCCTTCTGCACCTGCTTCTGCTTGCCCAGGTACTCGATCGTCCGCATGTTGTGGAGCCGGTCGGCGAGCTTGATCAGGATCACGCGGACGTCCTGCGCCATCGCCACGATCATCTTGCGGTAGTTCTCGGCCTCGGCCTGTTCGCGGCTCTGGAAGGTGATGCGCGTCAGCTTGGTAACGCCCTCCACGAGCTGCGCGATGTCCGGCCCGAACTCCGCTCGCAGCTCGTCGAGGTCGGTGGTCGTGTCCTCGACGACGTCATGGAGGAGGGCGGCGGCGATCGTCTGCTCGTCGAGGTGGAGCTGCGCGCAGATCTGCGCCACCCCCCACGGATGCTTGATGAACTCCTCGCCGGAGCGCCGCACCTGGCCCCGGTGCGCCCGTTCGGAGTAGTCGAACGCACGCTTGATCAGCCCCTTGTCGACGCCGGGGTTGTACGTCTCGATGCTCGCGATCAGCTCGCTGACGAGATCGTCGTGATGGCGTTCCGCGTCGAGGACGGCCATGAGCCCAGTGTACTCGGCCGCTTCCGGGGGACAGGAGCGGCGGCCCGGCTGCCGAAGCTACTCTGGCCATGAGAGTACTTCGCCGCTATCTCGAGCGCCGCCGCATCCAGCGGCTGGTCGTCGAGTTGCATCGGATGACTGTCCGCGCGGATCGCGCTCCGGCGCTGGGACGTCCGCTGCGCGGCTAGATGTTCGCCGCGGCTGCGTCGCGGGTAGGAGACGAAGGACCCTCGTCCGAGCCTTGCGACTTCATCCAGCTGCACGAGCTCTACGACATGGTCGCTGCGAGCGTGCTCGAGCTCGTCGACGAGATCGCGGAGCGTGCAACGGCCCTCGGCGGCCTCGCCCTCGGCACGGTGCGCATGGCGGCATCCGCGTCGACACTCGACGAGTATCCGCTCGACGCGACGGCGGGGAAGGACACGGTGAAGGTGATCGCCGACCGCCTGGCCGCCTACGGCGCGGACGTGCGCGAGGCGATCGACGCAGCCGACGAGCTCGCCGACAAGGACACCGCCGACCTGTTCACCGCGATCTCGCGCTCGATCGACAAGCACCTCTGGTTCGTCGAGGCGCACCTTCAGTCGTAGGGCGGGGCGTGCTCGCCCGAACAGGGACGCGCGCGGGCGCTGTTGGGGGGTGTCGAGGCGGCGTGCCTCACCCGGGTGGGGTGGGGCACGCCGCCGTTACGCGGCGGCAGGCAGCGTGATCGGTGCTCCGTGCTCGAGGAGCGACCGGAAGGTCTCGGATTCGAGCAACTCGCGCTTGCCGTCGGGTCTCGGCGAGAGCCAACTCGGCGAAGATCCGCCGTGCCTCCGGCGTCCACGCCTCCTCACCGGCCTTCCACAGCTCCGCGAGCCAGCTGCGCATCTCGTCGTAGGCCTCGGGCGCGTCGAACAGGCGGCGCACGACGAGCTGCGGCGACACGGTCCCGTTCCACCGGTTCTGCTTGAGGCGAAAGGCGACGTCGTAGCGGCCCACGTCGCGGAGCTGCTCGAGCTGGGCGCCGAAGCCGAACGCGATCGCGCTGCCGGCGTCGCGCCCGTGCTGTCGCACCCGAAAGCGCAGGTGCTTGCCCTCACCCACCGTGGTCGGGTCGACCGCCTCGCAGCTCGCGACGAGCAGCGTCACGTCGGGGTTGCCGAGCCCGAAGGGAGCGAGCAGGTCGAGCTCGCGCGCGAGCTCGAGGGTCAGGGCCGCGGCCGGAACGACCGCGTCGATCCTGGTCACGGGCGCCAGATCGGCGCTGGCGAGCTCGGCGTCGGCCTGGGCCGTGAACGCCTCGGCGAACGGCTCGAGGCGCTCCGGCCGGATGGAGAGCCCCGCGGCCGCCCGATGGCCGCCGAACCGTTCCAGGTGCTCGACGCAGACACCGAGTGCCGCGTGCAGGTCGAACGCCGGGACGGAGCGTCCGGAACCCTTCCATTCCTCGCCGCTGCCCGCGATCAGCACCACGGGACGGTTGTAGCGCTCGACGAGGCGGGAGGCCACGATGCCGATCACCCCTTGGTGCCAGTCCTCTCCCCAGACCACGTAGCCGCGGCGCCTGCGTTTCGACTCGGGCCAGCCCTCGACGACCGCGACCGCCTCACGGAGGATTCTGTCCTCCACCGCCTGCCGGTCGCGGTTCAGCGTCTCGAGCTCGGCGGCGAGAAGATCGGCTTCGCGACCGTCTTCGGTCAGGATCAGGTGCAGTGCCACGTCCGGGCGGCCGAGGCGGCCGGCGGCGTTGATGCGCGGAGCGAGCCGGAAGCCGACGGCGGTCGCGTCGATGACGGCCGGGTCGACGCGCGCGGATTGCATGAGCGCCCGCAGGCCGGGTTTCTGCGTCCGAGCGAGCGCCCGTAGGCCGGCGGCCGCGAGCGAGCGGTTCTCGTCGACGAGGGGCACGACGTCGGCGATCGTCGCGAGGGCGACGAGGTCGAGGTGACGGGTGACGGCGGGATGATCGGGGCCGAGCAGCGCCTGGGCGAGCTTGTGCACGACCCCTGTGCCGCACAGCTCGGGGAACGGGTAGGACGACGGCCGCGTGGCCACGACCGGGCAGTCGGGCAGCATCTCCCCGGGACGGTGGTGGTCGGTGACGATCACGTCGACGCCGAGCCGAGTTGCCTCGGCCACCTCCGCCACTGCGGTGATGCCGCAGTCGACCGTGAGTAGGAGGTCGATACCGTCTTCGGCGAGCCGGGCGACTGTGCTGCTCGAGACGCCGTACCCCTCCTCGAAGCGGCTCGGCAGGTGCCAGGTGACGTCCGCGCCGAGCTCGCGCAGAGTCAGCACGGCGAGCGTCGTGGCGCAGATCCCATCGACGTCGTAGTCGCCGTGCACGCAGATCCTCTCGCCGGCGGCAGCGGCGCGGCGCAGCCGGGCCACGGCGGCCTCCATGTCGCCGAGCAGCAGCGGGTCGTGGCCGGGGCGCTCGGGCTCGAGGAAGGCCCGTGCCTCTTCGACGTCCGCATAGCCGCGACGCACCAGGATGCCCGCGGTCACCTCGGAGACGCCCAGCTCGCGTGCCAGCGCCGCGACGTCCGCGTACTCGACCGGGGTGATCGTCCAGCTCGCCGCCATGCAAGCCACGGTACGGACCGAGCCGGACGGATCTGTCTCGACCGAGCTCAGCCGCGCGCGCTACGCCGCGCTCGCAGCGAGTCGCGCACGATCTTCACCCACAGCATCACGATCCCGATCGTGGCGCCGACGACGACGACCGCGATGGGCGCGAAGTACGCCATCTGCGCGATCGAGTACTTGGTGACCGCAGCCCCCACGAGCCAGATCGCGAGCACCGCGAAGATCATGCCGACGACGAGTCGCGGGTCCTTCATCTCGTGAGGCTAGCCTGTGGGCGTGCACGCGGGTGAGATCAACTACGTCTCGGGCGACGACTACGTGCTCGAGTTCCTCGGCTACCGCTTCGGGTTCGGCACCCTCGACTTCGAGGAGCGCGTCACCGCGGCCGCTGTGAAGCTCGGCCTGATCGGGGGCAACGATCTGGACGAGGACGAGACGCTCGACCTGGTGGAGCTCGCGGCGGACGGGCGGATCGTCGAGGCGCGCAGCGGTCTCGGCCAGTACCTGGTGCGGCACTGGGAGCGTGTCTCGCAGAACGACGGCGAATCGCTCGTGTACTGGCTGCGCAAGCTGGTCTTCCGCGGCGCCTACCTCGACCACCGTGTCAAGGAGGGCCTGCTGGAGGTGGCGTGGGACGAGGTGTCGGGTGACTTCGGCTACGCCGAGCCCCAGGGCGGCCGCACCCTCCTCGAGCTCGCGCCCACCCCGTCCTGGCACGAGCTGCAGTTTCGGGGTTGAGCGTGCTTACCCGCGAGCAGGACTCGTTCCGGACCCCAGGAGTCCCCGACGCCGGGGATCCCCAGCCATCGCGAGCAGCCACCTGAGCGCCGCTGAACGCCGCGAGAGCTCAGGCGGCTCGGCGGGCAGGGAGAACCCGAGCTGTTGCCCTTCGCCGTCGAGGCCGATGCGGATCTCGCGGATGGCGCCGAGCGGGACGATCAGCTCCTCCGGTTCGCCCTCCTGGCAGTGCGGGCAGAGCGTGACGAAACCGAAGCCCGGCTCGGCGGAGAGCGACGCCAGGCGGTGCAACGCGCCGTCGCGAGCTCGACGCTGACGCCGACCTGCTCGACGCCGTGCTCGGCGGCGAAGGCCTCGATGCGGCGCTGGATGCGCTTCACGAGCTCCTCGAGCGGCCCGGCCATCCGGGTGTCCAGAGTCGGCACGGCTAGAACAGGCTTCCGTCGCCCTTCGGCGCGCCGACGTGGGCGCGACCGAGCTCGGTGATCACACGGCCCCTCGGCGTGCGCTGCAGGAAGCCGAGCTGCAGCAGGTACGGCTCGTAGACGTCCTCGATCGTGTCCGGCTCCTCGCCGAGCGCGACGGCGAGCGTCGAGAGGCCGACGGGCCCGCCGCCGAACTTGAAGACGACCGCGTGCAGGAGCTCGCGGTCGGTGCGCTCGAGCCCCTCGTCGTCGACCTCGAGCAGCTCGAGCGCCTCCTGGGCGACGGCGGCGGTGATCACCCCGGCGTGGCGCACCTCGGCGACGTCGCGGACGCGCCGCAGGATCCTGTTGGCGATGCGCGGGGTTCCCCGCGACCGCCGTGCGATCTCCTCGGAGGCACTCTCCTCGATCTCGACGCGCAGGATGCCGGCCGAGCGTCGCACGATCGTCCCGAGCTGCCCGGGGTCGTAGTAGCCGAGCCGGAACGTGAGCCCGAAGCGGTCGCGCAGCGGTGTCGTCAGCAGGCCGGTACGCGTCGTGGCGCCGACGAGGGTGAAATGCGGCAGGTCGAGCGTGAGCGTGCGGGCGGCAGGCCCTTGCCCGACGACGATGTCGAGCCGGAAGTCCTCGAGCGCCGGGTAGAGGATCTCCTCGATGGCGCGGTTGACGCGGTGGATCTCGTCGACGAAGAGCACGTCGCGCTCGGCGAGCGAGGTGAGGATCGCCGCCATGTCTCCCTTGCGCTCGAGCGCCGGCCCCGCCACGGTGCGCAGCCCGACGCCGAGCTCCTCGCGCACGATGCCGGCGAGCGTCGTCTTGCCGAGGCCGGGCGGCCCGACGAGCAGGACGTGGTCGAGCGCCTCGCCGCGCGCCTTGGCGGCGTCGAGCGCGATCGCGAGCTGCTCCTTCGTGCGCTCCTGGCCGACGAAGTCGTCGAGACGCCGCGGCCGCAGCGACCGCTCGACCTCCTCGTCCTCGGGCGTCAGCACGGGTGCGAGGAACTGGCTCACGCTGCCGCCGCCGCGCGCAGGGCCTGGCGGATCTTCTCCTCCGCGGGCAGGTCGGGATCGAGCGCGGCGAGCGCCTGCTCGGCCTCGACGACGGAGTAGCCGAGCTCGACGAGCGCGTCGCGCGCGACGAGGTGCCCGGATGTGCCGGCGGCAGCCGAGACTGCCGACGCCCTCCTCCAGGCCGACCTTCTCCTTCAGCTCGAGCACGATCCGCTCCGCCGTCTTCTTGCCGATGCCGGGGATGACCTGGAAGCGTGCGTGGTCGCCGAGCGCGATCGCGCGGCGCAGGTCGGCGACCGCGCGAGCCGGAGACGACGGCGAGCGCGACCTTGGGCCCGATGCCCGCTGACGGTGAGCAGCTGCGTGAACAGCTCGCGCTCGGCGCCGTCGGCGAACCCGTACAGCTGCAGCGTGTCCTCGCGCACGTGCAGGTAGGTCTCGACGGTCACCTCGCGCCCGCTCTCGGCCTGGCGCAGGACGGTCGGGGTGGCGGCGACGAGGTAGCCGACGCCCCCGACGTCGAGCACGAGCCCGTCGGCCGAGCGTCCCGCCGGCGTGCCGCGGAGCCTCGCGATCACGACGCGAGCCTCGCGAGCGGCGGCATCAGCGCGTGGCAGATGGCCACCGCGAGCGCGTCCGCTTCGTGGCTGCGTGCCGGGCTCTGCGTCGAGGGAGAGGATCACCCTCACCATCCGTTGTACCTGGCCCTTGTCGGCGCGGCCGTAGCCGCACACCGTCTGCTTGACCCGGGCGGGCGCGTACTCGGCACACTCGACGCCGGCGGCGGCGGCCGCGACGAGCACGGCGCCGCGCGCCTGACCGACGAAGAGCGCGATGCGGGCGTCGGCCCCGACGAAGGACTCCTCCAGCGCGACCGCGTCCGGTGCATGCGCCTCGATGAGCTCCTGCACCCCGTCGAAGATCCGCTTGAGACGCAGCTCCGGGCGTTCCCGCGCGGTGCTCCGCCAGCACCCCTGTCCGAGCGCCCTGATACGCCCGTCGCTTTCGTGGACGATCCCGTAGCCGCATGCAGCCGTTCCCGGGTCGATGCCGAGGACCTTCACGGTGGCAGGGTACGGATCGCTGCGGACGCCGTGACGCTGCGACGCGCCATCGACCTCTAGGGCGTGACGCCGCAGTTCTCCTTCACCCAGGCGTCGATGCCGGCGACGCCTGCTCAGCTTCTCCTGGTCGAGGGCCGTGTCCCTGGACGAGCTTCGCGACCTGCTCGGCGCTCGGTGGCGCCGGCTTCAGGTCGATCCCCTCGAGCGCGTTCGCGTAGACGCGACGCTTCCGCAGTGCCTGGAAGTGCTCCTGCACCTCGTCGGGCACTTCGTCCGCGAACGCTCGACACCTTCGACGTCTCTCCAGGTCGCTGCCCGCCACTCGCCGCAGCGGATCGCTCGCCGAACTTCTGGCTGACCTCGGCGAGGTCCGCAGCGCCGGTCAGGCCCGTGACGACGGTCGCGTCGTCTCGGTCTCGTCGGTGACCATCTCGGTCTCCGTCTCGGTGCCGTCGCGACCGTCTCGGTGCTCACGGTCTCGTCCGCGACGGCGCTGCTCTCCTCGTTCGAGCCGCCGCACCCGGCGGCCACGAGCATCAGCGCTGCAACCAGCAGCCGCCCCCATGCGTCTCATCGGTCGAGCCTCCGCGCCCGGGCGCCGATCGCGGGTGTATGCCGGGACGTAGAGACGCCGCCGGACCGACCGCGCCGAGGTTACGAGGCGACGGCCTCCAGCACGGATTCGGGGATGTCGAAGTTCGCGTACACGTCCTGCACGTCGTCGTTGTCCTCGAGCCCCTCGACCAGCCGTACCACCTGCTTCGCGGTCGACTCGTCGTCGATCGCGACGGTCACCTTCGGCACCATCGAGAGCTCCGCCGACTCGATCGTGAAGCCGGCGACCTCGACCGCCTCGCGCACGAGCGCGAGCTGCTCGGGAGCGCTCGACACCTGGATCGTCGAGCCGTCGACCTCGACGTCGTCGGCGCCCGCGTCGGCGGCGACGAGGAAGAGCTCGTCCTCGTCCACGCCGGCTGCGTCGACGAGCACGATGCCGCGACGCTCGAACTGCCAGGCGACGGCGCCGGTGGCGCCGAGGTTGCCGCCGTGCTTCGAGAAGAGGTGCCGCACGTCGGAGGCGGTGCGGTTGCGGTTGTCGGTCAGCGCCTCGACGATGACGGCCACCCCTTCGGGGCCGTACCCCTCGTACACGACCGTCTCCCAGGCGGCGCCGTCACCGGCCTCCCCCGACCCCTTCGCGATCGCGCGCTCGATGTTGTCCTTCGGCATCGAGTAGCTGCGCGCCTTCTCGATCGCGTTCTGCAGCGCGAGGTTGCCGCCGGGATCGGCGCCTCCCTCCTTCGCCGCGACCATGATCGCGCGGGAGAGCTTGGAGAAGAGCTTGCCGCGCTTCTTGTCGGCCGCGCCCTTCTTGTGCTTGATCGACGACCACTTGCTATGCCCGGACACCCTGCTCCTCCCTCACCATCTGCAAGAACCGTTCGTGGACACGCGTGTCGGCGGTCAGCTCCGGGTGGAACGACGCGACGAGGATCCTGCCCTCTCGCGCCAGCACCGGGTGGCCGTCGACCTCGGCGAGGATATCGACGCTCGGGCCGGCGGCCGTGATCCACGGCGCCCGGATGAACACGCCGCGGAACGGCGCCTCCTCGCCCGCGATCGCGAGGTCGGCCTCGAAGCTCGCGATCTGGCGGCCGAACGCATTGCGCTGGACGACGATGTCGATCAGGCCGAGCCGCTCGCGGTCGAGCACGATCATGCCGGCGCACGTGCCGAAGATGGGCGCGTCGAAGCCGCGGAGCGCGTCGTCCAGCCCGTACAGCGCCATCAACCGCAGGATCGCAGTCGACTCGCCGCCGGGGATGACGAGCCCGTCGAGCCCTTCGCAGCTGCTGCGGCAGGCGCACCTCGACGACGTCGGCGCCGAGGCGGCGCAGCATGCCCGCGTGCTCGCGAAACGCCCCCTGCACTGCCAGAACACCGATCTTCATGAGGAGAGTGTAGGGGCGAGGCCATGCCTCGCCCGGCGCCGGGTGGCGCTCCCTACCAGCCGCGGACTTCGAGTCGCTCGCCCTCGGGCAGCGACGCGGACGAGATGCCGACCATGGGCTCGCCGAGCCCGGTCGAGACCTCGGCCAGGATCTTCGCGTCCTGGTAGTGCGTGGTCGCCTCGACGATCGCCTTCGCCCGCAGATCGGGGTCGCCCGACTTGAAGATGCCGGAGCCGACGAAGACCCCGTCCGCGCCGAGCTGCATGCAGAGCGAGGCGTCGGCGGGCGTGGCGATGCCGCCGGCCGTGAAGGTGACGACGGGCAGGCGGCCGTTCTCGGCGACCCAGCGCACGAGGTCGTACGGGGCCTGCAGGTTCTTGGCCTCGGTGTACAGCTCTTCACGGCGCAGCGACTGCAGGCGGCGGATGCCGCCGAAGACGGCGCGCATGTGCGTGACGGCGTTGACGATGTCGCCGGTGCCCGCTTCGCCCTTCGTGCGGATCATCGCGGCGCCTTCGGCGATGCGGCGCAGCGCCTCGCCGAGGTTGGTGGCACCGCACACGAACGGGATCGTGAACTCCCACTTGTCGACGTGGTGCTCGACGTCCGCGGGTGTGAGCACCTCGGACTCGTCGACGTAGTCCACCTCGAGCGCCTCGAGGATCTGCGCCTCGGCGAAGTGGCCGATGCGGCATTTCGCCATCACGGGGATCGAGACGGCCTCCTGGATCTCGCGGATCATGCCCGGGTCGGACATGCGCGCGACGCCGCCGTCGCGGCGGATGTCGGCGGGGACGCGCTCGAGCGCCATCACGGCGACGGCGCCCGCATTCTCGGCGATCACCGCCTGCTCGGCGTCGACGACGTCCATGATCACCCCGCCCTTGAGCATCTCGGCGAGACCGCTCTTGACGCGCATCGTCCCGTGCTCGGTCATCTACCTAGTGTAGCGAGGCGCTTCCTCCCGCGGCTGCGGGAGGAAGCGCCGTCGATCGGAGCTCGGATCAGGGCGTGCGCGGCGGCTCGTCGCCGCCGGACGCACCTGCTCCGGTGTCGTGCGCGTGCCGGCGGGCCCTCTGGGTGCTCGGGCGCGACGGCACGGTGGGCGACGTCCTCGTGCGCCGGCCCTTGTCGGAGGCGGAGGAGCGGCGCCGGGTTGGCGGCTCGGCTGCACCACCACTCGCATGCGACGCACCGAGTCTCGAGGTCGCCGAGCTTTCACCGGCGGCCTGCATGTTCATGCCGCGCCGACGACGATGACGATCGACGAGGATGAGTCCGAGCCACGCCCAGAAGTCCGTCGATGACCGAGTCGGAACTCGTTGTCGGCGAGGAACCTGAGAGCGTGAAGATCACGAGTAGGACTCGACGAGGGCGGCGGTCACCATCGACGGGGGTAAGCCCGATCGCGATCTTCATGTTCGCGAGGCGGAGCCCCTCCCACACGACGATCGCGATCGCAAGCAAGCCCGGCAAGCACGCCCCAGCCGTGCCACATGCTGACGCCTGCGGAGGCGATGTCCGCGAAGTCCACTTCCTGCCAGTTGAAGAACGAGACGACGAGAGAACGCGATGCTCGCGCCGAGCACGAGCTTGGCGCCGTGTGACAGCTTCGAGATGTCCATTTTGCGAACTTTCCTTTCCAGGGGGCGACCGGACGCTCGCAATTATCGATGCGATGTGAGACAGATACGAGCAGTTCGGCATGACTCCTCTCCCCATGGGCGCGAAGAATCGCCTTGTCACGAAGTTGCGTCGTCGGGCAGAGGACGCTGGCGCGTCCTCTGCCCTCCCCCCGCCGGCGCTCAACCCGTCGGCGCCGGCTGTCGATAACCGTCCCATGCGAGACAACGTCGACCGGCGGCTGCTCGATGCCTGGGCGCAGAGTCGTCGCCGCCAGGACGAGGCGCGGCGCTTCCTCGCCCGCCAGCGGCTGCCACGGCAGGGCGGCGACGCGCGAGGCACTGGACGAGATCGTGTCGACGCTCGGGGATCTCGAGCGGCTGCGCCGTGCGGAGCTCGACACGTTCCCGCGGCCGACCGCGTCGTAGCGCCCACAGAACTCGAGTCAGAATGACGCTTCGACACAGGGCTTCATGCTGAGTCGGGTTCTCAGGCGCTGAGTAGCATTCTGGCTCTATGAGCGCGCCCGCCCTAGCCGGTGTCGGCAGGCCGACGCTGCGGATCGGAGGTACCGCATATCCGATCCTGCTGCCGACGCTGCGAGATCCCCGCCTGCATCTCGCGTCCGTGATCGTCTCGCTGCAGGTGCTCGGGCAGGTCGCGTTCGGGTTCACCCTCTCGATCGCCCAGATCCTCGTGTCGCTCGGGACCTGCGCGCTCCTCGAGATGGCGATCGCCCTGCGGCGGCAGAAGGTGATCCTGTGGCCGGCGAGCGCGCTCCTGACGGGGAACGGCGTCGCCTTCGTGCTGCGGGTGCCCGGGACCGAGCACGGAGACTGGTGGAGCATGCACGGCTGGTGGATCTTTGCCGGCACCTCGGCGGTGGCGCTGCTGTCGAAGTACCTGATCCGCTTCCGCGGCCGCCACGTCTTCAACCCGTCGAACGTCGGCCTCGTTCTGTGCTTCCTCCTGCTCGGGCCCGAGCGCGCCGACCCGCTGGCGCTCTGGTGGGGCCCGATGAGCGCGTGGATGGTGCTGGCGCTCGCGATCATCGTCACGGGTGGCCTCGTCATCCTCTCGCGGCTCGAGCTGCTCGGCATCGCCGTCGGCTTCTGGCTCGCGTTCGCCGCCGGCATCGCGGTGCTCGCAGTCGCCGGGCACGAGATGACGGCGCGATGGCATCTCGGCCCGATCACGGGCTTCGAGTTCTGGCGCGTGCTCGTCTTCTCCCCCGAGATCCTCGTCTTCCTCTTCTTCATGATCACCGACCCGAAGACGATTCCGGACGGCCGCGGGGCGCGTCGCGCGTACGCCGTCGGCGTCGGGCTCCTCGCCGTGCTGTTGATCGCGCCGCAGACGACCGAGTTCGCGACGAAGATCGGCGGTGCTCGGCGCTCTCACGCTCGTGTGCGCGGCGCGGCCGCTGTTCCTGCTCCTGCAGCGCACCTCGCTCGCCCGGAGCGCACCGCGCCTGGTGCCGGCCCGCCGCGCCGCTGCTCGGCGCGGGAGCCCTGGTCGGGGCGACCGCGTTCGCGGCGTTGCTCGTGCTCGCCGGCCTTCCCGCCCGTCCCGGAGCGGCAGCCGCCGGCGCGCCTGTCGCAAGCTCGGCCCGTCTGCCGGAGGTGACGGTGGTGCCCTCGAAGAGCGTCTCCACGACGATCGACGCTGCGGAGGCCCGGCAGATCGCACGAGACGTCGTCAGGGATCTCCGCGTCGAGGCGGAGGCTCTCCGGCTCCGCGACCGCAACCGCGCCAAGGCCGCCTCGAGCGGCGCCCGGCTGCAGGGGCTGTGGCGGCAGATCGACGCCGCCGAGGGCGACCCGATCGTCGTCCCCGAGCACGCGGTCGCCCGGTTGCGCCTCACGCTCGAGGTCGGGCGCCGGCCAGGGGCCGCCGCTCGTCCTCGCGGAGCTCGCGGGGACGGAGACGCTCGTCACCTACGAGGGCACCCAGGCGACGGTCGTCGCTCGCAGCGAGCCGAGGCCGCTCGACCGCACGCTCGAGCTGCAACTCGACCAGGGCCGCTACCTGATCGTCGGGGCGCGCGGCCCCGTGGCCGCAGCACCCGGCCGGACGGCAGCCCCGGCAGCGGCCGCGACCGGCATCGGCGCCGTCCGCCTGCGAGACGTGGCGGCCGCCGTCGGCATCGACTTTCGCCACGGCGCCTTCCGTTACCAGGTCACGACCGACCAGGTGCCGATGATGGGCGCCGGAGTCTGCTGGCTCGACTACGACGGCGACGGCCGGCTCGACCTGTACGCGGTCAACTCGTACACCGACCTGGACTTCAGCCGCTTCGAGCAGGCGGGCGGGCTCCCGCGCAACGGCCTCTTCCACAACGTCGGCGGACGGTTCGACGACGTGAGCCGCGGGCTCCGGCGCCGATCTCGCCTTGCGGGCCAACGGCTGCGTGGCGGCCGACTTCGACGGCGACGGCCGCACCGACCTGTACGTGACGGCGGCGGGGTACGACGCGCTGCTCTGGAACGACGGCGACGGCACCTTCACGGAAGGCGCCCGCGCCGCCGGCATCGCCGACTTCGGGTGGCACGCCGGCGCCGCCGTCGCAGACGTGAACGGGGACGGCAGGCAGGATCTCTTCGTCGCCGGCTACACCGACCTGAACGCTCCCATCCCCGGCTCGGAGGGCGGGTTCCCGACCGACCACCAGGCTGTGCGCGACCGTCTCTACCTGAACGAGGGCGCCGGCGCGAACGGGCGCTCGCGCTTCCGCGAGGTCGGTCTGCAGGCCGGGATCGAGAAGACGCGGGAGGATCACGGCCTCGGCGCCGTGTTCACCGACGTGACCGGCGACGGGCGCGCCGACCTCTACGTGGCGAACGACGCCGACCCGAACCGCCTGTACGTGAACGTCCCGTTCCCGGGAGGCGCCGCGGCCGACCCGGCCCGCCTCGGCTTCCGCTTCGAGGACCGCGGGCGTGAGGCGGGCGTGGCCGATCCGAACGCAGGCATGGGCATCGCGGTCGCGGACTACGACCTCGACGGCCGCGCCGACCTGTTCGTGACGAACTCACACCGGCAGCTGCACGCGGCCTACCGGGGCCGGCCGCCGGTCGCGGGGCGACCGTCGTTCGCGGATGCGCGGCCCGCGTTCGCGCAGTCACTCGACACGACCCTCGCCGGGTGGGGCGCATCGTGGGCCGATCTCGATCTCGACGGCGACCCCGACCTCGTGCTCGCGAACGGCGCCATTCCCGTCACGAACCTCGCGAAGGACGCGGAACCGCTGAAGGTGCTCGGCAACCTGGCGGCGCAGGGGAAGCCGGGGCAGGTGGCGGATGTGAGCCGCCTCGTCGGCCTCGGGCCCGGCACGGACGTGATCGGCCGCGGTCTCGCCGTTGCAGACTACGACGACGACGGCGACCTCGACGTCGCCGTCAACTCGATCGGCGGCAGGCTGCAGCTGCTCGAGAACACGGGCGCGCGACGGCAGCTGGCTGGAGGTGCGGCTGAAGCGGTTCGCCCCCGGTGCGATCGTGACCGCCGTGCTGCCGGACGGCCGCAGGCTCCGGCGCGAGGTGCTCGCGGGCAGCAGCTACCTCTCCTCGGAGGACCCGCGCGTCCACTTCGGCCTCGGCGACGCCACGGTGGTGAAGGAGCTGCTCGTCCGCTACCCCGGCGGCGGAGAGTCGCGGCTCACGAACGTGAAGGCGAACCAGGTCATCACGGGGTAGCTGTGCGCCGATGCGCCGATACCCAATCGCCCACGTCCGGATCCGCACGTTGTACCCAAGACAGGCACTCGCGAGGGCCGGTGGGCCGGCCCCTTCAGGGATCTTCGCGCGATGCCGGATCCCCGCTCGGGGATCCGGCATCTTGCGCCAACTAGCATGGGCCCGCCTGGACTCGAACCAGGGACCGTCGGATTATGAGTCCGCTGCTCTAACCAGCTGAGCTACGGGCCCCTCCGGGACGAGGGTAACGGGTTCGTCCGCCACCGGCGCTCACCCGACTGACACAATGCCCGGAGTGGGCGGCCCGTCGCCCAACGTCGACAGAAAGGGACGCGGAGGGTGAAGACGTTTCAGCGCGAGGTGCAGCTGCGCACGGCCGGTGGCCTGACCGTCACCGACATCACCGACGAGGTGCGCGAGGCGGTGCGCGAGAGCGGCATCCGCGACGGCATCTGCTGCGTGTACTCGCCGCACACGACCTGCTCCGTCCGCGTCAACGAGTGCGAGCGCGGCTTCCTCGAGGACTTCGCGGTGATGCTGAAGCGGCTCGTTCCGACCGAGCACTACTACGCCCACGACGACTGGGACCAGCGCACCGAGAACATCTGCGAGGAGGACAGGAGTTCGGCAACGGCCACTCGCACTGCATGTCGATGCTGCTCGGCCCGGCCGGCGAGTCGATGCCGGTGCGCGACGGCGAGCTGTGCCTCGGCACCTGGCAGCGCGTCCTCTTCCTCGAGCTCGACCGCGAGCGCGACCGCCGCTGGCTCGTCCAGGTCGTCGGCGTCTGAGGGCCGTGGCGGCGCCGTTCGAGGGTCTGGTGATCGACGGCGAGCGTGTCGCCGCCGCCGAGGGACGCACGTTCGAGACCGTCAACCCCGCCACCGGCGAGGTCTTCCGCACCGTCGCCGAGGCGGGACGCGAGGACGCCGAGCGCGCCGTGCAGGCGGCCGTCACGGGCGTTCGAGGACTGGGGCTCGCGCACGCCGATCCAGCGCGCCAAGGTGCTCTACCGCTTGGCCGACCTGCTCGAGCAGCACGTCGACGAGCTCGGTCTGCTCGAGACGCGGGACATGGGCATGGCGATCGGCGACGCCCGCTGGTGTGCCGGCAACGCGGCGGCGGTGATGCGCTACTACGCGGGCGCCGTGGACAAGTTCTTCGGCTCCACGATCCCGGTCGACCGCGACGGGATCGTGCTCACGTTCCGCGAGCCGATCGGCGTCGCCGCGCTCATCACCCCGTGGAACTTCCCGCTCAACATCGCCAACTGGAAGACGGCGCCCGCGATCGCGGCCGGGAACACGGTCGTGCTCAAGCCTGCGAGCCTCTCCCCGCTGTCGGCGCTGCGCTACGCGGAGCTCGGGCTCGAGGCGGGCCTCCCCGCCGGGCGTGCTCAACGTCGTCCCCGGGCCGGGGCGCGCCGTCGGCGACGCGCTCGTCGAGCACCCGCTCGTCGGCAAGGTCGGCTTCACCGGCTCGACCGAGGTGGGTGTCGAGATCGCGCGCAAGGCGGCCGGCACGATCAAGCGGGTCACGCTCGAGCTCGGCGGCAAGAGCGCCTGCATCGTCTTCGCCGACGCCGACCTCGAGAAGGCGGGCCGCCTGGCGCCGTTCTCGGTGTTCGAGAACTGCGGCCAGGACTGCTGCGCCCGCTCGCGGCTGCTCGTCGAGGAGTCCGCCAAGGACGAGCTCCTGGAGCGCTACGTCGCCGCCACGCGGGCGATCGTCGTCGGCGACCCGGAGAGCCCCGAGACTCAGATCGGCCCGCTCGTCTCCGCCGCCCAGCGCGAGACCGTGGAGGGCTACATCGCGACGGGCGTCGCCGAGGGCGCAGCCGTCGTCGAGGGAGGCACCCGCCCCGAGGGGCCTGCTCTCGCGAACGGCTACTACCTGCGCCCCACGGTGCTGGACGGCTGCACGAACGACATGACCGTGAGCCGCGAGGAGATCTTCGGCCCCGTCGTCTCGGTGATCACCTTCCGCGACGAGGCAGAGGCGATCCGGCTCGCGAACGACACGCCCTACGGGCTCTCGGGCTCGCTGTGGACGCGCGACGGCGCCCGCCAGCTGCGTGTCGCACGGGCGCTGCGCACCGGCGGCATCGGCGTCAACTCGAACAGCTCCGTGTTCCCGCAGGCGCCGTTCGGCGGCTACAAGCAGTCCGGCTCGGGCAAGGAGCTCGGCATGGAAGGGCTCGTCCACAACACCGAGCTGAAGAGCGTCTTCATCTCGACGGAACTGTAGGCAAGCGGGCTTCGCTGCGCGAAGCTCGGAAACCCGCTCGCGCGGGTTTCCGCCGCGCAAACACCTCCTGAAGCCGGGAACCTACGGTTCCCCGCGACCCCTCCCTACCAGAGGAAAGACTCGTCAACCAACACGCTGGGGTGTCTCCCCTGCCTTTCGGGAGACACCCCCCGCCCCCGGCCACGGCCATGCCTCGCCCTGTGCCGGCAACGCCGGCACACGACCACGCGCCCCGCCTACGCGCGCGCAGTCGAGCTCGAGCGCGGCGCGGAACGCGGCCTCGACCTCGGCGCGCGTCCACGCATGACAGTCGATGTCGAGGAAGAACGACTGCTCCCGCACCGCGGCATCCACGAGCGCCGGCACGTCGTCGTCCTGCACCCCCGCCTCGCGCAGGGTCGGGAAGCCCACGGCCGCCAGCACCCTGCCCACGGCGCGCACGGCGCGCGAGCCGTCCCGGCTGCCGTCTGCAGGCTCGCCGAGGGCGTCCGCCACCCGCTCCAGCCGGTCGGCGCAGTCGGCCCGTGAGACGTCCAGGGTCTCCGCCAGCACGAGCCCGACCGTGAGCCCGTGCGGAAGGTGCTTGACGCTCCCGATCGCCTGGCCGAGCGCATGGTCGGCGGCGCAGTCGGACAGGTTCATCGCGAGCCCGGCGGTCAGGCTCGCGCAGGCGAGACGCCGCCGCGCCGCAGCGTCGGTGCCGTCGCGCACCGCCGGCACGAGCGACGCGGCCACGTGGGTGCAGGCCTCGAGGCCGAACGCGATCGAGAGCGGCGAGGAGTCCGACACGGTGCAGGCACCGATCGCCTGCGCCATCGCATCGACGCCGGAATGCGACGTCGGCGCGGGGGGAAGCCCGTGGGTCAGCACCGGGTCGACGAGAGCGTGCTGCGCGCGCATGTCGGGGTGGCCGAAGCCGATCTTGAGGTCGCGTTCGGTGTCGGTGAGCACGCTGGCGCCCGACACCTCGCTGCCCGTGCCCGAGGTCGTCGGGCAGAGCACGAGCCCGATCGCCGGCGGCCGCGGCACGATCCGCCCGTCGGCGAAGTCGCGGGCGCCGCCGCCCTGGTCGGCGACGATGCGCGCCGCCTTGGCGACGTCGAGCGCGGAGCCCCCGCCGATGCCCGACGACAGCGTGCAGGCCCTGTGAGCGCACGACGTCGGCGAGCTCGTCGGCGAGCGCGAACGTCGGTTCCCCCGCCCCCTTCACGACACGCTCGAGCCGGACGCCGGTCGCCTCGGCGGCCGCGAGCGCCGCCTCGACCGCCGGATGCCCCGCCACGGGCTCCTCGACGACGACGAGCGCCGAGCGAGCGGCGAGCGAGCCGAGCGCGTCGCCGAGCTCGGCGACGACGCCGTCGCCGAAGGCGATCTTGACGGGCAGCTGCGAGTGGAACGGGCCGGCGGGATCACGCATCTCGCGTCCTTTCCTCGGAGCCGCGCCGCTCGGCCCGGTAGCGCCGGGCCTCGGCGACGAGCGCCTCGAAGAGGCGCTTGTCGTCCTCCTCCATCTCCGGGTGCCAGAGCACGCCGACGGCGAAGCGCTTCGACGGGTCCTCGAGCCCCTCGAGCGAGCCGTCGGCCGCCCAGGCGGTCTCGACGAGCCCGTCGCCCACGGTCCCGACGCCCTGGTGGTGACTCGACTTCACTCCCTCGTGCCGGGGCCCCAGGATGTCGGCGAGCTTCGTCCCGTCCTTCACCTCGACCGGATGCTCCGAGAAGGTGCCGAGCACCTGGCGGTGCCCCTCGTGCCCCAGCGTCTCCGGCAGGTGCTGCACCAGGTCGCCGCCGCGAAGGACGTTGAGGAGCTGGAAGCCCCGGCAGATCGCGAGCGTCGGGAGGTCACGCTCGAGTGCCGCCCCGAGCAGTGCCATCTCGCCGGCGTCGCGATGCGCCTGGGCAGGGTCGGTCGAGGGGTGACGCTCGGCCCCGTAGACCGAAGGGTCGATGTCGATGCCTCCCGAGAAGATGAGCCCGTCGAGCGCGTCCAGCGTCTCCTCGACAGCCTCCGTGCTCGGCGGCACGAGCAGCGCCCTCCCGCCCGCCCGCTCGATCGAGTCGACGTAGGAGAACGGCACGAGCGCCGCGGGCAGCTCCCACGCGCCCCACTTCGCCGGCTGGGCGTAGGAGGTGATACCGATGATGGGGCGCGCAGCCACGTCGAGAACGTAGCGAACGCCCTACCCGCGCTCGAAGTAGCGGGTGCGCTCCCAGTCGGTGACGAACTTGTCGAACAGGCCCTGCTCCGTGCGGGCGTAGTTGAGGTAGTGGTCGACGACCTGGTCGCCGAACGCGGCGCGGGCCATCGTGCCGCTCTCGAGCGCGGCGATCGCGTCGTGCATGCTCGAGGGGAACCGCTCGGCGTCCGACTCGTACGCGTTCCCCTCGAGGCCCGGCGGCAGCTGCAGCTCGTTCTCGATCCCGTACAGGCCGGCGGCGATGACGGCGGCGAAGGCGAGGTACGGGTTGGCGTCGCCGCCCGGGATGCGGGTCTCGGCGCGCCGCGCCGATCCGTGCCCGACGACGCGGAAGCCGCACGTCCGGTTGTCGTTCCCCCACGCGAGCGTCGTCGGCGCCCAGGAGCCGGCGGCGAACCGCTTGTACGAGTTGATCGTCGGCGCGAGGAAGACGGCGAGCTCCTTGAAGCAGGCGATCTGCCCGGCGAGCCAGCCCGAGAACAGCGCCTCGTCGTCCCGGAAGCACGGCTCGCCGTCACGCCACAGCGACGAGTGGATGTGGCACGAGTTCCCGATCCAGCCCTCGAACGGCTTCGACATGAACGTGATCGAGCAGCCGTTGAGAAAGGCGATCTCCTTGGCGCCGTTCTTGTAGACGACGTGGTTGTCGGCCATCGTGAGCGCGTCGGCGAAGCGGAAGTTGACCTCCTGCTGGCCCGGCCAGGCCTCGCCCTTGGACGTCTCCACCTTGATGCCGGCCGCCTGCATGCCGTTGCGGATCTGGCGGATGAACGCCTCGTCGTAGGTGGTGGCGAGGATGTGGTAGTCGAGGATGTACGGCACCGACGGCGTCAGGTCCTGGTAGCGCTGCGCGTGCGCCTCGGCGTAGGTCTGCTTGAGGAGGTAGAACTCGAGCTCGCTGCCCATCATCGGCGTGAGCCCGTGGGCGGCGGCACGCTCCATCTGCGCCTTCAGCACCTGGCGCGGCGAGGGGCCTACCGGCGAGCCGTCGTGCCACTGCACGTCGCCGAGGACGAGCGCCGTCGCCTCGAGCCACGGGACCCGTCGCAGGGTCGCCATGTCCGGGCGGACGTCGAAGTCGCCGTACCCCTGCTCCCAGCTCGCGATCGCGTACCCGGGCACCGGGTCCATCTCCATCTCGAGCGCGAGGAGGTAGTTGCAGCCCTCCACCCCGTGCCCCGCGTCCATCTCCTCGACGAAGAACTCGCCGTGCAGGCGCTTGCCCATCAGGCGGCCCTGCATGTCGGTGAACGCGACGACGACCGTGTCGATCTCGCCCGTCGCGACCAGCTCGCGCAGCTCCTCGTAGCTCAGCACAGCGTGATCCTATTCCGTCCGGTGGCCGGAGGACACTCCGCTGCATCACGGGCGCTCACCCCGATTATCGGTGGCATGTCTTGACATTGCCCAGCCCGACGCGAGTGAATACGCCAACGGCCCATCCGCTGGGGAGGCGACGGCCGGCCTGGTCATCTAGGAGGGAGGCACGATGAGTACGACCCCCGCAGGTGGTGGCGGCAAGGTCCACACGTCGGAGGACGAGCAACTCCTCCACAAGCTCGGGTACGCCCAGGAGTTGTTCCGTGCCATGGGCGGGTTCCAGAACTTCGCCATCAGCTTCACGATCATCTCGATTCTCGCCGGCTGCTTGACCTCGTACTTCATCGCGTTCAACAACGGCGGGCCGATCGCGATCTCCTGGGGCTGGCTCCTCGTCGGCTTGATGTCGACGCTCGTCTCGCTCGCGATGGCCGAGATCGCCTCCGCCTTTCCCACGGCCGGCGGCCTCTACTACTGGGCGTCCAAGCTCGGCAGCCCCGCCTGGGGCTGGTTCACGGGTTGGTTCAACCTCATTGGCCAGATCGCGGTCACCGCGGCGATCGGCTACGGGCTCGCGATCTTCTCCACCGCGCTGCTCGACCTGTGGTTCGACTACCCGAACACGAAGGAGTGGACGCTCCTCACATACTCGGTCGTGATGCTCATCGCGGTGCTGCTGAACATGTCGAAGGTGAGCATCACGGCCATGCTCAACACGGTCTCGGCCTACTGGCACATGGCCGGCGTGGCGTTCATCGTGCTCGTGCTGATCATCGTGCCCGACAACCATCAGTCGGTGAGCTACGTCTTCACGGAGACGATCAACAACTCCGGCTTCTCGGGCTCTGGCTTCGGCAGCATCGTGTTCTGGTACGTGTTCGGCCTCGGGCTCCTCATGTCCCAGTACACGATCACGGGCTTCGACGCGTCGGCCCACATGGCCGAGGAGACCCATCAGGCATCGCGCATGGCTGCGGTCGGCATGTACATGTCGGTCGTCGCCTCGGTCGTCTTCGGCTGGATCCTGCTGCTGGCCGTCACGTTCGCAGTGCCCGACACGCAGGGCGTCCTCGACGCCGTCGGTGGCGCGGTCGTCTACATCTGGACGGAGTCGCTCGGTCAGACCTGGGCCGAGATCCTGCTCTTCATCGCCGTCGTGGCCCAGATGTTCTGTCTCACCGCCTCGGTCACGTCCGCGTCGCGCATGATGTTCGCGTTCTCGCGTGACCGCGCAGTCCCCGGGCACCAGCTGTGGCGCAAGGTCGGCCGCAACCGCGTTCCCGTCGCAGCCGTGTGGGCGATCGGCTTCCTGGCCTGGGCGCTGATGATCCCGACGTACTGGAATGCCGCCACCGGGTACCTGGTCGGCACCTCGATCGCGGTGATCGGTCTCTACATCGCGTTCATCCTTCCCGTCATCCTGCGGTTGCGGCAGGGCGACCGCTTCGAGCACGGCGCCTGGAGCCTCGGCAACCACTACAAGTGGATCGACGTCATCTCGATCGTGTGGGTGGCGATCATCTCCATCCTCTTCCTCGGGCCTGTCACCCCCACCGGCATCCCCTGGAAGGACGGCTACAACTGGGACGTCGCGAACTACGCGCCGCTCACGGTGGGCGGCGCGCTCGTCCTCTTCGGCGGCTGGTGGCTCATCTCCGCGAACAAGTGGTTCAAGGGCCCGGTGCGGATGGGCTCCGCCGACGAGCTCGAGCAGTTGGAGGAGACGCAGGCGACGGAGTTCGACATCCCTGCCGACACGCAGTACGAGAGCTGACCCCCGGCTCTCTCGACGAGAGAGGGCTGCCGGCCACGGGCGCCGGCAGCCCTCTCACATGCAGGCGCCGCCGTTCCGGTCGAGAGTGCTTTCCCTCTGGACTTCTCCGGACATCCGCAATTTGCGAGGAAATCGTCGGCCGGTCCCCTTGCCACTACCCTCGCCCGCAGCATAGATTCCTGCCTGCGCCGAGCACGGGGCGCGAGTAGGACGAAGCCTCACCGGGAGGCGGTACGCGGAAGCGGAAGGTCACCCGGTACGGTCGACCAAAGCGTTCCCGGCTCGGCGAATTGCTGGTCCCATTCCTTTCTAGAGCACACAACGCGATACGCAATTTTTGGCTACCTCCAATCCAAAGATCGCAATTTGCGGGAAACGCACGGCGAGACCACTTGACCGACGCCGCGGTGACGCCTATAGTCCCTCATGCACCGAGCACGGAGCGCCTGAGGTTGATGGCTCTCCGACCGGCAGTCGCTTCGGCGAAGGTCAGTCGGGAAGCCGGACGAGGGGGCAACCGGCTCGGTGCATTTTTCTTTTCCTCAGCGAATGTCGCAGCGACTGTCTCGTCGTGCTTTTTCTCTGTCAGGGAGCGCGACCAGAGGCGACCAGGGCGCAATTGTCGACATCTCCGCAAATTGCGCTTTTTCTGGGTTGCACTCGCTTGACAGGTAAAATGGGGCGCGCTAGGTTAGCTCTTGCACCGAGTACGGAGCACCTGAGGTTGATGGTTCCCCGATCGGCACCCGCTTCGGCGGAGGTCAGTCGGAGAGCCGGACGAAGGCGCAACCGGCTCGGTGCATTTCTTGTTGCATAGGCTCTCCTCGTGAGACGCCTGCTCGTCCTCGTCGGCGCGATCGTGTTCGTGGACACGATGCTCTTCGGTGCGCTGATCCCTCTCGTTCCCGGGTACGTCGACGAGTTCGGCCTGAGCAAGCTCGAGGCAGGGCTCCTGTTCGGCGCCTACGGCGGTGGCGCCCTGCTCGGCGGCATCCCCGGCGGCCTCATCGCCGGGCGGGTCGGGCCGAAGCGCGCCGTCCTCGCCGGCCTCGTCGTGCTCGCCCTCGCGAGCTTCGGCTTCGCGCTCGCCGGCACCCCGACAGCCCTCGGCATCGCCAGGGTCGTGCAGGGCTTCTCGAGCACCATGACGTGGGCCGGTGCGCTCGCCTGGATCACGGTCGAGACGCCGAGAGAGCGGCGCGGCGGGACCCTCGGCCTGGTGTTCGGCATCGCCGTCCTCGGGGCCATCGTCGGCCCGATGTTCGGCGCGGTGGCCCGCTCGGTCTCGATCGAGCTCGGGTTCGTCGCCGTCGGCGTCGTCGCGCTCGCGCTGGCCGCCTCTGTCGCCGTCCATCCGCCCGCACGCGCCGACGAGTCGACCAGAGGCGGCCTCGCCGGTGCGCTCGGCGACCCCGCGTTCCTCGCAGGGCTCTGGCTCAGTACGCTGCCGGCGTTCTTCTTCGGCGTCCTCGACGTTCTGGCGCCGCTCACGCTCGACGAGGCGGGCTACGGCGCCTTCGCCATCGGAGCCGTGTTTCTCGTGGCGGGGCTCGTGGAGGTCGGTGTCAACCCGCTCGTCGGGCAGCTTTCCGACCGCCGCGGTCGCCTGCGGCCGATCCAGGCGGCTCTGGCCGGGTCGGTCGTGACCGCGACGCTCCTCGCCGTCGCCTCTGCCCCCCTCGCGATCGCCGGGCTGGCAATCGCCGCTGCCGTCGCCTTCGGAGGCATCTTCACGCCGGGCATGGCGCTCGTCTCCGACCGAGCGGAGCTCGCGGGCCTCAGCCAGGGGCTCGGGTTCGGCCTCATGAACACCGCCTGGGCGCTCGGCGCGCTGCTCGGCCCTTCACTCGGAGGGGCGCTCGCCGACTGGCGGGGAGATGCAGTCTCCTACCTGCTCTGCGGGGCGCTGTGCGCTCTCACGCTGGCCGCGGTCACGCGGCTGCCCGGCCTGGCGCGGCGCGTGGCGTGAGACCCGGGGTGACTAGGCCGAAGTCGCCGTGCCGCTTCGTGCCAGGTCGAGCTCGGCGGGGAAGCGCTCGAGCGCCCACGCGACACCGAGCCGGCGCTTGCGGTAGTCCTCGCCGTTGACGAGCGCGTACGTCCGAGTCTTCGGATCCATCGGTAGCCGCGACTCGGCCGGGTAGTAGAGGTTGTGCCGCTCGATCAGGTCGTTGACCTCGCCGAAATGCCACCGCTCCGCCTCGGCCCGCCAGGCTTCGGCGAACTCGTCGGCGTCGGTCGACGCTGCGGCGACGGCCCGCCAGGCCTCCCGCAACCGCGCCTCGTGGGCGGCAGTCATCTCGGCGATCTCACGCAGCCGCACCATGTAGGGCAGCGGGCCGCCGAGCGCGGACAGGTAGCCGTCCGCGGCAGGCCGGAAGTTGAGCAGGCGCAGCCGGAGGCGCTTGCCGCGCAACGGGCTCGAGCGCAGGTCCTCGTCCAGCGCGTCGAGTTGCCGCCGCTCTCGCGGCGTCTCGGGCTTCGGCAGGTTCCTGCCCAGGATCGCGTCGCGCTCGGCGTGCCTCATGCGTCAAGTACAGCAGAGCGCGGGACCTCTGCATCGCGGTCGCGCACCCACCGGCACGCAAGCGCGCCGAGGACGCCTCCGACCACGGCGACGCTCGCGAACGCAATCCACATGGCGGTGTCCCCGGCGGCGCCGCGCACCTGCAGCCCGAGGAACGGCGCCAGCGCAAAGCCCACGGCCGCCGTGCCGCCGAACGCGCCCATGTACGCGCCCCGCACATCTTGGGGAGCGAGCCCTGCGACGACCATCTGCGACGTGGGCACCCACAGCATCTCGCCGATCACGAACACGACCAGCACGACGACGATCACCGGGATCGCCGACGTGACCCCGAAGAGCAGGAACGGCAGCCCCATCAGGAGCAGCGCGGCGAGGTACTTCGGGGCCGCAGGCACGTGCTCGACCGCACGCGTCAGCCGAAGCTGACAGAAGGTGACGAGCAGCGGGTTGACGACGATCAGCAACCCCCAGCCCCAGTCCGGCAGGCCGTGGCTCTCGACGAGGGAGATCGGCAGCACCGTCTCGTAGGCCACGTAGACGAGCCACGAGAAGACGCTCGCCCCCATGAACAGGAGGAAAGGCCGGTCGCGCAGGATCACCCCGAGCGACCCGCGCTCGGGCGGTGCCTCGGGCGCATAGGCGCCGCGCCGCGGCAGGCGGCGGTACGCCACCCCCCACGCCCCGGCCGCCAACAGGCTGACGCCGGGGAAGAACGCATGCCAGCCGCCGGCGAGCAGGAAGAGGCTGCCGACCGGCGGGCCCATCGTGACGCCCAGATTCGCGGCCACGCGGACAGAGGCATAGGCGGCCTCGTGCCGCTCCGGCGGCACGAGATCGGCGACCATCGCCTGCCCCGCCGACCCGCCGAACGAGCCCAGCGCACCGGCGCCGACCATCAGCCCGAGCCCGAGCGTCACGTTCGAGCCGGCCGTGAGGAACAGGATCATGTACGCCGCGAGCACGCCCTCCGCTGCCAGGATGAGACGCCGCCGGCCGAAGACATCCGAGAGATGCCCGCCGACGTAGCCGACCACGCCGCCGACGATCGCTCCCACGAGGAACCCGTACGACAGCTGCGCAGAGGTGGCCCCGAGCTCCTTTACCGCCCAGATGCCCATGAAGCTCCACGCGCTCGAGCCGGCGAGCGACCCGATCAGCGACACGATCAGGACGGGGCGAAGCGCCGCGTCGACCTCGGCTCCCCAGATCAGATGGGCGAGCCGCCGCAGCACGCGCGCGAGGCTAGCACGTGTGCCGGGACGTCAGGGACGTCGGCGCACGCGCTCGAACCAGGAGGCCCGCCTGACCGCCGTCGACTGCGCAGGTTCGGCGAGCTCACCGGCAACTGCGCGCACATGTTGCGGCCGCTCCGGCACGGCCCTGACTTCCTGTCGTGCGCGCAGGCGCTCGAAGTCGCCGCGCAGGGCGGCGCGCATCTCGTCCTTGTGGCTCTGCTCGTCCATGCGCGAGATGCTTCCGCGCGGGACGCCGCTCTCCTGCACGCCCCGGCGGCCGACGTCCGCGCTATCGTCGCTCACGTGGAGATGCTGCGCGACGAGCGGATGATCTGGGAAGGCCACCCGACGTGGCGTGCGAGCCTCTCGTTCCACGCCAAGGGCTTCCTGCTCTCGGTCGCGCCGCTCGTGCTCGTGTTGCTGCTCCGGTGGGTCGACGTCGACCTCCCGGTCACGTGGGCGGTGCTGATCCTGGTGGCCGGCGTGGCGCTGACGATCGCCGCGAGCTGGGTGATGCGGTACTTCACGCAGTACACGATCACGACGAAGCGCCTCCAGATCCGCCGCGGCATCCTCTCCAAGACCGAAAGCTCGGCCAACGTCGACCGCATCCAGAACATCACCGTCTACCAGTCGCCCGTCGACCGGATCCTGAAGGTCGGCTCGATCGACTTCGACACGGCGAGCGACGACGCCTCCGACCGCTTCGGCTTCGCCGGCGTGAACGAGCCGCAGGCTCTCCGCGAGCGCATCGTGCAGGCCCGCGACGAGGATCTGCACGCCTCGCCGCCGGACGAGCAGGGCGGGCTCGCCTAGTCGTGCTCGGCTAGCATCCCGCTGCACATGTCGACGACACTCACGCAGACGCCCCTCGCGATCAGCTTCCTCCTGCTGCTGCCGTTCATCATCCTCGGCAGCCTGCTGGTCGTGATGCTCGTCCTCTTCGTGCTGTCACGTGTCGCGGGCGGCAGGGCGCTACGGCCGCTCGTGGAGCTGCTGTCGAAGGTTCCGTTCATGCGCCGGTGGTTCCAGCGCATGTCGGTCGCGGCATACGAGCGCACGAATCCCGAGCTTGCGAACGCGATCAAGAAGATGCAGAGCTTCGGCGAGATCAAGTCTCCGGAGCAGGCCCAGCGCGCCATTGCCGTCCTCACGCCCGCCGAGCGGAAGGCCTACATGGAGCTCGTCGGCGAGCAGGGGCAGATGCCGGAGCCCGTCAACCGCGATCAGCGGCGGCGGGTGGAGCGGGGCGCGCAGGGCATGGTGGTGCAGCAGCGCCCCGGCGCCCGTGGGCGCAAGGGCAAGAAGCGCTAGCGTCAGCGGTAGCGGTACACGATGCGGCCGCGGGTGAGGTCGTACGGCGAGAGCTCGACCTTGATGCGGTCGCCCGGATTCACGCGGATCCGGTAGCGGCGCATCTTGCCCGCCGTGTAGGCGATCAGCTCGTGGCCGTTGTCGAGGCTGACGCGGAACATGCCGCTCGGGAACGCCTCGAGCACCTCGCCCTCCATCTCGATCTTCTCCTCGCCAGCGATGGCGACAACCCCCACTTCCGGACGATGACGACGGGCGCGCGGCCCCTGTGAGGCCGCGCGCCCACACGCGTTAGATCAGCGTCACGTTGGTCGCTTCGGGGCCTTTCGACCCCTCACGCGCCTCGAACTCGACCTTCGCGTTCTCGGGAAGGGACTTGAACCCCTCGCCCGCGATGTTGCTGTGGTGAACGAACAGATCCTTGCCGCCCTCGTCGGGGGCGATGAATCCGTAGCCCTTTGCGTCGTTGAACCACTTCACGGTTCCGGTTGCCATAAAAACACCTCCTCTCACCCTTCGTCGAACGGGTGAGGGAGGCGTCGTGCCTCCGAACCGCGCTCTAGATTTGCAGCTTCAGATTACCGGTTGCGGCGCGTGCGCGGGCTGCCGAAACCGAGCGCCGGCCCGGCAATCACCCGAAAGGGGCGCCGCGACGGAGTACCATCCCGGAATGCGTCGCCGCCGGGCAGCTGCATGCCTCGTCGCCGTTGCGCTGCTCCTCCTGGGGGCAGCGCTCGTGCCGGCGCCCGCCGCCGCCGCGCCGGCGCTGCCCCGGCTGACGATGATCGGCGACTCGGTGGCGTCGGCGATCGCGTACGAGCAGACGGCGCAGGCGACGCTGCGCCGCGGCGCCGACGTGAGCCTGCAGCTCGCTCCCTGCCGTCGCGTCGGCCAGACGAGCTGCCCCCACAACGGCACGACGGCTCCCAACGTCCTCCAGCTGATCCCGACGCTCGGCGACACGCTCGCCGGCTCCACCGTGATCGTGGCGGTCGGGTACAACGACTACCAGCAGGAGTACGCACGGAACATCGAGGACGCGCTGGCGGCGCTCCGCGGCGCGGGCGTCCAGCGGGTGCTGTGGGTGACCCTGCGCGCCGAACGCCAGTCGTATCTGGCCATGAACGAGATGATCCGGGACGCTGCCGCACGTCACCCGGAGCTGACCGTCGTCGACTGGAACATCTGACGCACGCAGCCATGCCGACTGGTTCCAGCCGGACGGCCTGCACCTCACTGCGCTCGGTGCGCAGGCGATGGCGACGCTGCTGCACGAGACGCTCGTCAAGCTCGGCATCGTGACGGAGCCCGTCCGCAAGAAGGCGCTTCGGGTCGCGGCCCCGTCCGTCGTGCGCGCTGCTGCCGGCAGGCCGTATACCGCGCGCCTCGTCGCCACGGGCGGCAAGGCGCCGTACCACTGGACGCGAGCGTCCGGCGCCGTTCCTGCCGGCCTGCGGCTGTCCGCAGCGGGCCGGCTGACGGGGACGCCGGCGGCGCGCGGCCGGTTCACCTTCGTCGTCCGTGTCACCGACGCCTCACGCACGTCTGCGACACGGCGCGTGGTCGTGCAGATCGCCTAGACCCTGTGGGCGGCTCAGCCGATACGAGCCCGGCGGGCGGCTCAGCTGATGCCGCGGCGGTGGTGGCGCGCCCGGTTCCCGACCACCTCGGGGACGAAGGTGACCTGCACCGCCCTCAGCTCCGGCTGCTCGCCAGCGACGTCGAACGACACCGCGAGGCCCTTGCAGCGCCCCACGGGCGCCTGGCCAGGCAGGAAATCGTCGCCGTGGACGGATACTCGCCCCTCTTCGGTCTCGATCACTCCGAGGTTTTTCACCTCGTTGAACCACAGCATCGTCCCAACCATGCGCGATCCGACTCCCTCGTTTGCATGTGCCGGGCCGATTTCTCCCGGGAACCCAAGGTAGCAGCGAACCTCGGAGGGTCGGCCCGCCTGCCGCGCAGGATCGGGGCTACGCGGCGATCGACGCCAGCGCGCTGCCGTCGAAGAGCGGCAGCGCGAACGCGCGGCCGAAGCGCCGTTCGACGGCGCGGAAGGCGCGATCGAGCGTCGGCGGACGTGCGAGCCCGTGCGCATCGGAGGCGGCCAGCGATACGACCCCGTCGTCGAGCAGCCGCCAGGCAGCGCGTTCGGACGTGGCTCCGTGCTCACCGAGCAGCGACGGCGCGTTCAGGCACAACAGCCATCCCCGCTCCGCGAGCGGGGCCACGATTTCGGGGGCGTCGCTGATGGCCGGGCAGCGCTCGGGATGGGCGAGCACCGGCACGAGCCCGGCAGCCTCGATCCGCTCACACGCAGTTGCGACGATGGGGATGGGATCGGGCACGTCGAGCCACCAGCCGGGAAACTCGACCAGCACCGCCGTCGTGCCCGCAAGCCGGAGCTCGGACGGGTCGCTCTCGGCGATCACGGTCGGGAACACCTCCCAGCCGCGCCGCAGGTCGAGTCCCCACCCGGCCGCCTCGTCACGCATGACCGGATAGGCGGCGTCGAAGATGCGCTGCCTGGCCGGCGTGCGTGGGAAGGAGTCCCAGGCGGCATGTGCGTGCGGGGTCGCGAACAGCACGCGCGTGCCCGCGTCGTAGGCGATGCGACAGAGCTCGAGCCCCTGCTCGACCGAGGAGGCGCCGTCGTCCCCGGACGGGACGACGTGCGAGTGAACGTCCACGAACCCGGGCAGCACCATCTCCCCTTGACCGTAGCGGGAAGCCGGTGGGTCGCGGTCGCTTCCGTTCCCGCTACGATCAGCCGGTGCCGTTCGGCCTCGGGATCTGGGAGATCGTCATCCTCGTGGGCATCCTCGCGCTGCTCTTCGGCGCGAAGGGGGTGCCGCAGATGGCGCGCAGGCTGGGCACCGGCGTGCGCGAGGTCAAGGACGCCGTGGCAGAGGTCGATCCGCGCAAGATGCTCGAGGCACCGAAGGAACAGGCGCCGAGCGCCAAGCAGCAACCACAGCAGCAGCCGCAACGCCCTCCCGCCGAGCCGCCCGCCGCGTAAGGGCTGGGCCGTGCCCGGCCCCGGCCGGGTTACCGTGCGTTGTCCGCGTAGATGCAGACGAGGGCTGCGGAGATCCCGTCCCGGCCGCTGCGTACGTCGGCCACCGTCCAGCTCTCTCCTGCCACCTCGATGTCCTCCCCCGCCTCGATCCCCTCGGGCAGCGTGCACCTGTGCCGCCGCGGCTCCCCGGCGAGCAGGAGCACGTCGTAGGTGACGAGCGCCGGCGTGGCCGCGACGAGAGCCGCCCCGTCCACGGCTGCGGGCGCAGCGTCGACCGGCCGGTCGAGCACGGCGACGGCGGCGCTCTCACCCGGTCTCACGGTACCCCTCTCTGCGGTCGCCGTCGGCGGGCGGCCGCAGCGCCCGGGTCGCGTTCAGGAGCGTGCCGAGGCGGCTCCGCATCCACTCGTCGCGGCTGATGCGATGGATGTCGACGGTGATGCCCGGCTCGAGGGTGTAGCTGCGCACGTACCGGAGCCCGGCCTTCGTCATCACCCGGGCCGACGCGGTGTTCTCGACACGGCTGCGGCCGACGAGCTCGCGCACTCCCACCCGCCCGAACGCCTCGTCACGAACGGCGATCGCCGCCTCGGTGGCGATGCCTTCGCCCCAGCGCCGCGGCGTGATGAAGTAGCCGATCTCGAGGTCGTCCTCGCGGCACCCCTTGCCGGGGCCGACGAGCGACAGCTCGACGAAGCCGAGCCACGCGCCGGTCGCAGCCTCGAGCACGGCCCGTTTGCCGAAGCCGTGGAGCTCCCATTCCTCGAGCGAGTGCGCATGATGCTCGGCACCCTTCTCGTCGGACAGCGGCAGAGGCCGGATGTAGCGGATCACGTCCGGATCGCGCATGAAGGCGAGGAAGTCGTCGAAATGGGAATCGTCCCAGCGCTGCAGGCACAGCCTCGACGTCCGGATGGCGCCGTCGGGCAGAAGCAGGCTCGCTGTCGATTGCATGGATGCTCTTATCGGCGCCGCATGGCCCGAGCTTGACATCCGTAAAGGGGTTGCTTCACCCGACGTCGATCTCGGTGCTCATGCCGAGCGCCTCGTGGCTCGCGGGCGTGCCCGCGAACAGGGAGCAGTAGACCCGCGTCCGCCCCGCTGCCAGCTGGACGACGAGCGAGCGTGTCTCGCGAGGCGGCACGGCCACGACCTGGACGTTGCCGTTCGCGTCGACGACGGCCAGGTCGTGGTCGTCCATGCCGCGGTTGTAGACGTTGAACGTGACCTCGCCGACACCGACGAGCGTTCGGGAGAGGCCGATCGTGTACTCGGTCTCGTCCACGGCCACGGTGCGCGGCAGCGGCACGGGAGGCGGAGGTGGAGCGGGCGTCGTCCCCGGCTGGCCGTCGCCTCCGCCGGCGGGCGGCGTCGCCGCGGGGCCGGGCGTCGCCGGCGCGGGATCGGCGAGCGCCTGCGGGGCCGGCGGAAAGTGCAGGCGCCGCAGGCGCTGATCCTGGCCTCGGCCCGCGAGCGCGAGGCCGGCCGAGACCGCGAGGAGCATGCTCGCGACGGCCAGGAGCCGCGCCCACGTCATCGCCGTCACTTGAGCAGGGTCGTCTGCCCGTCGGGTCGGCTGATGCCGGCAAACGGCGCGCCCGGCAGGATCCGGCTCGGGTCACCCCCGAGCCACTCGGAGATGATCGCCTGCCAGACCGTCCGGAAGTCGGTCGTCACGCCCAGGTTGCCGTTCATCAGCGAGGTGACGCTCGGATGGTTGCCCGCCAGGCCTCCGCGGACGGCGGAGCCCATCACGAAGCAGGGGCCACCTGCACCGTGATCCGTCCCGATGGAGCCGTTCTCTCCCACCCGCCGGCCGAACTCGGTGAAGACGACGGTGATCACGCGCTGCTCGATGCCGCGGGCGGTGAGGTCGTTCTTGAAGCCGGCGAGCGCCCGCGACAGTGTCGTGATCTGCGGATCCATCGCCGCCGCCTGATCGCCGTGGGTGTCGAACGAGCCCCAGTCGATCGTCACCACCTTGACGCCGAGATTCGCCGACAGGAGCGTGGCCGCGGTCTTCAGGCGGTCCGAGAGCGAGCCAGCCGGATAGTCGGGATTCGCGCCCGGCGGCGCCGTCGAGCCGAGCTGATTGGACACGTTCACGGTGGTCTGGAAGACGGAGCGGCTCCGCGACACGCCGGCCGTCGTGGCCGGAAGCGCGGCGAGCCGCCCGACCTCGTCGTTGACGTTCGTGCTCGAGCTGACGCCGTTGACGGAGAAGCGGAAGTTCGCGAACGTCGTCGGCACCGAGCAGACGGGCGCCGACGCGGTACGGATCTGCTTGGAGAGGGACGAGCCGATCGAGATCGCCTGCAGCGGGTTGACGGACGAGCCGTAGAGGTCGAGCCAGCGGCCGAGCCACCCCGTGCCCAGGCGCCCGAGGTTGCCCGCGAAGATGTAGTCGGTCGCCTCGAAGTGCGAACCGTTCGCCGGCAGGAAGTGCATGCCCGGCAGGTACGCGAGATCCGAGCCCAGGCCTCCGGTGCCGTCGCCCCAGAGCGTGTCGAATCCCTTCGCGTCGCCGTTGTTACCGGCGCCGGACACGACCGGGTTGGCAAACGAGAGCTCGCCGCCGGTGCCCGGGGCGGCCGTCGAGCCCACCCGGCCCGGCACAGAGGGCACGTTCAGGTCCCGGAACAGCGTCGGCCGGGCGGTGCGGTAGGCGTCGTAGTTGGCGGTCGCGCCGGGCACGAGGCAGTTGAGCCCGTCCATGCCGCCGTTGAGATACAGCATCACGAGCTGGTTGGCCGGGTCGGCGGCGGCCTCGGCCACGGCCGCCTCGAACACGCTCGTCCAGTTCAGCGCCTGGGCGGCGTAGACGGAGGCAAAGCCCAGCAGGCCGTTGCGGAGGAACTGCCGCCGGTCGTACCCGTGTGTCTGCGGCACGCCGTCGGGAAACCCGGCGAGCGCGTCCACGGGAATGGGCAGCATGTCGACCGGGTGGGCGTCGGGATCGGCGCTGTCCGCCCTGGCACAGTCGGCGCAGCGGAGTGCGTGGATCTCGGTGGCCGTCTCGGGTGCAGGGGTGTCGGTCATGGGCTCCTCGCTCATCACATGACGTGGGTGTCGGGGCCCGCGAGGGCCATGGCCAGCAGCACGCGTTGACGGGCCTGGCGGGCCGAGCTGTTGCCGGCCGGCGCGCGCGTCGCGTAGTCGAGCATCGCCGTTCGTGTGGCCGTGCTCAGCCAGGGTCCCCCGGTCCTCGCCAGGGCACGGTCGAACGCCGCCTGGGCGGTCTCGCCCACCATGTCCGGTGGGTTGATGCGGCCGACGAGGTCGGAGCCGAAGCCCCAGCGGTTGAGCACCGCGTTGGTCGTGAGGAACGCAGAGCCGTACTCCCAACCGGAGACGTTCGGGGGGAAGAACGGCACCTGTCCCATCTCCGCGAGGCGCGAGTACGGGCTCGTGTTGACGACGTTGAGACCGACCTGCCGGAACCCGCCGACGAGGTAGACGATCGGAGGCTTGATCAGCGTCGGCTCGGAGAGCGAGTCGAAGAGCTGTGGGTGCGTGAGGATCTTGCGGAGGAGCGGCTTCAGCCGCAGCCCGCTGCCCGTGTACGTGGCTGTGAGGTCGGCGAGCGTCGCTGCGTCGGGAGGGCCGGCGACGAACTCCGACCACAGCTTCTGCACGATGTAGCCCGCGTGCGCCGGGTGGGCGAGCACGATGTCGACCGCCTGCCGCGAGCCGAAGTTGCCGGAGCTGCCGAGGAACGTCTTCACGCCGGTGTCGAACCGCGACGTGTTGAACACACCACGCGGGTTGTTCGGGTCGGTGGTGTTGATCGTCCAGCCGGAGAGCGCACGGGACAGCTCGCGCACGTCCGTCTCCGTGTAGTTCGGGTTGCCGGCGGCGTCGGTGACTCCGAGGCAGAAGAGCTCCATCAGCTCGCGGGCGTAGTTCTCGTTGGGCCGGCCGCGCCGGTTGAGCTCGCCGTTCAGGTAGCGGAGCATCGCCGGGTCCTCGCCGACCTCGTATGCGAGATTGCGGAAGTCGGCGTTCGGGCTCGCCCCCAGGTCGGCGTAGCGGCGGAACAGGTCGTTCTGCCTCACCATGAACAGGTGGTCGACGCTGTCGAGCGAGCATGCCCAGTGGCGATGCCAGAAGAAGGTCAGCCGTTCCACGAGCGGGTTGCGCGCGGAGACCATCCGCCCCACCCACTCGAGCACGACGTCGGTGACGCCGGCGAGCCGGTCGATGGGCTGGCCGCTCAGGGTCGCCGGCGGGCCGACCGGGGCACCCTGCGGCGTGTCGAGGAGCCAGTCGACCGGCTCGCTGAGCCGCTTGCCGGTCCAGGCGGCGCGATCGGCCTGGCTCGCGCCGAAGCCGGCGCGCCAGAAGAGACGGTCGACCATCTCGAGCGTGAGCACCGGCCCCGTGGCCGGGTTGCCGCCACCGCCACCGCCTCCTCCCCCGCCTCCTCCGCCTCCTCCCGCTGCGGGCGGCTGCGGCCCCGGCGAGGACCCCGGACGGAGCCCCTGGGACTGCGCCGGGGGCAGCGTCAGGCGCCGGCGGCGCCTGTTGATACGACGTCCTGGAGCGCCGACTGCCATCAGACGATGCACCTCCTCTTGAGCAGAGACCTGGCCGTGCGTAGCGCCGGGCCGTCGAGCCGGAAGTCGCCCTCGGGATCGGCCACGTCGAACCAGACGACGCCGCGGAGCAGAGGCATGGACGTCTTCAGCGTGCGGAGCGAGGCGATCCACGCGGTCTGGCTGCCACCCGACTCCGTCGAGCCTGTCTCGGTGATCCAGAACGGCTTCGACGCGAGCTTCTGGATGGTGGTGTACGCCGGCAGGAACAGCTCCTGGGGATCGGCCCAGGTGAGCCCGCCGGTCGTGCCGAAGTTGTAACCCGACGCGCCCACGGCGTCGACGTAGGCGGCACCCGGGAAGTACTTGTCGACGGCGTTCTCGGCGGTTTCGGGGATGCTGCGCAGGTAGGGGCTCCACAGGAAGCCGACCCGGAAGCCGGCGACCTGGCGCACGACGTTGCGGACGTGCTTCCACGCGAGCACGTACTCGGCCGGCGTGTTCCCGTTGGTCGTGCCCGACCACGCGTACCACGGCGTGTTCGGCTCCGGCATGGGCCGGAACAGCACGGGCACGCCTGTCGCCTTCATCTCGCGGGCGAGCGCCCGCAGATCGGCGTCGAGCGAGCCGCCGGTGATGTTGGCGAGCGAGTACTTCGGCAGCTCCGGGTCGTCTGCACCGGCGTCGGGCATCCAGGTGACGAGCAGGCGAAGCCCTCGCGTCCGTGCCAGGGCGGCCAGCCTCGGGTCGAGACCGTTGCCGGCGGTGACGTACGTCGACACCGTCGTCACGTTGGGGCCGAGGCTCTTGACGAGCGACGGGAAGGTGCCGACGGGGTCGTCGCGGTAGATGCCGAGCTCCAGGCAGCGCTTCGGGAGCGCGGGCGGGGCGGCGGCGCGTCGCTTGGGCGCGGCTCCGGGCTTCTGCGCCGGTGTCGCGACAGCTGAACCGGTGGCGGGGGTTGCGACGGAAGGCACGGCCGCGGCGATCGCCGTCGCTGCCAGCAGGACGACCGTCACGGTGTGACGGACGTGCGTGCGGCGGCGGCTTTGTCCCCGGCGTGCCTGACCCCACGGGCGGCTTGGGATCGGGCTCATAGCCGGGGCTATCGACGGCCGCCGGAACGCGGCCCGTCACCAGATCGAGGGGATTGGGACGAGAATCACCGGTTCGAGGTACGCGCCCGTGCCGGCCAGACCCGGCGGATCGGGTCGGTCCCCGCCGTGTGCTTGGATGCGCGCATGACCGAGCTCGAGCTGCGAACCCGACGGCTGGTGCTGCGCCCGGTGGCACCGGACGACCTGGAGGTGCTGCTGTCGCTGCGCAACGAGCAGCGCGTGCTCGCGGGGACGGCGACGGGCGAGCCGCTTCCCCGCGAGCGGATGGAGGGGCAGCTGGAGCGGTGGCTCGCGCTCTGGCGCGAGCGCGGCTTCGGCACGTGGATGATCGGCCTCGAGGGTGAGCCGGTCGGCTTCGTGGCGCTCGACCCGATGGGCGACGGCTACGAGGGCGACGTCGACGCGGAGGCGCCCGAGATCGGCGTCGTCGTCCACCCGGATCACTGGGGCAGCGGCATCGCGGGCGAGGCGGGCACCGCGGTCGCGATCGACTGCTTCACGCGGGCTGGGCTGTCACGCGTGTATGCGACCGTCGACCCCGGCAACGCGCAATCCCTCGCGGTCGTCGCCAAGGTTCCCGGCGCCCGGCGCGTCAGCGTCGCCGACGACGAGGAAGTCTACGAGCTGCCTGCTCAGGAGTAGCGGAGCGCGTCGCCCGGCCTGAAGCGCACGGCCCGCCGCAGCGGCAGGAGCAGGACGAGCAACGCGAGCACGAGCGTTCCGGCAAGCGCGATCCAGATGTTCCAGAACGGGAACACGACCGGGATGCGGACGCCGGCGACGTCCCACACGAGCCACACGAGCAGACGGGTGAGCGCGTAGCCGAGCGGAATGCCGAGCACCCAGCCGGCGCACGCAAGCGCGACGCCTTCGGTGGCGAAGATTCGGCGAACGTCGCGCGCACGCGCGCCGATGCACCGGAGGATGCCGATCTCGCGCGTCCGCTCGACGATGCTCATCGTGATCGCGTTCGCGAGCCCGACCATGCTCATCGCCACGATCACGAAACCGAGGATGCCGATCGTGGTCGTGAGCGTCCGGTTGGCCTCGATCTCGTCGCGCTCCAGCACGTAGGAGATCTCGGTGCCGACGTCGTAGCCGAGCGCGGTGAGCCGGTCGTCCAGCAGCGTCGTCGTGCGGTCGATCAGCGCCTCGTCGGGCGCTGTCGTCTTGATCCAGTACGTGCTCACGCCGGCCGGCTGGTCGAGCACCGAGCGGAGCGTCGTCAGGGGGACGTACAGCACCGTTCCGTCCTGCTGCTGGTTCGTGGCCATGCCGACGATCAGGAACCGCGCCGGCCCTGCGGCTGTCGTGAGCGTGATCCGGTCTCCGATCTCGACGCCGGTGAACTGCGCGAGGTTCCGCTCGATCACGGCGACGCGCTCCTGCGCCCGCTCCTCGGCAGCGCTGAACCAGCGGCCGTCGGACAACCGGTAACGGAAGAGCGGCTGGCGCGGCACGCCCCAGAGGAACGCTTCCTCGCCCGCGAGCTGGGCGTCGTTGACGAGGGCCGGCTGTGCCCGAGCGACCCCCGGCGTCGTCGCGATCGTGCGGAGAGCCTCGGCGTCGAAGAGCTTGCGCCCGCTCGTCCAGAGGCGGATGTCCTCCAGGTGGTTGGACCACGACGTCCGCGAGGACTCGGTGGCCGCCGCCGCCAGGGAGAGGATCGCGAGCAGGTTCGCCACCGCGAAGGCGACGATCAGCACGGTCGCGAGACTGCGGCGCCGGCGCCGCCCGACGCCGCGCAGGCCGATCTGCATCGTCCGTGGCAAGAAGCGCGCGCGACGGAGCACGCGGTCGCCGGCGTCCTGGCCGCCGACTGCGGATCCCGTCGACTCGAGCGCCTCGCGCAGGTCGACGCGGACGCCGCGCCTGATCGCCGGGAGCGCCGCCAGCGCCGGTGCGAGCACGCCGACGGCGACACTTGCGAGCAGCACCGTCGCATCGACGCCGAAGCCGACGTCGATCGCCCAGTACATCGAGCCGAAGTAGCCGGCGAGCGCGTTGGCGAGGACGGTGCCGAGCACAACGCCCACGAGCGCGCCGAGCACGCCGAGCAGCACCGCGGTCCTCAGGAAGACGAGCGCGACCTGCCGACGCCGCGCGCCGATCGCGCGCATGATCCCGATCTCGCCCGTCTGCTCGGCGACGAGCGTCGTCATCGTGTTCGAGATCAGCACGAGCGCCGAGAGCAGAGCAAGCAGCGTGATCACGCTCAGGAACTCCGCGAACGTCTCGGTCTCCTCCTTCCCCGGCCAGTCACCGGGTGCGCGGAGCTCCGGCAAGCCTGAGAAGCCGGCGAAACCGGGCACGGTGCCGAGGTAGCTGCGGACGCGCTCGACCGTCTCCGAGGCGCGCCGCGCGTCGCGGAGACGGATGGCGAGCCGGTCGTACCCACGCTCGCCGGTCAGCGCCGCGATCGTGCCGTGACTCGCATAGAGAACGATCACGTTCTCGTCCTGAACCACCTCGCCGCCCGGGATGTTGCGTCCTTCGCCGGCGATCCGGAGCGCGCCCGCCCCGGCGATCCTGGCGGTGTCGCCGGTGCGGCCGTGGTAGACGCCGACGTTGGCGTCCTGGACGTCGGTGAGCACCTCGCCCGGGCCCGGGAAGGCGCCGGATTCGAGCCGCACGACGTCGACGCCCTGGCGCGCGAAGTCACGGACGCCGATCAGGAGCGCCGGCGCGCGCCGCTCGCCGACGAGCACACGCGTGTCGACGCTCATCCGCGGCTCGATCGCCGCCACGTTGGGAAGTGCCGACAGTGCCGCGAGCTGCTCGTCGGTGAGCTGCAGCGGCCGCATCGTCACGGTCGCGTCCGCAAGCTCGCCGGCGCGCACTTCCTCCTGCATCGACCTGTCGATCAGCGTCGGGATCGCGAGGAACGAGATGCTCGCGACGGCGAGCCCAAGCGTCGCGACGGTGAACCCCGTCCGTGCGCGCCGGCGGGAGAGATCCCTGATCGACTTGCGCAGCGACGCGGAGATCATCTCCGCCCCCTCAGCCCGAGACGACGACGCCGTCACGGATCGTGACGATGCGGTTGGCACGCCGCGCAAGCTCGAGGTCGTGGGTGACGTACAGCACCGTCTTCCCCTCGGCGTTCAGCCGCGACAGCAGCTCGAACATGTCTGCCGCCGTCCCGGTGTCCAGGTTGCCCGTCGGCTCGTCGCCGACGATCAGCTTCGGGTCCGACGCGAGCGCGCGGGCGATCGCCACGCGCTGCTGCTCGCCGCCCGACAGCTCGGCGGGGATGTGGTCGCCCTTGTCCCCCAGGCCGACGAGCTCGAGGTTGTGGTGAGCGCGCTCGTACCGCTCCCGTTTCGACCCCCGGCGGGCGAAGTCGAGCGGAAGCACGGCGTTCTCGAGCGCGGACAGCGTCGGCAGCAGCTGGAAGAACTGGAACACGATGCCGACGTTCGCGCCACGCCAGACGGACAGCTCCTCCTCGCTCATCGTGTCGAGGCGCCTGCCGTCCACGCTGACGGTGCCGGCGGTCGGCCGGTCGATGCCCGTGATCAGGTTCAGGATCGTCGTCTTGCCGCTGCCGGACGGCCCGACGACGGCGACGAGCTCGCCCGGCTCGACGTCGAGGTCGACGCCGCGGAGCGCGGCGTAGTCGACCCGGCCCATCCGGTACACCTTCTCGACGCCTGCGAGCGAGATCAGCGGCGCACGAGGACGAGGCGCGAGCGTCGCAGGCTCCGTCGCCTGCTCTTGCCGCACGACCCCGGGTGACCGACTCGACGACCATGGCCACCACCTCCTCGGGCCCGATCCTGCCGCGTCGGCGCCCGGAGGTCATCGGGGGTCTACCTCATCCGGCCCTCGGACAACTGCGTATTTCGGGGCAGCGCGGCGCGTACAGACGGCGCACCACGCAGCGCGGCGAGGCACGGGTCGGCCAGGGTCGGTGCTAGCGTGCCGCAATGCGATGGTGAGCATCGGCCTTGTCGATGACGATGCGTTCGTCCGTGCCTGGGTCCGGCAATGCCTGCGGGACACGGAGTTCCGCGTCGCCGGCGAGGCGGGCAGCACGGCCACCGCGGCCCACGTGATCAAGACGCGTCGGCCGGACGTGTTGCTGATCGACTACCGCCTGCCCGACGGGCGGGCGACCGAGTTCGTGCGCAGCATCCGCCGGCAGGGGCTCTCGCTCCCGGTCCTCGTGATGACGGCGACGCCCGAGCAAGGGCTCAACGAGGCGGTCGTCGAGGCGGGTGGACAGGGCGTGATCCTCAAGCGCGGCGAGCCGGAGGAGCTCCTGCAGGCGCTTCGCTCGGTCGTCGCCGGCGACGCGGTGAGCGACCCCGACCACCCGCGGAGATCCCAGGGCGTCATCTCGCTCAGCCCGCGGGAGCGGGAGATTCTGCTTCGGGTGGCCGAAGGAGCCACGAACCGCGAGATCGCCGGCACGCTCGGAATCGGCACGGAGAGCGTGAAGACCTTCCTCTCGCGGGCCTTCGCCAAGCTGGGCGTGCGCAACCGGATCGAGGCGGTCGCCGAAGCCAAGCGCCAGGGGCTGCTGTGAATCTCACGGCCTCCGAGCGGTGGCTGCTGCTCGGCGCGTTCATGGACGACCTGCGGATGCGGCTCGCGACGCTCGAGGGCGCTGTCGATCCCCTCACGGCGCCGGACGAGGCGGTTCGCACCGAGGCCGCGAGGACGATCGACGACGCCGCTCACAGCATCCGCGGCGCCGCCATGACCATCGGCATGCATCGGCTCGCCTCGCTTGCCGTCGCCCTCGAGCAGCAGACCGGCCGCGTTCTCGCGGGCGCACCGGATGCGGTCGACGGCGCGGCCGCGGCGGCTGCGGACCTGCTGGAGCCGCTGCGCGCGCTCGCCGCCAGCCGGCTCGGCAGCAGCGCGAGCCGACTCGGACCGGGCAGACGGGACGCCGGCGGCAGTCGTGCTCCACATCGAGGACAACGCCTCGAACCTGAAGCTCGTCCAGCTCGTGCTCGACAAGCGGCCTGCACTGACGCTGGTGGAGGCCCGCACGGGCGCAGTCGGACTCGTCCTCGCCGAGGACATCGCTCCCGACCTCGTGCTTCTCGATCTGCGGTTGCCCGACATCTCGGGACACGAGGTACTGCGACAGATCCGCCCCGACCCGACGGCACGCAGACCCAGAGTCGTGGTGGTCAGCGCCGAGGCGCGGCCCGCCGAGGCGGACCGCATGCTCGCCGCCGGAGCACACGGATACCTCGTCAAGCCGATCGACATCGTGACGCTCCTCGAGACCGTCGACGACGCCGTCGTCAAGGCACGCTCGTGAGCGAACGGTACGAGGGTGTGGCCGGCGAGACGCTCTTCCGCGGCCTGCTCGAATCGGCGCCCGACGCCATGGTGATCGTCGATCGCGACGCCCGCATCGTGCTCGTCAACGGGCAGGCCCTCCACGTGTTCGGGTACGAGCACGAGGAGCTGATCGGGCAGCCGATCGAGATGCTCATGCCGCCGCGCTTCCACGACGTCCACCCCCGTCACCGGGACGAGTACCTCGCGGCACCCACGACCCGCCCGATGGGCGCTGATCTCGAGCTGTTCGGTCGGCGCAAGGACGGCAGCGAGTTCCCCGTCGACATCAGCCTGAGCGCCCACGAGACGCCGGCAGGGCAGCTCGTCGTCAGCGCGATCAGGGACGTGACCGGGCAGAAGGCAGTCGAGTCGGAGATCCGGCGGCTGGCGGTCGAAGCCGATCAGGCGAACGCCGCGAAGAGCGAGTTCCTCTCACGCATGAGCCACGAGCTGCGGACGCCGCTCAACGCGATCATCGGCTTCGGCCAGCTCCTCGACTACGAGGACGAGCTCGACGAGTCGCACAAGGCGAGTGTCGGCCACATCCTCCGGGCGGGACGCCACCTGCTGAGCCTGATCAACGAGATCCTCGACATGGCGCAGATCGAGTCGGGCCGTGTGTCGTTGTCCCTCGAGCCGGTCTCCCTGGGTGCGGTCGTCGCCGACGCGGTCGAGCTGGTGGAGCCGCTGGCGGGCGAGCGGTCGGTCACGATCGACGTCCAGCCGCCCGCCGGGAGCGAGGTGCTCGCGTTCGCAGACCAGCAGCGCCTGCTCCAGGTCGTGCTCAACCTCGTGGGGAACGCCGTCAAGTTCAACCACGCAGGCGGCAGCGTCAACGTGGCGTGGTGGACGGATGACGGCGCTGCCCGCCTCGAGGTGGCCGACACCGGGCCCGGCATCCCCGAGGATCAGCTGTCCCGCATCTTCCAGCCGTTCGAGCGCCTCGACTCTTCCGCCGCCGAGACGGAGGGCACGGGGCTGGGCCTGGCGCTCGCAAAGAGCCTCGTCGAGGCCATGGACGGGAGGATCTCCGTGCGGAGCGCGCCCGGTGAAGGAGCGACGTTCGCGCTCGCGCTCCAGGCGGCCGAGCACGTTTCGCCCGCCGCCGACAGCCCGGGCGAGCACGAGGCGCCCGCTGCGCGGCGCACGCTGCTGCACATCGAGGACAACCTCCTCGGGCAGCAGCTCGTGGCGCGGATCCTCAAGCGCGTGCCCGGGCTTCGCATCCTCAGCGCCATGGACGGGCCGGTCGGCCTGGCACTCGCACGGCGCCACCGCCCGGACATCGTCCTGCTCGACCTCGGCCTTCCCGGTCTGGACGGCGAGGAGGTGCTCTCGCGCCTGCGCGCCGACCCGCTGACGCGGGACATCCCCGTCGTCGTGCTCAGCGCCGACAACACGCGCGCGGTCGCCGGTCGCATGCGCGCCGGCGGCGCGGTCGAGTTCCTGACGAAGCCCGTCGACCCGGACGTGCTCGCTGCGGTCGTGGACGAGCTCAGCGCACAGCGCGACTGACGGTCGCGACGGCGTCGTCGACCGTCTCGAGCAGCGTCTCGAGATCGAGCGGCTTCACGAGGAACGCGTCCGCACCGGCGGCGAGCAGCCGTTTGGCCTCGGACGGCCTCGCCTCGGCGCTCGCCACGACGATGCGCAGCTGCGAGGTGGCCGGATCCGACCGCAGCCGCAGGATCACCTCGGTGCCGGAGACGTCGGGAAGGCGGAGGTCGAGGATGACGAGCGCCGGCTTGAGACGGCGCGCCAGGCGCAATCCGTCCTCTCCCGTCATGGCTTCGACGAGACGGACTCCGGGTCGTCTGGCGAGAACGAGCTCGACCAGCTTCAGGTTCGTCGCGTTGTCGTCCACGTGGAGGACGACCGGCTGCCCGTGAGCGTCCTCGTCGCGGGCTGCGACGGCCGGCGGGGCGCCGCTCGCGAGGGAGCGGAGCTCCTGCGCGATTTCCCGGGCCGCGAATGCGAGCGCGGACACCTCGGCATCTGGGTGTGGGAGCGCTTGCTCGAGACGTTTCGCGTCGACACGCAGCTGCTCGAGCCGCGCGATCGCGGCCGCGCCCCGCAGGTTGTGCAGCTCGAATGCCAGCTCAGCGCGTCGCTCGGCCTGCTCGGCGCCGTCGACCGCCTCCAGCGCGTCGGCCAGGCGCTCGATGGTGCTCGCATGCTCCTCGGCGCTCGCACGAAAGACCTCCAGCACGCGTGCATGCTCGTCGTCGCTGAGGCCCGATGGGGAGCGAGTGCTCGATGAGCCGGACACGACGCTACACCGTCGCCGCTGCCGCGAGCTCGTCGTGAATTGCCTCGAGCATCCCCTCCACCCTCCCGAAGGCGTCGACCACCTCTGGGTCGAACTGCCGGCCTCGCTCCCGCCCCACTTCGCGCGCAGCGGCCGCCCAGCTTATGGCCGCCCGGTACGGACGGCTCGACGTCATCGCGTCGAGCGCGTCGGCCACGGCGAAGATCCGACCGCCGATGGGGATCTGCTCGCGGCTGAGCCCGTCCGGGTAGCCTCCGCCGTCCCAGCGCTCGTGGTGCGAGCGGATGACCTGGAGCCCGTGGCCCTGGAGGAGAGGGACTCCCGTCAGCCATTGCTCGCCGAGTTCGGTGTGCGTCTGCATCACCTGGATCTCGTGCTCGCTCAGTGGCCCCGGCTTCAGGAGGATCTCGTCGGGGATCCCGATCTTCCCGATGTCGTGGAGGAGGAATCCATACTCGAGCGAGCGCAGCTCGAGCAACCCAGGGGCGAGAGCCTCGGTGAGCACGCGCGCGTAGCGGACGACGTGCTTCGAGTGGGCCGCCGTGACCGAGTCCTTCGCCGCAAGCGCGTTGGTGAAAGCCTCCATCGTCTCGTGGAATGCCTGCTGCAGGAGCGCCCGCTCGAGTGCGATCGGCTCAACCTGCACCGCCACTCGCGTCTGCGCGCCTACGGCCGAGTCGTCGATCAGCACCCGATCGACACGAGGCGAGATCGGGCCGGACGAGCGCAGCGACCGCCGGGAGTCACGTGCGAGAGGTGGGTCGGAAACGGCGCTCCGGTGGATCGTCATCCTGTCCTTGCCGCCCTGCTTCCCCTCGTACATCGCCTCGTCGGCGTGGGACAGCAGCTGCTCCGCAGTCGATGAGAGCGGGAAGCTGGAGATCCCGGCCGAGATCGTGTAGACGGCGCCGGCGTGGCGCTGCCGCAGAATGGCCGCCTCGATCCGGCCTGCGACGGCCGCCGCCGTCGACGAGGACCCTCGGACTACCACGGCGAACTCGTCCCCGCCCACGCGGAAGGCCTCCTCGTCCGCCCGCACCGTCCTGAGCACGATCCGGGCGAGCTGGCGCAGCGTCTCGTCGCCCCCCGCATGGCCGAGCTCGTCGTTGATCGACTTGAAATTGTCCACATCGAAGAGGATCAGGGAGATCGGCCGCTCCTCGTCGTGTGCCTGCGGGAGCATCAGCTCGAGGGTCTCCTCGAACGCACGCCTGTTCAGCAGTCCGGTCAACATGTCCCGGCGGGCGTCGGCCTGCATCATGACGACGAGCTGCTCGTTGGTAAGTGCACCGGCAGCGAGGTCGGCCGCCGTACAGACGAAGTCGGCATCGACGATGTGCTCGGCACCTTCCGGCATGGCGAGGAGCAGCACGCCAAGCACGATCGCGTCGGCGCCGACGGGCACCGCCAGCACCTCGCCGCAGAGAATGCCAAGGCCCCGTAGCTCTTCCCGCTCGTCGGCCGTCGCCTGAACTGGCGCCCCCTCGGTCAGGCAACGGCGTCCAATTGCCGGGACCGGCCCTTGCAGATCGACGTCCCCGACAGCCTGGGCCGCCAGGAGCATGATCGGCGCGCCGCCGACACCCACGTATAGCGCCGTCAGGACTGCTCCTGTCGACTCCGCCAGCTCCCGAGCGACCAGCCGCCCGACGCTGCCCGGCACGCCGCGCGAGAGCAGATGCGCGAGACGCGTGAGCGGGTCGGCGCTGCCGACGATCTCACGCTGCAGCTCCCACGCCGAGCAGCCCTTGACGCAGTAGGCGCTCGCGCCGGCCTCGATCATCGCCTTGATGTCGCCCTCCTCCGCCGACGCCGCAAACGCGACGATCCTGATCGCAGGCAGCAGCTCCTTCAGCCGCTGCGTCGCCTCGACGCCGCCAAGATCCGGCATCTGGACGTCCATCAGCACCACGTCCGGCTCGAGCTCGGTCGCGCGCTCGATCGCCTCGCACCCGCTGCCGGCCTCGCCGACGATCTCGATGTCCGGGTGCGACCCGATCAGCACGCGAATGAGCTTGCGCGAATCGGCCGAGTCGTCACACACGAGCAATCGTGTCATAGGCCCTCTGCAGCGGCGTGAGCCACGGAGTCCCGGTGAGAAGCGACGGTAGCGGAGCACACGCGCGCGGCTAAGGGCGCAACGATACATCAAGCGGACACGGTGTTGCCCTCGCCAGGGCGGCACCCCTGCACGCGCCGCAACCCGAGAGGTCAGGGCATCTCGTCGTGGGCAGGCTGCTCGTATGCCGGCGCCGGAGGCTCGTCATGTCGTTCCTCGACGACGACTGCGCCACCGACGGCCACGGTGACGGTGGCCACGATCGCCGCCAGCCCGATCAGCACGAGGCGGCGTGGCGAGCCTGCGGCAGCCGTCGCCCCGCGATCGCCTGGTGTGCCACCGCCGTGGAGCTGATGGACGACGGCGTGGCCCTGCCCGCGCGCGATCAGGCGGCGGTTGACCGGGAACGCGACGACGAAGGCAACGGCGAACGCGAATGCGAGCGCGCCCCAGAACAGCCAGCTCGCCAACGCCGCATCCATGGCGCCGGGCACGGCGAGCATGACACCGTTGTCGACCGTCTCCATCACGGCGATGGAAATGCTGTCCGAGGCGAAGGCGAGCGGCAACGCCGCCGACAGGCCGAGACCGGCCCTGAGCAGCGGCAGCATCGTCAGCGAATAGCCGAACGTGAACGCCAGCAGGATCGCGAGCGCGATCGTCGCCGGATTGCCCCAGCCGAGAGCGGTGCCGATCGCGAGGCCGAGGACTTCGCCGATGGCGCAGCCGGTGAGGCAGTGCAGGGTCGCCATCAAGGCGGTCCGGTTTAACGACGACGCGGCGCCGCGATCGTGCGAGTGGTTCGGGTGAGCGTGGGCGGACATCGCTTCCTCCTATAACTTGCTCTATACCCTATAGGGGTATTTCGCGGAAGAGTACGACACGCGCAGCCGCATGTCAAATACCTCCTATGGGTATCCGCCGGGTATCCACCGGGTACCCACCGCTCGCCACCTGGAGAGCAACTTTGTGGTGATTCACCACAAAGTCAGGCGTACACTCCTTGGATGGCCTCCGATCGAAAACCGGGTCTCTGGCAACGCTTCCTGCAGTTCGTCGGCCTGCGCAAGCCGCCACCGGACATGGGTGTGCGCGAGCCGCGGCGTCCGAAGCCCTCTGCCTCCGGCGGAGTGGCGACGGTGGAGCGGCCGGACGAGGACGAAACCCCGAGCTAGCCATCCCCTCGACGTCTGAGGGCGCCGAGGGGACGCGCCACGACCGCGGCACGCCCCCTCGCGGCGTTCGCTAGCCGGCGGGCAGCGGCTCGCCGGGGCTGTCGAGCTTCTGGTCGAGACATGAGACCTTGCCGAGAACCGCGGTTCCCGGCCCTGCTTCGCCGGCGCTGTTCGGCGAATTGTCCCGCCGGTTGCCGTCCGAGCTCGTCGTGCAGAGTGTCCGCCCGGTCAGGACGGGACTGGTCGGAAACTCGAGCGGTCCCGCGTTTCGCAGGTCGCCGGCGCCGACCGGGTTCCGGAAGAACTCCGAGACGCCGCCGCGGCGGTCGACGACCACGATCGCGTTCCGCTCGTTCGCGTCGACCCAGATGCTGCCGGCACGGTCGAGCGCGATCCCGTCGGCGCCGTCGAGAGCCGGATGCTGCACGAACAGCGCGTCGAAGCAGAGCGTGTCCGGCGTGAACGTGGTGTCGCAGCCCGTCGGCGTGCGCAGGTCCCCGCGCCGGCTCAGGTCGACACGCCAGAGCGCGCCGCGAGCGGTGTCGGCGACGAAGAGCGCTCCGTCCTTGCCGAACGCCAGCCCGTTCGCCACGATCCCCTGGGTCGCCGGAGGAGCGCCGGCCGCCGGGGGTTGCAGTGCCTGGTTCTGCCGGCCGACGCCGACCGAGTTGGCCATGGGCGGGACCCGGAAGAGCACCGTCGCCGCGCCGCCGGCCGGGCCGACGCGGAAGACGCGCCCCTGGCTCGTAACACCGTCCGACGCGTAGAGATTGCCGTCGTCGTCGAAGGCGATGCCGTTGGCGCCGGGCGTCCCCGTTGCGAAGCCGGTCACGATCGGCGGGTTCGCCGGGTCGACGTCGCTGGGCGCGACGACTCCGATCTCGTCGCCCGCTGCACCGAACCCGGTGATGTAGAGCCGGCGGTCGGGACCGAAGGCAAGGCCGGCGGGGTTGCAGGGTGGATTCATCTTCGCGACGGTGACGCCGGCCTGGCTCGCGCCGCCCTCCGGGTCGATCCGCACGATCGAGCAGCCGGCCGCGCCTCCGCGCTGCGGCACGTACAGGTTGCCCTTCCTGTCGGGAGTGAGCCCCTCGATCGCGATCGGGCTTGCGAACACCGTCGTCCACGTCGTATTCGCCGGTGCCGAGCTGGGCTTGCCACCCAGCGCCGTTCCGACGACGAGGCTCGCGGCGGCGACGGCCACGAGGGACGGCAGTACGACTCTTGGCATCCTCGTCATGTCCTCTCCTTTCCGTCGCTGAGTGAGAGCGACGACTACCTGTGATCACATACGCGGAACCGCGCGGGAGCGGTTCTCGCCGGCCACACCGGGCAGCCGCAGGAGAGCTGTTCGTCGGCCCACCGGACAGGTGCGGACTGCGGCGGCGGGCCTAGGTCGCGACGTGCGTGCCGAACCAGCTCAGCATCCGGCGATAGGCGGCTGCGGCCGCGGCAGGGTCGTACCGTGACCCGGTCGGGTTGAAGAACGCGTGGTCGACGCCCGGGAAGGTGACGAGCTGGTGCCGGAGGCCGGCCGTGCGGAGCGCGGCACGCGCTGCCGCCCGGGTGGCGTTGACCCTCGAGTCGAGCTCCGCGTAGATCCCGAGCACGGCCGCCTTGGCACCCCTGACGTTGCCGCCCTCGGGGAAGGGGCCGTAGAAGGGAACGGCGGCCGCCAGGCGGGCCTCCTTGGCGGTGAGCAGGAGCCACACCATGCCGCCGCCGAAGCAGAACCCGGTCGCCGCGACCTTCTGGCCGGGAAGCCGGCGGCGAAGCTCGGTCACCCCCGCCTTCATGTCTGCCACGAACCGCGAGGCGGGAGCCGCGCCGAGGGCCGCCATCGCCTCGAACTCGTCCGTGAACGAGCCGGTACCGCCCTCCTCCGACAGCAGGTCGATCGCCAGCGAGGAGTAGCCGCCGGCCGCGAGGCGGCCGGCCACGGAGCGGATCGAGTCGTTCAGCCCTCTGTTCTCGTGGATCACCAGCACACCGCCACGAGGCCGGGTTGCGGCTGCCCATGCACCCATGAGTTCCCGCCCCTGCGGCCCGCGAAACACGATCTCGCGTGTGGGCCGTGCGGCCGTCTCGACCTCCGTCGCACTCGGGCCCCTCGCCGCTCCGGCGCCCGACGCGGCACGCATCCTCGCCCGGGCCTCGTCTGCCACGATCGCCGCCAGCAACGACGCGGCCGCTGCGCCGCTCAGCCCGAGCAGTCCCAGCCGTCGCAACGCCTCGCGCCGGGAGACGAGCCCGTCCGCATGATCCTCGGCGATCTCCTCAGCCAGATACCGCTGCAACTCCGTCACGACCCGACCTCCTCAGACTCGCCGCGAGGCTGCGCCCGCGGCGGCAGCATCGCATTGTCTCACGGAGGTACGGTGCGCTTCCGCAACCGGATTCGCAGCCCGCGGTCGTCGCCGCCGGCTACCCGGGCGACCCGCGAGACTCCAGCGCGGCCAGCAGATTCCAGCGCTCGTCGACGTGCGACTGGATGGTCGCGATCTCGCCGGCCGAGAGGTGGCCGAAACGTCCCTGCGCCTCGAGGAACTCGCGCACGGGCAGTGGGTGCTTCGGCCGCACCGTGATCTTCCACTCGCCATGGTCGCAGGCGAAGAGCGGGAAGTAGCGCGACTCGACGGCCAGCCGCGCGATCTCGGTGGACTGAGCCGTCGGGTATCTCCAGCCCGGCGGGCAGGGGCCGAGCACGTGGAGGAAGCGGAAGCCCTGTACCTCCGCGGCTCTGGCCACCTTCGCCCTGAAGTCCTTCAGCATCGGCACGGATCCGGCCGCGAGCGTCGCGACGTAGGGAATCCCGTGGGCCGCCATGATCCGCGCGATCTCCTTCTTCTGTCCGTGTCGCGGTGCGGTGGTCGGCGTCGTCGTCGTCCAGGCGCCCTCCGGCGTGGCGCCGGATTTCTGCACGCCCGTGTTCATGTACGCCTCGTTGTCGTTGAGGACGTAGATGATGTCCTCGTTCCGCTCCGCGGCCGCCGAGACGCCGGAGAACCCGATGTCGTTGGTCGAGCCGTCGCCGCCCCAGACGACCACCTGCGTGTCTCCCTGACCGCGCAGCCGCAACGCGGACTTGATCCCGGATGCCTCTGCCGCCGCGGAGGCGAACGGCGTCAGGTGCACCGCGACGCCGAACGCGTTCACGGGCCAGATGCCGGCGATGATCGTCCAGCACGACGCCGGGATGACGAGCACGATCTTCGAGTCCGGCTTGGCCGCGGCCAGCCCGTCGAGCACGTGCCGGACGTTGATCGCCGGGGCGCAGCCGGCGCACGCGGCGTGGCCCGAATGCAGGAGCCTGTCCTCCGAGACGATCTCCTCCAGCCAGGTCGTCATCAGTGCACCTCCTCCGGGATGTACACGGGCGCAAGGCCTGCCGTCTCCGCACCGTTCGCAGCGCGTGTGCTCGAGGGCCCAGCGCAACGTCACGGGCGTCACTTCCGTGCCGCCGACGCCGCAGATGAAGTTCGTCGCGGTCTTCGCGTGCGGCAGCTCGAGAGACCTCACGTCTGCGCCGAGCGGCCCGAGCGAGCCGAAGGCGGCGGCGCGGTCGACGATGGAGACGTACGAGCTGCCGGCGAGAGCGGCCGTGAGCTCCGCCGCCGGGAAGGGCCTGTACGCGTGGATGCGCACGAGCAGCAGGTCGTCGTCGTCGTCGAGCAGCTCGAGCGCCGAGTCCCCGATCGTCCCGATCGTGATCAGGGCCGTCTCCGCGTCGGGATTGCCCGCGATCTCGAGCGCGCCGGCCTTGCGGCGGCCGAAGCGCGACGTGAACTCCGAGGCGACCGTGTCGATGACGCTCCTCGCCTCGTCCATCGCGTCCGCGACGCGGCGCTGGAAGGCGCTGTACTCCGCCGGCTGGGGCAGCGCAGAGAACGTGCGCGGGCGGTCGGGGTCGAGCAGCCAGTCGTCCGGGGGGCGGAATGGCGGCAGGAAGGCGTCCACCGTGCGCTGGTCGGGGATGTCGACGACCTCCGAGGTGTGCGAGAGCAGGAAGCCCTCGGCGCACACCATCACCGGGAGCATCACCGTCTCGGCGATCTTGTAGGCGCAGAGGATGCTGTCGAGGACCTCCTGCACCGACGAGCAGTAGAGCTGGATCCAGCCGGTGTCTCGCTGGCTCATGCTGTCCGAGAGGTCGGGCTCGAGGCTCCAGGGAGCGAGGATCGACCTGTTGACGTTGACCATCACCAGCGGCACGCGCTCCCGCGAGGCCCGATGCAGCTGCTCGTGCGCGTACAGCAGCCCCTGCGACGAGGTCGCCGTGAAGGTGCGGACGCCGACCCGCGACGCCGCGAGCACGTACCCGAGCATCGCGTGCTCGCTGTCGAGGTTCGCGAACTCGACGTCGTCTCGACCCGCGGTGAGATCCGCGAGCCGCTCGACGATGACGGTCTGCGGCGTGATCGGGTAGCAGCCGATCGACTGCACGCGCGCGAGCATCACCGCGTGGGCGGCAGCCTCGTCGGCGGTCAGCACCGTGCGCCCGGACGGAAGCGTGACGCTCATGCCCGCACCTCCTCCATCCTGATCGCGTTCCGCACCGGACAGACGACCTCGCAGATGCCGCAGCCCTTGCAGTAGAGCTCGTCGATGGTCATGGAGCCGTTGCCCCGACCGATCGCCCCCTCCGGGCAGAAGAGCGCGCACAGGGCGCATGCGGTGCACTCGCCGGTGAGCACAGGACGGTCGAGCGACCAGGTACCGGTGTGGTTGCCGAGCGAGTCGAGCGTGCTCACCGGGAAGAGGGCCGTGCTCCGTCGCGGCTCTGGCGCCGGTCCGGGGTCAGGCGCGGGTTCGAGCGGCGCATCGCCTGCACGGCGCCCGCTGTGTCTTGCACTGCGCGTAGCCGTCCCTCGCGGCGGCGAGGTTCAGCTCGGCGGCGGCACCCATCCGGGACGCGATCGCCTGCTCGAGGAAGCCGAGCCCGTCCGGGAGCAGCAGCTTCATGCAGGCGCCGAGGACGGCCACGTTGCCCATCGGCCGTCCTTCCGAGGAGAGGACGTCGTGGTCGCGTGCGATGCGCGAGGCCGGAACGCGCGCGATCTCGAACCCGCCGGTGTGCTGAAAGCGCTCCTCGCGGTTCAGCAGCAGCAGCCCTCCGGGCTTGACCGTGCGCATGAGCTGCGGCGACGGGGGCGAGGGAGAGACGGAGACGAGCACATCGCATTCCCGCACCTTGAAGCGGCGGTGGATCGGTATCTCGTCCCAGCGCAGGAAGGCCGAGATCGGCGCTCCGCGTCGTTCGGCCTTGAACTCGGGGAAGCTCTGCACCCAGAACCCGGCGCGGGCAAATGCGTCGGCCAGGAGCTGCGACGCGAGGACGACACCTTCGCCGCCTCGGCCGACGAGGAGCATCTCCTTCACCCGATCGCTCCTTTCCGTGGGCTCGTTCGAGCACACCAATCGTTTCCGGACGCGGGCAGGTGGGCATCGGTGGTTCCACGGATCGCGACGGCGCTAAGCCGCGGGAAGCTTGCGGCCGAAGCACTACCAGAGCGAAGAAACGCACGCGTTCGAGTGCGACACTGGCATGGTGGCGAAGCGGACGCCGGTGACGATCGAGGACGTGCGTGCGGTTGCCTCGCAGCTGCCGCGCTCCTACGAGGTGCTGGTGCGTGCTCTTCCACGAGGTCACCCGCCTCGATGCGCGCATCGACCGCCGCGGTGGCTGCGTCTGCCCACCGGAACAACGGCTCGCCGTCGATCTCGGCGACCGACGCGCCCGTTCAGCTCGACGCGTGGATCGGGCCGGATCACCTGCAGGTCGAGGATCAGCCCGCCGGGCCTGACCGCCTCGATCATTCGGCTCAGGACGTTCACGACGCCCTCCGGTGGCACGCATCAGAGCGACCAGGAGAAGACGACGAGGTCGAACGAGCCCGGCTCGATCTCGAGCTGCTCTGCCGACGCGACCTGGAACGAGACCCTGTCGGCGAGCTCGGCCGGCAGCGCCCTGCGTGCCTGCTCGACCGCCTCGGCATCGGGGTCGAACGCCAGCACCTGCGCGGCCTCTGCTGCGATGCCCTCCGTCAGCCGGCCCTCGCCGCACCCCATCTCGAGCACGCGCGCCCCACGAAAATCGGCCACGCGGCGGAGCGCCGCCAGATGCGCGCCCTCGGGATCAAGCGTTGGAGACACGCGCCGGATTCCCTATGGCTTGTACGCCTTCACGGTGGCGCCGTGGGCGCCGAACTTCATCGCCTTCTGCCGCGTGTCCTCGAACTTCGAGCGCATGTAGGTGGCGACGAGGTTGCCGTGCTCGATCCGCTCGAAGCCGTGCCGCTCGAGGGTCGCTGCGTACTCTCCATCCAGGAGAGCCCCGGCAATTCAGCCGGTCCAGAGATCGATGTTGCGACGTCCTTCCTCGCTCACGGGCGTCTGGATCGTGACGTCGGCCAACTGAATCCGGCCACCGGGGCGAAGCACCCGGAAGATCCCCGAGAAGACGGCGTCCTTGTCGGGGATCAGGTCGATCACGCCGTTGGAGATCACGACGTCGAATGTCTCATCGTCGAACGGAAGCTCCTCGACCTCGCCCTGGACGAACTCGACGTGCGCGATTCCCACCTCGGCCGCCGCGGCCCGGGCCTTCGCGAGCATCTCCGGCGTCATGTCGATACCGACCACCCGCCCCTCCGTCCCGACCATCTGTGCAGCGACGAGCGAGTCGGTACCGGCGCCGGAACCGAGGTCGAGCACATGCTCGCCAGGCGACAACACCCCCAGCGAGAACGGATTCGCAACACCGGCGAACGACTCGACCGCCGCCTCGGGAACGCGCGCCAGCTCCTCGACCGGGTAGCCGAGGTCCTCCGCCCACGCCCGGCCCGTCGGGAAGATGAAGTCCTTCTCCGGCTCCTGCGACACACTCGCGTACGTCTTGCGGATCTCGTGCTTCAAGACCCCAACATCGATGTCCACTTCGACTGCCATGTGTTCCTCCTAGTCTCCTTCTCCCAGGGCGACGACCCGAAGGCCGCTGCGCGGCTGCCAGGCGGTGGCGGCGACGACGAGCCCGCTGGCCGCCGTGAGCGTGGCGACGATCAGAATCGCCGCCTGGTCAGAGGTGAGGTCGGCTCCGATGCCGGCGATCAGCGCGCCGAGGACGAAGCCGAAGTCGCGCCAGAAGCGGTAGACGCCGACGACGCGGGCGCGGTCTCGCGGCTGGGTGACGTCGGACACGGCGGCGATGAGCGTCGGGTACACCATCGCCGTGCCCGCTCCGAGCAGGATGGCGGCGAGCAGCGAAGGCGTGAAGGCCCCGTCACCGACGACGAGCAGAGCCAGGGCGCCCGCCTGGAGGAGCATGCCGGCGGCGATCAGCGGCTTGCGGCCGATGTGGTCGGAGAGCCAGCCGGTGAGGAGCTGGCCCGCTCCCCAGACGACGGGGTAGGCGGCGGCGACGACGGCGATCTCACGCAGGCTGGCGCCGTTGGCTGCGAGGTAGAGCGGCGCGAGTCCCCAGGCCAGCGCGTCGTTGAGGTTGTTGACGAGGCCCGCCTGACTGCACGAGCGGAGCACGGGGTCGCGCCAGCTTGCGTGGACGAAGGCGCTCCGGAGGCTCGTGTGCGCGGGAGCGTCGCCGTGGGCGCGTTGCTCGACCTCGACGTGCGCGCCGGTGTCACGCACTGCGAAGACGCTGATGAGCAGGCCGGCGACGACGATCACGGCTGCGCCGACCCAGACGACGGTGCGGGGAACGAAGGTGGCGGCGAGCGCCCCGGTGCTGAACGCTGCGGCCGCGACGCCGAGGTAGCCGGCTGCCTCGTTGAGCCCCAGCGCGAAGCCGCGACGGCGCGGGCCGACGAGGTCGATCTTCATGACGACTGTCATCGACCACGTGAGTCCCTGGTTGACGCCCAGCAGGAGGTTCGCGGCGACGACGAACCACCAGGACGGCGCCAGCCCGATCAGCAGCGGGACCGGCACGGCGACGAGCCAGCCTGCCACCAGCAGCCGCTTGCGACTGTGGCGCTCGGCGAGCTCACCGGCGGCGAGGTTCGTGAGTGCCTTCGCCGCGCCGAACGCGACCACGAAGGCGAGGATCGCGGCGCTGGACTGCAGGTCGAACTCGTCCTTGCCGACGAGCGGCAGCACGCTGCGCTCGAGCCCGACCATGCTGCCGACGAGCGCGTTCAGCGCCGACCAGGATCGCGAACTGGCCGGCGTTCTCGCGCAGGCCGAGCCGGACGTGGGTCACGCGGGGGCGCCGATCTCGCCGGAGCGGTTGGCGGCCACGATGCGACCCTGTTCGGCCGGCCGGGGCGGCATGTCCGAGAGGAGCGCCTGCGCAAACGCATCCGGGTCGGCGTAGGCGAGCTGCGGATTGTGGGCGCGCTCGAACCCGATCGACGAGAACGGGTTGCCGGAGAGGCCGCGGCCGCAGACCGAGCCGCCGTAGTGGCTCGGCAGGACGACGACGTGATCGGGCAGCTCGAGCAGCCGCTGCAGGCTGGCATGGAGGAGCTGCGCCTGCCCGTGGGCGTCGCCTGCGACGTGAAGATCGGGCCGCCCGACGTCACCGATCAGGAGCGAGTCGCCACTGAAGACGAGCCACGGGATCGTCGCTCGCGCGGCGCCGGTCGACGACGGTGTAGGCGTGGTGGGCGGGCGCATGGCCGGGCGTCGCGATCGCGGTCACGACCGTGTTTCCGAGCTCGACGACGTCGCCGTCGGCGAGCGCGACATGCTCGAACTCGACACCCGCGCCCTCCGGCAGGTAGGCCGTCGCGCCCGCCCGCTCGACGAGTGCGGGCAGGCCGGAGACGTGGTCGGCCTGCACGTGGGTCTCGAACACCGCCACGATCGGCGAGCCGACCGCCGCCGCAGCCTCGAGGTAGGCATCGACGAGGTCGATGTGCGGATCGACGACGGCCAGATTCGCATGCGTCGTGCAGCCGAACAGGTAACTCGCACACGAGCCGGCGTCGTTCAGGAACGGTCGTAGCAGCACGTTCTCGTCTCCTCTCACACAGAGGTCTCGATCGGGAAACCGGCCCGGCGCCACTCCGGGAAGCCGACGTCGAGCCGGCTGGCCTTCAGGCCGCGGGCGCGCAGCAGCCGCACCGCATCGTCGGCGTAGACGCAGTACGGGCCGCGACAGTAGGCGACGATCTCTTGCCGCCGCGGCAGCTTCGTGACCATGGAGGCAAGCGACGCGAGCGGCGCCGACAGAGCCCCCGGGACATGACCCGAGCTGAACTCCACCTCGGGGCGCACGTCGAGGACGACGACCTCGCCGCGCTCGAGCCGCGCCTGCAGCTCGTCGGCCGACAGCTGCTCGATGCCGTCCCGCTCGCCCAGGTACTCGTCGGCGAGCACGCTCACCTCGGCGACATGCTGGGAGGCGACGTCGCGAACCGCGGCCCACAGATCGGCGACCCGGTCACTCGCAAGCCGATAGAAGACGCGCGTCCCCTCACGCCTGGTACGAACGAGGCCCGCGCGAGCAAGCACCTGCAGGTGCTGCGAGGTGTTCGCAACGCTCTGCGAGATCTCCCCCGCGATCTCGTCGACCGAGCGCTCACCCTGGGCGAGCACATCGACGATCTCCGCTCGCCGTCCGCTGCCGACGGCGGCTGCGACCGACGCGAGCGCGTCGAAGAGCGCCGCTTTCGCGGGGTTGCTCGTCATCTTCTCAATATATCACTTGAATACTTGATAAACCATCGCTGCGGGGAACCACCCGGGCTCGAGCCGGTTAAACCCGGATGCGGGCACCGGCCGGCTCGCAAAGGATGGAGCCGGCGATGAGAACACTGTTCGTACTCAACGACCCCGCGTACGGCACCGAGCGCTCCTACAACGGCCTCCGTCTCGCACATGCACTCGCCAAGCGAGACGGCGAGGAGGTACGCGTATTCCTCATGGCCGACGCCGTCAGCTGCGCGCTCGCCGGCCAGCAAACACCGAACGGCTACTACAACCTCGAGCGCCTGCTCGACTCGGTGGTCCGCCGCGGCGCCGAGGTGGGACTTTGCGGAACCTGCATGGACGCACGCGCGATCGACGAGGACAGGCTCGTCGAGGGCACGCGCCGCTCCAGTCTCGACGAGCTCGCCGACTGGACCGTCTGGGCGAGCAAGGTGATCACGTTCTGAAGCTCGCCTGCGGGCGATGGGACCGACATGGGGCTACCCGTCGCTGTCGGACGCCACGGCCGGCGCTGCGGCGGGACCGTGCCAGGGCCGCGGATCGGTGCGGAGAAGGGAGTAGACGAGCACGTCGTGGTTGCGGCCGCCGTTGAAGAATGCGCCCCGCACCGTTCCCTCGAGCACGAACCCGCACTTCTCGGCGACTCGGCGGCTCGCCTCGTTGCCAGGCACGATGACGAGGTGGATCCTGTGCTGCTTCTTCGTCGCGCTCAGGTAGTCGACCAGGAGCTGAACCGACTCGGTCGTATACCCGTGGCCTGAATGCCGTTCGTCGTACAACTGGTACGACAACTCGAACGCGTCCCAGTAGCTGACCGGCGTGAAGAACTCGATGTGCCCGACGATCTCGTCTTCATGCCAGATGAGAAGCGTCCCCTCGTCGCGATCCCAGAACCCGGTCTCCGCGAACCGGCGACGGAGGACGGACTCCGAGAGCACGCCGAGCGGAAAGTACGCGCCGCGGTTGCGTATGTCTTGATGTGCTGAGGTGAACGCGGGGAGGTCGGCCTCGCGGATCGGACGCAGCTGGATGTGTTCACCGATCAGCACGACCCGCATCCATGGAAGCCGTCGAGCACGACGACGCTCGCGGCGACTTCGTGCGGCGCGACGGCGCGTAGCAGCATGGCCGACGAGTATACGGCTCGGTCGCCGTCCGGGGAGAGAGCCGGATGCACTCCAGGTGAACGGCAAGCCCTTCCTCGTAGTGTGTGGGCACCGGAGCCCCCAAGTCGTCAAGCCGGGGGAATGGCTACCGCCCGTCAGCGTTGAGCGGCGGAGAACGCCGCGCCCTTCGAGCCGCCCGGGGTGTCGGTTGGGCCAGACTTCGTCTCGGGTGCCGGGGCGAAGGCTGTCTTGTCCGGCTGGGCGGGTGTGGCGGCCCGTGCCGGCACGGGCCGTGGCTTTCTCTCCTTCACAGGCTTCTTTGGCTTCTTCGGGGGCTTCGCGGCGGCCGTGCCCATCTTCGCCTGCTCTGGGGGTTCCTCGGCGCCGTTCTCCTGCGACGGCGACTGCACGGCGGGGTCCGTCGCTGTCGGCTCCTCCGCTGCAGGTGCCCCGGCGGTCGCCGCGGCCGGAGTTGTCTTGGTGGCGTTCGGGGCCTGGCGCGGCACGGTCGCCCTCGGCTTCGCGGCAGCCTCAGGCTTCGCCGCGGCTCTCGGCACCACCGTGGGATACACCGGCGTCGCCGTCTTGCGTTCCACCCTCGTCGGCGGTTGCCCGGCTGCCGGCTTGCTCGTCACCGCGGTGCGCGATTTGGTCCCGCGATCGGCCACCTGCTCGACGCCCAGGTAGCCAGCGGTGCCTGTCGTCGCTATCGGGCCACCAGGGCCACCGCCTTGAGGCCCGCGCCGGAGGCCAGGAGCCCGCCGGTGGCGCCCGCCGCTCCGCCTCCTGTGGCGGCGACCCCGCCGGTGCCGATCGTGGGAAGCCCAGCTGCGGCGGACGCGCTGGGGACGCCCTTGCAGAACGTGAGTGAGAGCGGCAGCGGTAGTACGGCCAGCGCTCCGAAGGTACGCCCGCGTCTTTTCCGGCTCGCGCCCGGGTTGCCGTCTCGGTCGCGGCCATCGTCACGTCACGATTCGGCACTGGCCGGGAGCGCTGCAATCCCCCACAGAGACCTTCTACATCTGAACGCGAAAGCGCCGCGCCTTATCCGCATCTACCCGGTTGTACGGCCCCCTAGACCGATGCGGAGGAAAGACAATGCAGAGGATTGTGATCGGGCTCGTTGCAGCGGCGGTGCTGGCTCCGGCCGCGTTCGCAGACAGCCCGGCGCCGGCTCCCGCGCAACTCAAGAATGCTGCGAAGATCTGCAGGGCGCTCAGGTGAAGCCTGAGGCCGAGCAGGTGGCGGCGCTGGCCGGCAAGACGTTCGCGCAGGCGTACGGCACCCGTGCGAACGCCCACGGCAAGTGCGTCTCCGACCAGGCCCGCAAGCTCGCGGCCGCAGCGGCCAAGGCTGCGGAGCAGGCGGCCGTCGAGGCGGCCAAGCAGAACGCGGCGACCACGTGCAAGGCGTGGGCGACCAACCCGGCGGCAGTGCAGGCGTCGCTCGGCGAGCTTCGCCGAGGTGTACGGAAAGGGGAACAACGCGTACGGAAGCGCGTCTCCGCCCAGGCCAGGGCCGGCGCCGTCGCCGTCGCAACGCGGCCCGCACCTGCAAGGCGTGGTCGAAGGCGACCGTCGACGCCCAGAAGCGCCCTCACAAGACCTTCGCCGAGACCTTCGGCACGGCAGCGAACGCGTACGAGAAGTGCGTCTCGGCCCTGTCGAAGTAGGCGTCAGATCCCGGCGCACGTGCGGTCGCGCCAGGGACGTTCCCCCACCGCGGCGGGTGAGGGGAACGCGAACGGGGGAAGAGGGAGGGCGAGAGCCCTCCCTCTTCTGTGCCGGCGTCGCCGAACGCCTCAGGCCACTCATTGACGTGCGCGATCTCACCGACATACACCTCCCGCCCACGTGCCAGCACGTCGAGCGTCCGAAGTGTCTCGCTCATCTCGCCACTCCTAAGGATTGGCCGGTGAGTGGACGGGGGGATCCTGAAGGGGGGAAACCTGAGGTTTCCCCCCTTGAAGATATGGAGGCGGCGGGAATCGAACCCGCGCAAGATGCCTCGCGGCGACCAGCTACGCCGACGGGTGGCGCTCGACGAAAGCGCGGACATCCTTCATGAGCATCATCAGGTGCAGCGGATCAGTTGGCGACTCCTCGAACCCGTATTGCTCGTACCACGTTTTCGCTCGTTCATGCTTTGCGTGCACGAGAAGGACTCGAACACCGATCGCGTCAGCGGCCTCCACGCACCGAAGCAGGACGTCCTGCAGAAGTGACCGTCCAAGGCCGCCCCCCTGGTGCCGGTGGTCGACCGCGAGGCGGGCAAGCAGGACCGCGGGCACCGGACGGCGGGACGCCTGCCCCTTCCTCGCACGCTCAGTCGCGTCTGCGGGCTCGACCTGCGCGGCAGCCAGAGCGTAGTAGCCGACGACCGTGGCGGTGTCGTCCTCAGGAGTGACGACGAGCACGCGCGCCGATTCGGACGCGTTGGCAGCGCGGGCATGCTTCTTGAGCCACGCATCGAGAGCCGGCTCGCCGCACACGAAGGCGCCGAGCTGATGATGGCGCGCGAGCGGCTCCGGGCGCCGATACGCCACTGGGTTACTGGAAGACGCTCGGCTTCGCGAACAGCTTGGTCAGTCCGGGATTCTCCTGAGGCGGGCGGTCGAGCAGCTCGACGAACCGCGTCCATTGCTCATCCTCGACAACGAAATGCGTACGGTCGCCTAGCACGCGGTCGGCTTCGACAACCGCTGCCTCGACCACGAAATCTGTGAGGGTGCGGCGGGAAACCTCCGCGGCTCGGCGCACGAACTCGTCGGCTTGCGCTTCCACGCGGAACTCCCAACGATCTCTTGCTCGAGCTACCCTCGCCATACACGTAGTGTATGGACAATGTCCGTACACGTCAAGAGCCCCGACCGGGGACTGCGGATTCGGAACAAGATCCGCGCCCTCCAGAAAAGTCCATTTCTCGCGCTGGTTCGCATCCTCTGTGCGGAGTGGAGGCGGCGGGAATCGAACCCGCGTCCGCGGACGCACCGGTCAAAGCATCTACGAGTGTAGTCCGCACTTGAATCTCGCCCGGCGGCCGGTGGCGGACAACCTACCGACGGGCCAGTCAATCCTTCAGTGTCGCGCTTTGGGCGATTGACCCTCCCGCCGCGCCGAGCCCGATCGTTGGCGCCCCGCCGTGGCCTCGGGCCCAGCCATGGGGGGCGTGGCCCACCTACTCAGTGATGACTAGGCAGCCATTGCGAGATCTGAACGATTCGCATTTGTGTTGTTCCCGGTGGATTTACGAGGCCGACCGGGGACCTCGACTCGCAGCTCTGCCGGAGAACCGACCACGTCGAAACCAGGTCGCCCCCGTATGTCTCGTACGGGATCATCGTACCGGCAGAGCGGGCTGTTTGGCCGTACTCTGGATGGACGGAGCCGCACCTGCGGTTCCGACGAGTCTACGCGGGAGGCAGCAATGGGATTCCTCGACAGAGCGAAGGAGATGTTCGGCGGCGCGACCGGCAAGGCCAAGGAGATCGCCGACAGCGACGCCGTCAACAAGGCGCAAGAGGCGGCAGGAGGCGCGTTCGAGAAGGCCAAGGAGGTCGCCGGAGAGGCGGTCGACAAGGCGAAGGACGTCGCTGGCGCAGGCGATGACAAGGCCGAGGCGGCAACGCCGGACGCCGCGACGGACGCCAGGCCGAAGGACGAGCTCGGCGGCTGACCGCAGGACTTGCGGTGCCGGGGCCGCCGCAGAGCCCCGGCACCGCATCCAGCGGGTCAGCGACCCGTCGCCTCCTCCAGCGCCCGCCGGGTGAGTACCCGCGCCAGGTGGGCGCGGAACTCGCCGCTTGCGGCCGTGTCGCTCGACGGCGTCAGCCCGTCCGCCGCCATGGCGGCGGCGTCGGCAGCCGAGGAGCCGCCCACGAGCGCAGCCTCGGCGGCCAGCGCACGCACGGGCGTGCCCGCCATGTTCGTGAGCGCGATCGTTACGCCGGTGACCGCGCCGTTGCCCCGCCGCACGACCGCCGCCGCGCCGACCGTGGCCCAGTCCTGCGCGCGACGCCGGAACTTCAGGTACGACCAGCCGGTCTCGCCGCCGAGCTTCGGGACGCGGATCTCGACGAGCATCTGCCCGGGCGCCGTCGCCGCCGTCTCGAACACGCCCGAGAAGAACTCGGCCGCCGGCACCACCCGCTCGCCGTCGGCGCCGCGCACGACCAGCTCCGCGCCGAGCGCCAGCATCACCGTCGGCAGGTCGGAGGCCGGGTCGCCGTGGGCGAGCGAGCCGCCGATCGTGCCGCGGTGCCGCACCTGCGGATCGCCGATCAGGCCGGCGGTGGTCGAGACGATCGGGCAGTGCTCCTGCAGCAGCGGATTGTCGCGCACCTCCTTGTGCCGTGTCAGCGCCCCGATCGCGAGCTGCTCGCCGGCGTCTCTGACGTAGGAGAGCTCGGACAGCCGCCCGATGTCGACGAGCTTCGACGGGCGCGCGATGCGAAGCTTCATCGCAGGCACGAGCGAGTGCCCGCCCGCGAGCAGCTTGGCGTCGGCGTCGCGAGCCCAGGAGCTGCAGGGCGTGGTCGACGCTGTCGGCCACCTCGTACTCGAATGATGCCGGGATCACTGCCTTGCCTCCTCGATCGCGTGCCAGACCCGCTCCGGGGTCGCCGGCATCTGGATGTCGGTCACGCCCAGGTGCGAGAGCGCGTCGACGACCGCGTTGATCACGGCGGGCGCCGCCGCGATCGTGCCCGTCTCCCCCACGCCCTTCGCGCCGAACGGATGGTCGGTCGCTTTGCTCTCGGTGCGCTCGAGCTCGTACGACGGCAACTCCGCCGCCGACGGCACCAGGTAGGTAGTGAGCGAGCCGTTCGTGAGGTTCCCGTCCTCGTCGTAGAGCCCCTCCTCGTACAGCGCCGTCGCGATCCCCTGCGTGATGCCGCCGTGCACCTGCCCGTCGACGATCAGCGGGTTCACGACCGTGCCGACGTCGTCGACCGCGACGTAGCGGACGAGCCGCGCGTCGCCGGTCTCCGTGTCGACCTCCACCACGGCCGCGTGCGCGCCGCCCGGCCAGGAGAAGTTCGGCGGGTCGTACGTCGCCGTCGCCTCGAGGCCCGGCTCCATGCCGTCGGGCAGGTTGTGCGCCGCGAACGCCGCCCACGCCGCGCCCTTGACCGTCATCGACTTGTCGGGCGAGCCCTTCACGGAGAACGTGCCCGCCTGGTAGTCGAGATCGTCGGCTGCGACCTCGAGCTGGTGGGCGACGATGTCGCGCGCCTTCTCGACGATCTTCTCGCCGGCGCTCCACAGGGCCGCACCGCCCACGGGCAGGCTGCGGCTGCCGTAGGTGTCGAGGCCCGCGTGCGAGATGCTCGTGTCGCCGTGCAGCACCTCGACCTCGGACGGGTCGCAACCGAGCTGGTCGGCCACGATCTGCGACCACGCCGTCTCGTGCCCCTGCCCGTGCGGCGAGGTGCCCGTGACGACCTGGAAGGTGCCGGTCGGCAGGCAGCGGATCGTCGCCGTCTCCCAGCCGCCCGCCGCGTAGCGGATCGCGCCGAGGATGCGCGACGGCGCGAGCCCGCACATCTCGTTGTAGGTGGAGAAGCCCACCCCGATCTGCTTCGCGTCTCCACGTGCGCGACGCGCCTCCTGGTCGGCCTGGATCCCGTCCAGGTCGAGCACTTCGAGCAGCCGGTCGAGCGAGGCGTGGTAGTCGCCGTTGTCGATCGTCAGGCCCGACGCAATCGCGGCCGGGAACTCCGTGATGAAGTTCCGGCGCCGCAGCTCGACCCGGTCGATGCCGAGCTCGGCCGCGAGCGCGTCCATCGTGCGCTCGAGCACGAACGTGGCCTCCGGCCGGCCGGCGCCCCGGTAGGCGTCCGTGGGCGTCGTGTTCGTGAACACCCCGGTGAACGTGACGCTGTAGTTGGGAATCGCGTACGGCCCAGCGTAGATCCAGGCACCGAGCAGCGGGATGCCGGGCGTGACGAGCTGCAGGTAGGCGCCCATCGACGCGAGCACGTTCGCACGGATCGCCGTGATCTTCCCGTCCTTTCCGGCGGCGAGCTCGAGCTCGGTCACGAAGTCGCGGCCGTGGATCGTCGCGACCGCGTTCTCCGAGCGCTCCTCCACCCACTTGACGGGTTTGCCGAGCCGGCGTGCGAGCGCGACCGCAAGCAGCTCCTCCGCGTACACGTCGAGCTTGGAGCCGAAGCCCCCGCCCACGTCCGGCGCGATCACCCGCAGCTTCGTCTCGGACATCCCGAGCGTCGCCGCCACCAGCACCCGCAGGATGTGCGGGATCTGGGTCGCCGACCACAGCGTCACGTCTCCACCCGGCTCCGGCCGGGCGACGACGCCGCGAGGCTCGATCGCATTCGGGATCAGCGGCGGCTGGTAGTAGCGGCGCTTCACGACCACGTCGGCGCCGCCGATGGCCGCGTCGAACGCGTCCGTCTCGAGCTTCCACACGTAGCTCACGTTCGTGCCGAGCTCGTCGTGCACGAGCGGTGCCCCGTCCTCGGCTGCCGCCGCCACGTCGATCGCGACCGGCAGCGGCTCGTACTCCACCTCGACGAGCTCGGCGGCGTCGATCGCGTGTGCGCGGCTGTCGGCGAGCACGACCGCGACACCGTCGCCCTGATACTTGACCTCGCCGACGGCAAGAGGATAGTGCGGCGGGTTCTTCATCTCCTCGGTGACCGGCCACGCGCACGGCATCGCGGCCTTCCAGTCCTCCCGCAGGTCGGCCCCGGTGAAGACGGCGACGACGCCCTCGCAGGCGCGCGCGGCGGTCACGTCGACGCTCGTCGACGCGCGCATGCGCGTACGGGCTGCGGACGACGGTCATCACGAGGGTGCCGGGCAGGTCGATGTTGTCGACGTAGGTGCCGCGCCCACGCAGCAGCGGACCGTCCTCCTTCCGCTTCACGGGCGCGCCGACGAAGCACGTCTCGGTGGCGCTCATCTCACGCCTTCCCGGCAGCGGCGGCAACGGCCACGACGATGTTGTGGTAGCCCGTGCAACGGCAGAGGTTGCCCTCCAGGCCACGGCGGATCGATTCCTCGTCCTTCGCCTCGCCGCTCTCGATCAACGACACGGCCGCCATCACCATGCCCGGCGTGCAGTACCCGCACTGCAGCGCATGATGATCGTGGAAGGCCTGCTGCACGGGATGCAGCTCTCCGTTCGACGCGAGCCCCTCGATCGTCGTGATCGACGTCCCGTCGGCCTGCACGCCCAGCACCGTGCACGACTTCACCGACTCGCCGTCGAGCAGCACCGTGCAGGCGCCGCACGAGGACGTGTCGCACCCCACGTTCGTGCCGGTCAGCGACAGGCGCTCCCGCAGCACGTACACGAGCAGCTCGCGCGGCTCGAGGTCGACCACATGCTGCGTCCCGTTGACAGTCAGTGTTACCTGGTGCACAGGCGTGCCTCCTTCGAAATGGGTTCCGGACGCGAATCTACTCCTCCCGGATCGCTCGCCCAAGTCCCGCTGCCAAGTCCCGCTGCCAAGTCCCGATGCCACGTCCCGATGCCGTCGCTAGGGTGCGCTCCGTGCTGGACGTCGTGGAGATCGCAGAGGACGACCTGCCGCGCCTGATCGCGGTCGTCGACGCCGTGCGCCCGAGGGAGCGGGCGAGCGTCGAGGGGTACGTCGACTGGAGGCGCCAGGCGGAGGCCACGATCTGGCTGCTCGCAAGCGACGACGGCGAGGACGCGGGAGCCGGCATCGGCATCCACGGGTGGCATGCCGAGCCTGGCGTCGTGCGCACGCTGGCGCTCGTGCCGGAGGGGAAGCGCGGCGGCGGGCTCGGCTCGGCGCTCCTACGGCGGCTCGCCGGCTGGGCCGAAGGCCACGGCGCCCACACCGTGCAGGGGACGGTGGAGGAGGACGACCCGGCGAGCATCGCCTGGCTCGAAGCGCACGGGTGGGCCGAGAGCGGGCGCGCCTCGACGATGGTGCTCGACCTCACGGCCATCGACCCGCCGGAGGTCGACCCGCCGGACGGCGTCTCGATCGTGACCTGGGCCGAGCGCCCCGAGCTCGCGGCCGGGATCTACGAGGTCGCGCGCGAGGCGTACCCCGACGTCCCCGGCGAGGAGAGCACGACGATGGCGTCGTTCGACGGGTGGCTCACGAACGACATGGGCGGCTCGGGCGACCGCCCCGAGGCCACGTTCGTGGCGCTGGCGGCGGGCGTCGTCGTCGGCTACGCCAAGCTGTCGCTCTCGAGCGACGACAACGAGCGCGCCTTTCACGACATGACCGGTGTACTGCGCGACTGGCGCGGGCGCGGCGTCGCGAGCGCGCTCAAGCGCGCCGAGATCGCCTGGGCGAAGCGCAACGGCTACGACCAGCTCGAGACGTGGAACGAGGTGCGCAACACGCCGATCCGCATCCTCAACGCGCGGCACGGATACGTCCTCCAGCCCGGCCTGATCACGATGCGCCGCCCGCTGCCGCTCGCGTAGTTCTCACCTCGCGCGGGCCGGGCATGGCCCGGCCCCTACGGAGCGCACTGTCACACGAGGGCCGGGCACGGCTCTGCCCCTACGAGCGGCGGCTCTTGAGGGCGCGCTCCATCTGGCGCTTCGCGTCGCGGTCGGCGATCGTGCGGCGCTTGTCGCCGCGATCCTTGCCTCGGCCGAGCGCGAGCTCGATCTTCACCTTGCCGTCCTTGAAATAGAGCCTCGTGGGCACGAGCGTGAGGCCCTTCTCGCGCACCTTGCCGTAGAGGGAGTCGATCTCGCTCCGCTTGAGCAGGAGCTTCCGGTCCCGTTCGGTGAGATGGTTGGCGATGTTCCCCTGCGCGTACTCCGAGATCGACGCGCCGATCAGCCACACCTCGCCGCCGCGGACGTCGGCGTACGCGTGACCGAGCTGCACCCGTCCCTCGCGCAGCGACTTCACCTCCGTGCCCGTGAGCACGATGCCGGCCTCGACGCGGTCGAGCAGCTCGTAGTCGTGCCGGGCACGGCGGTTGTCGGCGATCAGCTTGGTTCCCACGGGCTTGGCCATCCGGGGATTGTAGGGCGAGGCGCCTGCCGCCCGGCCGGCGGCGAGAAGCTAGATTGCCCCTGTGACCGCGCCGGCCGACGTGATCCGCCCGCTCTACGGCGACTACCGCGACCGCGGCGACCTGCGCGACTGACGGCGGGACGCCCTCGTCCCCGTCCGTCCGCTGCGAAGGAGCTCACGCATGTCGACCACCACCGTTCTCGCCGTCACCGCGTCCATCTGGGGCGTCGCCATGGCGCTCTCCCCCGCCCTCCAGATCCGCACGATGATCGCGCAGCGATCCTCCCGCGGCATCTCGCTCGGCTACCTGACCGTGCTCCTCGTCGGCTTCGCGCTCTGGGCGAGCTACGGCATCGCGCTCGGGAACGCAGCCATCATCGTGCCCAACGCCGTGGCGCTCCTCATGGGCGGAGTCACGATCGCCGTCGTGCTCCACTATCGCTCGCACGGCTCCGCCGCGGACGTTCCCGGCTCGCGATAGCCCTCAGCGGCCGGAGAAGCAGCGGTCGCAGAGCGGGAACCACGGCGCGCACGACGTGCCGCACGAGCGACAGCGGCCGATCGTGCGATCGCCCACCTCGACCCGCAGCCGGGCGACGACGCGCGCGGCGGCCGCCTCCTCGAGTGCCGCAGCCCGCTCGATCGTGACGCCGCCGACGCCGGGATACTGCAGCGCGAACCAGCGCAGAATGCCGGCGATTCGTCCTGCTTGCTCTGCCTCCTCGAGCGATGCAGTCGCGGAGCCGCGCAGGGTCGAGCAGGAACGTGCAGCAGCGAGCGCTGCGGCCGTGTCGCCCGCGACCGCGAGCGCGAGCACGCCGAGGATCTCGGCATCGTCCTCGTCGATCGGTGCGTTGACGAGCTTCCAGGTGTCGTCGAGCGAGAGCCTGCGGCCGTGCTCGGCGAGCCGGCGCTGCACGACCGCCAGGCGGCCGCGGATGGGCGACAGCGACTCGACCGCGAGCCAGCTCTCGTGCGCCCACTCCCGCGTCGCGACGCGATGCCACGCGGCGAGCGCGGCGTCGAGGTCGCGCGGGTCGTCGATCGCCCAGATCGGCGAGGCGCGGCCCGATGCGCGCCTCGTCCACGATCCGGTAGCCGAGGTGTCCCGACGGGAGCACGACGTGCGGCTCGAGCGCCGACTCGACGATGCTCGGGGTCGGCGTTCGCCCACGAGACGCCCGCGAGCACGCCGACGTGGCCGCGCTCGACGAGGCCGAAGCGTCCGGCGCGACCGGCGATCTGGGCGAGCTCCCACGGCAGCAGGTTGCGTCGCTCCTGCCCGTCGAACTTCGTCGTCTCGGCGAAGAGCAGCGTCTCGCACGGGAGGTTGACGCCGTGGCCGAGGACGTCGGTGGCGACGCACGACGTCGGCCGCGCCCGAGAGGAAGCGGTCGATCTCCTCGCGGCGCGAGCGCGAGCGGCATGGCGCCGTAGAGCACCGAGACCCGGTCCGGGTGCAGGCGGTTGACCTCCCCTGCGAGCGCGAGCACCGCCTTGCGGCTGAACGCGACGACGACCGTGCCGGGCGTGAGCGAGCGCAGCGAGCGCTCGCCGACGAACTCGAGCGGCAGCTTGCGCTCGAACACCTTGACCTCGGCCTGCGGGAACGCGTTGAGCACGAGCGGCAGCGCGTCGAGCGCCCCGAGCAGCAGGATGTGCCGGTACTCGCCCGCGAGCAGGAGCCGCGTCCAGGCGGAGCCGCGCTCCTCGTCGTCGGCCCACTGCACCTCGTCGAGCACGAGCACCTCGCCCCGGGTGGGCGCCATCTCGACCGTGCAGCAGACGATCGGCGCGCCCTCGTTGACGCGCTCCTCGCCGGTGACGAGGCCGACCTGCTCCTCGCCGAGCTCGGCGGACAGCCGCCGGTGCGCCTCCTGCGCCAGCATCCGCAGCGGCCCCGCGTAGACGCCCCGGCCCTGCTCCGCGAGGAACTCGAGCGCGTCGTAGGTCTTGCCCGAGTTCGTCGGGCCGAGGTGCGCGACGACCGTCTCGGGCTCGGCGTGGCGCTCCGGCAGGCGCGATCTCGATGCCGCGCTCGGCGCGGCGCACGGAGGCCTTCACGCCGGTCGCGCCGGCGCGCGCATGGCGCTCGGAGCGGCTCGGGCGCCGCGCCCGGCCGCGTCCAGGTCTGCGTCCTCCGGGCATGCGTCGAGCGTAGCCGTCGTGCCGGCACACCCGGTGCGCACCCTCGCCGCGGCGAGGGACGCCGTGGCTAGACCTTCAGGTACCGGCGCAGCGTCAGGCCGGAGCCGAGCGCGCCGACGGCGAGGCCGACGCACGAGGAGTGCGAGCGCGGTGAGGGGGAACGAGAGCGCCTTCACGTCCGAGCTACGTCTCGATGTGGCCGAGGATCGACGGCAGCGCCACCTCCTTGCCGAGCAGGAGCAGGAGCACCGCGGCGAGCGCGCCGCCGAGCGCCGCACAGCAGCCCTTCGACCATGAACGGGCCGCGGACGAACCAGTTCGTCGCGCCGACGAGCTTCATCACCTCGATCTCACGGCGCCGCGAGAAGATCGAGAGCCGGATCGTGTTCGCGATCAGCAGCACCGACGCGATCAGCAGCACGATCACCGCCACGAGGAACACCACCTCGATCACGCGCGCCACCTGCAGGATGCGCTTCGAGGTCTGCTGTCCGTCCTTGACCCGCTCGACGCCGGCGAACTTCTGCTGGCGCAGGTCGCGGGCGATCGCCTTCACGTCCTCCGCGCGTGTCGGCGTGATCTCGTAGGAGGCGGGCAGCGGGTTCGAGGGGAGGTTGGCCGTCAGCTCCGGGTACTTCTTGCGCATCCGCTCGAGCGCCTCCGTCCGTCGAGACGAACTGGTACTCCTTGACGTCCCGTCCGTCACCTCGTTGTCGAGGAAGACGTGCACCGCGTTCACCTGCTTCGGCTTCACCTCGTCGACGAAGAACACCTTCACCTCGAGCTGGTACTTGACGTGGTCGGACCACGACACGACCCACGTGCCGAGCGCGATGAAGAGGCCGAGCAGGAACATCCCGATCAGCACGGTCATCGTCGCCGCGAACGACGTCGGAGAGGTTCGCGCCGATCGAGCGGACCGCCTCGGAGACGACGAGCTGGAAGCGACTGATCATTCGGTCTCGTACCCGCCGCGGCGCTCGTCGCGCACGAGCTTGCCGTCGTCGAGCGCGATCACGCGCTTGCGCATCTTGTCGACCATCTCGCGGTCGTGCGTGACCATCAGGATCGTCGTGCCGGCCGTGTTGATGCGGTGGAGGAGCTGCATGATCCCGACCGACGTGTCCGGGTCGAGGTTGCCGGTCGGCTCGTCGCAGATCAGGAGCGGCGGGTGGTTGACGACCGCGCGCGCGATCGAGACGCGCTGCTGCTCGCCGCCCGAGAGCTCGTCGGGCCGTGAGCTCGTCTTGTGGGCGAGGCCGACGAGCGTCAGCACCTCCGGCACCTTCTTGCGGATCGACGCGCTCGACTCGCCCTGCACCTTGAGCGCGTAGGCGACGTTCTCGTAGGCGGTGCGGTTCGGGAGCAGCTTGAAGTCCTGGAAGACGCAGCCGACGTTGCGGCGCAGCAGCGGCACCTTCGAGCGCTTGAGCCGGCCGAGGTCGCGACCGCCGACGATGATCGCGGCCGGAGGTCGGCTCGAGCTCCTTCAGCAGCAGCCGGATGATCGTCGACTTGCCCGAGCCGGACGGGCCGACGACGAACACGAACTCGCCCTTGTCGATCACGAACGAGACGCCGTCGAGCGCGACGACGTCCGGCTCGTAGACCTTGCGCACGTCGGAGAGCACGATCATCGAGCCGCTGCCGGACTGCTCGGCGACCTGGTCGAGTGCGGTGTCGGGCTCGGCGAGCGCCGTCGCGGTTGTCGTCATGGGAAGGTCGTCGTCCTGCACCGGATCAAGGGGTGAAGCCGGCCCGCGGGCCGCTCCGGTTCGGGTTGCCTGTCGAGTGTAGCGGACACGCCCTACACGACCTTACCGGCAGCCTTCGCGAGCAGGTACGCGTGGACGAACCCGTCGAGGGCGCCGTCGAGCACGCCCTGGGCGTTCCCGACCTCGAAATCGGTGCGGTGATCCTTGACCATCTGGTAGGGATGCAGCACGTAGGAGCGGATCTGACTTCCGAAGCCGACGTCCTGCGTGGCGCCGCGCTCCCGCGCGAGCTCCGCCTCGCGCTGCTCCTCCTGCACCTCGGCGAGCCGCGACTTCAGGATCCGCATCGCCGTCGCCTTGTTCGAGGTCTGCGAGCGCTCGTTCTGGCACTGGACGACGATGCCGGTCGGAAGGTGCGTGATGCGCACGGCGGAGTCGGTCTTGTTGACGTGCTGTCCGCCGGCGCCGCTCGCGCGGTAGGTGTCGATCCGGAGGTCGCCCTCGTCGATCTCGACCTCGTCGTCCTCGGGCAGGAGCGGCGCGACGACGACCTGGGCGAACGCGGTGTGGCGGCGGTGGGCGGAGTCGAACGGCGACTGGCGCACGAGGCGGTGGACGCCGCGCTCCGCCTTGAAGACGCCGTAGGCGTTCTCGCCCTTGACGGTCATGGTGGCCGACTTGAGGCCCGCCTCCTCCCCCGGGCTCGCCTCGACGAGCTCCGCCTGGAAGCCCCGGTCGGCGGCCCAGCGCAGGTACATCCGCAGCATCATCTCTGCCCAGTCCTGCGCGTCCGTGCCGCCCGTGCCGGCGTTGATCGAGACGACCGCGTCGCCGGTGTCGTACTCGCCGTTGAAGAGCGCCTCCTCCTGCAGGCGGGCGAGCTCCGCCACGACCGGCGCGAGCTGCGTGCGGATCTCGTCGTCGAGGGCGGGGTCGAGCTCGTAGAGCTCGCGGGCGTCCTCGACCTCGCGTTCGAGGCGGTGGTAGCGGTCGAGGCGCCGTGCCACCCGCGCGTGCTCGGTGGAGATGCGGGCGGCGAGTCGCTGGTCGTCCCAGAAGCCGGGCGCGCCCATCGCCTGCTCGAGCTCGGTCTGGCGGGCCGTCAGCTGATCGGGGTCAAAGGTACTCACGAACCCAGGCAAGCTGGGCTCCGAGCTCCTCGAGCTGATGATCGAGCGGCTGGCCGGCGATCTCGGTCACGCAGCGATGGTAGCGGCACCTCGGGCGCCACCGGTTGTCGCGACCGTCGCGTCAGAGGTCGCGGGCGAGCACGGGGCCGCGCGGGCTGTCGCCGACACGGACGAACCCCTCGCCGAGATAGAGGCCGGCGGGCCCGGTCCAGACGTCTTCGTCCCCCAGCTCCTCCCCTCCCCGGGGGTAGGCCTCGACGCGGGCGACGCCATTCGCACGGAGGTCGTCGAGCGCGTGCCGGAGCAGCGCGCGCGCCACGCCCGTGCCACGGTGCGACGGTGCGACGAGGAAGCACGTGACGGCCCAGGTCGCGGGGTCCGGCGTGAGGCCGAGCTGGCGCACGAGCTTCTCCAGCCGGTCGCGCGGCCCCACCTGGCACCAGCCCACGGGCGCGTCGCCGTCGTAGGCGAGGTACCCGTCGTACTCGCCGGCCTCGCAGAGAGCCTCGCGCAAGGCGCCGTTCTCGGCCGCCGTGCGCTCGCCCCAGCCGTCCCAGGTCGGCACCCACCAGGCGACGCACCGGCACCAGCCGGCCCCGTTCGCGTCCGAGTGCAGCCGGTGGAAGTCGCTGCGGCGACCCTCGTCGAAGCGGGCGACGCGGATCTCGCTCAGGACGACCTCCCGGCGGCGAGCTCACGCACGAGCAGGCAGGCACACAGCAAGGCGAGGCCGACGCAGAACCCGGCGAGGACGTCGCTGACGAAGTGCACGTTCAGCACGACCCTGCTGGCACCGACCGCCACGCCGACGAAGAGGCCGCCGGCGAGCAGCCCGGCGGCGCTCCGGGGCGACCCCGCGCGCCCGGCCGCGATCAGTGCGAACGCGCCGAACAGGGCGATGCCCGAGGTCGCGTGGCCGCTCGGGAACGAGGCCGACGACGGCACGTGGATGGGGCTGCCGGCCTGCGGGCGGGGACGATCGTAGATCGACTTCAGCACGGGGACGAGGAGCTGCGCCCCGACAGCCGCCCCGAGCACGAGCCAGGCGTCCGCGCCACGGCGCGCGCGCAGGAGCAGGAACGCGACAGTGCCGGCGAGGAGCGCGACGCCGACCATGCCTCCGACCCAGGTGAACGGCCGCGCGAGCCACTCGGCGAAGGACGGCATCTGCCCTGCCACCCACTCCTCCACGCGCACGTCGAGATCGACGACCCGGTCGCTCTCGACGGACGCCTCCGCGAGCGCGAAGAACCCCGCGAGCGCGAGCGCCAACACCGAGACGAGGGCCACCACCCGGCCACGACGATCGGCTCCGAGCGCCACCCCGGTCACTGCCCGGCTCGATCCACCGCGACGCCCACGTGCCCCCAGGGGGGCGGCGGCCCCCCTGCAGTCAGCGTAGCCCGACGATCGTGACGCATTCGCACCGGGATCGTGCCGAATGTGCGCCGTCGCCGCGTCGCCGGCAGGAGGCGAGCTCGCCGCTCAGCGGGCGTCAGGCGCCGTGGCACCTCTTGAACTTCTTGCCGGATCCGCACCAGCAGGGGTCGTTGCGCCCCACCTCGCGGTGCTCGTTCACGACCTGGCGCTGCTGCGGCGGCGCCGGCGTGGCGACGGCCGTGCCGAGCCCGCCGCCCGCCGCCGCGATCACCTCGGCGCCGGCGGCGACGTCGTGCTCGTAGCTGAGGTTGTTCGACGGCCCCTGCCGCGACAGATCGGGAGCGGCCGGCGCCACGGCGTCGCCGTCGGGCGCGCTGTCCGCCGGCCCGATCTCGACGTGGAACAGCGTCAGCACGACCTCCTCGCGGATCACACGGCTGAGCTCCTCGAACATCAGGTGGCCCTCGCCGCGGTACTCGACGAGCGGGTCCTTCTGTGCCATGGCGCGAAGGTGGACACCCTCGCGCAGGTAGTCCATCGAGTCGAGATGCTCGCGCCAGCGCGTGTCGACGACCTGCAGGATGACGAAGCGCTCGATCTCGCGCGTCAGCTCGGGGGTGAACCCCTCCTCGCGCTCGGCGTAGGTGTCGAGCGCGTCCTGGGTGAACTCCTCCACGAGGGACTCGCGCGTGAGCTCGACTTCCTCGTGCAGCTCCTCGACGGTGATGTCCGTGCCGTAGAGCGCCTGCATCTGCGCGACGAGGCCGTCGAGATCCCAGTCCTCGACGACGTCCGTCTCGGTGAAGCCGTTGACGTTGTCGCGGATCACGGTCTCGATCCAGCCCTGGATCTCCTCGGAGAGATCGTCTCCGTCGAGCACGCGGCGGCGCTGCTCGTAGATGACGATCCGCTGGGTGTTCATCACGTCGTCGTACTTGAGGACGTTCTTGCGTGAGACGAAGTTCTGCTCCTCGACCTTCTTCTGCGCACCCTCGATCTGGCGCGAGAGGATCGACGCCTCCATCGGCTGGTCGTCCGGGATCTTGAAGCGGTTCATGATCCCGTGGATGCGGTCGCCGGCGAAGAGCCGCACGAGGTCGTCCTGGGCGGAGAGGTAGAAGCGGGTCTCACCGGGGTCGCCCTGACGCCCCGAGCGGCCGCGCAACTGGTTGTCGATGCGCCGCGATTCGTGGCGCTCCGTGCCGAGCACGTACAGCCCGCCGGCTTCCACCACGCCCTCGCCGAGCTTGATGTCGACGCCGCGGCCCGCCATGTTCGTCGCGATCGTGACGGCGCCGGGCTCGCCCGCGAACTTGATGATCTCGCTCTCCCGCTCGTGCTCCTTTGCGTTGAGGACGTTGTGCACGACCCCACGGCGCGTGAGCACCTCCGACAGGTACTCCGACGTCTCCACCGCGATCGTGCCGACGAGAACAGGCTGGCCCTTCTCGGCGCGCTCGACGATGTCGTCGGCGACGGCGTTCCACTTCGCGTCCTTCGTCTTGAAGATGAAGTCGTTCTGGTCGATCCGCACCACCGGCACGTTCGTCGGGATCTCGACCACGTGCAGGTTGTAGATCTCGACGAACTCCTTCTCCTCCGTCTTCGCGGTGCCTGTCATGCCCGAGAGCTTCTCGTACAGGCGGAAGTAGTTCTGCAGCGTGATCGTCGCGAGCGTCACGTTCTCCTCGCGGATGGCGACGCCCTCCTTCGCCTCGATCGCCTGGTGCAGCCCTTCGCTCCAGCGCCGTCCTTCCATGATGCGGCCCGTGTACTCGTCGACGATCTTCACCTCACCGTCCTGCACGACGTAGTCGACGTCCCGCTTGTACAGGGACTGCGCCTTCAGCGCCTGCGTGAGGTGGTTGACGAGGTGGACGTTGCGCGGGTCGTAGAGGTTCTCGACGCGCAACGCGCGCTCGACGGCGTCGAGGGCCGTCTGCGCCGGCGACACGGTCTTGTGCTTCTCGTCGTAGAGGAAGTCGGCGCCGGAGAGCTCCGTCTCGTCCTCGCCCTTCGCCGACTTCCTGGTCGCCGGCGCACCCTCGAGCTCGAGGACGATCCGGGCGAAGTCGTAGTAGGTCTTGGCCGCGGTCTCCGGCTCGCCGGAGATGATCAGCGGGGTGCGCGCCTCGTCGATCAGGATCGAGTCGACCTCGTCGACGATCGCGAACGAATGGCTGCGCTGCACGAGATGCTCGGCCGCGACGGCCATGTTGTCGCGGAGGTAGTCGAAGCCGAACTCGGAGTTCGTGCCATAGGTGATGTCGGCTTCGTAGGCGAGCTTCCGCTGGGTGTGCGGCATCATGTTCTCGATCGCGCCGACGGTCATGCCCAGCCGCTCGTACACGCCGCGGTTCCATTCGGCGTCGCGCTTGGCGAGGTAATCGTTGACGGTGACGAGATGGACTCCGTCGCCCAGGAGCCCGTTCAGGTAGAGCGCGGTCGACGCGACGAAGGTCTTGCCCTCACCGGTCTTCATCTCGGCGATGTCGCCCTCGTGGAGGACGATGCCGCCCATCATCTGCACGTCGAACATGCGCTGCTGCGACTCGCGCCAGCGTACCTCGCGCACGGCCGCGAACGCCTCGTAGAGGATGTCGTCCAGCGACTCGCCGTTGCCCAGGCGCTCGCGGAACTCGACCGTCTTCGCGCGCAGCTCGTCGTCGGACAGCGCCTGGAACTCCGGCTCGAGGGTGGCGACGTGGGCAGCCTGCTGCTGCAGGCGCTTGACCCTGCGACCTTCGCCGAGGCGAAGGACCTTCTCGAACTTCCCGAAGTCGGCGGAGGGCATGGGTGGAGGGTACCGGGAGCGGCCCCGGCCTTGACTGATTCTTCATACACGACGCGTACCCTCCGGCCGTGCAGTCCCGTCGCTCGCCCACGAATCTCGGCAGCACTGGAGCGGGGATCACGTCGCTCGCGGTCAGCGCCAACCGCGTCGTGTGGATCAGGTTCAACGGCGGCAACCTGCGCGACTGGCAGCTGATGTCCGCGACGACGACGAGGAGAAAGCCCCGGCAGCTCCGCTTCGTCGAGCAGGACGTCGACCTGCCGTCCCCGTTCACGCTCGGCGACGCCACCGGCGGCGGCGGCATCCCGTACGCCGCGGGGAACGAGGTCGTACTGCTCGGCGCCAACGGGGCGGCGATCTTCAAGCACGTGGCGCCGGCGCGCGTGCTGGCGGTCACAGGCGGCAGAGGACCCGCCGGCGCGGTCGTCGCGGCATTGCTCGCCACGGGCGACGTCGAGCTGCTGCGGCCGGCCGTCGCGCAGGTTCCCGGGGCGTGGAGATCCACGGAGGGACGCGGACGACGGTCGTCCACCTGCCGCAGGCGCCGTCATGAACGACTACGCCGAGGGCCGATCCTCTACACGACAACGGCGTCGTGCACGCCTACCGGACAACCGGAGGGCAGGACACGCTCCTGCTCGACTCGCGCGGCGGCGCGCCGGTGGTCGCGACATACGACACGCACGGGCTCGGCTGGGCGCGCGGGCGTGCCGTCAGCTTCGCGTGCGCAGGCTGCGTCGCGTACGGGAGTTGACCGCCTCCTACGCGGCCGACTCCTCGCCTTCGAGCTCCCTCGACCCGGCAGGTGCCGGAGCCTCCGGCTGCTGGGCGCGGCGTCGCATCTCGTGCGTCCTCTTGTCGCGATACCGCTCGACCTGCCGCTCGAGCTTGTCGAGCAGCCCGTCGATGGCGGCTTCGTAGGTGCTGCCGGCGCCACGGGCGACGATGGTCGGGCCTTTCGTGTGCACGACCGCCTCGGCGACGTGGTCCTCGGCGATGGACGGGTTGTGCTCCTGCGAGAGGGTCACCTCGACGAGCGTGAGATCGTGCAGGCGCCGGTCGAGCTTCAAGAGCTTGCTCTCGGCGTACCTCCGGACCGAATCCCGGACCTGCCCCTGACGGGCCTTGACCTGAAGTCGCATCGCGTCTCCTCTCCGGTGGTAGTTCGCACTCTACTCCTGCCCTGCCCCCTCGGCGAGGTGGCCTGGGGGTGATCCGGGCTCGTGGGTTCCCACAGTCGGAACCGGCCGTACAGTGCGTCTATGGCTACGGAGCGCGGGGGCGCCCGCATCTACACGCTTGCGGACAGCGCCTACTTCGTCGGGCTCGTCGCGCTGCTCAACTCGCTCCACGTGACCGGCAACCGGTACGAGCTCGTCGTGCTGGACTGCGGCCTGGACGAGCGCCAGCGGGCGATGATGCGCGACCACGCGACCATCGTTCCGCTGCCCCCCGAGACGGCGAGGCGGAACGTCCTCGCCAAGCCGTATGTCGACCGTCTCACCACGCCCGACGAGATCGTCGTCTGGATCGACAGCGACGTCATCGTCACCGGGAGCCTGGCGCCGATCCTCGCGAGCGCGGCAGAGGGCAGGATCTGCGCCTTCCCGGTCGATTGGCCGGAGCAGCGCACTCGCAGCTGCCCGGAGTGGTCGACGCTCTTCTCGCTCACGGCGCCCGTCCGCCCCGGGACGTACGTCAACGCCGGCTTCTGCGCATTCGCTGCGGGGCAGTGGCCGACGCTGCTCGACCGCTGGTCACAGCTCTGTGCGCGCATTCCCGACGGGGTCACCTTCAAGGGCGACATCGCTTCCAACCCGCTCTGGGCGGGCGACCAGGACGCCCTCAACGCGCTGCTGATGTCGGAGCTTCCCGACGGGGCCGTGCACCTGCTGCCCGAGTCGGAGGCGGTCTTTCCACCCGACATGGAACGCGTCGACGTCGTCGACCTCGAACGGCTCACATGCACGATCGGCGGGAACGCCGTCACGATGCTCCACTACTCGTGGGTGCCCAAGCCCTGGGCTCCGCGCGCCTGGCGTCGGATGCAGCGACCGCTGCGCGATGCCTACGCGAGAATCCTCCCCCGCCTCGCCTTCGGCGACGACGTGCCCGTCGTGCTCGACCCGGACGACGTGCCGCAGTGGCTGCGACCGGGGGCGCTCGGGGCAACCGCCCGCGGCGGAGTCGCCGTCGCCCGTCCCCTGCGCCGCCTCGGCGTGCGCGCCGCCGGCAGGCTGCCTGCCCGGGCACACCGAAGGCTGGTCGCGATCCGGGACGGACTCGAGCCGCCCCGGCGCAGTTAGAGCTCTCGCCCGCCGGTGTCAGGCGCCGTCTGCGAGCACGATCGACTCGACGGCCGGCGACCTGCCGTACCGCGCGCACGGGGAGCCGCCGAGCGCCCATAGGCGTCCGTCGGCGATCACGGCGCCGAAGCCGTGCCGCGCCACGTTCATGTCGGGGAGGCGGCTCCACACGGCCGCCGCCGGGGAGTACGCCCACGTGGCAGGCGTCACCCACCGTCCCTCGCCGTCGTCGCCGCCGCCGAGCACGATCAGGCGACCGCGCCAGGCAACGGCCTCGAGGCCGCCGGCGCCGAGCGGCAACGGCTCCAGGCGCTCCCACGTTCCGCGCGCCGGGTCGAACCGCTCCGCCACGGAGAGCGCAAGCGACCGGTTCGACCTGCCGCCGACGACGTACAGGTGCCCGCCCACCGCTGCGGCCGCGAGATGGTGCCGGGCGGTGCCCATCGAGGGCCCCCGCTCCCATGTGTTCGTGCGGAAGTCGTACACGTCCAGCACGCGCAAGACGAGCGGAAAGCGCTGCAGCGCGCTGGAGGCGCCACCGACGGCGTAGAAGCGGTCTCCGATCACGGCACCCGCGAGCGCGCCGCGGGCGCGCGGCATCGCCGCCATCTCCGTCCAGCGGCCGGTCGCGGGCGCGTAGCGCCACACCTTGTTCGTTGCCCGCGCCTTGTGGAAGCCGCCGAAGACGTAGACGTCTCCGCCCCAGACGGCGGCGGCCGTGTGGTCGACGGCTGCCGGGATGTCAGCCAGGCGACGCGCGTCGCCGGTCGCCGGATGGAAGGCGTAGAACGTCCCGAGAGCGGCGAAGACGGTGCCGTCCTCGTTCGCCCGCACGGCCGAGCCTGCGTACACGACGCCGCCGGTCTCCACGGCGCGAATCTCCTCGTCGCCGAAGGCCGGGACGTCCGGCGCACGCTTCCAGCCGCCCGACGGGGACGCCGACACCGGCACGGCGGGCAGCCGCACGCCTTCGGGGCTGGGCGTGCAGGGCGCGAACGGCTCCACGACGCCGAGCAGCTCGCGCACCCGTGGGCCCGGCAGGGTCGGCCCGACGCCCGCGAACACCTTGAGCCCGAGCACCACCGCGGGCACGAGCACGAGCACGAGCAGCACGAGCACGCGCGCTCTCGTCGAGGAACGTCGCCGCATGGTCGCACCATAGGCGCTCTCCGGCGATCCGTGAACCCGTCAGCGCACGGCCCGGGCGAAGCAGACCACGTCGACGCGGCCCGCTCCCGCCCGGCGCAACTCGCGCGCGCACGCCGCCACCGTCGAGCCGGTCGTGTAGACGTCGTCGACGAGGCAGACGTGGTTCGGCGCCGACGCCGAGGCCGCGAATGCGCGCGCGACATTGGCGCGCCGCTCAGCGCGAGGCAGTTCGCGCTGCCGTCGTCCCGCGCCGCGACGCCGGAGCAAGGAGCCGGCCGGGAGCTCCCACCGCTCTGCCAGCGCGAGCGCCAGCCCCCGTGCCGTGACATGCCCGCGCCGCAATGTCCTGTCGTGGTCTCCGGGCACGAAGCAGACGACGTCGGCGCCGGGCCGCGCCACGCATTCGACGACGAGCCCGGCGGCCTCCCGGGCGAGGTCGCGCCGCCCCCGCTCCTTCCAGGCGCCCACGAACGCCCGGGCGCGCTCGTCGTAGACGATGGCCGCGCGGGCGCTCGCGAAGCCGAGCCTCCGTCCGGCACACTCGGAGCAGCGCCGCAGCGGCCACGGGCCGGGGGCGCCGCACCGCTCGCACAGCGGCGCCGCGACCCTGACGAGCGCGCTGCGGCAGGCGGAGCACAGCGAGGCTCCCGGCGTCCGGCAGACCGCACAGCGCTGCGGGAGAAGCACGGCCAGGACGTCCACGAAGAGACGGTATGAGCCCGCCGGTGACGTGTCTGTGCCGTGTCTGCGCCGGCACTGTGCCGGCGCCGTGCCGCGGCCGCGGCTAGGGCTGTTCCACCGGCGACGCCGCGAGCATCTCGCGCAGCGAGGCCCGGGAGCGCTCGAGGTCGTCCGGCACCTTGATCGGAAAGAAGCGCCCGCGCGGGCCGTGCCGCGGCACGACCAGGAACGTCGTCGGCACGAACGCCGAGAGCTCGTGGTAGAGGTGCTCGAGCTGCACGGCAGGCTCGCCGTCGACGTCCTTCTCGACGTACAGCCAGGTGAGCTCGGCCGGATGCTCGAGCACGTCGACGTCGACGACGGCCGTGTTCGTGTTGAAGACCGGGATCGTGTCGTGGTCGAAGCCTGCGGGGAAGCGGGGCCCCTCGAGCAGAACCGCCCGCCCGTCGAGACGAACCGGCGCCCCTCCCGCGTCACCGTCCTTGCGCGCCACCTCGACGGTGAGCGGGCTGCCGGCGAGCACGTGCGCGCCGATCACGACCGGGTCGATCCGTGCGCCGAGGTTGTCGACGTTGGAGACCATGAGGTGGCGGGCACCCCGGTCTCGCAGCCGTGCGAGCGTCCCGGACACGCGGATCGCCTCGAGCAGGTCACCGTGCCCTGGCCCGTAGAGCGAGACGGCGCCGGCAGCGTCTCGGAACAGCTCCCCGGACGGGTGCAGGCGAGGCGCGACGAACTGGCTGAACACGAGCGGCTGTGGCACGTCCCACCGTGCCACCGCCTCCCGCGTCGGTTCGTCAGTCGCAAAGCTCGTCATCAAGGCCGTCGGCACGTCGGCCCCGAGCGCCGCCGCGACGCGGGCCGTCTCGGCCAGCTTCACCTCGAGGAAGCTGCGTCCGTCGACCGCTTCGACGAGACCCTTGACGAGCCCTCCGAAGCGGGTGGCCATGCCGCCCGCAAGCACGACCGCCGCCACGCGGCCTTCCCGCAACACCGCCATGCCGGTCTCGCGCGCCTCCTCGAATCCCGGCTCGCCGGGAGCAGGCAGCGGAGTGAGATCGGCTTCGGTGGGCGGTTCCACGACGCCCGTGACGACGTTGCCCGCGGCAGTCAGCTCGCCGGAGGCGACGCGTGCGCGAATCGTCTCGAAGCGTGCCTCGTCGAAGCCGAAGCGCTCGAGCACGGCCCGCGCGGCGGGGTCGACCTCGTCGAGGATCACGCCGCCCGCGCCGGTGCCGGCAGCGAGAGCGCGAACGGCGCTCGATGCACGCCGTCCTCCGTCACGATCGCCGCGATCAGGCCCGCGGGGGTGACGTCGAAGGCCGGGTTGCGAGCCGGGAAGCGGCCCGTGATCTCGCCTCCGTCCCGCTCCTCGATCGGGATGTCCGCTCCGGACTCGGCCGCCGGGTCGAGGGTCGACGTCGGTGCGACGACGACGAAGGGGATGCCGTGGTGCTGCGCGAGCACGGCGAGACCGTACGTGCCGATCTTGTTGGCCGTGTCGCCGTTCGCGGCGATGCGGTCGGCGCCGGTGATCACGATCTGGACGTCCCCGGCCGCCATCAGGAAGGCGGCCGCGCCGTCGACGACGACGGCATGAGGGATGCCGAGCGCCTCCAGCTCGAACGCCGTCAGGCGCGCTCCCTGCAGCAGCGGCCGCGTCTCGTCCACCCACACGTGCTGCACCAGCCCGCGTTCCCAGGCGGCGCGGATGGCGCCGACCGCGGAGCCGTAGCCGCCCGTGGCGAGGGCGCCGGCGTTGCAGTGCGTGAGCACGCTCGCCCCGGCCGGCACGAGCGCTGCGGCATGCTCGCTCATGCGGCGGCACCGCTCGACCTCGGCCGCGTGCAGGGCGCGCGCACGGTCGGGCGTCGGGTCGAGCAGCATCTCGTCGAGCGCCCACCGCAGATTGACGGCGGTCGGGCGCGCCGCTACGAGCGTCTCGTAGGCGACGTCGACGTCCTCCCCGCGGATCGCTGCCAGCGCGAGGCCGTAGGCGGCTGCGACCCCGATCGCCGGCGCGCCCCGCACTGCCAGGGTCGCGATCGCGTCCGCCACCTCCGAGGCTGTGCGGCAGCGGCGCTCGACCACCTCGCCGGGCAGGAGGCGCTGGTCGAGCACGACGACCGCGTCGTCCTCGAGTCGCACGATCTGCTCGGGGGAGAGGGACGCTGCACGTCCCCCTCCACCGGCCACGTCGTCGTCGGCTGCGGGGCGAGGCATGGCCTCGCGCCTACGTGCCCTCGTCCCAGGAGGCCAAGTACCGCGCCTGCTCCTCCGTGAGCTTGTCGATCTCGACCCCCATGGTGGCGAGCTTGAGCCTCGCGATCTCGTCGTCGATCTCCTTCGGCACCACGTACACGCGGCGCTCGAGCGTCGCAGCGTGCTCGACCACGAACTCGGCCGAAAGCGCCTGGTTCGCGAAGGACATGTCCATGACCTGGGCGGGATGGCCCTCGGCGGCGGAGAGGTTGACGAGCCGGCCGTCGGCGAGCAGATAGATGCGCCGGCCGTCGGCCATCGTGAACTCCTCGACGAACTCCCGCGCGGTGCGTGTCTCGACCGCGAGCGCCCGCAGGGCGGGGATCTCGATCTCGACGTTGAAGTGCCCGGTGTTGGCCAGGATGGCACCGTCCTTGAGCAATGCCATGTGGTGCTTCGCGATCACCGACTTGTCGCCGGTGGCGGTGACGAAGATGTCGCCGACCTTGGCCGCCTCCTCCATCGTCATCACCTGGAAGCCGTCCATCACGGCCTCGATCGCGGGCATCGGGTCGACCTCGGTCACGATCACGTGGGCGCCCATGCCCTTGGCGCGCATGGCCACGCCCCGTCCACACCAGCCGTACCCCGCGATCACGAAGACGCGCCCGGCGATGAGCACGTTGGTGGCGCGGATGATGCCGTCGAGGGTGGACTGGCCTGTGCCGTAGCGGTTGTCGAACAGGTGCTTCGTGCGCGCCTCGTTGACGGCCACGACCGGGAAGCCGAGCTTGCCGTCGCGCTCGAGCGCACGGAGGCGGATGACGCCGGTGGTCGTCTCCTCCGTGCCCGCGATCACGTCGCCGAGCTGCTCGCGGCGCGCCGAGTGGAGAATGCCGATCACGTCGGCGCCGTCGTCCATCGTGATGTGCGGCCGGTGGTCGATCGCGGCCTCGAGGTGCTGGTAGTACGTGTCGTTGTCCTCGCCCTTGATCGCGAAGGTGGCGATGTCGTACTCGCCGACGAGTGCGGCGGCGACGTCGTCCTGCGTGGAGAGCGGGTTGGACGCGCACAGCACGACGTCTGCGCCGCCCGCTTTGAGGGTGCGCATCAGGTTGGCGGTCTCGGTCGTCACGTGGAGGCACGCGGACACGCGATACCCCTCCAGCGGACGCTCGCGCTCGAAGCGCTCACGGATCGCGGCGACCACCGGCATCTGCCGGTCGGCCCACTCGATCCTGCGCACTCCGTCGGCCGCGAGCGCCAGGTCTTTCACGTCGTTGCGGCGGGTGGTGGCCATGTCGGTCTTCTCGCTTTCGGATGGTGAACGACCCCCGAGTCTACCGGGCCGCCGGCGCATTCCCGGGTGGTCTTCGCCCGGGAGGAAGCGCGGATCGGAGCGACGCGGCTGTCAGGCCGCGGCGACGGCGCTGCGCAGGAGGAACGACGGCACCTGCTCGGCCGGGGTGGGCCGGGCGAACAGGTATCCCTGGCCGAGCACGCAGCCCATCGCCAGGAGACGCCGCCGCTGTTCCGCGGTCTCGATGCCCTCCGCGAGGGTGCGAAGGTCGAGCGCCGCCCCGAGCCTGACGATGCCCTCGACGAGCCTGGCGTTGCGGGTGTCGAAGACCATGTCGTCCACGAACTCCTTGGCGATCTTGAGCTCGTCGACCGGGAACCGCTGCAGGTATCCGAGCGACGAGAAGCCGGTGCCGAAGTCGTCGATCGCGATGCGGATGCCGACGGCGCGGAGCTCGGCCAGCCGGGCGGAGACGCCGGCGACGTCCTCCATCATCGTGCTCTCGGTGATCTCGAGCACGAGGCTCTCCGCGCCCAGCCCGCTCTCCGCCAGCACCGAGGCGATGCGCTCGCCGAGCCCGGGCTCGAGCACCTGGCGTGCCGAGACGTTCACGTTCGCCGACAGGCGCTCGTGGCCGCGCACCGAGCACTGCCACTCGCGCACCTGCCGGCAGGTACGCGCCAGCACCCAGTGGCCGATCTCGCCGATCAGGCCTGTCTCCTCGGCGAGCGGGACGAACTCGCTCGGGGAGATCGGCCCGCGCGCGGGGTGGGTCCAGCGGAGGAGGGCTTCCAGCCCTTTCGTCGCGCCCGTCGCGAGGTCGACGATGGGCTGGTAGGCGAGATCGAGCTCGTCGGCACGAAAGGCCCGCTCGAGATCCGCCTTCAGCTCGAGCCGGGCGAGCGCCGCCTCGTGCATGTGCGGGTCGTACACCTCGTAGCGGCCGCCGCCGGTGCGCTTGGCCTGGTACATGGCCACGTCCGCGTTCCTGAGCAGCTCTCCGGACGTCTGTCCGCTCGTGCCGAAGGTGATGCCGATGCTCGCGCGCGGATTGATCTGGGTGCCGGCGATCGTGAGCGGGGCGGCGATCGCTGCGAGCACCCGCTCGGCGAAGGCCGCCGCTCCCTCGACGCCCTTCGTGTCTTCGAGCACGATCGCGAACTCGTCCCCTCCCAGGCGGGCGGCGGTGTCGCTGCCGCGCATGCATTGCGTCAGGCGGGCCGCCAGCTCGACGAGCATCTCGTCGCCCGCCTCGTGGCCGAGGCTGTCGTTGATCGTCTTGAAGTCGTCCACGTCGAGGAACACGACGGCGACGTCGGTGTGCGTCCGCGCCGCGCGGTCGAGCGCGTGCTTGACCCGGTCTGCGAGCAGCGCCCGGTTGGCAAGTCCCGTGAGAGCGTCGTGGAAGGCCTGCCGCGTGAGCTGGTCCTCGAGCGCACGCCGGTCCGACACGTCCCGGGCCGTCAGCACGAGACCGCGGACGGCCGGGTCGTGCAGCAGGTCGCTCAGCGCCGCCTCGAACGTCCGCCAGATCCCGTCGGCGCGACACAGCCGGAACTCGTGCGTGACGGAGCTCTCCGTCCGCGCCTCGTCCCGCAGCCGCGCCACCGCCTGCTCGCGCTCGTCCGGATGCAGCCTGTCGTCGAGGGTCCCGCCGACGAGGTCGGAGGGCTCGTGACCGAGCAGCGTGACCACGGACGGGGTCACGTACCTGATCGTCAGGTCCGGCTCGAGCACGACGATCAGGTCGTTCGCGTTCTGCACGAGCGAGCGGAAGCGCTGCTCGCTGCGCCGCTCGGCCAGGTCGTCGGCGATCTCGAGCGCCTCGAGGGCGAGGGCGACCTTCCCGGCGAGCGTGTCGAGGCTCTGCTGCAGATGCCAGGCGAGCGGGCGCGTGCCCGTCACCCGCACGACGCCCTGCAGCCGCTCGTGCAGCACGATCGGCGCGACGATCGTCCGCGCGGCGCCGACGCGCGCGAGTGAGCCCGCTTGCCTGATCTCGCCCCGGAGCGACGACGCGATCTCACCGGAGCCCACGACGGCGGCATCGCGCACGTCGAGTGCGGGGCGCGAGCCGAGCTCGACGTCCACGTAGGCCTCGCGCAGGCCGCCCGCGAGATCGATCGCCGTCTGGACGCCTGCACGCCGGATCTCGTCGTGCGTCTTTGCGACGGCGAGGGCGGCGGCACCGGACTGCAGCGCGGACTCCCGCTCGGCAACGCGCCCGTACCCGGCCGCGAGGCCGACGAGGCGGGCGGCGAGGAGCGCCGCGAGGAGCACGCACGCGGCAGCCGGCACGCCGCGGGCCGGCTCATCGGCGACGAGCGTCTCGAAGCCGACGAGAAGGAGCACCGCGAGCACGGCGGGCGCGAGCAGCGCGAGCCGGCCACGCGTCGGCCACGGCTCCGCGCTGTCGCCCGGCTGGGTGAGCCACCACATGCCCGGATGCAATGCCGCTGCGCCCCAGACGAGCTGGGCGGCGGCGACCGCGGGCAGGGCGAGGGTCGCCGCCAGGGGCCAGCCGTACACGGCAGCGAGCGGGGCGAGGCACCCCGCGGCCGCCTGGAAGAGCGCCGCCCCGCCGACCAGCCACCGCTCCGCCCCACCGACCGCGTCGGTGAGCAGCAAGCGGGTGGCGATCCCGAGCAGGGCGGTGCCGGCCGCGGCACTCGCGAGCACGCCGAGCCTGGCAGCGACGCCCAGCGCAGGGTCGTGCACGGCCGGCTCGAGCAGCGTCATCCACAGCAGAGCTGCGGCACCGAGGGTGACGATGCCGGCGTCGGTGATCGTGGCCCAGTCGCGCGCCGCCGTGCTGCGGCGCACGAAGACGGAGAGCGCCACGGCCGCGGCCGCCGAGCCGGCGAGCGGAAGCACGTCGGCGGCCGACGGGAAGCCCGAGCTCTTCCCGAGCTCGGAGATCACGACAGCTGCCACCGCCGCGGCGGCGACGGACGCGACCGAGGCGACGATCAGATGCCACGGCAGCCGCTCGGGCGGGCGGTTGCGACGCAGGCCGGCGAGAACCGCGGCGATCGCCGCGCCCGTGACGACGAGCGACCAGGCACCGACGGAGGTGGCGTCGTCGTGCAGGAACCAGAAGGGCGTGAGAGCGGCCACGGCGCCGCCGAGATATCCGTACGTCCACCTCATCCGGCTCGTATCGGCCGTCACGACTGCGAGGTTGAGACCTCGATGTGGCGCGACCTCGTGCCGGTGCGCCACCTGGGCGCCGGGCGGGACGCCGCGCCGGGCCGTCCTACACGTCTCGCTCGGGCCGGCCGTAGCGGTCGTCGAGGCGCACGACGTCGTCCAGGTGCGGCGTCGACACCTCCACGATCAGCGTGTCCTCGATCGCCGTGATGCGGTGAACGGTGCCCGGGCGGTAGCGGAAGGCGTCGCCGGGGACGATCTCGACCGTGACGAGCTCGCCCCCCACCTCCCCGAGCTCGAGGGACGCGCGACCCTCCTGCACGAGCCACGACTCGTCCTTCACCTCGTGGTACTGGAGGCTGAGCGCGTGGCCTGCCCGCACGAGCAGGAGCTTCCCGACGTACTGCTCGGCCTCCGCCCAGATCAGCTCGTAGCCCCACGGCTTCTCGATGCGCCGCGGTACGACGGCGTAGGGACTGCTCACGTGAGCCACTCCGGGTGGGCGAGCACGTGCTCGTCTGCGCGCCGCAGCTCCTTGGGCGTGTTCACGGTCAGCCACAGGCCGGTATGCCTGAAGGCCCGCAACGCACCCTCGGCTGCGAGCTCCGGGAAGGTCGTCGTCTCGTGGTCGCCCTTGGCCGGGAATCGCGCCAGTGCCTCGGCCGAGAGCGCGTAGATGCCGCAGTTGACCCAGTAGGGGACGTGGGCGACCTCGTGGAAGGCGGTGACGACGTCGTCGTCGGTGAGATCCACCTGCCCGAACTGCGACGGGGGCCGGGCCACCGTGAGGGTCGCCGCGGCACCGGTCGAGCGATGGCGTGCGAGCAGGCCGGCGAAGTCGACGTCGACGAGCTCGTCACCGTTCATGGCCAGCACGTCTCCCTGCTCCCGGCGAAACGAGGCGGCGAACCGGATCGCGCCGCCGCGGCCGAGCCGCTCCGTCTCGGCTGCGCAGACGAGCTCGACGCCGAGGCCACCGAGGTCGCGCTCGAAGTCCGCCTCCTGGCCGGCTGCGCAGCTGACGATCACGCGGGTGACGCCGACCTTGGCGAGCCGCCCCATCTGCCACGCGAGCAGCGGCTTGCCACCGACGAGAACGAGTGACTTGGGCCGGCCCGCGGTGGCGTCGCCCATGCGCTCGGCCTTGCCGCCGGCGAGCAGGATCGCCTCCATCAGGCAGACACCGGGGCTGCCCGGCCGATGCCCTCGACGGTGAATCCCGCCTCCCGCAGCGCGACCTGGTCGAGCATGTTGCGTCCGTCGATCAGCAGAGGCGTGCGCATCGTCGTCGCAACGGCCGCCCAGTCGACGTCGGCCAGCTCGGGCCATTCGGTCACGAGCACGACGGCGTCCGCGCCCGCCGCAGCCGCCGCGGGCGTGGCGGCGATCTCGACGCCGTGCAGGTCGCTGCCGCTGACGACCGGGTCCCACGCGCGCACGTCGGCGCCCTCGGCGAGCAGCCGGCCCGCCAGCACGAGGCTCGGCGCCTCGCGCATGTCGTCGGTGTTCGGCTTGAAGGCGAGCCCGAGCAGCGCCACGGTCTTGCCGCGCAGCGAGCCGAGATGGCTGTGCAGCTTCCCGATCACGCGTCGCTTCTGCAGCTCGTTCACCTCGATCACCGCGTTCAGCAGCTGGAAGTGGTAGCCGGAGTTCGCGGCGAGCTGCTTCAGCGCGAGCGAGTCCTTCGGAAAGCAGGAGCCGCCGAAGCCGATCCCGGCACGAAGGAACGCAGGCCCGATGCGGTGGTCGAGCCCGATCCCCTCGGCCACCCGGACGACGTCGGCGCCGGTCGCCTCGCACACGTTCGCGATCTCGTTGATGAAGGAGATCCGGGTCATCAGGGCGGCGTTCGCGGCGAGCTTGATCATCTCCGCCGACGCCACGTCGCAGCGCACGACAGGTCCCTCGATGCCGGTGTGGAGCGCGACGACCGCGTCTCCGTCCTCCTGCCGGAAGGAGCCGACGACGATGCGGTCGGGATGCAGGAAGTCCCGCACGGCGGTGCCCTCGGCCGTGAACTCCGGGTTGGAGACGTAGCCGACATGCTGGAGCCCTCGCTCGTCCAGGCGATGCCTGACCTTCGTGCCGGTGCCGACGGGGACCGTGCTCTTCATCACCACCACCGTGCGCCGCTCGATCTGGGGCAGCTCGTCGATCACCGTCCAGACGGCCGCGAGGTCGGCGTCGCCCGAGTAGGTCGGCGGGGTGCCGACGGCGATGTAGACGAAGTCGGCGCCGTCGATCGCCTCTGCCACGTCGGTCGTGAACGAGATCCTGTCGGCGCTGCCGGCGATCAGCTCGTGCAGGCCGGGCTCGTAGATCGGAACCTCGCCGCGGCGGAGCGCCTCCACGCGCTCGGCCAGAATGTCACGGACGACGACGCGGTGGCCGAGGTCGGCGAAGACAGGCGCCGGTGACGAGTCCGACGTATCCCGCGCCGAAGACGGCGACCTTGTGGGGGGAAGCGCTCACGGCCGGGGTGGAGCGTACCGCCAAGCGGCGGCCGGGGCGCCGGCTCGAGGGCGGCTACGAGGCGACGCGGCCGAGCGGGCGCAGGCCCTTGGCGATCGCGACCATGGTCTCGTTGGAGAGCCGGTCGAGCAGCGTGTTCACGACCCAGTAGGTGGCGCTGTCGGTGCGGAGCACGACCATGTGCAGGTGCGGGCCGTTGTAGTAGAGCTCGTAGCGCCTGCCGCCGATGTTGCGCACGAAGTTGCGGCTGCCGAGCACCGGCGCGTCCTGCCAGTCGGTCTGCTGCACGCCCCAGTACTCGTTCGAGCCCATGCGGTATGTGAGCCGCAGCGTCTTGTGCTTGCCCTTCTCGTCGAAGCGATACAGGTGCACCGGGCGCTCCCGGTCGATCCAGGAGCTGCGCTCGATCACGGTCGGCACCATCAGGGGGAAGTCGACCTTGTCCTTGCGCTCGCGCAGGAGCTCGAGGGAGGCACCCGCCCCGGGGCCGACGTTCGCGAGCTCGCGCTTCGGCGTCTGGTCGACCGGTGCCGACGCGAGGCTGCCGTGGAAGGTCTGGCCGACGACCGCGGTCAGCATGGCACCGTTCGCGAGCGGGCGGATCTCGTCGGTCGTCCTCTTCACGTCGGCCGAGCCGAAGAGGTTGGCGATCTTGCGTCCCGCCTCCTTCGCTCCCGTCAGCGACGGGTCGAAGTAGACGGTGGTGCGGAAGTAGCCGAACGGCGTGCCCTTGAAGGGCGGAGCGTTGGCCGGGATCCCGTCCGGGGGCGTCAGGATCTGGTAGCCACGCTGGCCGAGCAGGTAGCCGGCATTCGACGCCGAGCCCGTGACGCCGTTGCCGTTGAGCACGGTCACCGACGTTTCCTTCGGCGGGGGCGTCCGCGTCTTCACCTTCTCGCCCAGCGCGACCGCAGTGGCCTTCTTCGGCGACTCCACGTCCGGGCTCGCCCACTGCTGCACCGCCCGCGTGATGTTCTCGGACGAGGTGGTGAGGTCGGAAAAGCCCTCGAGCCCCTCGATCCGCGACTGGAAGACGTGCCCGGGCGGCAGCGAGTAGGCGAGCACCGCGTAGGACAGCACCGTCTTCGCGCTCACGTCCTTGCCTCCGCCCTGCCCGACCTCGATGTTGCTCGTCAGCACCTTGATCACCTTCGGCAGCCTGGTGACCGAGAAGCTCGAGCGGATCTGGTCCTTGAAGGCCCGCACGAACAGCTGCTGGCGGGCGTTGCGATGCAGGTCGCTGTCGGTGTGGCGGAAGCGCACGAAGTCGAGCGTCTGGTAGCCGCCGAGCTTCTGGTAGCCGGGCTGCAGGTTGATCGTCGCGTAGCCGCTCGGGCCGCTGCGGTCGTTGAAGTAGCGGCGGTCGACGTCGATCCAGACGCCGCCGAGCTTGTCCACGAGCTGGCGGAAGCCGCGGAAGTTGACCGTGATCAGGTAGTTGACCTTGACGCCGGTGAGCTGGCGCACCGTCTCCAGGGTGCCGCTGGCGCCGCAGGCCGAGTACGCCGCGTTGATCTTGTCGTTGTACGGCGTCCGGCCCGGGCAGTGGATCGAGGCACGCAGGTCGCGCGGGAACGAGAGCAGCGAGATCGTCTCCGCTTTCGGGTCGGCGCGGATCAGCATCAGGGTGTCGGAGCGGGAGGGCGCGCCTTTCGCCTCGTCCGCCCGCCTGTCGTAGCCGATCACGAGCGCGGTGGCGGGCTGCCCCGCGACGGGAAGGTCGAGCCGCTTGATCGTCTTCTTCACGTCGGCGGTCTCCGGTGCCACGGCCGCCACCGACTCGTGCAGGTACAGGTACGCACCGCCGGCGACGCCGCTGGCGCACACGACGAGCACGACCGCCGCCCAGCCGAGAATGCGGAGCGCCGTCGAGGCGCCGCCGCGCCGCGGCGGCTCGGGCTGCCGGTAGATCGTGATCGGGGCGATCGGCCCGGGGGGAAGCTGCGCCTTCCCGTTCCCGTTCGCGACGTTGCCGCGACCGATGCCTCTCTTGAGCGTCGTCTTCATACGGAAACGGGCGCCTTGCGCCCGTAGGGCCAGGATAGCGGAGCACCCGGCGGGATCGCGGATCCGCTACCCGAGATAACGCGCTCTCAACGCGGGACGGCGATCGCGGCCAGCGCCTCGCCGAGGAAGGCGATCTCGTCCAGCGTGCCTGCCGTGATCCGCAGCGCGTGCGGTGCTCCGAACGAGCCCATCGGACGCACGATCACGCCCTGCCGCAGCAACGCGTCGTCGAGGGCCGTCGCGTCTTCGCCGACCTCGACGAACAGGAAGTTGGCGACCGCGGGGCCGACGGGATCCCAGCCGTGCCGCCGCAGCAGCTCCTCGAGAGCCGCCATCGCCTCGCGATTGCCCATGCGGCGGCGTGCGACCTCGTCCGCGTCGTCGAGGCTTGCGAGCGCAGCGACCTGCCCCGCCGTCGTCACGTCGAAGGCACGCCGCACCTTGCCGATCGCCTCGATCACCGACGCGGGGCCGACGCCGTAGCCGACGCGCAGGCCGGCCAGGCCGTAGATCTTCGAGAACGTGCGCAGCACGAGCGCCCGGTGCCCCGCCTTCGCGTACTCCTCGACGGCGTCGGGGTAGTCCGGGTCGTCGATGTACTCGAAGTACGCCTGGTCGACGACGGTGAGGACGTGCTCCGGCACGCGGCTGAAGTACCGGTCGAGCTCCGCACGGGTCGACATCGTGCCCGTCGGGTTGTTGGGGGTGGCGATGAAGACGATCTTCGTCCGTGGCGTGATCGCGTCGAGCAGCCCGTCGAGGTCGAAGCGGTGGTCACGCAACGGCACGGTGACGGGCACGGCGCCGAGCTTCCTGGGATCGAGCACGAAGCTCGTGAAGGACGGCCAGCCGGTGACGATCTCGTCGCCGGGGTCGAGCAGCGCGTACGAGACGTAGCCGATCACGGCGTCCGCGCCGGAGCACACGGTGACCTCGCCGAGCGAGACGTCGTGACGCTCAGCGAGCGCGCGTCGCAGCGCAAACGCGCCGCCGTCCGGATACCGGTTCGCCTCGCCGGCGCAGCGGGCGATCGCCTCGAGCGCGGCGGGGAACGGGCCGTGCGGGCCTTCGTTGGAGGCGAGCTTGACGACGCGGGCGAGCCCGAGCTCGCGCTGCACCTCCTCGACCGGACGCCCGGGCTCGTACGGCACGAGCCCTTCGAGCGCCGGGCGCAGGCGGCCCGGGTCGAGCTCTCCGATGCTGCCGCTCACCCCGCGACCGGCACCGAAGGCTCGGGCTCCCAGGTTCCCCAGTCGTCGTCGTGCCCGCGCTGGCGGCGCTTCCAGAGGACGTAGCCGCCTGCCGCGAGGGCGCCGAGGAGGACGAGGTTCCGGAGCCGGTGCCGCTTTCGGCGCGGCGCCCCGAGTGACAGCCCCTCGCCGGCGAGCAAGCCCGCCACCGCCGCCCCGGCGCGCCTGCGCAGCTTTCGGCGCAGCAGCCACCAGCCCACGGTGAGCACGATGGCATTGCGACGGGAGCCGAGTGCGGACATGCCCCGAGCCTACCGGCGCTTGGGTGGCAGGTGGATGGCCCGGTTCAGCGCGACGAGCCCGGCTTCCTTGATCGCCTCGGACAGCGTCGGATGTGGGGCGATCCCGTCGGCGAGCGTCTCGACGGTCGACTCGGCGTCGAGCGCCACCACCCCGACCTCGATCAGGTCGGTCGCGTGAGGCCCGACGATGACCAGCCCGAGCAGCTCGCCGTACGTCGTCTCGTGGATCGACTTCACCCACCCGGTGGTGTCGCCCGACATCACCGCGCGGGCGTTGGCGACCCACGGGAAGACGCCGACCGCGACGTTCTCCTCGCCGAGCTGCTCCTTCGCCTGCGCCTCGGTGAGGCCGACGCCGGCGATCTCCGGGTCGGTGTAGATCGGCCGCGGCACCGCCGGCTCGCCGAGCGACGACGCGTGACCCATCGCGTTCTCGGCCGCGATCTCGCCCTCCCGGAACGCCGTGTGGGCGAGCTGCCAGCGGCCGGCGACGTCGCCGGCGGCGTAGATGTTCGGGACGGCGGTACGCATGTGGTCGTCGGTGGCGATGCCCGCGCGTGGATCGGTCGGGACGCCGATCTCGTCGAGACCGAGCCCTTGCACCAGGGGCGCACGACCGACGGAGACGAGCATGAGGTCGGCCTCGACCGTCTCGCCCTCGCCGAAGTGGACGACGAGATGCGAGCCGAGGTCGTCCACCTGCGTGCACTGCTTCGCGAGGTGCATGGCGATGTTGCGGCGCTTGAACGCCTTCGCCAGCTCCTTGGCGGCGTCCGCGTCCTCCTGGGGGATCAGCGTCGGCAGCATCTCGACGATGGTGACCTCGCTGCCGAAGCGCTCGAAGATGGAGGCGAACTCGCACCCGATGATGCCGCCGCCGAGCACGACGAGCCGGCGCGGCACCTCGGTCTGGGCGAGGAGGCCGGTGGAGTCGACGCAGCGCGGGCTGTCGAGGCCCGGGATCGGGGGGCGCAGCGGATACGAGCCCGTGGCGACGATCGCGCTCCGGAAGGCGACGTCCTCTCCCCCCTCGACCGCGAGCGAGCCGGCGCTCGCGAAGCGACCCGTGCCCTTCACCCACTCGACGCCGTTCGCCTTCAACAGCGAGGCGACGCCGCCCGTCATCTGCTTGACGACCCCGTCCTTCCAGGCGGCCGCCTGCGAGAAGTCGAGCTGCGGCTCGGACACGCCGACGCCGAGCTTGGCGAACGTCTCGCGTGCGTCGTGCAGCGCGTGCGCTGTCTGCACCCATGCCTTCGTGGGGATGCACCCCACGCGCAGGCAGGTGCCGCCGAGGGCGGGCTCCTGCTCGATGCAGACGACCCTGGCACCGAGCTGTGCCGCGCGGATCGCCGCGGTGTAGCCCGCCGGGCCGCCGCCGAGGACGGCAACGTCACACTCCATGCGTTCTCAACCTTTCCGTCGTTGTCTCTGAGCCGATCGTAGTCACGAGAGCGGGGCCATCATCGTGAGGGCGTCGTCCGTCTCCTCGACGGGGGCGAAGCCGTGACGCCGGTACAGCGCGACGGCGGCGTCGTTGAGCTTGTCGACGCTGAGGCTCAGCGCCCTGAAGCCGTCGGCGCGTGCGCGATCGAGCAGGGTGGCGAGGAGTGCGCTGCCCACTCCCTGCCCGCGGGCATTCGGCACGACCGCGACGGCGAGCTCCGGCGTCTGCTCGTTCACGAACCCGTAGCCGGGGTGACTGGGCGGGAAGAGGCGGTACCAGGCGGCGCCGACGGGAAAGCCGTCGACGATCGCGATCACGGCCGTGTCGCCGGCCCGCCCCCATGCCTTGACGTACAGCTGCACCGGGCCGGGGCCTGCGTCGGGCTTGCGCTCCTTCCAGTAGTACGCATGGTGCAGCATGTCGCGCAGGAAACGGACGTCCTGCACCCCGCCCCGACGGACGACGACCGCCATCTACAACGCGAGCGCCGGCTGCTCGACGAGGGCGACGAGTGTGCGGAGGAACTCCGCGCCGTCGGCACCGTCGATCGCGCGATGGTCGCACGTGAGCGTCATCTGCAGCAGCGGCGCGACATCGAGCTCGCCGTCCACGACGACCGGGGTGTCCTTGACGGCACCCACCGCGAGGATCGCCACCTGCGGCGGGTTCAGCACGGCGACGAACTGCTCGACGCCGAACATGCCGAGGTTCGAGATCGTGAAGGTCCCGCCCTGCATGTCGTCGAGCGTGAGCTTGCCGGCACGGGCACGGTCGACGAGGTCGGCGCGCTGCCGCGCGATCTCCTGGATCGTGCTGCGGCCGGCGTCGCGGACGACGGGCACGACGAGCCCGTTCGGCGCCGCGACGGCGATGCCGACGTGGGCGAGCGGGTGGCGCTGGATGCTCTCGCCGTCGAACGTGGCGTTGACGGCGCGGTGGGCGGTCAACGCCACCCCCACGAGCCGCGTGAGCACGTCGTTGACGGTGGGCTTGACGTCGCCCTCGGCCAGACGCTCGACGAGCTGCTCACGCAGCGCGAGCACCTCGGTCATGTCGGCGGACGCGCCCAGCTGGAAGACGGGCGCGGCCCACGCTTCGGTCAGCCTGCGCGCGATCGTCTTGCGCACCGACGTGAGCTGCACCACCTCGACCTCACCGGCGGACGGGGCGGCCGGCGCCGCCGGCGCGGCAACCGTTCCGGTGGGCGCCTTCTCGACGTCGTCCGCGACGATGCGCCCGTCGGGGCCTGTGCCGACGACGGTGGCGAGGTCGACGCCGCGCTCACGCGCGATGCGGCGGGCGAGCGGGGAGGCCTTGACGCGCCCCTCCGTGCGCGGCGCCGCGGCTCCTGGCTCGGAGCCGGCGGCAGCTGCAGCCGGCGGGGCGAGGGTGCCGGCGCCGGCGCGGGCGAGTCGCCGCCCGCCTCTGCGCCGGCTGCTTCGGGTGCTTCGACTGCCTCGGGTGCTCCAGTCGCGGGCTCCGTGACGGCCTCGTCGGGCGCCTCTGACGCCGTCTCGGCCGCCGGCGCCTCGCCGTCGGTGCCGAACAGCGCGATCGTGGTGCCCACCTCGACTTCGCCTTCGGGCACGACGATCTTGAGCAGCACGCCGTCCTCTTCCGCCTCGACCTCCTGGGTCACCTTGTCCGTGTCCAGCTCGTACAGGGGCTCGCGCTTCTTCACCGCGTCGCCCTCGCTCTTGAGCCAGCGGACGATCGTGCCCGACTCCATGCCCTGCCCCAGGCGAGGAAGCTTGAGCTCGCTCGCCACTAGCGGTATCCGACCGGCCTCGACACGGACGTCATTATGCTGACGGCCGATGAAGCTCGTCGATCAATGGCGCACGCTCGAGGAGACCCTCCCGCCCGGCTGGGACGACGTGAAGCTGACGCTGACGACCGAGCAGCCCGGCGACTTGCCCCGGGCGGCCCAGGTTCTCGGCCCCATGGGCGTCGGCCACGTGGGACAGGAGCTCGTCTTCCACGTGCGGCGCGCCGGCGGCGCGCAGGGGCCGGAGGCGGCCCGGCGCCTCTTCGAGCGCCTGGACGAGTCGCGGGTGTGGTGCCTCCTGGCCGAGCCGGAGATTCGCTCTGGCGCCGGCGGCTGCGCCGCTCGCGCGCGAGCGCGTTCCCGTGGCGGTGTCGTGGGACGCGGCGCTCGCCCCGCTCGCGAGCGACTACACCGATCTGCTGTGCGAGCTGGAGCTGACCTCGAGCGACCACCTCGACCGGGCGGCGCTCCTCTGCGCCCCCATCAACCCGACACGCGACGCACCGCGCCTCGCGTTCCTCTTCCGCTGCGGCCGCTCGGGCTACGGCGTCGCGCCAGGTATGGCGCGCCGCTGCTTCGAGCGCCTCGACCAAGAGGGCATCATCGGCACGACGCGGGTGCTGCGAGCCTTGTCCGACGTGGACAACGTGGCCACGCAGGGCGCCGTCTGGCTCGTCGGCGACAGAGTCCTGTAGGCGCTAGCGGCCGCAGGAGCGCGAGCCGCCGCAGAGGCCGGCTCCGCCGCCGGGAGCGGCGGCGATCGGTGGCCGTCAGGCGCGCAGGTCGGCGTTGAAGCGGTCCGCGAGGGCCTGAACGATGCGTTCCCGGACAGCGGCCGCGTCCTCGTCCGAGAGCGTCCGGTCGGGCGCCTGGAACGAGAGATGGATGGCCACCGACTTCTTCCCCTCGCCCACCTGCCCGCCGCGGTAGACGTCGAACACGCGAGCCCGGCGTGTCTCGGGAGCGCCTGCCTCGAGCACGAGGTCGACGAGCGCAGCCGCCTCGACCTCCTCGTCGACGACGACCGCGACGTCCTGGTTCAGCGCGGGGAAGGTGATCACGTCGTCGTAGAGGATCCGGTCCGGCACCGGCGCCGTCAGCGTCGCGAGGTCGAGCTCGAACACCCCCCACTCCCCTTCGAGCAGAGCCGGGTGCAGCTCGCCGAGCCAGCCTGCGTCGGTCTCGGCCGACTTGCCCGGGTGCAGGAAGGGCCGGGTCGCGCGACGCACCCGCAGGTCGAGGTGCAACGTGTCGTACAGCGTCTCGACCGCAGCCCGGGCGGCGACGAAGCCTCCCTCGGCGACGCCTCCCACGCGCCAGCGCTCGTCCGGGAGCTGCGCCCCCGTCGGGAGGTAGACGCGCGCCAGCTCGAACAGCGCGATCGGTGTGTTCCCCGCGTCGACGTTCACCCGCGCCGCCTCGACGAGGCCTTCGAGCAGCGTCGTCCGCAGCACGGCCTGGTCGCCGCTCATCGGGTCGGAGAGCCGGAGGGCGTCCGGCTGCGGGTCGCGGGCGACGAGGCTCCACGTGTACGACTCCGCGAACCCGGCACCCGTGAGCACGTCCTCCACGAGCCGGCGCAGGCGCTGGTCCTTCGTGAGGTGGCCGGTGACGAGACGGCGCTGCGGCATCGTCTTCGGGACGCGGTCGAGGACGACGCGGGCCACCTCTTCGACCACGTCGATCTCGCGGTCGACGTCGCGCGCACGCCACGTCGGCACCGTCACCTCCCACTCGTCGGTGACGTCGAAGCCGAGCCGCTCGAGGATCCCCCGCTGTTCCTCCGGGGCGACGTCGATGCCGACGACGCGATCGGTGCGCTCCGGCCGCAGCCGCACGACCGGACGCTCGGGCAGGCCGGCGTGCACGTCGACGCTGCCGGTCATCTCGCCGCCGGCGAGGTCGACGAGGAGCCTGCTCGCGAGCACGGCCGCCGGCGCCGCCAGGTGCGGGTCGACACCCTTCTCCCAGCGGTTCGACCCCTCGGTGCGCAGAGCGTGGCGCTCGGACGTCCGCATGATGCCGACCGGCTCGAAGTTCGCTGCCTCGAGCAGCACCTCCGTCGTCTCGTCCACGACCTCGCTGTCCTTGCCTCCCATGATCGCGGCGAACGCGACCGGGCGCTCGCCGTCGGTGATGAGCAGGTCCTGGTCGCCGAGCTTCCGCAGCGTCCCGTCGAGTGTCGTCAGCTCCTCGCCGGCGCGCGCGCGGCGGACGAGGATGCGGCCGCCCGCGAGCTTCGCCCGGTCGAAGGCGTGGAGCGGGCTGCCGTAGACGTGCATGACGTAGTTCGTCACGTCGACGACGTTCGAGATGGAGCGCATGCCGGCCGTGTGCAGGCGCGCGCGCATCCACACCGGCGACGGCCCCACGGCGACGCCCTTGAAGACCCGGGCGAGATAGCGGGGGCAGCCGTCGGGGTCGTCGACGCTGACGTCCACCCACTCGGGATGCTGGATCTGGGGGTCCTCCGCCTCGACGGGCAGCAGCTCGCCGTCGAACAGGGTCGCGACCTCGCGGGCGAGGCCGACCATCGAGAGCAGGTCGACGCGGTTCATCGTCGGCGTCACGTCCAGCACCTGCTCGCGGACGGGCAGGACGTCGAGGAGCGGCGTGCCGGGCTCGATCCCGTCCGGCAGCACCATGATCCCGGAGTGGTCCGTGCCGAGCCCGACCTCGTCCTCGGCGAGGATCATCCCGCGCGAGACCTGGCCGCGGAGCGGGCGCTCGTCGAGCGGCCCCGGGAAGCCGGGCAGCAGCGCCCCGGGCAGAGCGACCGCCACGGTGGCGCCGACGCCGAAGTTCCAGGCGCCGCAGACGATCTGGCGGGCCTCGCCCTCGCCGACGTCGACCTGGCAGAGCTGCAGCTTGTCCGCGTTCGGGTGCTTCGCCGCCTCGAGCACCCGGCCGACCCGCAGGAACGCGAGGTTGTCGCCGACGTCCGCCACGCCGGCGTCGATGACGCGGTCGACCTCGAGCGAGGAGACGGCGAGCCGCCGGGCGATCTCGTCGGCGGTCGCGTCGACGCGGACGTACTCGCGCAGCCAGGAGAGCGGCGCCTTCAAAACTGCCTCGAGAAGCGGAGGTCGTTGCGCCAGAGCTCGCGCAGGTCGGGGAACTCGTGCCGCAGCATCGCGATCCGCTCGAGCCCCCAGCCGAACGCGAAGCCGCTGTAGCGCTCGGGGTCGTAGCCGACGAACTCGAACAGCTTCGGGTCGACCATGCCGGCGCCGCCGACCTCGATCCAGCCGGAGTGCCGGCAGACCGTGCAGCCGCTGCCGTCGCACACGTGGCACGAGACGTACGCCTCGATCGACGGTTCCGTGAACGGGAAGTAGTGGGTGCGGAACTCGGTGCGGCGCTCCTCGCCGAACAGCTTCTTGAGCAGGAAGTCGAGCGTGCCCGTCAGGTCGGCAAGCGTGATCCCCTCGTCGACCGCCAGGCCCTCGACCTGATGGAAGATCGGCGAGTGCGTGGCGTCGGGCGTGTCACGGCGATAGGTGCGGCCGAGCGAGACGATGTAGACGGGCGGCGGCTGCGCTTCCATCGTGCGGATCTGCGACGGGGACGTCTCCGTGCGCAGCACGGTCTCGTCGTCGAGGAACAGCGTCGCGAGCGGCGAGCGGGCCGGGTGCCCGGCGGGGAACGCGAGGGCGTCGAAGTTGTAGTGCGTCGTCTCCACCTCGCGCCCGTCGACGATGCTGTAGCCGAGCCCGAGGAAGACGTCCTCGACCTCGCGCCGGATCTGCGTGATCAGGTGCAGGCGCCCGCGCTGGTAGCCGGCGGCGGGCAGGGTGACGTCGACCCGCTCGCCCGTCAGGCGCGCGTCGAGCTCGGCCCGCGCAAGCTCCTCGCCACGCTCGTCGATCGCCGCCTCGAGCCGCTCGCGCACGGCGTTCAGGGTCATGCCGGTGTCGCGGTCGCGCACCTCGCGCAGCGCCTGCTTGATCGCGCTCTTGCGGCCGAGGTACTCGACGCGGACGGCCTCGACCTCCTCGGTGCTCGCGGCCGCCGCCGCTGCGGCGAGACCGTCTTGCTCGAGTGCTGCGGCATCCATCGAGGGAGCGAGCGTACCAACGGCCCGAGCCGCTCCACGGCGGGCCTGCCACCGGGGCAGGCGCCTACACTCAACCGCGTGGCGCTGTACGACGCGATCGCATCCATCTACGACCCGTGGAGCCGGTCGGTGACCGAGGACATCGGCTTCTACGTGGCGGAGGCGACTGTTGCGGGAGGGCCCGTGGTCGAGCTGGCCGTCGGCACGGGCCGCATCGCGGTGCCGATCGCCGAGGCCGGCATCCGGGTGATCGGGGTCGACCAGTCGCAGGGGATGCTCGCGGTCGCGCGGCAGCTCGCACGCGAGCGGGGCGTCGAGGCGCTCCTCGATCTCCGTGTCGGCGACCTCCGCGAGCCGCCCGTCGAGGAGCGCGTGCCGCTCGTGATCTGTCCCTTCCGGTCGTTGCTGCACATGCCGGACGAGACGGAGAAGCTCAGGGCCCTCCGCGCCGCGCACGCCGTGCTCGAGCCGGGCGGGCGGCTCGTGTTCGACGTGTTCGCGCCGAGCCGTGCCGACATCGAGGAGACGCACGGCAGCTGGCTCGAGCGGGAGCCCGGCATCTTCGAGCGGGCTGACTGGGACGAGGACGCGCGCACGCTGACGCTCTCCGTGCGCGGCGGCGAGCAGGCGGCCACGATGAGCCTGCACTGGCTGTCGGAGCTCGAGTGGCGGCGGCTCCTGGACGAGGCCGGCTTCGACGTCGTGGAGGTGTACGGCTGGTTCGACCGCCGCCCGTATGCAGGCGGCGAGGACATGGTCTGGGTCTGCCGCCGGCGGGCGTGACGGTTTGCCAGCCGCCCACCTAGACCGTAGAGTCGGGGCGTGATCGTCGTCTGGATCCTGCTCGGGCTGGTCGTCCTGCTCGCGCTCTACCTGGTCGTGCTCTACAACGGGCTCGTCCAGAAGCGCAACCGGGTCGACAACAGCTGGGCGCAGATCGAGGTGCAGCTCAAGCGGCGCCGCGACCTGATCCCGAACCTCGTCGAGACGGTGAAGGGGTACGCGGCCCACGAGCGCGGCACCTTCGAGGCGGTCACCGAGGCGCGTGCGCGTGCGGCGGGCGCCACGACCGTGGCCGAGACCGCCCAGGCGGAGGGCCTGCTCAGCCAGGCGCTCGGCCGGCTGTTCGCGGTCGCCGAGGCCTATCCCGACCTGAAGGCGAGCCAGAACTTCCTCGACCTGCAAGCCCAGCTGACGGACACCGAGAACAAGATCGCTGTGTCGCGCCAGGTCTACAACGACACGGTGCTGACCTTCAACAACGCCATCCAGGTGTTCCCCGCTGTGATGGTCGCCGGCATGTTCGGGTTCACGAAGCGGGAGTTCTTCGAGATCGAGGACGCGGCCGACCGCGAGGTCCCCGAGGTCAGCTTCCAGCCGGCCACGCCCGCACCGGCCGCGCCGCCCGCGGCCGACGCGCCGAGTGACACGCCGAGCGCCTAGAGCCACACGGCCAGGCGCGCTGCTCGCCGTCGTCGTCGCGGCACTTGCGCTCGCGGGGGCGGCCGGGGCGAAGTCGTTCACGCTGCCGCAGGCCGATGTCACCGTGCAGGTGGCGCAGAACGGCGCCCTGCAGGTGCGGGAGCGCATCCAGTACGCCTTCTCGGGCTCGTTCTCGGGCGGCTACCGCGAGATCCCGCTGCGCTCGGGCGAGTCGGTCGCGAACGTCACGGTGCGCGAGAACGGCCGGGTATACCGGCCCGGCGGGTGCACCGAGCTCGGCTGCATCGACGCTCCCGGCACCTTCGGAGTCGCCGACCTCGGCGGGCGCACCCGCATCGTCTGGCACTACGCGGCCACCGACGAGGTGCGCACGTTCGACGTCCGCTACACGCTGCGCGGGCTCGCCGTCGCCTACGACGACGTCGTCGACGTCAACCTGCAGGTCTGGGGGGACGAGTGGGAAGAGCGCCTGGGACGGCTCACGGCGACGCTCGAGGCGCCCGGCAAGGTTCTGCGCGCCTGGGGCCACCCGGTCTACGTGCGCGGCGACGTGCAGCTCGCCGGCGACCGTGCGCTCCTGCGTGCGCTCGACGTCCCGGCCGGGCAGTTCGTCGAGCTGCGGGCACTGATCCCGCGCTCGGCGTTCGCCGCGACGGACGGCATGCGCGTCGTCGCCGGCAACGGCCTCGACCGGATCAGCGGCGAGGAGCAAGCGGACGCCGCGCAGTTCGAGCAGGACGCCGACCGCATCGAGGAGGCGAAGCGTCATCCGCTGCGGTACGGCCTCTACGTCCTCCTGCTCGGCCTCCTCCCGGCGCTCGCCGTCGTGGGCGCCGTCTTCTGGCTGTACGGGCGCGAGCTCCAGACGGGCTACGACCGCGAGTACGAGCAGGAGCCGCCGACGGACACGCCGCCCGCGCTCGTGCCGACGCTGCTGCGCCAGGGCGGCGAGGCCGGGTCGTTCGAGTTCACGGCCACCCTGTTCGACCTGATCCGGCGCGGTGTCTACGCGTCGACGCCGGTGACGACGGAGCGCAAGACGTGGGGCGGGCTGCGCAGCGAGTCGGTCTCCGACCTCGAGCTCTCCGCGGGCGACAAGGGCGAGGCGCTGAAGCCGTGGGAGAACGCCGTCTCCCACGTCGTCGACGGCGTCATCGGCGACGGCTCCGAGCGGCTCTCGCGGTTCCGCGAGAAGATCGAGGACGAGCGGGAGTCGATGAGCAAGCGGTTCACCGCGTTCAAGGCGAACGTCTCCACCGAGGTGGGCAACCGTCGCTGGTTCCTCTCACGTGGCGCCCTCCCGCTGGCGCTCGCGCTGCTCGTCTTCGCAGGCATCGGAGCGCTCCTCTTCTACCTCGCGCTCGACGGCTGGCGCTCGGTCTACCCGCGCTGGGGTGACGTCGTGCTCCTGGGCGTCGGCGTCGCCGCCTTCGTCAACGCGGCGATCGTGCTCGGCGCGCTCACCCAGCGACGGCTGTGGCGGCGCCGCTCGAAGCAGGGCAACCTCGAGGCCGAGCGCTGGGAGGCGTTCCGCCGCTACCTCACGGACTTCCCACGGCTGCAGGAGGCGCCGCCGGCGACGCTCGAGCTGTGGGAGCGGTTCCTCGTCTACGGGATCGCCTTCGGGATCGCTGAGCGGGTGCTGCAGGCGGCGCACCTGGCGATGCCCGAGGAGCTCGCCCAGGCCTCGTCGATCTACTGGATCTCCCCGGGCGGCGAACCTCGGCTCGGGCGCGACCTCGCTCGCGATCGGCGACCTCGCCTCCGGCTTCGGCTCGGCGCTCGCGCCGCCCTCGTCCGGCTCGGGCGGCGGCGGTGGCGGCTTCTCCGGTGGTGGCGGTGGCGGCGGGGGCGGAGGCGGCGGCGGGGCCTGGTAGGACGGAGACCCGTCCGCAACGGCCTCTTGCGACGGGACTCGCGGGCAGGCACCATTTTCCGATGGAGGATTCAGAGGTCACGCAACTGATCCTCGAGAGCCTGTTCGACATCCGGACCGACGTGCGCTACCTGGTCTCGGTCCTCAAGGAGGACGACGATGACGCCGGAGAAGAGGAAGAAGGCTAGGGCCGAAGCGGAGGAGTGGGCCCGCACCGATCCGGGCATGCAGCGCCTGCGCGCGATGATCGAGCGCTACCGGGCGATCAACGCTCAGAAGCGGCGCGAAAGCTCGTAGAGCGCGATCGCGCCCGCCGCGGCCACGTTGAGCGACTCCGCGTCGCCCGGCATCGGGATCGAGGCGACGACGTCGCAGGAGGCGACCACCTCCTGCGGAAGGCCCGCTCGCTCGGCGCCGAGCACGAGCGTCACCGGCGGCGTCAGGTCGGCGTCGCGCAGGGCCACCTGGCCGCTCGCGTCCAGGGCGACACGACGTCCGGGGGCCTGCTCCCACGTCACGAGCGGGACGCGGAAGATGGCCCCGGCGCTCGCGCGCAGCGCCTTCTGGCCGAGCGGATCGGCGCAGCCGTCGCTCAGCGCCACGGCCGCGCCGAACGCGTCTGCCGACCGGATCAGCGTGCCCACGTTGCCCGGGTCGGCCAGCCGCCACAGCGCCAGGCACGTGTCACGCGCGCCCCGTGGCAGGTCTGCGCGGCGGAACACCCCGATCGCCCGCGCGGGATGCGGCAGCGTCGAGACACCGGCCAGCAGCTCCGCCTCGACGTTCTCGCCGGCGACGAGCAGCTCCACCGGCTCGATCCCCGCAGCGAGCGCCGCGTCGCAGAGATCCTCCCCCTCGCAGGCGAACAACCCCGTGGCGTCGCGCTCCTGCTTCCGCTGCAGCGCGCGCACGAGCTTCAGCTTCGCGTTGTCCTTCGAGGTGATCATCCGATCCAGTCGAGCCAGTTGCCGTGGTAGTCGAGGCGCGCCACCATCCGGGCCGGCGCGGGCCAGATGCGCAGCTCGAGCTCCCACGAGTCGTCGTCTGCATGCTCCCGCTCGTCCATGGCGCGCGTCGAGACCCAGGCGAGGGGGCGCCCGTCCGCACCGGCGGCGTCGAGCGCCGCACGGAGGCTGAGGCGGTCTGCGGCCGAGAGGTAGCCCGTGGATGCGGTCTGGAAGACGATCGTGACCGCGTCGGCCGGTCTTGCGCCGAGCAGCCGAGGCAGCAGCTCGACGTAGTCGCCACGGATCAGCTCAGGCCGTTGCGGCGACCGGCGCAGGGTCTCGATGGCGGCGTCGAGACGTGATACGCGTTCCTCCAGCCCCGGCCACAGGAACGCCGGCAGCAGCCCGACGCACCGCTGTGTCTCGTTCGTCTGCACGCCCTGTTCGGCGACGAAGCGACGGAGCTCGGCGGCGTGCTCGTGGAGCGCGGACGCGAAGTCGCGCGGGTCACCGGAGAGCGCTTGGGGCGCCACACCCGTGAGAACGAGCCAGTGGACGGCGCCGAACAGCCGCAGCCCCAGATCCCATGACGCGTCGTCGCCGAGGATCGCCGTCGCGGGTGTGGGATCCTCGGCGAGCAACGCGGCCAGCCCGCTGTAGATCGGCGCGCCGAGCATGCTGAAGTGCTCCGCCTGCCGGCGGACGACGTCCGCCTGGCGCGCTTCCGTCAGGCGGCTTCGGCCTTGGTGTCGAGCGCGGCCTTCGCCTGCTCGGCGACGGCGGCGAACGCGGCCGGGTCGCTGACCGCGATGTCGGCGAGCGACTTGCGGTCGAGCTCGATCCCGGCCTTGTGCACGCCGGAGATGAACTGGTTGTACGACAGGCCGTGCACGCGGGCGGCCGCGTTGATGCGAACGATCCAGAGCGAGCGGAACGTGCGCTTCCGGTTCTTGCGGTCGCGGTAGGCGTAGGCGAGCGAGTGCTCGACCTGCTCCTTCGCGTAGGTGTAGTTGGTGCTCTTCAGCCCCCAGTAGCCCTTCGCCTGCTCCAGGACCTTGCGGCGCTTCTTGCGCCCGTGGACGGATCGCTTCACGCGAGGCATCGGTTACCTCATCCCCAGCAGCCGCTTGATTCTCTTGGTGTCGTTCTCGGCCACCGGCTGGTCCTTGCGGAAGCCGCGCCTACGCTTCGACGACTTGTGCTCCAGGTTGTGGCTCTTCATCGCGTGACGGCGCGTCAGCTTCCCCGCTCCGCTCACCTTGAACCGCTTCTTCGCTCCGCTTGACGTTTTCACTTTCGGCATCTGGTTTCACTCCTGCGTTCTTCGTCGGGCCCAGCACCATGATCATGTTCCGCCCGTCGAGCAGCGGCGGCTGGTCGATCTGGGCAATGTCCTTCAGTTCCTCGGCGAGCTTCATCAGGAGGTCCCGACCGCGCTCCGGGTGCAGGTTCTCGCGCCCGCGGAACATGATCGTGACCTTCACCTTCGCCCGCTGGTGCAGGAACCGGGTGACGTGACCCTTCTTCGTCTCGTAGTCGTGGATTCCGATCTTGGGTCGGAGCTTGATCTCCTTGAGCAGGATCTGCGACTGGTGCTTCCGCGCGAGCTTCGCCTTCTGGTCCTGCTCGAAGCGGTACTTGCCGTAGTCCATGACCCTCGCGACGGGCGGGTCGGCCTGGGCCGCGACCTCGACCAGGTCGAGATCCTTGCCGTAGGCGTACTCGCGCGCCTCGTCGGTCGTCTTGATCCCGATCTGCGTTCCGTCCTCGTCCACCAGACGCACCCTCGGCACGCGAATCTGGTCGTTGATGCGCTCGTGATGGACGACGGGCCGTGTCCTGTCCTCGGGACGGCGGCGCGGTCTCAAAGGGCTCTCACCAAGCTCAGCTGATCCTCTCTCTCAAACGACAAAAACCGCTGCAAGCAGCGGCTCGGTTTCCTCGACCGGCGCCTGGCGCCGGTTCATCCTCGTCGGGTTCGACTCGGTTGAACCCCCGATGAGCGCTCGGCTCCGGAGGTGAGGGGCGTATCCGCTCCTGCTTTGCAGGGGCAGAGCGTAGCAGGATCGAGGGCGGTTTCGATAGGCCTGGGCCGGATTCAGGAGCGTGAAGGCGCGACGAGCGCGGCGAGCTCGTCCAGCAGGTCGGGCAGCCCGACCGTCGCCTGGCCCCTTCCGCGCACGCGAACCGCGAGCGCCTCCTCGGATTCCCGGTCCCCCCACACGACCACGTAGGGGACCTTCTCCACCTCGGTGTCGCGGATGCGCTTGCCGAGCGTCTCGTCCCGCTCGTCGACCTCGACACGGTAGCCCGCGTCGCGAAGCTTCCCTGCGAGCGCGCGGGCAGCGTCACCGTGGCTCTCGGCGACGGGCAGCACGCGGACCTGCACGGGGGCGAGCCAGAACGGGAAGGCGCCGGCGTAGTGCTCGATCAGGATGCCGATGAAACGCTCGAACGAGCCGAAGAACGCCCGGTGGATCACGAACACCGGGTGCTCGTGGTTGTCCGAGCCCATGTAGGTGAGCCCGAAGCGGGCCGGCATCTGTGCGTCGAGCTGGATCGTGCCGAGCTGCCAGGAGCGGCCGAGCGCATCCGTGATGTGCAGGTCGATCTTGGGCCCGTAGAACGATCCCTCACCCTCGCCGACGAAGTACGCGATTGCGTGCCGGTCGAGAGACTCCACGAGCTTGCCCTCCGTGAAGTCCCACTCCTCGTCGCTGCCGAGCTTGTTGTCCGGCCGCGTGGAGAGCTCGGCGCGGGGCTCGATCCCGAAGAGCCCGTAGAGGTAGCGGAGATACTCGAGCGACCCGTCGAGCTCGGAGTCGATCTGCTCGCGCGCGCAGAAGATGTGCGCGTCGTCCTGGGTCACGTACCGGACTCGCGTGAGCCCGTGGAGCGCCCCTGCAAGCTCGTTGCGGTGGAGCGGTGCTGCCTCGGAGAAGCGAAGGGGAAGGTCGCGGTAGCTCCGCAGCTGGCTGCCGAACAGGAGCATGTGACCCGGGCAGTTCATCGGCTTGATCGCGTAGACGTGCTCGTCGTCGACCGGGATCAGGAACATGTTCTCGCGGAACTTGTCCCAGTGGCCGGAGGTCACCCAGAGGGCCTTGTCGTAGATCAGGGGCGTCTTCACCTCCGAGTAGCCGCGCCGGGCGTTCTCGCGGCGGCGGAGGTCCTCGAGGGTGTTGAAGATGGCCATCCCCTTGGGATGCCAGAAGGGCGAGCCGGGCGAATGCTCGTCGAAGTGGAAGAGGTCGAGCTGGGTCCCGAGGCGGCGGTGATCGCGCTCCCGGGCCTGCTCGAGGCGCTCGAGATGCGCGTCGAGATCCTTCTGGGTGAAGAAGGCGGTGCCGTAGACGCGCGTCAGCTGCGTGTTCTTCTCGTCCCCGCGCCAGTAGGCGCCGGCGAGCGAGGTGAGCTTGAAGGCCTTGATCGGCGTCGAGTCCTGCAGGTGCGGGCCGCGGCAGAGGTCGGTGAAGTCGCCCTGCGTGTAGAGCGAGATCGCCCCCTCGGCGGTGTCGACGAGCTCGAGCTTGTACGGCTCGGCCTCGGCGGCGAAGCGCTCCCGCGCCGCGTCGGCGGTGATCTCCTCGCGCGACCAGGAGCGGCCCTCGGCGAGCTCTCGCTGCACCTCCTCCTCGATGCGGGCGAGATCGTCCTCGCCGATCGGCTCGGGGAACTCGAAGTCGTAGTAGAAGCCGTTCTCGATCGGCGGGCCGATCGCGACCTTCACGCCCGGGTAGAGCCGCCGCACCGCTTCCGCGAGGAGGTGTGCGGCCGAGTGGCGCAGCACGTGGAGCGCGTCGGGGTCGGCGGTGTCGCGGGTCGTCAGGATCTGCAGCTTCGCTCCGTCCGGCAGCGGCAGCCGCACGTCCTGCGCCACGCCGTCCGCCTTCACGAGCACGGCCTGCTCGGCGAGCTTCGGGCCGATCGCGCGGGCGGCGTCGAGGCCGCTGGCGCCGTCGGCGAGCTCGAGCTCGGTCTCGTCGGGGAGGATCACCTTCACGCCGAGGAGGATAGTCGGTCGATCTTCGGCCGCCCCGGCGCATCGTTTCTGTGGACGAGAAGTTGCACTTCCGTGACAAAGGGTGTCTCCCCCTGGGAGACACCCGGAGGGAGACACCCCGTGGTTCCCTCGACCAAGCGATACGCCGCAGTCCGTGCTGCTGCCGATCGAGTCGTCCATGGCGCTACCCGTGTACTCAGGTCCGTTCGGGCCGCCACAGGCCGAACGGCTCCTCTGGCGCGCCGGCTTCGGTCCTCGGCCGGGCGAGGAGCGCTCCCTCGCGAACAAGGGACTGCACGGTGCCGTCGCACAGCTGACGGCCTCGAGGAAGGAGAACCTGGTCGGCCCGCCGCCGCGGGTGAACGGACGCCGGCTCTACCCGTTCGACAAGTTCGGGCATGACCACCTGTGGTGGCTCGACCAGATGGTGCGCACGACGCGGCCCCTGCGGGAGCGCATGACGCTCGTCTGGCACGACTGGTTCGCGACCTCGAACGAGACGGTCGGCAGCCAGCGCCTGATGATCCGCCAGAACAACCTCCTCCGCGGCTACGGCATGGGGTCGTTCCCCGGCCTCGTGCTGCGGGTCACCGCCAACCCGGCCATGCTGCTCTACCTCAACGGGCTGAACAGCGAGAAAGGCGCGCCCAACGAGAACTACGCCCGGGAGCTGATGGAGCTCTTCACGCTCGGCGCCGGCTCGGGCTACTCGGAGCGCGACGTGCGCGAGCAGGCGCGGGCGCTCACCGGCTGGACGGCCTCCTACCGCGACGGCTACGGCTGGGTCAAGTTCCGCTTCGACAAGAACCGCCACGACGACGCGATGAAGGTGGTCTTCGGCAAGGCCGGGCCGTTCACGTGGAAGCAGGCTGTCCAGCTCGCGATCTCGCAGCCGCAGCACGCGACGTTCTTCACGCGCAAGCTGTGGAGCTACTTCATTCCCGAGCCGGCCGACGACGAGACGCAGACGGCGCTGGAGCAGCTCTACGTCGGCTCGGGGCACGCCGTGCGCCCGGTGCTCGCCGCGATCCTCAAGCACCCGCGCTTCTACGAGGGCCCGCGCAAGGTGAAGCCGCCCACCGTGTACCTGGCCGGGATGCTGCGCGCCCTCGGCGACCGCATCACCACGGAGGACTACATCTGGCTGAGCGCCCTCGCCGGACAGCTGCTCTTCTACCCGCCCAACGTGTCGGGCTGGAACGACGACCGCTGGCTCGACACGTCCACGTTCCGCGCCCGCTGGGAGCTCGCGGGCCGCGTGCTGAAGAAGCACACGCTCAGCCCCGAGCACACCAAGCGTGGCTACGTGCCGGGCGACCCCGAGCAGCTCGTCGACCGGGCGCTCGCGTTCTGGGGCAGCCCGCCGATCAGCGACACGACCCGGAAGAGCCTGCTCGCCTTCGCGGAACAGGCGATGGGCGCCGCCGTCGCGGACGACGGCCGCCAGAAGAGCTTCCCGCCCATGACCCTCAACGCCCTCCGCCACCTCGTGGCCGTATCCCCGGAGATGCAGACCGCATGAGCCCGACGTGCCACCACTGCGACGAGTTCTCGCGCGCCACGCTGCTGCGGCGCGGCTTCGCCGAGGCGGGGAACGGACTGCCGGCGATCGAGCCCGGCATGCCTGCCCCGGCAGGCACCGGCCTCGACCGGCGTCAGTTCCTCTCCCGCACCCTGGGGATGGCCGTCACCGTCTACGGGGCCGGCGCACTCGGCCCCAGCATCTTCGACGAGGGCATCGCCCGCGCGGCCGCCACCGGGTCGGGCAAGAACGTGCTCGTCTCGATCTTCGCCCCGGGCGGCTGGGACTCCCTGTCGCTGCTCTATCCGATCGGCGACCCGCGCTACCACAAGCTGCGCTCGAGCCTGGCGCTGAAGCCGGGCGACGGGCCTGCCTTCCAGTCGGACCGCCGGCTGCACTGGCATCCCGCGCTGGCGCCGCTCGCGAAGCTGCACGCCCGCGGGCGCCTGACCGTGTTCCCCTCGATCGGCTACTCGCACCCCGACCAGTCGCATTTCACCTCCCGCCACTTCTGGGAGGTGGGCGCGCTCGACGCGCAGGCCGGCACGGGGTGGCTGGGACGCCTGCTCGACGTGATCGGCGACGACGAGAACGCGATGCAGGGCCTGTCGCTCGACGGGGCGCTGATGCCGTCGCTCGCGACAGCGAAGGTGCCGGTCGCGACGCTCTCCAGCCCGACCGACTACCGCTTCGGCTCGCACAACGTCTGGGACGTCGTCGGCGACCTGCTCGAGAACTCCTTCGGCACGCTCGGCGGCCTCGCCGGCGATCCCGACCCGGTGCTGGCGCAGGCGAGCAAGACGGTCAAGCAGGCCGACTCGCTGCGCCGCCAGCTCGGCCGCTTCGTCGGCAAGGACGGCCAGGTGCACGTCAACCCGAAGGCCAAGTATCCCGAGACGGACTTCGCCCGGCGCCTGTCGGGCCTGGCTGCGTTGCTCGACGCGAACTTCCCGATCCGCACCGTCGCGCTGACGGCCCCGGGCTCCTACGACACCCACGCCGACCAGGTGGGGCCGCTGCAGGACGGCGCCCGCGAGGTGGCCGAGTCGCTCGTCGCCTTCCAGTCGGACATCGAGCGCCGCGGCCTGGGCGGCCGCGTGCTGACGCTCGTCTGGAGCGAGTTCGGCCGGCGCGCCCAGCAGAACGACTCGAACGGCACCGACCACGGGGCCGCTGGGCTCGCGTTCCTGATGGGAACGAAGGTGCGCGACCGCATGGTGGGCGAGTTCCCCGGCCTCACGAAGGGCCTCGACCGGGACGGCAACCTGAAGGCGACCGTCGACTTCCGGGCCGTCTACGCCTCGCTCGTCGAGCAGTGGTTCGACGTCGACGCGGCCCGCATCCTTCCCGACGCGGCACGCATGCGCCGCATGAAGCTGGTGGCCTGATGCGGCGCCTCCTCCTCCCCGTCCTCGCTGTCGCCCTGCTCGCGGCGCGGCGCGGCGCCCGCGACCGCCGGGCCGCAGGCCGTGTCGTTCGTGCAGGTCGTCGAGAAGGAGTGGTCGCTCGTCATGTCCCGCACGAGCGTGCGCTCCGGCCGTGTGACGATCGAGGCCGTCAACTTCGGCACGGACGCCCACGACCTCGTCGTGCAGTCGAAAGCGAAGGGCTCGAAGCCGGTGCGGTTCAAGCAGATGGACCCACGCGGCCGCAGCGAGCGCACGCTGCGCCTCCCGGCCGGCCGCTACGCCCTCTGGTGCTCCCTGCCCGGTCACAAGGCAAAGGGCATGAAGGCGACGCTCACCGTGCGGCGTAGCTAAAGCAACCGTGCGGCCGGGGCGATAAGGAGTCTGCGTGGCGGCGATCCCCCGGTACAGCGGTCCCTTCGGCGTGCCCCAGGCGGAGCGCCTGCTCTGGCGTGCCGGCTTCGGCCCGCGCCGCGGCGAGGCCGCGCAACTCGCAAAGCTCGGGCTCGACGCAGCCGTGCTCTCGCTGACCCGCCCGGCGGGCGAGAAGTGGGTCGGGCCGCCGCCGCGCGACGAGAAGGGCCACGGGCTCGCCCCCGGCGACGCCTACGGCCACGACCACCTCTGGTGGCTCGACCGGATGGTGCGCACGAGCCGGCCGCTGGTCGAGCGGATGACGCTCAACTGGCACGACTGGTTCGCCACGTCGAACGCGGGTGTCGGCTCGCAGCAGCTGATGATGGCGCAGAACCGGCTCCTGCGGCGTTTCTCGCTCGGCAACTTCCGCAAGCTCCTGCTCGCGATCACCGCCAACCCGGCGATGCTCGTGTGGCTCTCCGGCATCGACAACACGAAGGACGCGCCGAACGAGAACTACGGCCGCGAGCTGATGGAGCTGTTCACGCTCGGCGAGGGGAACGGCTACAGCGAGCGCGACGTGCGCGAGCAGGCGCGGGCCCTGACTGGCTGGACGAGCACGTGGAAGCGCGGCAAGGGCCAGACCGACTTCCGCTTCGACGCGAAGCGCCACGACCCCGGCACGAAGGTGATCTTCGGCCAGAGAGGCACGTTCTCGTGGCGTGACTCCGTCGCGCTGACGCTCCGCCATCCGAAGCACCCCCCGTTCTTCGTCGAGAAGCTGTGGAGCTACTTCGTGCCGGTGCCGCCGAACGCGGCGACGCGCGCGGGCCTCGAGGAGCTCTACCGGGCGTCCTTCGAGGTGCGGCCGGTGCTCGAGGCGATCCTGGCGCCATCCGGCGCTGTACACCGGGCCGCGCATGGTGAAGCCCCCGGTCGTCTACACCGCAGGACTGCTGCGCGGCCTCGGCCGCGGCATCGACACCCGTTCGTGGGTGTGGCTCTCGGAGAACGCCGGGCAGCGGCTCTTCTACCCGCCGAACGTGGCCGGCTGGGACGACGAGCGCTGGCTCGACACGAACGCGTTCCGGGGCCGCTGGGACATCGCCAACACCGCGCTCGAGACGTTCACGCTCGGCGACAAGAAGCGGAAGAACGTGAAGGTGCCGAACGACCCGGAGGCGATCGTCACGGGCGCGCTGGCGCTGCTCGGCAACCCCACGATCCGGCCGGAGACGCGCAAGGAGCTGCTCAGGTTCGCCCGCGGCTCGCTCGCCGGCGCCACCGGCTGGAAGGCCGAGCAGTATCCGCCGCTCGTCGCGAACGCCGTCCGCCAGCTGCTCGCCGTGTCCCCCGACCTCCAGACCTGCTGATGGCCTGCTGCAACGAGCACTCGCGTGCCGAGCTGGTCCGCCGCGGCATCGCCGAGGCCGGCCGCGGCCTGCCGGCGATCGAGGCAGGCATGCCCACCCCGGCCGGCACCGGCCTCAGCCGGCGCAGCTTCGTCGCGAAGAGCATGGGGGTCGCGCTCGCGGTCTACGGCGGCTCGGCGCTGCGTCCGCAGCTCTTCGACGAGGGCATCGCGGCGGCCGCAGCCGCGGGCGGCAACCAGAAGGTGCTCCTCTCGGTCTTCCTCGACGGCGGCGCCGACTCGCTGTCGATGCTGTTCCCGGCAGACGACCCGGACTACCTCGCCCTGCGCCCGCGCCTGGCGCTGCCCGCCTCCTCCGGAACCCCGTTCACCGAGGACTCGAGGCTGTACTGGCACCCGTCGCTGCAGCCGTTGGCGCAGCTGCACGCCGAGGGGAAGGTCAGCGTGATGCCGGGGATCGGCTACGACCACCCGAACCAGTCGCACTTCACCTCACGTCACTTCTGGGAGGTGGGCGCGGCGGACGAGCGCCTGACGACCGGCTGGCTCGGTCGCTACCTCGACCGTGTCGGAAGCCCCGACAACCCGCTGCAGGGGCTGTCGCTCGACTGGAGCCTGCAGCCCTCGCTCGCGACCGCGAAGGTGCCGATCGCCGCGATCGACTCGCCGGATCGCTACGACTTCTGGGCGCGCGGCGTCTGGGGCGACGTGCACGAGCGCATGATCGCGACGATCGGCCGGCTCGGCGCCCTCCCCACCCACGGCGACCCCGGCCTCCGGCAGGCCACGGACGCGACGCGCCAGTCGTCCCAGCTCTACCGCCAGCTGGCGCCGTTCCGCGGCAAGGACGAGAAGAAGGGCTTCGCGAGCCCGGTCGCCTATCCCGAGTCCGACGACCGCTTCCCGAACCGCCTGGCGGGCCTGGCGGCGATGCTGGCGGCGGGAATGCCCTTGCGCGTCGTCGCGATGACGGCTCCCGGCGGCTACGACACACATGACGACCAGGCGAACGACCTGGCAGAAGGACTGAAGCTCACGGCCGACTCGCTGCTCGCGTTCCAGCGCGATCTCGAGGCCCGCGGCCTCGCCGACCGGGTGCTCGTGCACGTGTGGTCGGAGTTCGGCCGGCGGGCGAAGGAGAACGGCTCGAGCGGCACCGACCACGGCGCCGCCGGCGCCGGCTTCCTGATCGGCTCCCGCGTGAAGGGTCAGATGATCGGCGAGTATCCCGGCGTGAAGCAGCTCGACGAGGACGGCAACCTGCGCGCGACGGCCGACTACCGGGGCCTCTACTCGGCCCTCCTCGAGGACTGGCTCGGCGCGGACGCGGAAGCGATCCTCCCGGGCGCCCGGAAGTTCAAGCGGCCCGCGATCCTGAGATGAGGAGGCTCGCCGGTCGTGGCGTGTGTCGCCGCGACTGCCGTGCCGGCCGCCGTCGCTGCCGTGGCCCCGTCGCCGGCGCGCGTCCAGGTGTCGGCCGACGAGTTCACGATCGCGCTCTCGCGCTCGACGATCCGCACCGGGCCAGCCGTCGTCGAGCTCGTCAACTACGGCGAGGACGACCACGACCTGGCGCTGCGGCGCCTCGTACGCGGCGCGCGTCTGCGTCGGATCCGCGTCGTCCACCCGGGCAAGACGGGTGAGCTCGAGGTCCGGCTGCGACCGGGCCGCTACCGCCTCTGGTGCACCCTGGCCGGCCACCGGGCGCGCGGGATGAGCGCAACGCTGGTCGTCCGCGCCGCGTAACGCACCTGGGCCTCGCCGCTCAGCCGGCAGACAGCGGCGGAACCCGTTCGAGCTGGTCGCCCGGGGCGATGCCGGCCCGCGCGGCCTCGCCGGCGGCGAGCTCGAGCGTCGCCTTCGCGCCACGCTCCTTGACGGCATGCCACGCGGGCACCGCCTCGCGCACGGAGAGCACGCGCAGGTCGCGGTCGAGGAAGACGACGTCGATCGGGAACCGCATGAACATCGTGTGCACCGAGCCCGTGCGGGGGAACAGCATGCCCTCCCCTTCTGCGAGCCCGGAGCGGCCGAGCAGGCCGCGCATGCGGGCCCACGGGCGGCGTGCGACGGCGCAGCGGCTGCACGCCACCCGGCCGTCGCTCGCCCGCAACGCGATCACGTCCACGGGGCCAGGTTCGCCTCCACCGGGCCTCACCCCTGCCCCAACGGGTGATCGAATCCCTGGAACGAGGGATATCTGGCCTCGGGGGGATCACCTTCACTGAGTGCGACCGAGCAACGGAGGAACCGGTGGACTGCGGCAAGCGAGGGGACGTCAGAGAAGAGCGCGGGCAGGTGCTCGTGCTCGCAGCGGTCGCGATGGTCGTTTTCATCGCGCTGACAGGGTTCGCGCTCGACGTCGGACACGCCTATCTCGTGCAGCGCCAGCTCCAGGCTGCGACCGACGCCGCAGCGCTCGCCGGCGCGCTCGAGCTGCCGGACAGCACCCTGGCGAGGCAGGTCGCGAGCGACTACGGCCCCGAGCCGACCAAGCGCAACGCCCTCCGCTCGAACGACAACGCGACGATCGACGTCCGCACCAAGTGCGTCACCGCCATCCCCACGGGCTGCACGGGGGGCAACGGACAGGTCAACGCAATCAGTGTCGACTCGACCTCCGACGTGAAGACCTTCTTCGCGAAGGTCGTCGGCTTCGACTCGTTCACCGTCAAGGCTCGCGCGACAGCCTGCTCGCCCTGCTCGGTGAAGCCGCTCGACATCATGCTCGTGCTCGATCGCACCGGCTCCATGTGCCAGCTCTCCGACGGGCGCAACGACCCCTCGTGCAGAAAGCTTCGCGCCGCCCGCGAGGGCATCCAGACGTTCCTACGGCAGATGAGCCCGCAGTTCCACCACGTGGGTCTCGCGGTGCTGCCGCCTGCAACCGGCACGAGCCGGGCTGCACATTGCGCGACACCGACCTCCGGAGGCTACGACGCGACGCCACCGCGGTACCTCATCGCTGGTCTCTCGAGCGACTTCGCGTCGCCTCCGGGCACGCTCAACCCCGGCTCGACGCTCGTCGATCGGGTCGAGTGCCAGCAGGTGGGAGGCGGGCGTACCGCGTACGCCGGCGCGATCGATGCAGCCCGCACCGAGCTCCAGACCAACGGCCGCCCCGGAGTCCAGAAGGTGATCGTCTTCCTCTCCGACGGTGCGGCGAACTACGGAGGGAACAGCGAGCCCGCCAGTTACCGCACCCAGCCGTGCCAATCGGGCATCAACGCCGCAGCCGCGGCCAAGGCACAGGGAATGACGGTGTACTCGATCGGCTATGACCTCGATGGCAGTACCGGAGTCTACGAACGGTGCCAGACCCGCTCGAGCTCGAACGAGGTACCGGCCCTCAATGCCCGGCAAGCGATGGAGCGAATTGCGACGGACCCGTTGACCACGTTCTACAACGAGCCCGATCCCGTCCAGCTGAACACGATCTTCCTGTCGATCGCGGCGGACATCTTCCGCTCCGCACAGCTGATCGACGACTCGCTGACGTAGCGCGAGCACGATCTCGAGGCGTGTGAAACGAGGCGTCTGCCGGCGTCTCGTTCACGTGCGTCCGAGAAAAGCCAGAAACATCGGTTTTCCAGGGCTTTTCACGTACCCCTCGATCGAGTGATCGTCGCCCCGAATCCCTCGATCGAGGGACTGCTGACCCCTTGCATTATCCCCCTTTCGCACCATGCTCAGTCCACGTTCTTTTCATGTCCCATTGCGGACTTCCCACAGCGGAAGGGGGTGAAAACACATGAATGCATTTCTTACGAACCTCTACCTCCGTGCCATCGCCGTGCGTGATCGCGAGGAGGGGCAGGCGATGGCCGAGTACGGCATCATCCTCGCGCTCATCGCCGTCATCTGCATCGTGGCCGTCACTGCTATCGGCACCGACGTCAACAAGGCGTTCGGCAAGATCGGGGACGCCCTCCCGTAGTCAAACCCTGAGACAGGTAGTGGGCTACACGTTTGTGCAGCCCACTACCTCCTCTCAGTTCTATGCCTCATGCATGACATCTCTTTCAAGGAAATGACTCCAATGATTCCCAGCACAAAACCAGCCAAGCACGAAAGCGGTCAGGCAATGGTCGAGTTCGCCATCATCCTGCCGCTGCTGCTCGTGCTCGTGTTCGGGATCATCCAGTTTGCAATCGCGTTCAACAATTACATGGCACTCACCGACGCGGTGCGCGCCGGCGCACGTCAGGCCGCCGTCAGCCGCGTTATCCCCGACCCGGCCGGCGCCGCTGAGGCGCGCGTCCGGTCGGCAGCCTCGGGCTCGCTGAAGGACGCGGATCTCGACGTCTCGGTGGCGCCGTTCGACCCGCAGAGCGGCCAGGCCAAGTTTGCCCAGGGTGGCGACGTGACCGTCACGGCGACCTACCCGTACTCGATCAACCTGCTCGGCTTCGTCGTGAAGTCCGGGCGGCTCACCAGCCAGACCACGGAGCGTGTCGAATGACGATTGACTATCGCATCAGGAACATCGTGATCGCTGCTGCGCTCGCGGCTGCCGCCGTCCTGCTGACCGTCGTGTACGTGACGTCGGCCCGGAACGACACCGCCGCAGGCAACGAGAGCGTGAAGGTGTACGTGCCGTCTCAGGATTTCGCCGTCGGCACCGCCGGCAGCAAGATCGCCGGCAGCCTCGAGCAGCAGACGCTCGCACGCAAGAACGCCGCACCGGAGGCCGTCACCAACCCGGCGCAGCTCAAGGGCTTGTACCTCACCCAGCCCGTCTACCAGGGCGAGCAGCTCACTCTGAACCGGTTCGCGCTGCCGAAGGAGCAAGGCATCCGGGCGGAGCTCGCCGGTAACGAGCGGGCGCTGCAGGTTCCCGGCACGGCCGACCAGGTGCTCGCAGGAACACTGGGCGTCGGCGACCGCGTCGACGTCGTCGCGAACCTCAAGGACCCGAAGGACAACACCGCGGTGAAGACGTCTGTCGTGCTGCGCAACCTGACCGTGCTGCAGACAGAGGACGGAGACGCCGGCTCGAAGCTGCAGACGGCGGACACGAGCGAGCACGCCGTCGTCCTCGCAGTCACGGACGAGCAGGCGCAGCGCCTCTACTACGTGATGCAGAACGGCGACTGGACGCTGCAGCTGCGGCCCGTCAAGAAGCCGAAGGACAGCAACCGCTCGGTCGACACGTTCACGACGGTGCTCGCCGGAGGAAGCAAGTGACGACACCAACCCCGAGCAGCCGCAACGAGACGCTTCGCGTCGTCGTCACGGGCACGTTCGACGGCGAGCAGGAGCTGCGCGAGGCGCTCGCCGCCTCCGGCAGCGGCCTCGAGGTCGTCGCGTGGACGGCCGAGGTGCGGGATGCGGTGCCGCACCTCGCCTCCGACGACGTCCGTGCCGTCCTGCTCGGCGCCGGCCGCAACGGCGATGCCGCCGCGGCAACGCTCGAGACGGAGGTGACGGTGCTCCGCCTGCAGACGCAGGCACCGATCGTCCTGCTCGTACCGGCGGCACGTCCCGACCTCGTCGAGACGGCATTCACAGCGGGCGTCGACGACGTCCTCGTGCTGCCGCAGCTCGCCGAGACGATCTCGTTCGCGATCCGCAAGGCCCACGAGACCGGAGGCCGCGCGAGCCTGCACGGCTCGCATGGCCCTCAGGCCCCGCGCGGCCGTGTCGTGACCGTCTTTTCACCTAAGGGAGGCACCGGCAAGACCGTGCTCTCCACGAACCTGGCCGCGTTCCTCGCACACAAGTCCGGCAAGCGCGTGCTGCTGATCGATCTCGACCTGCAGTTCGGCGATGCCGCCATCATGCTCGGGCTCGATCCCGAGCGGACGCTGCACGAGCTCGTGCAGGCACCAGGGGCCCTCGACGCCGGCAAGCTCGCGGGCTACACGACGCGTCACCGGTCGGGGCTCGACGTCCTCGCGGCCCCGATGCGTCCCGAGGATGCAGAGCTCGTCACCGAAGCGAAAGTGCTGCAGCTGCTCGAGGTGGCGCGGGAGGCCTACGACATCGTCTTCTTGGACACCTCGCCGTTCTTCTACGGGCCGATGCTGGCGGTGCTGCGACCCACCGACCAGCTGCTGATGCTGTGCGGACTCGACGTGCCGACGCTGAAGAACGTGAAGCTGAGCCTGCGTACGCTCGAGATGCTCGGCTTCCCGGCTGCGCGCACGAGCCTCGTGCTCAACCGCGTCACTCCGAAAGTCGGACTGACGAAGGCAGACGTCGAAGGCGTGCTCGGCCTCGATGTCAGCTTCGAGATCCCGAACGATCCCGTCGTCGCACCCGCTGTCAACAGTGGGGCGGTCGCCGCGCTCGTCGAGAGCGACTCGGAGTTCGCCCAGGCTGTTGCGGTCATGGCCGCTGCGCTCGACCCGGCCGGCGTCACCACCGTCGTCCGAGCTCCGGAAGCCCCGAAGCGGCGCTGGCTCGCGCCCCGCCGCATCCTCGAAGGGAGGGCAACGTGAACCTCGAAGACCAGCTCCGGGGCGACCAGAGTGGCGCCAGCAGCGCCCGCCTCACCGAGCGCATCCAGGTCGAGGAAGTGGAGGCGATCCCACTCCTCGAGGACGGGCGCAGGGCCTCCGGTGTCTCGGATCCGTACGGCCCGCTGAAGACGCACGTCCAGCGCGCGGTCATTCCGAAGCTCGGGCCGTGGCTGTTCTCGAACCAGGAGTCGCCCGACCTGCGCCGTGAGGTGCACGAGTCGGTGGCACGCGAGCTCGACGCCGCCGGCACCCCGCTCGCCGCGGTGGATCGCGAGCGGCTGATCGAGGAGATCGCGGCCGACATCCTCGGCTACGGCCCGCTCGAGCCGTTCCTGGCAGACGACACCGTCACCGAGGTGATGGTCAACGGCTTCGACCGGGTGTTCATCGAGCGCGACGGCATGATCGAGCCGACAGACGCGAGCTTCGTCGACGACGAGCACCTGCAGCGCATCATCGACAAGATCGTCTCCCGGGTCGGTCGCCGCGTGGACGAGCGCTCGCCGATGGTCGACGCACGCCTGCCCGACGGCAGCCGCGTCAACGCCATCATCCCGCCGCTCTCACTGGGCGGGCCGACGCTGACGATCCGCAAGTTCGCCCGCGATCCGTACACGCTCGAGAACCTGATCGACTTCGGCTCGCTGACGCCGAAGGCGGCGCACTTCCTGGAGTCGTGTGTGCAGGGCAAGCTCAACGTGCTCATCTCCGGCGGCACCGGCACCGGCAAGACGACGCTGCTGAACGCGCTCTCCGCGTCGATCCCGAACGAAGAGCGCATCGTCACGATCGAGGACGCAGCCGAGCTGCAGCTGCAGCAGGGTCACGTGATCCGGCTCGAGTCCCGGCCGCCGAACATCGAGGGCGAGGGCGAGATCCGCATCCGCGAGCTCGTCCGCAATGCGCTGCGCATGCGCCCCGACCGGATCGTGGTCGGCGAGGTGCGCGGGGCCGAGACGCTCGACATGCTGCAGGCGATGAACACGGGCCACGAGGGCTCGCTGACGACGATCCACGCCAACTCGCCGCGCGACGCTCTCAACCGCCTCGAGACGCTCGTGCTGATGTCGGGCCTCGAGATCCCGCTGCATGCGATCCGCGAGCAGATCTCGAGCGCACTGGACGTGGTCATCCACATCACGCGGCTCGTCGACGGCTCCCGCCGGATCTCGCACGTGACGGAGGTGCTCGGGATGGAGTCCGACGTGATCACCCTCCAGGACGTGTTCCTGGCCCGGGCTGCGAGCGACCGGGCAGCCGCGCACGGCTCCCTGTCGTTCCTGCGACCGCTCGAGTGCACGGGCCTCCAGCCCCACTTCCAGCACAAGCTCGCGGGGCGTGGCGTGGTCCTGCCCGAGGACTTCTACCTGCCCGACACGCAGCTCCAGGCCGTCGCGGCCAACGGGAGCTCGCGATGAGGTCGCTTCTGCTGGATTCCGCCGCAGGCCCACTCGTCGTAGGTCTCGCGGTCGGTTGTCTCATGCTCGTGGCGACGCTCGTCGCCCTGGCAAAGCCGCGCGGAGCGTGGCTACGGAGCCGGCTCGAGCCGTACGGGGGGACAAGCGGTGCCGCCGCCGCGGGCGGCCCCGCCGGTACGGACGGACGGGCCGGTTGGCGCCCGCAGGTCGATCGCCTCTACGGGGCGACCGCGCGCGCGCTCGATCGCACGAGCGCTTGGGGGTCGCTCGAGCGGCTGATCGAGCGCGCGCACCTGCAGGTGCAGCCCGCCCAGCTCCTCTTCTGGGGCGCAGCGGGAGGGATCGCTGTCGCCGTCGTCGCCGGCCTGACGACGGGCTCGGCGCTCCTCTCCGTCGCGGCCCTGGCCCTCGGCGTTGCGGCGCCCTTCGCATGGCTCGCCGCCGCCGGTCGCAGGCGCGTGCGGGCGTTCGAGGACCAGCTGCCTGACGTGCTGATGACGATGGCGGGATCGCTCAAGGTCGGCCAGAGCTTCGACCACAGCATGCGCGCGATCGTCGACGAGGGCCAGGCGCCCGCGAGCGAGGAGTTCGCGCGGGTGCTGAACGAGACCCGCCTCAGCCGCCCCATGGACGAGGCCCTCGGCGCGATGGCCGATCGCATCGACTCGGACGATCTGCGCTTCGTGCTCATGTCGGTGATCATTCAGCGGGAGGTCGGCGGCAGCCTCGCCGACCTGTTCCAGGCGGTCTCCGACACCGTTCGCGCGCGTCAGCACTTCCGTCGCAAGGTTGGAGCGCTGACGGCGATGGGTCGCGCCTCCGCATACCTCCTCGTCGCGCTGCCGTTCATGACGGCGGGACTCATTACCGTCATCAGCCCCGGATACATGGCACCCCTCGTCCACCAGGGGGCTGGGCAGGTCATGATCGTCGTGTCCTTGGCGATGATCGGCGCCGGTGCGCTCGTCCTCAAGAAGATCGTCTCGATCAAGGGGTGATGGAAACGTGCTCTTGCTACTTGCCTTCGTCTGTCTCGCCGGTGCGCTCGTCATCGTCGGCCAGCTCGTCACGAAACCGAGCCGCGTGCGCCAGCAGTCGCTGCGCCGTGCGCGCGGCTACGCCGACTCGGAGGTCGCGGGTGCGCGCGATCCGCTGTTCGAGCGTCTGAACGACCGGTACGCGGGCCGGCTGGCGCGCTTCGCCGGACGGCTCGACCCGCGTGCGACCGAGGATCGGATCGGGTTCAGGCTCGTGTCCGCTGGACTCGCACACAGCATCTCTCCCATCGGCTTTCTCGCCTCCAAGGTGGTGCTCGCCGCCACCGGCGTCGCGTTCGGTGTGCTGCTGGGCGCACTCACCGGGAGCCCGCTGCGGGTGCTGCTCGCTGGAGCAGCAGGAGGTGCGCTCGGTTTCATCGGCCCTGACGTGCTCGTCACGTCTCGCACGCGGAAGCGACGCGAGCAGATGCGACGCACGCTGCCGGACGCGCTCGACGTGCTCGCGGTCAGCGTCGAGGCCGGCCTTGGCTTCGATGCAGCGCTGGCGCGGCTCGGCGAGTGTCTCGAAGGGCCGCTCGTGGAGGAGTTCCTCCTCGTCCTCGCCGAGCTCCGCATCGGCGAAAGCCGCTCGCACGCGCTCCGCAAGATGGCCGACCGCGTCGACATCCCGGAGCTGACGGCTGTCGTCAACTCGCTCATCCAGGCCGAGCAGCTCGGCAGCCCGCTCGGTCGCATGCTGCGGGTGCAGGCGCAGGAGTCGCGCAACCGGCGCCAGGTCGCGGCCGAGGAGAAGGCGATGAAGGCCCCCGTGAAGATGCTGATCCCGACTGCGATCTTCATCTTCCCTGCCATGTTCGTCGTCATCCTCGGTCCGGCGATGCTGAAGATCACCGAGGTTCTGTAGTCGTCGTCACCAGGCCCCTGCCCCTCCCGGAAGCGCCCGGGAGGGGGGCCTGACGATCGTCGTCGTGCCGGCCGAGCCGTCCAGCCAGGCTCGCTCGAAGGCTTCTCGCGGATAGACGCGCGGCACCTCCTCGTTCGACGGCGCCGCCGGGTCGTTGACGATCGCGTCACCTTCCGTCGTGACGCCCCGCAGCACGACGAGGTGCCCGACCGTTCCCTGCGGCAGCGCGAAGCCGGGCAGCTCGCCCGGCCCTGCCACGATCGACGTCACGAGGGGGACGCCGGCGGCGAGCAGTTGCTCGGCCTGCCGCAGCGACGCGAGCCGCGTGACCACCGCGTCGAGGCCGAACCCGGCGGCGTAGGCAGCCCCGAACGACCAGTTGCCGCAGCCCTCGTAGGCGGCGTCGTAGGTGCCGCGGGCGGCGTGGTCGACCTGCGCATCCGCGTGTCCCTCCCCCACCCAGGCGAGCTCCTCCGCCGTAGGTCCGGCGCGCCAGAAGGCGAGCACCATGGCGAGCGAGGCGGGACTGCACCAGGAGGCACCGCCGCCGCCGTACTCGGGGAAGTGGCCCGCGTGGGTCATCTGCGCGAAGGCGGGGACGTCGAGGTCGATGGCCGGCCCCGGCGCGGCCTTCGGCTCTGAAGGCCTCTCGCCACGGGGGTCGGAGGTGGAAGCCGCGAGCGCCCGCAGCGTGGGCGTGCCGGTCGAGGTGACGCGCAACCGGTAGGCGGCGAACGGTGCGGCGCGGGCGACGAGCACGTCGACGTTTACCTCTGCGTCGTCGTCTCGCTGCCCGGGCACGGACGTGCGCCGCAAGGACGAGTCGTGGGAGCCCCAGCGGCCCAGTTCGAACCAGGCAGTCGGCCCCGCGTCTGTGCGTGCCCGCACCGAGACGGCGATGTGGCCTCCCGGAGGAGTCTCGGCTGCCCACGAGGCGATCAGCTCCGTGAACGGCTCGGCCGGCTCCACCCACGGCGTGATGCCGTCCGCGAGCTCCTCGGGCGAGAACCGCCGCAGCTCGTTCATGCCGGGTGTCTCCCGGAGGGTGTCTCCCTGGGGGAGACACCCTTTGTCGCGAAAGTGCAACTTCTCGTCCACAGGCGAGGGCGGGGTGAAGCCGGCACGCCGGCGCTCGGACTCGACTCGAGCGGACGTGGCTCGACGGGGGGCGTGTTGAGGAGCCGCCCAGCGCGTGCGGCCGCACGTGCGTCGCCGCTGAAGGCTCCACCTCGACCCGAAACGCCGTCAAGCCCAGGCGTACGCGAGCCCGTGCCCCGCGGGAGGCCCGACACTGCGGACGCGGGAACTACCAGTGAGAGGTCAGGAGAAAAGGCACGAGCTCCGGCCGCCTCCGCCAGGAGCACTAGTTCCGGCCGCCTCCGCCGAGAAGCGAGAGAAGCAGGAGGAAGACGTTGAAGATGTCGAGGAAGATCGACGCGGCGAGCAGCGGCGCCGCCCTGAGCGAATCCGCGCGGCGGAGCCGCTGGAAGTCGTACATCGTGTACCCGGCGAAGACGACGAGGCCGAGCACGGCATAGATCACGTTGCCGCCCGGGATCGACACGAACAGCAGCACGAGACCGAACACGATCAGGCCGAGCAGCGCGTAGAAGAGGAACCGCGCCATGGGCGCGAGGTCGCGCCGCGTGGCATAGCCGTAGGCGCCGAAGCCCCCGATGAAGAGCGCCGTGGCACCCCCGGCCTGCCAGAGCGCAGACGGGTTGACGGACGCGTAGTAGACGAGGATCGGGGCGGCGCTGACGCCGAGCAGTGCGCCCATGCCGAACAGGAGGCCGATCGCGAGCTGCTCCGAGCGCCGGATCGCCACGTTGAGCCCGAGGATGCAGGCGAAGGCACCGACCATGGCGACGATCCCCCAGCCGCGAGGGAGGTCGCGCCCGAGGTACGCGCCGAGGGCTGCAACGCCGGCGGTGAGGGCGACGAGGCCCATGGTCTGCCCGAAAACGGCACGGGCGCGGTCGCGCTCGACGACGACCGACTGCGTGGATGCCTGCTCGTAGCTGCTCATGCCGGGATCGTACTCGCTCGCGGCAGGGCCGGGCATGGCCCGGCCCCTACGAGCGCCTGCGCGAGAGCGGCCCGTGCACCTCGCGGAAGGCGTGCACCAGGCGCCGCAGCAGGTCGTTGAGCTCGCTCTTCTCAGCGTCGGAGAGCGCAGCCGCGATCGTCGTCTCCTTCTCGGCCTGGACGGCGACCGACTGCTGCCAGAGGTCGCGGCCGTGCTCGGTCAGCTCGATGAGCACGCCTCGGCGGTCGTCGGGGTCGGCGAGCCGGTGGATCAGGCCGGCCTCCTCCATCTTGTCGAGCCGGGTCGTCATGGCGCCGCTCGAGAGGCCGAGCTCGCCGGCGAGACGGCCCGGCGTCGAGCGGTACGGCGGGCCGCCGTAGCGGAGCGAGCCCATCACCTTCACCTCGCCCCACGAGAGACCGAACCGCTCGAGCGTCTCGTCGTGCGTCTTGCGCAGGTACTTGTCGAGCAGCCCGATGCGGTCGACGATGCCCTCGGTCTGGGCGTCGAGGTCGGGCACTTCGCGCAGCCAGACGGCGATCTTCTCGTCGATCGAGTCAGGCGGCACTGTCCGCTTCCTCGCCACACGCGCATTCTCTGTCTCAAGATTCTTGACGTCAAGCATCTCCGTAGTGTACCTTCTGCTCAAGTCTCTTTAGTTCAAGATACTTGGACAAGAGATACCGAAGGCCGAGCGTCGCGAGAGGAGATGTCATGCAGCTGCCACCGACGACCGAGGTCCAGCACCTGCTCGCGCAGGATCGTGCCGAGCGCCTGCGATCGTCGATGGCACGGCCGCCTTTCTCCGCACGCCGCCGCCTCGGTTCCTTCATGGTGTCCGTCGGTATCCGCCTCGACCCAGCGTCGAGACCGCCGGCCACGACGTCGGGCTCCACCCACGACGCCCCCGCCGACGCGGGGGCGTCGTGCGCCTTGGCTCGAGTGGCGTGATTCGCGTGCTCGCGCGGAAGGGGGATGCCCGCGTGGGCCGATTGCGCCGATACGGAGGGCATGGATGCGAACGCGACGACGGCCGCCGCGGGAGGGACGCCTGCCCCGGCCGACCTCTCGACGCTCTCCGACGGAGAGCTGATGCGGCTGCAGCGCCACCTGGAGGGGGACGAGAAGACGCTTTCGAGGCGGCGTGCGGTCCTGCACGACCGCATCGACTTCGTCGGCAGCGGGGTTGCGTCGGAGATCTACGCGGCGGGCGACCAGCTCGACGCGTTGCAGCAGCGCGAGCGGGCGATCGCCGAGGAACGGCGCCTGCTGCACGGGCGGATCGACGCCGTGCGCGCAGAGATCCTGCGGCGCCGCACCTCCGCCACCCCCGACTGAGAGACACCGCCTCGGCGACGAGGCGTCAGTGATTCGTCCGCGCGCGCTCGCGGCGTCTGCGGCCGCGGCTCCCCTGCCGGTAGCGCTCGTGGCGCTCTCGCCAGCGGCGCCCACGGTCGCGGCGCTCTCGTTTCGTCGTCACGGGCACGTCTGCAGCATCGGTCGCGCCCGCGGTTCCCGCATCGGTGCGCCGCCTGATCGTGCCTGCGGGCTTTTCGGGACGCGGCGCGCGGTGGGCCGCAGGCGTGCGCCCGCGGCAGCAACGGATGCGCAGGCCCTAACCATCTCGGGTCGGCGGTCGTCTAATTCGGCTCTATCCGCGAGGAACGCCGCAGACCTTGCGGACAGAAAGCGCGGCGGGGTGGTCGCCGCCTCCTCCCCTGGGGAGAGAATCCACCCCGCTGCGTGGCACGAGTTTCGGGTCGGCGTACCACGAGGGAGGTCACTCGTCTTGGAAGCCCTGCAGTGCACGCCCCGTCGGTACGACGAAGCTGACCCCCTCGCGCTCGAGGGCGGCCTGCACTTCCTCGCGCGCCTTGAAGATGCGCCACTTGACGGTCGCGAGCGTGATCTCCAGCGTGTCGGCGATCTCCGCGTAGGAGAGGCCGGCGACGTCGCGCAGCAGGAGCGCGGTCTTCAGGTCGGCGTTGAGCAGGCCGACCGCCGACCACAGCGCGTCGATCGTGCCGGCACGGTCGTACGGCTGGTCGACGAGCTCGAGCGGGGGCACGTCGTCGATGTTGACGCCGCGCGGCCGGCGCTCGATCGCGCGCAGCTCGTCGAGCACCCGGTTTTTCGCCACCTGGAACAACCACGTCGTGAACGTCGACCGCAACGAGAACCGGGGCAGCCCCTGGTAGATGCGGAAGAAGATCTCCTGCGTCAGGTCCTCGGCGAGCGCCCGGTCGCCGACGATGCGCAGCACGTACGTGAACACGAGCCGGTCGTAGGAACGGACGATGACCGCGAACGCCTGCTCGTCGCCACGCTGTGCTCGGCGCAGGACGGCCCGGTCCGGCTGTTGCAGCGACGACGCGGGCCGCTTCACCGGCTCGCCAGCTCGATGTCGGACACAGCCGGGGCATTCTCCGCGCGAAGGCCCATCTCCTCTTCATCGGGGTTCGAGCCCGATGGCTCGACCGCCGCTCCCCGAACGGGTGAGAGCGCGACGCCGTGACGCAGCGCCGGGACAGCGGGCTGCACGCCAACACCGACTGGTTCGGCGTGGAGGTCCGTCATCTCGCGGCGCTCGCCGCCGTCGCCCATGAGGGCTCGTTCGGTGGGGCCGCGCGACGCCTCGGCTACACGCAGTCGGCGATCAGCGGTCAGATCGCCACGCTCGAGCGGATCGTCGGGGTGCGCATGCTGAACCGGCTGCGCGGCGCACGCAGCGTCGAGCTGACGCCAGAAGGGCGCGTCCTGCTGCGGCACGCGGAGACGATCTCGAGCCAGCTCGCCGCCGCCCGCCACGACCTGGGCTCGCTCGTCCAGGGCAAGCGCGAGTCCCTCCGCATCGGCACCTTCGAGACCTTCGGCCCGCATTTCCTCGCCGAGACGCTGCGCTCCTGTGCCGACGGTCACGGCGCCGTCCCGGTCGAGGTGCACCGGGCTCCCGACGGCACGAGCCTGCTGCGGCTGCTCGAAGAGGGTGCGGTCGATCTCGCGCTGGCCGCACTGCCGCTCGCCCGGCCGGCGCTCGCCTCCCGCGTGGTCGTGCGGGACGGCTTCGTGCTGGTCACGCGGGTGGACGACCCCATTGCGGCCACACCATATGTGGCGCTCGGCGCGCTGTCCGGCCTGCGGCTGATCTGCGGCGACGCGGTGCCGAGCCAGGCCGCCTTCGAGGCGAGCCTGGCCGCGACGGACGTCCATCTTCGGGTCGTCATGCGGCACGAGCTCGGGGCACCGCTGCAGGAGCTCGTGCGAGCGGGCGTCGGCTTCGGCCTCGTGCCCGCTGTCTCGGTCGTGCCCGACGGGGAGCTGGCCGTGGTGCCGCTCGAGACGGCAGCACCCGCACGGACGCTGGCGGTGGCCTGGCATCGGGAGCGAGGGCTCGATCTCGCAGCCGAGCGGTTCGTCGCGCACGCCGTCGAGGTTGGCGCAGCGGTCGAGAGCAGGATGCGGGCGAGGGAGGCGAGCGTGGCCGAGGCGGCGTCGCCGCCGGCACCGCCGGCTCGAACGCACCGCAACGGCAGGGCGGCACCGGCAAGGGTGTCGAGGAGCGCAGCGATCCGTCCGACGTGAGGCGCCAAGGACGTGAGTGGCCCGGTTTGGGGGACGGGGTGGACACGCGTCCACCCCGTCCCCCTTGCCGTTGGCCGCTCTCGCTACTTCTTGATCGCGAGGGCGTTGATGACGGGACGTCCGTAGACGGGCTGGTAGATGTAGTTCTCGACGCGGGCGCTGATGAAGTCGCGCTGCGTGTAGTTGAAGACGGGCGCCCACGGGGCGTCGTTCTTCATGATGTCCACGTCGAGCTTGCCGTACGCCTTGTAGCGCGCCTGCCCGGCCAGGCGCGCAGCCGCCTTCATGGCCGCGTTGTACTTGGCGCTGTTGTAGTAGGCGTAGTTCGTGTTGTTCGCGTCCTGGATCGTGGTGCCGTCCAGCAGCACGTTGATGAAGTCGAACGGGTCCGGATAATCGGCGATCCAGCCGGCCGTGTAGATGTCGATGTCGTTGCCCTTCGTGCCCATCGTCTTGATGGCGACACCGAACGGCTGCGGCTTCAGGTTGACCTTGAAACCCGCCTGCTCCAGGTTGTACTTCGCGATCTGCGCGAGGTTGACGACGGCCGCGGTGGTGGTGTGCATCAGGTTGATCTCACCGCCGCCGCTCCAGAGCTGCTTCGCCTTCGTCGGGTTTGCGCCCTTGAGCGGGAAGATGTCCGCGTTCGTGAAGCCGGGCACGGCGGGGGGCAGGATCTGGTCGGTGCGCTTGCCGCCGAACGCGCCACGCGTGCGCAGCAGTGCCGGCCGGTCGATCGCGTAGTTGACCGCCTTGCGAGCCGCTGCGTTCTTGAACGTCGGCCGATCCGTGTTCAGCACGAGGTAGCCGGTGCCGACGAGCGGGTTCACGAAGTAGCGGCCCTTGTTGACGCCGAACTCCTCCGCCAGCGGACCGTTCTGCACCGCCGGGGGGCTGGAGAAGTCGTAGTCCGCCTGATTTGCCCTCACCTGCAGCAGGCTCTGGTTCTGGTCCGTGTTCGTCGTGATCACGATCCGGTCCGCATTCGCCGGCCGCGTGCCCTTGTAGAACGAGTTGCGCTCCAGCACGACCGAACGGCCGGGCTCACGCGACACGATCTTGTACGGCCCACCCGACGCATACACGTCGATGCCCTTGGCGTCGATGGGCATGTTCGGCTTCACCGCCGCGAAGAACGGCATCGAGATCTGCGCCAGGAACGTCGGGTCGGCCTGCACCAGCTTGATCGTCAGCTTCTGACCCTTCGCCGTCACACCCGAGACACCGCTCGCCTTCTTCTCGTTGAACGCCTGGCAGCCCGCGATGTTCGTCGCGAACGCAACCGCCGGCGAGCCCTGATCGGAGTGACACGCCCGGAAGATCGAGCGTGCAAAGGCGGCGGCCGTGATCGGGGAGCCGTCGCTGAGCCTCAGCCTTGACCTCACCGTGAACGTGTAGGTCTTGCCGTCCTTGGAGACGACCGGGAACCCGGTCGCCGCCTCGGGCACGAGCTGGTTGCCGCCCGCCGTCGCCGGCTTGTCCGGATAGTTCAGGAGCTGGGTGTTGACGGCATAGATCGTCGCCCACCCGTTCGCGTCGTACGACAGCGCCGGGTCGAGATACTCGTAGTCGCTGGCCGAGATGTTGAGGCGCAGCGTGCCGCCCCTCGAAACCGTCGCGCCAGACTGGCCTGCCGCCGTCGTTGTGCCCGTGCTGCCGGCAAGCGCTGCGGCCGCGAGCAGGCTCGCCCCCAGCGCTGCGAGGCACGATGCGAGTAGGTATCGCCTGATCGTCACCGACGTCCTCCCTCCATGGTTGCGGCGCCGGAGCGGGGCGCGCACGCCGCCGCGACGGGCCGGATGTCCGATGCCTGGTGAGACGCGGCCGGGCGCAACGAAAACGTCAGCGATTGCGATCTAGCTCATCGGAATCCGTGCTATTGCCCGACAACGCGGTGCCGATCTGATACCCAGAAGGGAGAGCGTGGCTGGCGACGGCCACGGGCGCCCCGTTCCACCGGACTCCGGGCGGGGAATGCGCTGGCGCTGTGCCCCGCCGCCGCACCGGCGGGGCACAGCACGCTCCCTGACCGCCCTTCTCAAGGGCCGGGGGGAACTGCCGATAAACGTGCTACAGATGCCACGAGTCTTGCCCGGCATCAAGCGGTAGGCCTCGAACGTCGCGGGTCTATCGAATCCGACGGCGCCACGCCGCGCCCCTGCCGACGCCCATCGCGTCGATCAACCCTTCGTCGCGGAGCTCGTCGTGCGGCTCGGTCCGCCCGGCGACGAGCGCCTCGATCCGACGTCGCGGCGCGGTGATGTTCTCGATCGCGTTCGACGCCTCGACGCTCTGGATCAACGCAGACTGCTTCAGCGCCTCGAGCGCCGCTGGATGCTGCAGAGCAAACGCCTCCTGCCGTCCCCGCGCAACGTCGATCTCGCTCGGCTGACGGCTGACCGTCGCGGGAATCAGGTCGAAGTGACGGTCGAGACGCCGGAACGTCTGCATGAAACGGAAACTACAGGCTCCGGACGACGAACTATGGGTTATCGAGCCTTCAACCCATGGTTCTGGGGGCCGGGACTCGCCGCCTCGACGAGAAAGGGCCGGAATCCCTGATGTGCAGGGATTCCGGCCCGTCTCACAGGTGGGCGGTACTGGGCTCGAACCAGTGACCCCCAGCTTGTCGAGCTGGTGCTAACAGGCCGATTTGCAGGGAGTTTCTCCGCTGTGGGGAAGTATTTGGGGAAGTCCCACACCGGAGAGGGCGGATTCTGGCGGTCTCCGACGGAAGGTCGTTGGTCCCTGCACGATGATGATCAGGGAGCGGCGAGCCGACGAATCGTCCCATCTCGAGTTGCTGTCCAGACATGGCCGCCGGCCACTGCGAGCGCGCTGACATCGTCCGTGCGGAAGCGGCTGACGACCTTGCCTGTGCCCGCCTCGATCCGCTCGACCGACGATCCACCGACGACTGCCGACCAGAGCGAGCCCTTCCCGAAGGCGACCGCCAGTGGGCCAGAGGGGAGCGGCGTCACCGCCTTGAGCCGGTTGCGCGCCGGGTCAACTCGGGCGAGGCCCCTTCGACCTGTGAGGACGTCACCCCGAGTCCAAGAACCGACCGCGAAGACCTTTCCCCCTGCCACGAGTGGTCGATCGACGGCAAAGCGACCGGCCCGCGGCCCGATCCGAATTCTGGCCGAAACCCGATTCGCCCCCGGGTCTACGCGGTAGACGCCCAGGAGGCTCTCTGCGACCCACACGGCATTCGCACCGACGGCGATCTCCCCGGTTGTCTTGCCGGGAAGCCGCACCATTGCGAGGACCCGATCCACGCGCAGATTGACGCGGGCAAGCGCGCCCCGCGCGGTCGAGACCCACAAGGCGTTCCGGCCCACAGCGAGATCGAACGGGAGGAACGCATCGTCGCCGGGCACCACCTCGAAGGGCAGAGTGAGCCTCAGGCTCGCGGTCGTCCGGAGCGTCTGCGGGTCGAGCCGGTGCACGGTGTCGCGCCAGAAGTCCAATGCGTAGACGCCGCTCGAGCCGACCGCGATCGCGTGAGGGCGGCTGAGCGGGACCGACGCGAGCACACGTCCGTCCCGAGGATCGATGCGGACGATTCTGCCCGTGCTCCTGCGAGCTTCACCCGAGCAGCGCCGGGCGCACGTGAGAACCCAGAGCGAATCGGGCGTGCCGACGAGCTCGAGCGGTTGTCCAGCGAGACGGATCGAGAGCTCCTCGGCTGCCGCCGGCCGTGCGGCTGCCGGTGTCAGCACCACGAGCGCCGCCAGCACCAGACGCAGAGTCCACGTCCCCATCTCATCAGTGTTACGCACCAAAGCGACGGCCGGGTCCGCGGTGATCCAACGCCGGCCGCAGCGCGCGCTACCTCAGAGCCAAATCTCGGCGTCCACTGGCTGGCCTGGAGCCGAGACGAGCATGGCATCAATCCCTGTGATGAGACTTCCAGGATCGCTTCGCGGCCAGCGCTTGTCCGTCGTAAAGACGAGACCGGCATGGCTGCCACCTGCGGTCAGGAGTGCCTCAGCCAACGGACGAAAGTCGCGCACGTTCTCTGTGAGGACGGCGCGACCCTCGGATCGCGCGTGGTCGAACACCTGCTCGTCGGACGTGCCAGACCCGGGAGACTCGTGAACCGAGACGACGTCGTGCCCGCGAGCTCGTAACTCGCGGGCGATGAGGCTCGGGTACATCTCGTCGAGCAGGAGCTTCAAGACGCGGCTTGCTGAGCGCGTGCCACCCGCTCAGCTGCCTCGGCTGCCTCCTCGTTCCGTTGGATCCATTCGTCGATCTCCGCTCGGTGCGCCTCGTAGTAGCGCAGCGCCACCTCGATCGCGCTCGCTGACTGGTCGAGCCAATCTGCCGTTCGTTCGACGTCGTCGAAGCTGCGGTGAACGGCAACGACCTCCCAGACGTCAGGGCCGCCCACCAAACCGGGACGCCGGCCCGCCGGCCCCGAGCGGAAGACGATGCCGGGATGCTCGTCCATTTCGATCCCCTCCGAGACATAGCGCTGAATCAGGCTAGAGCGCGAATGACCCTCGGCTCGCGCGCGCCGGTCGAGGCGCCTCAGCGTGTCGTTCGGGTAACGGGTCGATACCGGGGCGGCTGCCTTGGTGTCCATGCTCTCATTGTACTACATGCGTGCACGGGCGTAGTGGCTCGCGCTCGGAGGAGGAATCGGCGGACATGACCTACCAGCGCGCGGACTGCGGCAAAACCGCGGGAGCCGTTATCGCCCCCTCCCACCAGAGCCGAGCACCGTGGGCGCGCAGACGATGTCCCGGCACTTCACGCGCCGATGACAAGGTCGAGCGGCTCGCTGTCGACTGCATCGGCAACATCCGGATGCTCACCGAAGCGCAGCTCGAGGATCCCGCACAGGGCGTCGATCATGTTAGCCCGTGCCTGCTCCCGCGTTCGTCTCTGGCTGGTCGCGCCCGGCACCTCGGGAATCGACGCAACGACCCAACCGTCCTCGCCCTGCTCGTCGACCGATCGTCATGCGAAGCGACTCGCTCATCGAAGACACAGTTGCCGATGGGCTGGTTCTCTCATCAGCAACTCACCTTCCCAGCTGCCTCGGCGTCGCCCCGTGGAATCGAACGCGCCCATGTTTGATCATGCGTTGCCCAAGCGACGCCACCGGGCGCCGCGTCCCGCGCCGGTCACCTCGACGACGCCGTCGTCGCGAAGCTCGCGGAGCACCTGGCGGATGTACTCGTCGCTGACGCCCGGTGCGGCCCGCTTGACGTCTGCGAAAGTGAACGAGTCGCTGACGCTCGAGCGGACGAACGCCTTCACGAGCTCGGCCTTCGACCCGCGCCCCGCCGTGACTGCCTCGGCGCGCGGCTCGAACTCGCGGTAGGCGGCGGTGAGGATGCCGAGGAAGTAGGAGAGCCACGGTTGCAGGTCATGGGTGCCTTCGTGCCAGCCGGCGGTGGAATGGCCGAGGGCGTCGTAGTAGGTTTCCTTGCTCTGCTCGATCAGCTTCTCGAGGCTGACGAAGCGCCCGACCTCGTAGCCGCCCTTGTAGAGCAGCAGGAGCGAGAGCAACCGTGACATGCGTCCGTTGCCGTCGATGAAGGGGTGGATGACGAGGAAGTCGAGCGTGTACGCGGCGGCGAGCAGGAGGCGGTGATGCTGGTTCGCCGCCCACGCCTCGCCGAAGCGCTGGTGCAGCTCGTCCATCGCCGCGGGCGTCGCGAACGCCGACACCGGTGTGAAGCGGACGGCGGTTCCGTCCGGCAGCTCCTCGGTGACGAGGTTGTCCGAGCCCTTCCAGTCGCCGCCGGGCTGTGCGGCGTACTGGTGGAGATCGCGGTGGAGCTGGCGGACGACGTTCGGGGTGAACAGGATGTCCGGCGCGCTCGCGTGGATCGTGCCGAGCACCGCGCGGTAGCCGGCGATCTCCGCCTCCGACCGGTCACGGGGAGCAGTTCGCTCGGCGACGAGCTCCTCGATCCGCCTCCGCGGCGCGGTGATGTTCTCGATCGCGTTCGACGCTTCCACGCTCTGGATCAAGGCCGCCTGCTTCAGCGACTCGAGCGCCGCCGGGTGCTGCTGCGCGAACGCCTCCTGGCGGCCCCGCGCGATGTCGATCTCGCTCAACTGGCGATTGATCGCGGCAGGGATCAGGTCGAAGTGAGCGCTCAAGCGCCGGAACGTCTGCATGCGCGGAAACTACAGGTTCCGGACGACGAACTATGGGTTTTGCATCCGAAAACCCATAGTTCTCGGACGGGAACCCCTACTTGCGCACCGCCGGTTCCGCGCGTGGCGCGGATGCGAGCGGATTGGAGCGGTCGAGAATAGCCTTGACCGTTGACGGCCACCACGCGCGTCCGCCCTGCACAGTCGGCACCTGGTCGCGGTTCAGTCCTCGCGCGATGCCGGCGAGGCTGGATCCGGCAGCGTGCTCCACGCAGATCCGACGCCGCACGTCCGATGGGAGGCCCGGGCGTCGGCCCGCCGGCGCAGGGCGCTCTGCCAGCTTCGGCCGTCGCGCTTCGGTGACGAGCCGCTCGATCTCGTCGACTGGGATCATGCGGACGCCCCATGGCATCTCGACGGTGTCGATATGAGGAAGGACTCGCCGCGCGAGAGTCGCCGTACTGATCCCGAGTGCCTCAGCGGCCTGCGCTCGGGTGTACACGAGGCGCACAACCCCATCCGCCCTACGAAGAACAACAGGCGGCTCGTTGACCGGTGAACCCGGAAAACGGTTCTGCCGCCTGCTGCGACGCGCTCCACCGCGAGACATCTGTACAACATACAACAACATAGACTGAATTGCACTCTGAGTGCATCTGTGTCTCGCTGACTACCTGGGTGGGTGGTTGCTATACGTGCGGGCCGTGAGACAGGGTGCGGGGCGCGTTAGGGAGCACGCTTAAACAAGTGGTGGTTTTCTCGGCTCGTTTGGTAGGGCTGGTGGGGGTAGTGTCGAAGGTCTCGGGATGGCCGAGATCGATGAGTCTGCGATTGCTGAGCGGTGGCGGTTGATGGAGGGTGCGTTGGATGAGCGTGGTCGTCGTCGTTGGGCGGCGGCGGAGGCGCGTTCGCATGGGCGGGGCGGGATCGCCGCGGTGGTGCGGGCGACGGCGGTGTCGGAGTCGACGGTGCGGCGCGGGCTTTCCGAGCTCGATTCGGGTGCGCCGCTCGACCCGGGTCGGGTGCGCCGTCCGGGCGGGGGCCGCAAGCGGATCACGGTGGCCGACCCGACGCTGGTCTCGGATCTGGAGCGGCTGGTCGAGGCGGGCGTGCGCGGTGATCCGGAGCGGCCGTTACGGTGGAGTTCGAAGAGCGGCGCCAAGCTGGCCGCCGGGTTGCGTGAGGCAGGCCACCAGGTCGCCGACACGACGGTGCTGAAGATGTTGAAGGAGCTGGGCTATAGCTTGCAGGCGAACCGCAAGACGAAGGAGGGCTCCTCGCATCCCGATCGTGACGCGCAGTTCGGCTACATCAACGCCACCGCGAAGGCGGCCCTGGCCGCGGGCGAGCCGGTGATCTCGGTCGACACCAAGAAGAAGGAACTCGTCGGCGACTTCAAGAACGCCGGGCGCGAGTGGCGGCCCAAGGGCGAACCCGAGCTGGTACGCAGCCACGACTTCAAAGACCCGCAGCTTGGGAAGGCGATCCCCTACGGGATCTACGACCTCGCCGACGACACCGGCTGGGTCAACGTCGGCATCGACAGCGACACCGCCCAGTTCGCGGTCGCGAGCATCCGCTCCTGGTGGCAGCACCTCGGGTCAGAGCGCTACCCGAACGCCACCACGCTCACGATCACCGCCGACTGCGGCGGCAGCAACGGCAACCGCAGCCGTCTGTGGAAGACCGAACTGCAACGGTTCGCAGACGACACCGGCCTCGCGATCCAGGTCCGCCACTTCCCGCCCGGCACCAGCAAATGGAACAAGATCGAGCACCGCCTGTTCAGCTTCGTCTCCAAGAACTGGCGCGGCAAACCCCTCACCAGCCTCGAAGTCATCATCAACCTCATCGGCGCCACCACCACCCGGGCCGGGCTCGACGTCTACGCCCGCCTCGACCAAAACCCCTACCCCAAAGGCGCCAAAGTCACCGACAAACAGCTCGCCGCAGTCAACCTCACAGGCGCCGGCTTCCACCCCGACTGGAACTACAACATCAACCCGTCACTTATAAACGCGTGATCACTTAGCGTTCGATGCTACGGCCGCGGCTGCGGGTGTGCTGGCGCTCGAGCTCCATGAGGCGGCGGAGTCGCTGCAGACGTTCACGGTCCTCGCCGAGTGAGCTGGCCTCGAGCATGCGGGTCAGGTCGACGAGCGAGGCGATGTGCGGACGGATCCCACGGCCGATGTTCTCGCGGTTGCCGCGGATGCGGATGTCGTCGTAGCCGCGCGTACCCCAAGGCTCGGGGACGACCGTGAGGCTGCCGGCGCGTGTCTCGGCTCTGAGCGTCGCCTCCTGCACGAGCTCATCCGGTTGGATCGGCCCGCCATCTGCGCCGGTTCCGTCGAGCCCTTCGAGCGCCCGGGCGAGGCGGCGCAGATTTTCCGGCCGCAGCGAGGGGACGATGTCGAGGCCGTGGGTGGTTTCGCCGCTTCCGTGCACCACTCGAGCAAAGCCCCCGATGACCACGTAGCTGACACGCTCACGGTCGAGCGCCTCCAACAGCGCGTAGGGGTCAAACACGTCCCGATCTCTGCTCACTGGGCGCCGCCCAGCCCGTCGAGGAGCGCCTGGACGCGTTGCTGCGGCGCCTGCAGCAGACTTGTCTCGAGTTCGGCGTCCATGGTCGCATCCTGCTCGGGTTCGGCGATCTCCAGCTTGAGCACGAAGCCGCAGGCCTCGACGACCGCGCGCACGTTCTCGAAGCTCGGCTCCTGGCCGCCGGTCTCCCAGCGAGCGATCTGAGCGCGGTCGCGTCCGAGGCGCGTCGCGAGAGCTGCCTGCGTCAGCCCGGCTCTCAGCCGTGCCTCCTGGATAATCCGCGCGCTCGTCACCGGCGAAATTCTAGCGCGTGTTGACAACACTACGCGTGGGCTATAAGTTACGCCACTCATGTCACGCAGCGCGAACCAGCTTTCACTTCAGCTCCTCGAGCGAACCGAACGCCCAGCGGTGCAGCGATCACCGAGGGAGCCAAAGCGAGGCCTCCCCCGCCTCTCGGTCAGCCCGGACGAGGCGGCCGAGATGCTCGGCGTCAGCCGCGACTACCTCGACGAGCATGTCCTCCGCGAGCTCCGAACCGTTCGCCGCGGACGCCGCGTCCTCATCGCCCTCACCGAGCTCGAGCGGTGGTTGGACCAGAGTGCAGCACGCATTAGAGTCGGTCGAGCCTGATGGCCGAAGGAATCGAAGTCCGCCACACCCGCTCGTGCGCCTCACGTACCGGCAGGCGCTGCAACTGCGAGGCGGGCTACCGCGGGGCAGCGTACGACGCGATCAGCAAGCGCAAGGTCTCGAAGACATTCAGGACGCTCGGAGAGGCCCGCCGCTGGCGTGCGGCGGCTCAGACGCAGACGGCGAAGGGCGTTCGACTCGGCGGCACGCCGCAGACGCTCCGCGAGGCCGCAGAGGCGTTCGTCGACGGCATGACGAGCGGCGCGATCCGCGCGAGGGCGGGTGAACGGTACAAGCCCTCCGTTGTCCGCGAGTACGAGCGCTCGCTCCGACTCCACGTCCTCCCCACCCTCGGCGGCGCCAAGCTCTCGCAGATTCAGCGGCGCGACCTCCAGAAGCTCGCAGACGAGCTGCTCGCCTCGGGAGCCGACCCGAGCACGATCCGGAACGCGCTCAAGCCGCTCCAGGTCATCTTCAGACGCGCGATCGAGGACGGCGACATCGCCGTCGACCCGTGCGAGCGGCTCCGCCTCCCAGCCGCACGCGGTCGACGCGAGAGGATCGCTGCGCCGGCCGAGGCCGCGGCACTCATCGCCGCCGTCCGGCTCGAGGATCGCCCCCTGTGGGGCTGTGCGTTCTATGCAGGCCTGCGCCGCGGCGAGCTCCGGGCGCTCCTCTGGGAGAACGTCGACCTCGCGAGCGGGGTCATCCGCGTCGAGCGCAGCATGAACAGCTACGGCGAGGCCGGCGAGCCGAAGAGTCGCGCCGGTCGGCGCAGCGTTCCGATCGTCGCCGCGCTCCGCGATCTCCTCGTCGAACACAAGCTCATCATCGGCCGCGACGCGGGTCTCGTCTTCGGCTCGAGCCCAGCCCGAGCCGTTCACGCCCACCGCAGTCCGGAAGCGTGCCCTGACGGCGTGGCGACGAGCGGGTCTCGAGCCGATCGGCCTGCACGAGTGCCGGCACACCTTCGCCAGCCTCCTGATCGCGGCCGGCGTCAACGCGAAGGCGATCACTGCCTACCTCGGCCACGCCTCGATCCAGACGACCTTCGACCTCTACGGACATCTCATGCCAGGCAACGAGGGCGAGGCCGTTGCACTCGTCGACGCGTACCTGGAGCGGGCGAACACCCACGAGCGCGTCGCGCAGATCGACTGACGCTCGCCGCCGGGCCCTGAGGTTGACACCGCCCAGAGCGGTCCGAACGGATCCGCCTGCCCAGGTCTCACGGTCACCCGCGCTGGGACCCGTAATCAGGGTGAGATTGGGTTATCGACTCCCTGTCGACGCCGACCAGCACCACGTCAGGGCACGCGGGGTGCTCGGATGGATGCGCGCGGCGCGTCTGACACGCCTGGGCGCGCGTCGTCAGCGGGGCCCGGTCGGCGAAGCGATGTCCAGCTGAGCGCAGATCTTGCGGGCGAGAGCGAAGTCGATCTCGCGGTGTCGTGGGACCACCGAGCGGGCACCGTCCGGGCCGGCCCAACGAGTGTGGTTCCCGCCTTCGTCGATCCGGCGGCAGCCCTGAGCGCGCAGGTGGCGCTCGAGCTCCCGGCGCTTCACGCTGCGATCGTCAGGTGAAGCTGCTCGCGTTCCCGCTGGTCATCGTCGCTTGTCGGCTCGGGTGACAGCATCAGCCGAAGCGCGTCAATGACGTTGGCGCGCGCCTCCTCGCGCGTGCGCCCCTGACTGAAGACGCCCTTCACCTCTGGAATCGTCGCGATCACCCAGCCGTCCTCTCCTGGCTCAAAGACGATCGTGAGCGCGAGCTCGTCAGTCATGAACGTAACGATACCTGGTGCTCGGACCCGAGCCGGACGGGGCCGAGTGCCCCGATCGCGCCGGCTCAGCCTCGATAACCGATTCCCGGTCTGCGCTGCTCATGCTCGGCACCCGACCCTGCCTTTGGTTGCTGACGGCGGTGACGAATGAATCGGTGGGATTTGTCTTCTCGATGCCCGCACACATAGCATCGCGCCCATGCGTGAGCTGCGCCCCGCTGTCCGGCATTTGGCAATCGCCGCATCCCGACTGGAACGAGGAGCAGTGGTGGCCCGAGCTCGTCTCGTCGTACGCGATCGAGCTCGGCGACGACCTCCTGCTGCTGTTCGACCCGCTCTCCGTTCCCGACGAACTGCGCGAGCGCGCGACCGCCGTCGTCCTGACCGCGCCCTACCACGAGCGCGACGCCCGCCGGCTCGGCCTCCCGGTACACACGCCGCCCGCAGACACCTGGCAGGACTGGGTCGAGAAGTTCGGCGTCGACCCCGAGCGGGTGCGCGGCATGGAGAGCGAGGACCTCGCCTGGCTGCGCGCGGGCGAAGGCGAAGGACACTTCCACGGTCCCGGAGCGTGGCCGTTCGGCATCAACGCGTACGCGGGCCGCGAGGACAACGATCTCATCCTCTGGCTGCCGTCGATCAACGCGATCGTCACCGGCGACTCACTCTCCGACTTCGGCGACGGGCTGGACATCCAGCTCGGCGGCCGCAAGCACGTGACGCGCGACGATGTCGTCCAACGGCTCCGTCCGCTGCTCGACCTGCCGGTCGAGCTCGTGCTGCCCGCGCACGGCAGGCCGACGGATCGCGCGGCGCTCGAGCGCGTGCTTTCTGAGCGGCGCCGCGGCGAGACTGTCGCGGACAGCGGTCTGCGCCAGTTCGAGAATGGCACACGAGACGCCCGAGGTGCCCCGCGGACGTAAACTCGATCGGTGAGGCGCTTGCTTGGCCTGATCGGAGCCGCAATCGGCGCTTGGCGCGCGTACCGGCTGCTCGCAGGCGGTGCGGTCACGATCGACGTCGGCGTGGGCCGCAGGGTGCGCGGACTCGGGCCTGTCAGCTGGGAGATCGAAGCACCGCGCGAGGTCGTCTTCGACGTGATCGCGACCCCCTACCTGGGGCGGACACCGCGGGCTCTCGAGGCCAAGCTCCGCGTCTGGGAACGCACGCCGGACATGGTCCTGGCGGCGCACTTCACCGAGGTGAAGGGCAGAACCACCACGACCGTCGAAACCGTGCGTTTCGATCGGCCCGCCCGAATCGACTTCCGCCTCGTTCGAGGACCGGTGCCGCACGTCAAGGAGTCATTTGTCCTCGACGTGACCGAGGCGGGCACGAGCCTGACCTGGGAAGGAGAGCTCGGCACCGACTTCTGGGCCGTCGGGGCGTGGTGGGGCGACCGAGTCGCGACCGCATGGGAAAGGGCGGTGCGAACATCACTCCAGGCCGTACGCGAGGAATCCGAACGACGTGCCAGGGGTCGGGCCGCCGACGCCTGACTGATGTCCGACCTCACCCGTGGCCGGCCTCTCTCGCCTGCGCCAGTGTGCCGGAATACACCCTGAGGGCGGTGGCGCCTTCGCGTCTGCCTGCGTGGCGGAGCAGTCGACTAGATCTCGACCTCCGCCGCGGTCAGTGGTGAATTGGTGTCTCCGGTATTGCGCGTGCCCTGTGGCTCGATCAGCAGCACGAGCGTTTCCTCATCCGCCCTCGGGCAGTGCTCGACACCCTTCGGTACTACGAACAGTTCACCCGCGTTGAGGACGATGTCACGGTCGCGGAGCTGGATCGTCAGGCGTCCCTTGACAACGAGGAAGAAGTCGTCCGTGTCGTCGTGCTTGTGCCAGACGAACTCGCCTTTGACCTTGACGATTTGCAGCTTGTAGTCGTTGATGAAGCCGACGATCCGCGGGGCGTACGGCTCGGCTAGAAGCTCGAACTTCTCTGCCAAGTTCACCTTCGCGTCCACAGCCCCAACCTATCGGAACGATGCGGCAGGCACCGAAGCCGCGCCAGCAAGGGCTAGCAGCAGTGGACTGGGGCGAGCACGGCCGCCTGCCCGAGCGTGCTCTCGCCAGATGGCACGCAGCCGCACTTCCGAGACTCCGGCGAGCGGGGCCGACGGCTCGAGGCGCTCTTCATCGACCGACGCCTGTGGGGAAGTCTGTGGGGAAGTCTTACACCGAAAAGGGCCGATTTCGGCGGTCTTGGGCGGATAACTGACAGCAACGCGAGAGAGCCAAAAGTCGCTGATGAGCAGGACTTTTGGCTCTCGTTCGAGGTGGGCGGTACTGGGCTCGAACCAGTGACCCCCAGCTTGTCGAGCTGGTGCTCTCCCAACTGAGCTAACCGCCCTCGCGCTGATCCCCCCGGTCGACGGGGGAGCGGGGATTCTACCCGATGCGGACGGTGACGAACGACGACCGTGCGGCAGCCGGGCGCGCGGCGGCCGGCGGGCGTCACTACTGTGAGCGTGTGAGGAGTCCGGGCCGAACGCTCGCCGCGACGGCGGCCGCCGTCGTCGCCCTGATCGCGATCGGGGTCGGCTCGGCCGCGCCTGCACCTCCCCCGCCGGCTGCGGGGGCGCGGGCGGCGCAGGGGTTGCTCGACGATCGCCTGCGCGTGCTGCTCGACAGGAGCCGCGGAGGCGGGTCCACCGCAGGCGTCGCCGAGGCGCGCCGCTCCGGCCTCGCCGTCTCGGACGGGCGGGTGCGCGTGATCGTCTCCGGCGCCGGTGCGGCGCGCGCGGTCGCAGCCACGAACGGGACGGTCGAGGCGACCGCCGACGGGCTCGTCCAGGCGCTCGTCGCCCCGGCCGCGCTGGGGCTCCTTGCCGGCACCGCAGGCGTCGAGACCGTGA
>CAWBBO010000009.1:0-144026 GCA_963787085.1 uncultured Gaiellaceae bacterium | reverse complement strand
CTCCGTCATCCGCCTCCGTCATCGCGACCTCGGTCGGGAGCCGCTCCATCGAGGAGGCGCCGAAGAAGCCGACGATGCCCTCGGTGCGGGTAGAGTCGCACAGTTGCGCGAGCTCAGCGGCGAGCGCCGAGCGCTGCGGCTCGTCGGCGTCTCCGCAACCACTCGCGAGGACGGCCGGGCAGAGCGTGACGGTGACAGGCCAACGCACGAACGGCAGGTTACCGACGCTCCCAGGCCAGCCCGGCCGCGAGCACGACCTCGTCGCGGGGCGCGATCAACTGCATGTTCCCGATCGCGAGCCCGGCCCAGCCAATCAGGTTGACCCAGCGCAAGAACGAGGAGAGCGGCAGCCGTACGTCGAGCTCGTCGGCGTCCTCGGGCGGCAGCTCGACGGCGTAGCACGGGCTCACGTAGAGATCCGGGTCGGGCTCGTAGGCGCGCCATTGCTCGAGCGCCCTGTAGGCGGTGGCGACGTCGTCAGCGCGAACGCGCTGCGCCGCCTCGAGCTTCGGGCGGATCGTGTCGGCGTACTCGTCGGCACGGGCAGGGAACGTTCCGCGATGCGAGGTCGCGGCCTCGTGCAGGAACAGCGGCCACATGTCCCCCCGGGCTGCGGGGATGCTCGCCTCGACGACGCGCGCTCCGAGCCGTTCGAGCTCGGCCGCCCATGCCTCTGCTCCGTCGCTGGCCTCGGTGTCGCGCCCGTCGGCGAGATCAGGTGCCTTGCGCAATAGACCGACCGTGAGCCCGTCGAGGCGCGGCTCGGGCACGTCACGGGCCGCGATCACGGACCAGAGCTGCGCGACCTCGTGGACGCTCCGCGCCATCGGGCCGACGGTGTCGAGCGACGGGCACAGCGGGAAGATGCCGTCCAGCGGAATCCGCCCCCAGCACGGCTTGAGCCCGACCGTGCCGCAGGCGGCCGAGGGCAGCCGGATCGAGCAGCCGGTGTCGGTGCCGAGACCGAGGTCGACGAGACTCGCCGCCAGCGCGGCGGCATTGCCTGCCGAGGAGCCGCCCGTCGTCCTTCCCGGGCACGCCGGGTTGTGGACCGTGCCGTACCACGGGTTGGAGCCGAGCACGCTCCAGGCGAACTCCGGCAGGTTCGCCTTGCCGACCACCGTGGCGCCACCGTCGAGGGCACGCTGCACGACCGTGGCGTGCCGGTGCGGAATATTGTCCGCATACAGGCGAGAGCCATACGTCGTGCGGACGCCTGCCGTGTCGATCAGGTCCTTGACGAGCAGGGTGCGACCCGCGAGCGGCCCGCCGGCGGCACCCGGCAGAGGCTCTTCGAGCCAGGTGATGGCGGCGTTGTACGGGTCGGTCACGGGATCAGCGCCATGCACTCGACTTCGATCTTCGCCCCCGGGATGACGAGCGCGGAGATCCGAACGTCGTCCACCATTCGACGAAGCTCCGGTCGCCGTCGGTGACGGGCGTAACGCGGATCGTGGCGCAGTCGTTGTCGAAGTCCCGGATGCGCTCCCACACTCGCGCCGGCGGAGCATCGATCACCGTGCTCGCGTACGACTTGGCCACGCGTCGCTCCCTGTCTTGAAGACTGACGTTCCGTTCGGGGAGCCTACGACTGCGTGAGCCCGACGCCAAGCGGGAACTGCGCTACGGGGCGACGACCTTGGCCAGCAGAGGCTTGTGGAGCCGCGTGAAGGCGGCGTTCACCTTCTTCTCGGAGCCGTACCACCACAGCACCATGTTCGGCCCGTACTGCTTCTTGGCGAGCCAGTAGGTGGAACCGCTGAGATAGCGCCCGCTCTCCCAGTAGATGGCGGAGGGTCCGGGCGTGCCGAGCGTGCCGGTGTGCCCGTCGGCGAGCAGCCTCCGGACGTCGCCGGCGACGTCGTTCGGGCCGACGACGTAGAGCGTGAAGCGCCCGTACTTGCCCTGGTTCGAGATCGAGGGTGCCAGGGACAGCGCCGTGTAGTGCCCAGCGTAGGAGGAGCGGCTGTCCACGATCAGCTTCGCTCCGGTTGCGGCCTTGAACCGCGCCACCGCTTGCGAGGCGGTCAGCGCCGTCGCGCCCGAGGCGGGAGCGACGGCGACCGCCAGGGCGACGAGAGCCGCCAGGAGCGCGAGCCGGATGTATGCGCGCCGCATGACCGGATCATGGCCGCCCCCTTCCGGGGGAGGCAATCCCTCGTTCGGGGGACGGGATCAGCCGGCTGCGCGACGCAGCGCGGCGTCGCGGATCTCGGTCAACGTCTGCCGCGGCGTCAGCGCCTCGGAATCGACGCGCAGCTCGATGAGGGCGGGTTGCCCGCTCGCGAGCGCCGCCTCGAACGCCGCCGGGAAGTCGAGGGTGCGGGGGCGGTGCCGGTGCCATACTGCGATGGGATGGAGCCCCAGTTCCTGCATTTCGACGACGTGCGCGGGTTCACGCTCACCGACGGTGTGACCGGGCGTCCGCTGTTCGGCCGCGGCGCCATGATCAACGTGATCGAGTTCGAGCCGGGCGCCACGGTCGACGCGCACAGCCATCCGCACGAGCAGCTCGGCATCGTCCTGCGCGGCATGCAGGCGCTCGTGGTCGGCGGCGTCGCCCACGAGCTCGGCCCCATGGAGGGGTACGTGCTGCCCGGCGACGTCGAGCACTCGGCGTACTGCGGGCCCGACGGGGCGACGGTGATCGACATCTTCTGCCCTGTGCGCGAGGACTACCGCGAGCGCTGGGCGAGCTCCGGCCGCGACACGCAGCCACAATGAGGGCGTGAGCCAGACGATCGAAGCTCCTGTCGAGGTGCGCCTGCCGGAGGGTGACGAGCAGCGCCGCGAGGACAGGCCGTGGATCGTGCTCGTCTGGAACGACCCGATCAACCTGATGAGCTACGTCACCTTCGTGCTGCGCAAGCTCTTCGGCTACTCGGAGGCGGAGGCGACCAAGCTGATGCTCCAGGTCCACAACGACGGCAAGGCCGTCGTCTCGTCGGGCACGAAGGAGAAGGCGGAGTTCGACGTCGCGCGCCTGCACGGGCACGGCCTCTGGGCGACGCTGCGCCAGGACTGACATGAGCCGGAGGCGGATCAGACGAGAGCGCGACGGCAGCTTCGCGCTGCACCTGCCCGCCGAGGAGCGGGACGTGCTGCGCATGCTTCCCGTCCAGCTGCGCGAGCTGCTCGGCTCGGACGACCCGAGCGTCACGCGGCTGTTCCCGCCTGCGTACACGGACGACCCGGAGGCAGACGACGAGTACGCCGGCATGATGCGGGCGGAGCTCCTCGCGGGGAGGCTGGACGCGCTGCGGATCGTCGAGGCAACGGTCGACGCCGAGCGGCTCGACGAGCGGCAGCTCGTCGCGTGGCTCGACGCGCTCGAGAGCCTGCGCCTCGTGCTCGGCACGCAGCTCGACGTGACGGAGGAGACGTACGCCCACGACCTCGACCCGTCCGACCCGCTGGCCCCTGCGCTGGCGTTGTACGGCTACCTGAGCTGGCTGCAGGAGCAGGCGGTGGCAGCGCTGTCGGCCGGGTTGCCCTAGATCCAGGCCCGCGCTACGTCGGGATCACGAGGACGCGTCCCGGTGCGCCCGTCCGGCAGCGTGCCGTTCGGGATCGCGGCGTTGAGCTTCTGGCACGTCGCAGGGCGGCCGCGCCGGCAGCCGGCGCAGACGCCGCACGACGGCGCCCACGAGAGCACCACCTCGTCGCCGGGCCGCACACGTGTTACCGAGGCGCCGACCGCCTCGACGATGCCGGCGCCTTCGTGCCCGAGCACCATCGGCGTGGGCCGGCGGAACTCGCCCTTCACCTGGTGGAGGTCGGTGCCGCAGATGCCGACGGCCGCCATGCGGACGACGACCTCGTCGGCGCGGGGCTCCTCGAGGTCGATCTCGGCAATCTCGAACGGCTCCCCGACCGCGTGGAAGAGGGCCGCGCGGGTCTTCATGCGGTCAGGTCTTCGGACATCGCGGTCTCCTCTTTCATGTACGGCTCGCGGCGCGGGCCGACCTTGGTGCGGATCGTGTAGACGGAGGTCGAGGACGGTATGAACAGCGTCTGCCAGTCCGGCCCGCCCCAGGTGTGGTTGCCGACGTTCTCCGGCACCTCGACCGTGCCGAGGTGCTCGCCCTCCGGCGAGATCACCCAGACGCCCCTGGGGCCGGTGACCCAGACGTTGCCGCGCTCGTCGACCTTCATCCCGTCGGGGATGCCCTCCTCGATCACGCCGGTGCCGACGCCCTCGAAGAACATGCGCCCGTTCGACAGCGTGCCGTCGGCGTTGACGTCGAACACCTTGATGTGGGCCCGCGGGCTGTCGTTGACGTACAGGAGCGACTCGTCGACCGAGAAGCAGAGGCCGTTCGGCATCTCGAACTCGTCCTCCGGAGCCGCCAGGTCGAGCTCGTTCTGGCCGCCGCCGGGCGGGATGCGGAACACGCCCTGCCAGCCGAGCTCGCGCTCCCGCTCGATGCCGAAGCCGGGAAAGCGTCCGTACCACGGGTCGGAGAAGTAGATCGTGCCGTCGGAGCGCACGGTCACGTCGTTGGGGCTGTTCAGGTACTTGCCCTGCCAGTGGAAGGCGAGCGTCTCGCGGACGCCGTCCGTCCGCTCGCGCACGAGCGAGCTCGTAACGTGCTCGCAGACGAGCAGGTTCAGGTCGGCGTCGAGGGTCATGCCGTTGCACTTGAAGGACGGGTTGCGGACCTCGGTCACGGTCCCGTCGAGCGTGACCTTGCGGCGGACGTCCGCCGGCATGTCCGAGAAGTACAAGACCTGCTCGATCGGGTGCCAGATGGGCCCCTCCGTGAAGGTGAAGCCGGTCGCGAGCTGCTCGACTCCGGAGCCCTCTTCGACGAGCTCGTAGATCGCATCCGACTTCGCGTCGATGCCCGGCACTGCGGTCCCCTTTCGTGACGGAAGTGTGGGCTCGAACCTACCACTGTGCACTCCCCGTTTCACGAGGATGATCGATCATCGATGTTTCGCGCGCGCACTTCTGCGGAGCTCGGGGGGTGTGTCCCGGGAAGGCAGGCGGAGCGCGTCTACGCCAGCTCGACGTGGATGCGCTGCTTGGCGGAGCGCAGCGAGCCGCCTTCACGGCCTGCGCGCACCGCGAGGATCTCGGCCAGGATCGAGAGCGCCGTCTCCGCCTGCGTGTCGGCACCGATGTCGAGGCCGCAGGGGCCCATGATCCGCGCGAGCTTCTCCTCGGCCACGCCCGCCTCGAGCAACCGCTCGCGCCGGCGCTCCTGGTTGCGGCGCGACCCGAGGGCGCCGACGTAGAACGCCTCCGTCTCGAGCGCGGCGATCAGTGCCGGCTCGTCGAACTTGTCGTCGTGGGTCAGCACCACGATCGCGGTCTGGTGGTCGGGCTCGATCTCGTCGAGCGCCTCCTGCGGCCACTTGGCGATCAGCACGTCCGCCGAGGGGATCCGCTCGCGGGTCAGGAACGTCGCGCGTGCGTCGGCGACGATCGCCGTCCAGCCGAGCAGCTTCGCCCCGCGGGACAGCGCCTCCGCCGTGTCGACCGCGCCGTAGACGAACACGCGGGGCGGCGGCCCGTACCACTCCGCGAACACCTTCGTGCCGTCGGACAGCTCGAGCAGCCGGTTCCGACCGCGGCGAACGAGCTCGTCGAACTGCGAGGCAGCCTCCTCCGGCACCGCGCCGAAGCGCTCGCCGCTCTCGAGCACGAGCAGCTTCGACCCCTGCGACGCTCCCTCGACGACGGTGAACAGGACGCCCCGCTCGTCCGAGCCGGCGAGCGCCGCCAGCCGCGAGACGAGCGTCATTCGACGCGCTCCAGGAAGACGTCGATCTCGCCGCCGCACGGAAGGCCGACGGCCCACGCCTCGTCGTCCGTGATGCCGTAGTGGAGCAGCCGGGACTCGCCGCTTCGCAGCACCTCCTGGGCGTTCTCGAAGACGTCGCTCTCGACGCAGCCGCCGGAGACGGAGCCGCACATCTGCCCGGACTCCGACACGGCGAGGCTCGTACCGACCGGACGCGGGGCCGAGCGCCGCGTCGCCACGACGGTGGCCACGACGACCTTCTCGCCGGCCTGCTGCCACCGCTCGATCTCGGGCAGGATCTCCTTCACGCTGCGTGCCTCCTCTCGATGCCGGCGAGCACCGTCGCCAGCTCTTCCAGACTCCTCAGATTATGGCCGGGCAGGAACCGGTCGACGAACGGCAGCGCGGCGCGCATGCCGCCGGCGAGCGGCTGGTACTCGGGGTTCCCCTTGAGCGGGTTCACCCAGACGACGGCGTAGGCCGCGCGTGCGAGGCGTGCCATCTCGCGACCGACGAGCTCCGGGTCCTGGCGCTCCCAGCCGTCCGACACGATCACCACGACCGCGCCGCGCGACAGCGCCCGGCGCCCGTACACGTCGTTGAACTCCTTCAGCGACGCGCCGATGCGGGTGCCGCTCCCCCAGTCCGTGACCGCGTCGGTGCATTTCTCGAGGGCGGACTCGGGGTCGCGCGTGCCGAGCTCCGGCGTGAGGCGCGAGAGCCGGGTGCCGAAAGCGAACGCTTCGACGCCCGGGCCCGAGCCGACGGCCGCGTGCAGGAAGAGCAGCAGCGCGCGGGCGTAGGCGTCCATCGAGCCCGACACGTCGCACAGCACGACGAGCTTCCGCGGCACGTCCTTGCGGGCGCGGAGGGGGCGGTCGACCGGGTCGCCGCCGGTGCGCAGCGACTGGCGGATCAGCCGGCGCACGTCGAGGCGATCGCCGCGCGGGTCGGCGTGCCGCCGTCGTGACGTGCGCTTCGGCCGGCGCCGGGCGATGAGCGCGATCAGCCGCTTGACCCGCCGGTACTCGTCGGGGCTCATCTCCGCGAAGTCCTTGTCGCGCAGCAGCTCGTGGGCGGAGGCGCCGAGCTCGAGCGGATCCTCCCCGCCGCTCGTCGTCCTCCTCGCCGCCGTCGCGCTGCCGGTCGGCGAGCGACTCCCCGATGCGCTGCTGCGCCTCCGACTGCTGCGCCCTGAGCGGCGGCAGCACCGGCGCGCGCAGGAACCACGCGCGGAAAGCCCGGTCGAAGAGGTCGAGCTCGTCGTGGCGCGAGACGAGCGTCTGGCGCAGCGCGAAGTAGACGTCCTCCTGACGCTCCAGGTCGACGGCGTCGAGGCTGCGGAGCGCGTCCGCGACGCGGCCGGGGCCGACCTCGAGGCCGACCTCGCGCAGCACGCGGCCGAACGTGACGACGTGGCGCACGAAGGCGTCGCCGGCCATGACTATCGCGACGCGGTCGCGCGCGCCGTGTCGACGAGTTGCGCGAGCGTCTCGTCGCGCACCTGCTCGATGTCCTCGCGGTACTTGAGCACCGAGCCGAGCGTCTGCTCCACGACCTCGGCGTCGAGCTCCTGGCGGCCGAGCGCGCTCAGCGCCATCGTCCAGTCGATCGTCTCGGCGACGCCGGGCGGCTTCGCGAGGTCGAGGCCGCGCAGCTCCCGCACGAACGCGGCCGCCTCCGCCGCGAGCCGCTCGGAGACGCCCGGGATGCGGATCTTCACGATCTCGATCTCGCGCTCGATCGACGGATGGCCGATCCAGTGGAAGAGGGCACGCCGCTTGAGCGCGTCGTGCAGCTCGCGCGTGCGGTTGGACGTGAGGATGACGGCAGGGCGGCGGCGTGCATGGATCGTGCCGAGCTCGGGGATCGTGATCTGGAAGTCGGAGAGCACCTCGAGCAGGAACGCCTCGAACTCCTCGTCGGCGCGATCGATCTCGTCGATCAGCAGCACCACCGGCTCGTCGGTGTCGATCGCCTCGAGCAGCGGCCGCCGGATCAGGAACTCGGGCCCGAACAGCTCGTCCTCGGAGACGGTGCCTTCCTGCGCCGCGCGGATGTGCAGCAGCTGGCGCGGATAGTTCCACTCGTAGACGGCGTGGGCGACGTCGAGCCCTTCGTAGCACTGCAGGCGGATCAGCCGCGAGCCGGTGGCGGTCGCGAGCGACTTCGCCGCCTCGGTCTTGCCGACGCCGGCCTCGCCCTCGAGCAGGAGCGGCTTCTCGAGCGCGAGCGCGAGGAACAGCGCGGTCGAGAGTCCCGGTCCGGCAGGTAGTCGGCCGCTTGCAGCGCGGCCTCGAGCTCGTCGATCGTGCGGAAGCTCACCCCGAGAGCGTACCGAGCCGGGGCGGTCAGGCGGCATCGTCCAGCAGCTCGACCCCCATCGCGGCCGGATCGGCGCGAGAGTCGGCGGCGCCAGGACTTTGTGGTGAATCACCACGAAGTCCTGCGCGCCTGCCCGGCTCGCGGCCGCGATCGAATGGGCTCCCTCTTCGTGGCGAGCGTCGGTCACCTGGAGGCCCCCGGGGGCGCCGCGAGCGAGGGCCCGGCAGGGTCGGTCACGTACCTCGAGGCGATCCGGGCCGCGCTCGCCGACGCGATGCGCGACGACGACCACGTCTTCCTGCTGGGGGAGGACATCGGCGCCTTCGGCGGCGCGTTCGGCGTCACGGCGGGGTTGCTCGCACGGATCTCGCCGGCATCGGCCGCATACGCATGGAGGGGCGATCCGATCGGGCAAGGCGGCAGCGCGTGCCGTGCTGGCCCGCATCTGACGTAGCCTGGAGCACGTGACGGACGTGCTCGCGACCGAGAATCTCTGGCACGCCTGGTCGTTCCAGCCGCTCGTGATCGGCGGCGGCATCGCCGCGATCACGTTCTTCCTGCACGGCTGGTGCCGGCTCCACCGCCGGCGGGCCGAGCTCGCACCGTGGACGCGAATCCCGCTCTTCGCCGCCGGCACGGTCGTCACCGTGCTCGCGATCGTGTCGCCCGTCGACCACATCGGCGAGCACTACTTGCAGAGCGCGCACATGCTGCAGCATGTGCTGGTCGCCGACCTCGGCGTCATGCTGACGCTGCTCGCGGTCCGCGGCCCGCTCACCGTCTTCTTCCTGCCGTCCAACCTGCTCGCGCCGCTCGCCCGCATCGGCCCGCTGCGCCGCCTGCTGCGCTTCCTGCTGCGTCCGGGCATCAGCTACGCGGTCTGGGTCGCCGTCCTCGTCGGCTGGCACATCCCGTTCTTCTACGAGGCGGCGCTGCACAACCGTTTCTGGCACGACCTCGAGCATCTGAGCTTCGTGCTCGGCGGGCTCCTCGTCTGGACGCAGATCATCGATCCGTCGCGCCACGGGCGCCTGAGCCTGAGCGAGCGGCTCGGCTACACGGCGCTGGTCTTCTGGACCGGCCAGATCCTGGCCTACGTGATCCTGTTCGACTTCAGGCCGCTGTTCTCCACCTACGAGGAGCAGCCCGTGCGGCTGCTCGGGCTCTCCCCGCTCACCGACCAGAAGCTCGCGGGCCTCGTGATGATGCTCGAGCAGACGGCGACCGTCGGGCTCGCGTTCGTGGTGCTGTTCCGGGCCTCACGCCGGAAGCAGGCGGAGTCCGCCGTGCCGTCGGCGCACGGCCAGCCGGCCGGCTGAGCGTCGCCCGATGCCGTCGCCGTGGTCGTTCACCTTCGAGCCGCTCTTCGTGGCGCTCGGCGCGCTCGTGCTCGTGCCGTACGTGCGGGCGTGGCGGCGGGAGCGCCCCGGTCCGTGGCGGGCGGCACTCTTCGGTGCGGGCGTGCTGCTGATCGTCGGCGCCCTCAACTCGCCGCTCGAGACGATCGCGGTCGAGTACCTGGTGCTCTTCCACCTGTTGCAGAACGTGATCATCTCCGACTGGGCGCCGCCGCTCCTCATCCTCGGGCTCACGCCCGCCATGCGCACCGCCGTGGCAGCACGGGGGGGCGCGTGGTTCGCGACCGTAACGCGACCCGTGGTCGCCTTCCCCGTGTGGATCGCCGGCTGGTACGTCGTCCATCTCGGCGGGGTCTACGACGTCGCTCTCCGTCATCCGGCGCTCCTGAACGTCGAGCACGCGTTCATGATCGCGATCGGCCTCCTCTTCTGGTGGCCCGTGCTCGCGGACACGCCCCGGTCGGTGCCGACGCTCGCGCGCATCGCCTACGTGTTCGCCGCCTTCGTCTTCTCCGCGTTCCTCGGGCTCGCCCTCACCTTCGCGCCACCGGTCTACGGCTACTACGAGGACAGGCCGGAGCGGCTGTGGGGCATCTCCGCCGTGCAGGACCAGAACCTCGGGGGGATCCTGATGTCGAGCGAGCAGGCGATCGTCTTCTTCGCCGTCATCGTGTGGCTGCTGGTACGGCTGCTCCACGAGGAGGACGAGGCCGAGCAGGCCTTGCGCGCGCAACAACGCGCGCAAGGCCTGCTGTAGACTCAGGTGGTGGAGAGTTGGCGCTCGGGAACGAGGAGCACCGGATCTCCGACGCTGATCGAACCTGCTTCGAGCACGTCGCAGTCGAGCGCGAACGTGCCGTCGAACCGGTCGACGAGGCTGCGCAGTACACGGTGATCCTGTTCGATCGTGTCGGGATCGTAGGTGGTCATAACGCAGCGTGGTCGCAGGCGCCAGATCATCATGACCGTGTCGCCGATGCGGAGTGTGCCGCCGGGCCATGAGCGTTCGGCGAGCCCTTCGACGCCGCCGATCACGATGTTGGGTCGGAAGCGGCGTCGGTCGACGCCGGAGGCCGCGACGGCTCCGTCGGTCGCGACGCTGAGCGGTAGCACGTCGTGGCGGTCATGCTCGTCGGTGAGGAAACCGTCGGGGACGGCGCTCCGCACGGCCCGGCGCGCCTCGTCCGAACGCCAGTGGTGACCGTCGACAAAGGTGCGACCGTCCACGACCGTTCCCGCGTGAAGGAGGAGCTTGGGGTGCGTGCGTGAGGTCACGACGCCGCGCTCGGGTCGTGCAACCTGCACGACCCGATCACCGGTGATGCCCTCCATCGCGAGGTCGGCCTGCTGGAGCGCTTCGCCGCGCATCGATTTGACCGGGTAGCGCCAGAGCTCTGCGACGTGCATCGACATTCTCCCCTCGATAGTGTACCGTACGATCGGTACAGTACCATGCTCCTTCCCGACCTGGAGGTACGAAATGGAAACGTCGATCGTCGTTCTGTCGGATCCGAAGGCCGGTGGCGAAGAGGCGCTCGGGCGCGTATTCAACGCCCTCGCCGCCGCACACGACCTGAAGCAGCGCGGGGCAGCGGTGGAGGTGATCTTCCAGGGTGCGGGCACGCGCTGGCCCGCCGAGCTCTCGCGGCCGGAGCACCCCGCCCACGCGCTCTACGCGTCGGTCAGGGACACCATCGCGGGTGTCTCGTGCGGTTGCGCCGACGTGTTCGGCTCGCGGGCCTCGGCCGAAGAGAATGGGATGGCACTGCTCACGGACAACGCCGTGCCGGGGACGACCGGCCTTCCGAGCCTTGCGGGCCGGATCGGCCAGGGCACGACCGTGCTCACGTTCTGATCGCTGCGACGATCGCGGCGGCGCCCGGCGTCGCCGCGATCGTCGGTCCTTATGATCCACCGGTCGTTCGGTACGGGAGGAGCAGATGCCGGCATCGCTGACACCAGAGGAGAAGCACGAGGTGACGTCGCGCCTCATGGAGGCGTTCCGGCGCGACGGCTACGACGGCTGCTCGCTCTCGCAGCTCTCACAGGCGACGGGGCTGGGCCGATCGAGCCTGTACCACCACTACCCCGGTGGCAAGGAAGAGATGGCGACCAGCGTGCTCGATCTCGTTGCTTCCTGGATCGACACCGAGATCGTCTCTCGGAGCACGGGGTACGGTACGCCGCGAGAGCGGTTCGAGCAGATCCTCGACGCGCTCTCGGGCTTCTACGACAGGGGCGCGAAGCCGTGCATCCTCGAGCGACTCGGCGCGAGCGTCGACCGCGCCAGCTTCCAGGAGCGGCTCGCCGCGATCTTCGCATCGCTGGTCGGCGCGATCGCGTCGCTGCGGGAAGAGGCAGGCGAGCCTCCTGAGCTCGCCCACGACCGGGCCGAGGACTCGCTCATTCGGATCCAGGGCTCGCTCGTCGTGAGCTGCGGGGTCTCCGACCCGTCGCCGTTCCGCCGCACGCTGCTCGCGCTCCGCCGCGAGTTTCCCGACCTGCCGCATTCCGCCACTCGAGGGGGAACCCGATGAGCAGTCCCGTCGTCCCCTGCCGTAGACGGACAGCGTCTCGGCGTGGGTGACGAGTCCCTGGATCGCGAGCCGACGAGGAGCGCGATCGCGTTCAACGGCGCGTAGCGCGCCACGCCGACGGTCGTCTCCATCTCGGCGAAGCCCCGCGCCGCCGCCTCCGCGGCTCCGGCGTGAGCCCGCGCGAGACCTCGAGCAACTCGTCGTCGGGAACCGAGGCGAGCTCGGCGGCGCGCTCGAGGTTGTCCGCGAGCTGGGCGCGTCCGGCCGCGCGGGCCACCGCCGCCTGCCGCCGCAAGGTCGCCGGGGTGGCCCGGATGTCCGCGGCAGCGAGCGTGCCGGCGCGGGCCGAGGCAAGTGTGACCTCCCGAAGTGGGACCCCCGACGGTGTCTCGACCAGGTCCGGGCGGCGCGAACCGAGCGGGTAGTCGGTGACGGGGTCGAACGCCATCGTGCGTCGTCCCGTACTGCGGGCTCGGCTCACGCAGACCGATAGGCTTGGCCGGCCATGACAAACGATGATCGATTTTCCGGGCGGGTCGCGCTCGTCACCGGTGCGGCGAGCGGGATCGGCGCCGCAGCGGCGCGCCGCCTGCTCGCGGAAGGCGCTCGCGTCGCCACATACGACCTCAGCGGCGACGGTGTCGACGGGGCGCTGGCCCTGCAGGGAGACGTCTCCGTCTCGGCCGACGTCGAGGCCGCCGTCGCGCGCGTCGAGTCCGAGCTCGGCCCGATCGACGTGCTCGTCTGCTCCGCCGGCATCCCGGGCGCCTCGCTGCGCACCCAAGACGTCAGCGACGAGGAGTGGAAGCGGGTGCTGGCGATCAACGCGGACGGGGTGTTCTGGTGCAACCGCGCCGTCGCGCCCGGCATGGCGGAGCGCGGGTACGGCAGGATCGTCAACGTCGCCTCGATCGCCGGCAAGGAGGGGAACCCGATGGCGGCCGCCTACTCGGCCTCCAAGGCGGCCGTGATCGCGCTGACGAAAGCCGTCGGCAAGGACTTCGCGCGCAGCGGGGTGTCCGTCAACTGCATCGCGCCCGCGGTGATCGAGACCCCGATCCTGGCAGGCCTCTCCGCGCAGCACGTCGACTACATGGTCGAGCGGATCCCGATGGGGCGCATGGGCACCGCCGACGAGGTGGCGGCGCTGATCTGCTGGCTCGCGAGCGAGGAGTGCTCGTTCTCCACGGGCGCCACGTACGACATCTCCGGCGGCCGCGCCGTCTTCTGATGGCAGCGTTCCCCTGATGCGCCGGGTCCGCTTCCACACCGGCGACGGCGACGCGCACGACGGCGTCGTCACCACGCACGCCGGGAGGCTTTGTGTTGAATCACCACAAGGTGCCCGGGCCTTCGTCGTGGACGACCGGACACTCGAGCTGGAGCCGCCCGCGGTGCTGCTGCTCCCGGTCGAGCCGCCGGAGGTGTGGTGCGCCGGCGTGACGTACGAGCGCAGCCGCGACGCGCGCATCGAGGAGTCGGGCAGCGACGTGTATGCGCTCGTGTACGACGCCGACCGGCCCGAGCTGTTCCTCAAGGACGCGCAGTGCCGCCGCACCGTCGGACCGGGTCGCCCCGTCGGGGTGCGCGCCGACGCGACCTGGAACGTGCCCGAGCCCGAGATCGGCGTCGTGCTCGGCGACGACCTCTCGATCGCCGGCTACACGATCGGCAACGACGTCTCCTCCCGGGACATCGAGGGCGCGAACCCGCTGTACCTTCCCCAGGCCAAGGTGTTCGCCGCGTCGTGCGCGATCGGCCCGGCCGTCTACGTGCCGGACGACTGGGACGCGCCGCTCGCGATCCACCTGCGGGTTGCGGACGCCGAGGGCAACGAGCTGTTCGCAGGTGTGACCTCGACGGCGAAGATGAAGCGGTCGTTCGCGGATCTCGTGTCGTGGCTCGTGCGCGACAACCCCGTGCCGCCCGGTAGCGTGCTCCTGACCGGGACGGGTCTCGTCCCGCCCGACGACTTCACGCTGCTCCCGGGTCACGTGGTCGAGATCCACGTGCCGGAGATCGGCACGCTGGCCAACCCCGTTGCGCTCGCCACCGAGCTGCTGGAAAGGAGTCCACGATGACAGAGACGCTCACCGGCGCCCTCGCAGGCAACCACGTCGGCGGAGAATGGCGTGGGAGCCTCTCCGGCGACACCTACGAGAAGCGGAGCCCCTGGCGCCCGTCCGAGGTGACCGGCGTCTACCCGGCCTCGGGAGCCGAGGACGCGCAGGCGGCGGTGGAGGCCGCCCAGGCGGCGTTCCCGGCCTGGGCCGGGCTGCCCGCACCGGCGCGCGCGGCGTTCTTCTTCAAGGCTGCCGACGCGATCGAGGCACGGTTGGAGCGGATCGCGCAGGACATGACGGCGGAGATGGGCAAGCCGCTGCGCGAGGCGCGGATGGAGGCGGCCCGGGCCGCGGCGATCCTGCGCTACTCGGCCGGTGAGGCCTACCGGCCGGCGGGCGAGGTGTACGAGCCGTCCGTGGCCCACCAGACGCTCTACACGCGCCGCCGCCCGCTCGGTGTCGTCGGGCTGATCACGCCCTGGAACTTCCCGATCGCGATCCCGGTGTGGAAGCTCGCGCCGGCGCTGATCTACGGCAACACGGTCGTGCTCAAGCTCGGCTACGAGGCGCCGCGCACGGGCCTGCACGTCGCGGAGTGCTTCGCCGAAGCGGGACTGCCGGCCGGCGTCCTCAACGTGCTCACCGGCGCCGGCTCGACCGCCGGCGCCGAGCTCGTGAGGAACCCTGCCGTGCGGGCGCTCTCGTTCACCGGCTCGGTCGCTGTCGGCCACGCCGTGCGCAACGAGGCGACGGCACGCAACTGCCGCGTGCAGCTCGAGCTCGGCGGCCACAATCCGCTGCTCGTGATGGCCGACGCAGAGCTCGACCGTGCCGTCGAGGGGACGTTCGCGGGCGCCTTCTGGTCGGCCGGGCAGAAATGCACCGCCACGCGTCGCATCTATGCCCACGAGTCGGTGTACGACAGCTTCCGCGAGAAGCTGCTCGCCCGCATCGCGTCGGCCACGGTCGGCGACCCGGCGGACGCCGCCACCGAGGTCGGGCCGGTCGTCAACGAGAGCTCGCTGGAGGAGATCCTGGCGGCCGTCCAGCGCGGGGTCTCGGACGGCGGCACCGTCCTCGCAGGCGGCGAGCGAGCCGACGACGAGGGCTACCTGATCGCGCCGACCCTGCTCGAGGGCGTCCCGGACGGCTCGTACCTGTCGTGCCAGGAGGTGTTCGGCCCCGTCACCTCGCTGTACCGCTTCAGCACGCTGGACGAGGCGCTGGAGCGTGCGAACGCCGTCGAGTTCGGTCTCTCCGCCGCCGTGTACACGCGTGACCTGCACACGGTGCAGCGGTTCTCGAACGAGCTGCAGGCCGGCATCCTGCACGTCAACTCGCAGACCGCGGGCGCCGACGTGCACGTCCCCTTCGGCGGGCTGAAGGGCTCGGGCTGGGGCCCGCACGAGCAGGGCCGGGCCGCGATGGAGTTCTACACGGAGACCGTCACGGTCTACCAGGACGCGCCGCTTGCCTGAGCGCGTGCTCGTCACGGGGGTGCTCGGCTGCCTGGGGGCGTGGGTGGCCCGCTGCGTGCTCGACGACGGCGACGCGGTGGTGGGCTACGACCTCGGCGACGACCGCAGCCGCCTGCAGCTCGTGCTCGGCGACGATGCCGGGCAGGTCGAGCTCGTCAAGGGAGACATCACCGATCTCGCCGCGCTCGAGCGGGCGCTCGACGAGCTCGAGGTCACGCGCCTCATCCACCTCGCCGCGCTCCAGGTGCCCTTCGTGCGCGCCAACCCGCCGCTCGGCATGCACGTCAACGTGGCAGGCACCGTCAACGTCTTCGACGCCGTCTCGCGCCGGCTCGACCGCATCCCCACCGTCGCCTACGCGAGCTCCGCGGCGGTCTACAACCCGGCCGACCCCTCGCCGGCGCCCGAGACCGGAGGCACGAGGCCGCGACGCTGTACGGGGTCTCGAAGCTCGCCGACGAGGGCATCGCCCGCGTCTACCACGCCGATGCCGGCCTCCCCTCGATCGGGCTCCGGCCGTACGTGGTCTACGGGCCCGGCCGCGACCAGGGCATGACCTCCGGCCCGACGATGGCGATGCTCGCCGCCGTGCGCGGCGAGCCGTTCCACATCGGCTTCTCCGGCACCGCCCAGTACGACTACGTCCCCGACGTCGCCCGCGCCGCCGTCACCGCGGCACACACGACCACGGACGGCGCCGCCGTCTACAACGTGCCCGGTGCGCTCGCCGACGTCGCCGACATCGTCACGCAGATCGAGAGGGTCGTCCCGGGAGCCGAGATCACCTGGAGCGGCGATCCCCTCCCCTTCCCGCCCGCCCTCGAGGCGACGGGCTTCGACGACGAGATCGGCCCCTTCCCCCGCACGACGCTCGCCGACGGGATCGAAGCCACGGTCGCGCACTTCCGGCGCTCCGCGTAGTGGACGTGCGCATTCCCGTACCTATCTCAGCCGAAGGGCTGGTAGTCGACCTCGCCCTCGGCGATGGCGCGGTTGAGCTCCAGCAGGAGCCGGTTCGATTCCTTCGGGTCGTGCGCCGCCGAGGCGGGCCAGCCGTAGGCCGCCGCGACGGCCTCGTCGAGCGCGTCGTGGAGCCCACGCAAGTCGTGGTAGGCGCCGTCGTCGACCTCGTTGTAGAGCTTCGTGAGCCCGATCTGGCGCTCGAGGCAGATCTCCGAGCGGCGCGCGTAGAGCCGACGCCCCACGTCGGCAACGCTCTCACGGCAGACTTCCGTCGGACTCCGGCCACGGAAAGCCAAGAAACGAGAGACTCGTGTAGCGAGGCCGAGTCTCAAGCGTTGTCGACTGGTCTGTCGCATATCTCGTATGGAGGCTCGACTGCAGGACACCGAACGAGTAGTCGTCGTCGAACGCGAAAACGCTCGTCAGGTTGCTTGGACACCAGCTCGACTGGCACCAGACCATGTAGAACCGCTTGCGATTGCGCCGGGCAGGCGATGAACCGCGACAAGTCCGCTGAGTGCAGATCGCATCGCCACGATCGGCTCTTCGAGTCGCCACCACTTTTCGCGGTACGCCTTTCGCTTCGCGGTGTCGCGGTGGGGTTTGACGAGCGTACGTACACGCTCGAGTGCTTCTGGATACTTCATCGCTTCTTCGAGCGAGTCGAAGTGAAAGTCGATGAGGTACCGCGACGGCGAATGCTCGAAGCGCTATTTGTGATGTCCGACACCGACAAGGAATGGCCGTACAACCACTGAGTAGTCGGCATCTTCGCAGCGCGAGCAACTCCCGCGCCTCATCATTGGAGAGAACAAAACCCTCGCCGCCGGGGACTACTCCGAAGAACTGGTCGGCCCGCGTTCGCTGCGATCCGTCGTTCCAAGCCCGGAGTCCACACCCGGGCCGCAAGCGTTGTTGCGACACCTGGACACTGACTATGTCCATCGAGAGCGCTGACGGGCCACCGGTACCGACGGTTGCCTTGATCCAGTTGACGATGCTGACGTGCACGTTCGCCTCGCCGGGCCAATCCTGGTTTGAAACGGCGCTCGTGATCACCCCGCCGTTGGCGACCATGTGCTCCAAGCGCGGCCTCCCTGTTTCGACCCTCGCGGATCGAGTTCGTCGCGACGAGTCCTGCGCGCTGGCACCGGGCTCGAGGTGGTCGTGCGCCTTGCGGAACCAGTAGACCGCAGTAGTCCTTGAGCCCGATCCCGAACTCGCGCTTCAGCCACTCGACGTACTCGTCGCCGAGCTCACGCCTCGCAGGAACTTGGTCGCCGTGGTACGGCGGATTCCCGATGATCGCGTCCGCACGCGGCCACTCGAGCTTCAGCGCGTCGCCACGGCGGATGCCGGAGAGATCCACCAAAGGCAGCACGCGCTCCTCGAGGTCGAGCTCGTCGACCGCGAGCTTGTGCCCCATCCACATCGTCACGCGGGCGAGCTGCACCGCGAACGGGTCGAGCTCGATCCCGCGGATGTTCGTCAGGGGGAAGTAGACGGCCAGTGACTCCTGCTCGCGCAGCCCGGCCGAGCGTCGCATGTCGCGGGCGCGACGGCGCAGCTCGGCCTCGATCCGGCGCAGCTCGCGGTAGGCGACGTAGAGGAAGTTGCCCGAGCCGCAGGCGGGGTCGAGCACGACGTAGCGCATCAGGTCGTTCTGCGCCTTCTGGACATCGGCGATGGTGCGGCAGGCGGCGATCCGCTCGCGCCACGGTTCCACGATCGTTGGCAGCACGATCTTGAGGATGTCCGCCTCGGCGGTGTAGTGCGCGCCGAGCGCCCATTGCCGCTCACGGCCGAGCGCGCCTTGCAGCAACGCGCCGAAGATCGCGGGCTCCACTTTCCGCCAGTTCGAGTCGCAAGCCTGGCGCAGCAGCTCGAGCTCCTCGCGGTCGAGATGAACGCGGGCGGGTCGGGCGAAGAGCGAGCCGTTCGCATACGGCGTGCCGGCGTAGATGCCCTCGGTGGGCCGATCGTGTGGCTCGTTCAGGTACCCGAACAGCTGCCCGAGGTCGTCGCGGCTCGACCGGGCAGCATCGGCCAGGAGCCCGTCGAGTACGCGGGTGAACAGGTGCGACGGCAGCAGCGAGAGGTCCTCGGCGAACATCGCCCACACCGACTGCAGGACGAAGTCACGTAGTACGTCGAGGTCGGCGGCACGCCGCTCCCGGAGCATCCGGTAGACGTCGGTGACGAGCGCCACCGCCTCACGCGTGACCTCGGTCTGGTCGTGCACGAACACCGGCCGGCCGCCGGCGAGGAAGAGGAGCGCGTCGAGGTGGTCGGGCAGCTCCACCAGGTCGAACGCGACGCGGGGCTCGGTGTAGACGGCACCCGGCTCCCACACCTCGAAACGGTGGAACGAGCACAGCACCACATATCGCGGTGCCGGGCTCGCGGGCGTGCCGGAGCTCTGCCAGTACCCGAGCATCTGCTCGCGGTGGTCGTGCAACCGCCGCGACTCGCTCGGTCGCTTCATCTCGACGATGCAGACACCCGGCCAGAACAGGTCCATGAAGCCGCCGCCCGAGCGCTCCTCGAATCTCGCTCCCTCGGAGCGCCGGTCGGTGCCGTAGCACTCGAGCAGACCGTTGAGGAACGTTTGCGCCTCGCTGCGCTCGGTTCCCGCGTAACCGCCCCAGGCGGCGGCGAACTCGCGGAGCCGCCGGCGGATCTCGTCGCCCGTCAGCGCCACGGCTGTGTTAGAGGTTGAGCTGTTCCTTCGGAACGGCGAAGAGGGTGCCCTGACGCAGCCGCCGGGCGACGTCCGAAAGCTCAGCGGTGCTCCGCTCGAGCGCCTCGACCAGGTGCGTGTCGGCACCCTCGGCCCGCAATGCCACCGCAGCGCGCTCGGCACGCTCGCGTGCCTCCTCGATGTAGAGCATCGCGACGTCGATCTCGGCGAAGTGCTTCTCGTCCAACTGCTGCAGCCTCCTTTCCCGCTCCACCCTAGACGACGACGCGGACGAGGCTCGCATGCTCCGACGCTAGCCATCAACCGGTGCCGAGACTGTGCCGTGTTCGTGCTGTGTTCGTGCCGGTTTCGCCCCAGAGACGGGCCGGCGGGCCGGCCTCGTCAGGGTTCTTCACGATCTCGAGCTCCACGATGCGGATGCCGAGATCTGCAAGCAGGAACGCGCCTTTGCGGCTCGGTATGGTCGTTCACCGCGAGCCACGCACGCGAACGAGCGCGAACAACGCGAAGAACTGGGCCATCAGGAAGCCGGCCGCCGCCCACAGCACCGCGTCGAACGAGCCCGTTGCATCGCGAATGGCGCCGAGCAGGAACGGCGACGCGGCGGCGATCGTGTAGCCGAGGCCGAGCATCATCGCGACGAGCGCGAAGATGGCGACGAGCAGCCAGGCCGTGCGGCTCCGCCACGGCAGCCGCGGCACCGTCGCGGCCGGCGCCGCGTGGGGCAGGTCGCCCCGGGTCAGGAACGCCCAGGCGACGAGCGAGGACTCCGTCTCGCAGCGCTGCACCGGCAGCCCGTGCGCGCCGAGGCTGCTGCGCCCGACGCGGTCACGGGCCGGGCCTGGCCCGGCCCCTACGCTCAGCGAGGCGCCTTCCGCCTGGCGAGCTTCGCGAAGTACTCGACGTGCTTCCGCGCCTCCCTGCCGGCGAGCTGCGCGTTGCCCGACCTGATCGCCTCGAGGATGGGGACGTGCAGCTCCGCGGCCTCGGCGGGCTCGACGTGCGTCCCGTAGATCGTCAGGGTGATACGGCCCTCGACGCCGAGCCCTTTCCAGGACTGGAGCAGGACGGCGTTTCCCGCCGCCTCCACGATGCGCCGGTGGAAGGCGAAGTCGTGCTGCACGAGGGCGTGCAGATCGCCGCGCTTGGCGGCAGCGCGCATCGCGTCGACCTCCTGCTCGAGCAGCGACACGTCGCCGTCGAGGCGCCCGGCAGCCTCCTTGGCGGCGAGCTCCTCGAGCACGGCGCGCACCGGGTAGATCTCGATCAGCTCCGCCTCCCCGAACGCGCGCACGCGGGCGCCGCGGAACGGCTCCGACTCGACGAGCCGCAACAGCTCGAGGTCGCGCAGGGCCTCGCGGACGGGTGCCTGGCTCGTGCCGAGCTCCTGTGCGATGCGGGTCTCGACGAGCCGCTCGCCGGGCTGGAGCTCCCCGCGCACGATGCGTTGCAGCAGGACGTTCTTCACCTGCTCGCGGAGCACCGTGCGAGCGATCGCGTTCATCGTGTTGAGCCGCGTCCCATGCTGCCGTCTCCTTGCCCGATCCGACGACTATCGATGATCGATTAGCACAGCGTCAAGACACGGGCCGTCACCCGGCGACGACGGGGTTCGTGATCTCGCCGACGCCGTCGATCTGGATCGTGACGGTGTCTCCCGGTTGCAGCAGCCGTTTCGGGTCGCGGAAGACGCCGACGCCGGCGGGCGTGCCGGTGAGGATCAGATCCCCCGGCTCGAGGGTCGAGGTCTGCGACGCGTAGCTGATGATCTCGTCGATCCCGAAGATCAGATTGGAGGTGTTCGAGTCCTGCAACGTCTCGCCCGACACGATCGCGCGGATCGGGAGCGCGTGCGGGTCGGGAACCTCCGAGGCCGGCACGAGCGGCCCCACGGGGCAGAACGTGTCCGGCGACTTGCCCCGCGTCCACTGGCCGTCGGCGAACTGGAGGTCGCGGGCGCTGACGTCGTTGGCGACGACGTAGCCGAGCACCGCCTCGAGCGCGTTCTCCTTGGAGACACGCTTCACGGTGGCGCCGATGACGACGCCGAGCTCTGCCTCGTAGTCGCACTGCTGCACGGCGGGCGGGATCACGATCGGGTCGCCTGGGCCGATCAGCGAGGTCGTGTACTTCGCGAAGAAGAGGGGAGCCTTCGGGAGCTCGACTCCCTGCTCCTCGGCGTGGTCCCTGTAGTTCAGGCCGACGCAGACGATCTTTCCGGGGCGCTCGATGGGGATCATGCGGACGATCCTACGCGAGGTCGCGCCGCCACACGCCGCAGTACGATAATCGATGATCGATCGTAGACCGCCTCGACGCTTGGCATAGACTCGCCTCGATGGCCTTCCCACCGACGCTGGCTGCCGAGTTGCGCGCCCTGCTGGGGGCGGCTCACGTGATCACCGAGCCCGACGAGCTCCGAGTGTACGACTGTGACGGGCTGACGGGCTGGCGCGCGATGCCGGCTGCGGTCGTGCTGCCCGGCACCACCGGGGAGGTTCAGGCCGTCGTACGACTGTGCGCCCGCGAAGGCATTCCGTTCGTTGCGCGCGGCGCGGGCACCGGGCTCTCGGGCGGTGCGTTGCCGGTAGCCGAGGGAATCGTCGTCTCGCTCGCACGCATGCGCGCCGTCCTGGCCGTCGACCTGGAGTCGCAGCGCATCGTCGTCGAGCCGGGCGTCACGAACCTCGACGTGACCCGCGCCGTGTCCGACGAGGGCTTCTTCTACGCGCCGGACCCCTCGAGCCAGCAGGTGTGCACGATCGGCGGCAACGTGGCAGAGAACTCGGGAGGAGCCCACTGCCTCAAGAACGGGTTCACGGTCAACCACGTCACCGGCCTGAAGGTCGTGCTGCCGGACGGCGAGCTCGTCGAGCTCGGCGGCAAGGCGCTCGATCCCGACGGGCCCGACCTGCTCGGAGTGTTCATCGGCTCGGAAGGGACGCTCGGGATCGCGACAGAGATCACCCTGCGGATCGTGAGGAAGCCGGAGGTCGTGGCGACGCAGCTGGCGGCGTTCCGGTCGATCGACGATGCCGGAGCCGCGGTCTCCGCGATCGTGTCGGCGGGAATCCTGCCGGCCGCGATCGAGATGATGGACAGGCTCACGATCGACGCGGCCGAGCAGGCGTTCCACCCCGGCTATCCCGACGGCGCCGCGGCGGTGCTGCTCGTCGAGCTGGACGGCATCGGCGTCCAGGTCGAGGAGGACACGGCTGCGGTCGACCGCCTCTGCCGGGCGTGTGGGGCCTTCGAGATCCGGGTCGCGAAGGACGAGGCGGAGCGGGCGCTTCTGTGGCTGGGCCGCAAGGGCGCCTTCCCGGCGATGGGCCGGATCTCTCCCGACTACTACGTCCAGGACGGCGTCGTCCCCCGCACGAAGCTGCCGGAGGTGCTGCACCGGATCGGGGAGCTCTCCGCCGAGCATGGGCTCCGCGTCGGCAACGTCTTCCACGCCGGTGACGGCAACCTGCACCCGCTCGTCCTCTACGACGCGTCGCGGGGCGAGGCCGAGCGGGCCAAGGAGCTCGCCGAGCAGATCCTCGCCGTGTGCCTCGACGCGGGCGGCGCGCTCACGGGCGAGCACGGGATCGGCGTCGACAAGGCGTGCTCGATGCCGAAGATGTTCTCCGAGCGCGACCTTGCGGTGTTCGAGCGGCTCCGGCGGGCCTTCGACCCGGACGGGCTCGCGAACCCGGGCAAGGTGCTGCCGACGCCACGGCTGTGCGGCGAGGTGCCCGGCCCCTACCGCATGCACCCGCTCGAGAGGATCGGCGTTGCCGAGCGTTTCTAGCCTGGAGGAGGCAGCCGAGTTCCTGCGCGTGGCCTCGGCCGCAGGCAGGCGCGTGCGGATCGGCGAAGACCTCGACGCGGGCGGCATGCAGCGGGTGCTCGAGCACGAGGCAGGCGACCTCACGTGCACCGTCGAGTCCGGCATCCGCGTGTCGGCGCTCAACCGCGCGCTCGCGCAGCACGGCCAGCGCCTGTCGCTCGACCCGCCGGGCGACCCGACGATCGGGGCCTGCCTGGCGGCGAGCCTGTCGGGCCCGCTGCGGCACCGTTTCGGCGCCCCACGCGATCTCGTCCTCGGCGTCACGCTCGTGCTCGCCGACGGCACGGTGGCGAATGCGGGCGGGAAGGTCGTGAAGAACGTCGCCGGTTACGACCTCGGCAAGCTCGTCTGCGGCTCGCGCGGGACGGCTGGCCTTCGTCGCGCGTGTCAGCCTCCGCCTGCACCCACTCCCGGCCGGCGCCGGGACGCTCGTCGTCGAGAGCGACGACGTCGCCGCCGTGGCCTCGACGCTGCAGCGCTCCCAGCTCGCGCCGAGCGCGCTCGACGTGCTGCACCCGGGCCGCGTCGCCGTCCTCTTCGAGGGTGCGGAGCGCGCGGTCGCAGCCCAGCTCGCGAGCGCCCGCGACGCTCGTCGGCGGCGAGGAGAGCGGGGCGGGCGTCTGGGCCGAGTCGCGCGAGCGTCAGGGAGCGGCGCAGGGTCGCGTCCGCTTCGCGCCCGGCGAGCTCGCCGAGGCCCTCGTGCCGCTCGACGAAGCCGTCCTGCGCCCCGCCGCCGGCGTCGCGTACGTGCCGGAGCCGACCGCCGGCGAGGGCGACGCCGCGGTGCTCGCCCTCCAGGAGCGCGTGCGGGAGCGCTTCGACCCGCAGGGGGTACTGGTATGAGCACCGCCGACGCGGATGTGTTGCGGTCGCTGACGAGCGACTGCGTCCACTGCGGGTTCTGCCTGCCCACGTGCCCGACCTACCAGCTGTGGAGCGAGGAGATGGACTCGCCGCGCGGGAGGATCCAGCTGATCGACGCGAGGCTCGACGGCACGATCGGCCTGTCCCCCTCCGTCGTCTCGCACTTCGACCGCTGCCTCGGCTGCATGGCGTGCGTCTCCTCGTGCCCTTCGGGCGTCCAGTACGACCGGCTGATCGAGGCGACCCGCGGCACGATCGAGAGCGACGTGCGGCGCCCGCTGGGCGAGCGGCTCGTCCGCTCGGGCCTGTTCACGCTCCTCCCTCACCCCCGCCGGCTCCGCACGGCGCTGCGCCTCGCGCCGCTCGGCCGGGCGCTGCGGCTTCCGGGCCGGCTCGGCACGATGACGGAGATCGCACCTCCGTGGCGCTCCGTCGAGGCGCCCGCCGCGGTTACGCCCGCGCGTGGCGAGACGCGCGGGCGCGTCGGCATTCTCACAGGTTGCGTGCAGTCCGTGGTGTTCGGCGCGGTCAACACGGCCACCGCGCGCGTCCTCGCGGCGGACGGCTTCGAGGTGGTCGCTCCGCGGCAGGGCTGCTGCGGCGCGCTCTCCATGCACGCCGGCCGGCTCGAGGAGGGACGCGCCTTCGCCCGCCGAGCGATCGAGACGCTCGAGAACATCGACACCGTGATCGTGAACACGTCCGGGTGCGGCTCGCACCTGAAGGAGCTCGGCCACGTGCTCGCCGGCGACCCTGCGTGGGCCGGGCGCGCGGCCGCCTTCTCGTCACGCGTGCGCGATCTGGGCGAGTTCCTCGAGGACGTGGAGCCGCGCGCGCCTCGCCACCCGCTCAACCTGAAGGTCGCGATGCAGGACTCCTGCCATCTGCGCCATGCCCAGCGCCTGCCGCTCTCGTCGGCGACGTCGCTGCGGCGGATCCCCGGGCTGACCCTCGTCGAGCCGGCGGAGCAGGACATCTGCTGCGGCAGCGCCGGCATCTACAACGTCACCCAGCCGGAGGCGGCCAGGCAGCTCGGCGACCGCAAGGCCGCGCACGTCCTGGCGACGGGCGCGCAGGTGTACGCGAGCGCCAACCCGGGCTGCCTCGTGCAGGTCGCGACGGCCTTGCGGCGGGCCGGCAGCCCGCTGCCGGCGCTCCATCCGATCGAGCTCGTCGACGCGTCGATCCGGAACCTCGGCGCAGCACACCTCGTGCGGTCGGGACGACGCTGCCGTCGCCCGTTCCGAGATCGTCGTGTTCATGTCGTCCCTCCCTTGTCGTTGACAGGAGCAGTGTCGGCCGGCGCACCGCTCGCGTCATCGCCGCGAGGCGCGATCCGGCGTCCCCCTCGACGGCGATTCGCAGGTGGCTCCTGAGAGCGATGCCAGGTCGACGTCCACTGGCGTACGGTTCGGGCATGCGCGCGCTTCGTTTCGTTCGCGACCACGCCGACCTGACGTTCGCACTTGCCTGCACAGTCGCGTTGCAGATCGAGGTGTGGTTTGCCGCGTTTTCGACGAACCGCCCAGCGCTATCGCTCATCGGGCTTCTCGCCACCCTCCCGCTCGCCGTGCGCTGCCGGTATCCGCTTGCCGCGTATCTGTGCGTCTGGCTGTCACTCGTCGCGACGACACGGGTCTCCCCGGGCTTCGACAACTCGTCGAGCGTGCTCGTGATAGCCGTGGTGTTTGCCCTCTACTCGTACGGGGCGAATGCCCGTGAGCTCCAGGCTTGGGCCGCAGTCGTTCTCGTGCCTCTGGCCGTCGCGGTGTTCGTCACAATCGACAGTGACTCGTTCGAAGTCGGAAGCGTCGTCTTCGGCTCGTTGGTTCTCGGCGGTCCCTGGCTCGCCGGCGTGACGATCCGGCTGCGCCGCCAGAGCGAGCGGTCGCTCACGCTGCGCACGATCGAGCTCGAGCACGATCGGGAGGAACGGGCGCGCGCCGCGGTGGCCGAGGAGCGAACCCGAATCGCACGGGAGCTGCACGATGTCGTCGCCCACGCCATTTCGGTCGTCGTCGTCCAGTCGCGTGGCGGACGCAAGGTGCTCGAGCGCGACACCGACGCCGCCCGCGCCGCGTTCGACTCGATCGAGCGCACCGGCGAGCAGGCGCTCGGGGAGATGCGCCGGCTGCTCGGGATGCTGCGCGACGACGATGAAGAGCGCTCGCGAGCGCCGCAGCCGTCGCTCGAGCGACTCGGGGCACTGGCCGAGGAGATGCGGGCATCGGGCTTGCCCGTCGAGCTGGACGTCCAGGGGGCGCCGAACGGGATCCCGCCGGGCATCGACGTCTCCGGCTACAGGATCGTGCAGGAGGCGCTGACGAACACGCTCAAGCACGCAGGCGCCGCCGTCGCCCGGGTCGGCGTTCGCTTCACGCCGGACGCGGTCGAGATCGACGTCGTCGACGACGGCCGCGGTGGCCTGGCGGCTGCCGGGACGGGCAACGGGCTCGTCGGGATCCGGGAGCGCGTCGCGATTGTCGGCGGCGAGGTCGCGGCCGGGCCCGAGCCGGACGGCGGCTTCGCGGTCCGCGTCCGACTCCCGTACGAAGCCGGCACATGATCCGCGTCCTGCTCGCGGACGACCAGGCGCTCGTGCGCACGGGCTTCCGCCTCATCCTCAGCGGAGAACCGGGTATCGAGGTGGTCGGGGAGGCACGGGACGGAGCCGAGGCGGCCGCCCTTGCCGTCGAGCTCGCGCCGGACGTCGTGCTGATGGACGTCCGCATGCCCGAGAGTCGCTCGCCCGCCGGCCCGGTCGCAGCCCGACCCCGGGGGCGCCGCTACCCTCCCGGCGTGGCCACGCCACCGGACAGCCCTCTGCTGCAGCGCATCCGCGAGTCGGTGATCGGCGACGACCAGGTCATGTGGGGGCCGTTCGGCCCGCGACGCGTCACGTACGCCGACTACACGGCCAGCGGGCGCGCGCTCGGATTCCTCGAGGACGTGATCCGCAACGAGGTGCTCCCCCGCTACGCCAACACCCACACGGAGTCCTCGGGCACGGGCCTGCAGACGACGAGACTGCGCGAGGACGCGCGGAGGATCGTGCACGAGGCGGTCGGCGGTGACGACGCGACACGCGTCATCTTCTGCGGGTCGGGGGCGACCGGCGCCGTCGACAAGCTGATCGGCATCCTCGGCCTGCGGCTCCCGTCGGCGCTGGACGACCGCTACGCGCTGTCCGCCCGCATCCCCGCCGGGGAGCGCCCCGTCGTCTTCGTCGGCCCGTTCGAGCACCACTCGAACGAGCTGCCGTGGCGCGAGTCGATCGCCGACGTCGTCGTCATCCCGGAGGACACGGACGGCCACGTCGACCTCGCCGCTCTCGAGACCGAGCTCGTCCGCCACGCGGAGCGGCCGCTGAAGATCGGGTCGTTCTCCGCCGCCTCGAACGTGACCGGGATCCTCTCCAACAGCTGCGCCATCGCCGACCTGCTGCACCGCCACGGCGCCCTCTCCTGCTGGGACTTTGCGGCCGCGGCGCCGTACGTGCGGATCGAGATGAGCCCCGTGTGCCCGCAGCATCCGCTCGCGTACAAGGACGCCGTCTTCCTCAGTCCGCACAAGCTCGTCGGCGGCCCCGGCACGCCGGGCGTGCTCGCCGTGCGGCGGGAGCTGCTCGACAACCGGGTGCCCGACGTCGTGGGCGGCGGCACCGTCGCCTACGTGGGGCCGAGCGAGCACCGCTACCTCGACGACCCGGTGCACCGCGAGGAGGGCGGCACGCCGGCCATCGTCGAGTCGATCCGCGCGGGGCTCGTCTTCCAGCTCAAGCAGGCCGTCGGCGTCGACGTGATCAACGCGCACGAGGAGGATTTCTGGCGGCGCGCCGTCGACCGCTGGCGGCGCAACCCCAACCTCGACATCCTCGGCAACCTGGACGCCGACCGGCTCTCGATCGTGTCGTTCGTCGTACGACGGCCGTCGGGCCGCTTCCTGCACCACAACTTCGTCGTCGCCGTGCTGAACGACCTGTTCGGGATCCAGGCGCGCGGCGGCTGCTCCTGCGCCGGGCCGTACGGCCACCGGCTGCTCGGCATCGGCCTCGAGCGCTCACACGAGTTCGAGCGGGAGATCACGCGCGGCTGCGAGGGCATCAAGCCGGGCTGGACGCGCGTGTCGTTCAACTACTTCATCTCCGAGGCGGTGTTCGAGTACGTGGTCGAGGCCGTCGACCTCGTGGCGACGCACGGCTGGCGCCTGTTGCCCGCCTACCGGTTCGACCCGATGAGCGGGCTCTGGCGCCACCGTGACGGCCCCGTCGAACCGCCGCTGCGCCTCACCGCCCTCTCGTACGACCCCGAGTCCGGCGCGCTCGTCGTCCCGGAGCTGCCGCACGACCGGGCCCCCGAATCGGCGCTCGCGGGCTACCTCGACGAGGCGCGGCGCATCTTCGAAGGCGCGGACGGCTCCGCAGACGACGACGCCTGGGTGAGCGAGGACTTCGAGCACCTGCGCTGGTTCGAGCTGCCTGCGCGCTGCCTCGCGTGAGCTAGGCCGGCCGCGGCTCGTCGAGCCGTCGACCCGCGCGAGCTGCGGGAACACCCTCCGCCACATCGCCGCCACCGCGATCGTCGCAACACCGCCGATCACCACCGCAGGCACCGCCCCCACGAGCGCGGCGGCCACGCCCGACTCGAAGGCGCCGAGCTCGTTGGACGCGCTGATGAAGACCATCTCGACGGCGTTGACGCGTCCGAGCAGCTCGTCAGGCGTCACGAGCGGCACGATCGTCTGCCGCAACACGACGCTGACGAGGTCGACGCCGCCGCCCACCGCGAGCGCGGCGAAGGACAGCCACATCGACCGCGAGAGCCCGAACACGACCATGCAGAGGCCGAACGCTGCGACAACGGCGAGCAGCTTCCGGCCCGCATGGCGGCCGATCGGCCGGCGCGCGAGGAGGAGCGCCGCGATCAGGGCGCCGGCGGCAGGGGCGCTGCGCAGCACACCGAGCCCGGCCGGCCCACGCCGAGCACGTCCTTCGCGAAGACCGGCAGCAGGGCGACGGCACCGCCGAGCAGCACGGCGAAGAGATCCAGGGAGATCGCCCCGAACAGCACCGGCGTACGCCGGATCAGCCGAACACCCGCCAGCACCGAGTCGAGCCCCGGCGCGGCGGCGCCGGCCGCCTCGCGGCCCGCCCGCATGGCGACGACGCACGCCAACGACACTGCCGCCAGCGCAGCAGAGGCGCCGTAGACGAGCTCCGGCCGGATGCTGAAGAGGATGCCGCCGAGCGCAGGCCCACCCACCGCCGCGGCCTGGAAGGCGATCGAGCGGACGGCGAGGGCTGCGGGGAGGATTTCCGTCGGTACGAGCGCGGGAGTGAGCGCCCTGCCCGCCGGCGCGCCGAGCGCCGACGCGCAGCCCGTCGCCGCAGCCAGCGCGAGGTACGGCCACAGGGCGCGCACGCCTGCGAGCGTGGTGGCGAGCAGCCCGAGCGCCACCAGGCCGTCGACGCCGATGCGAAGATGGCTCGGCGGGGCACGGTCGGCAATGTGCCCGGCATGGAGATCTAGGACGGCAGCGGCAGGAACTCCGCGAGACCGACGAGCCCGAGGTCGAGCGGGTTGCCGTTGCTCGCGTAGACCTGCCAGCCGATCGCCACCATCGCCATCTGCAGCGCGAGGCCCGTGGCGAGCATCGACACCGTGAAGAGGCGGAAGTCGCGGAAGCGCAGCGCCGCGACGCCCCCGCCCGCCATCCGGCTCGAGCACCTCGTCCTCGCCCGTGCGGTGGACCTCGTCCGGAGGTACGAACTCGATCTCGAGACGCTGGATGCGCGAGCCCTCGACCTCGATCACCGTCAGCGAGATGCCGTTCACGCGTACCTCGTCGCCTCGCTCCGGCTGTCGCCCGAGCTCACCGAACACGAGCCCCGCCATCGTGTGGAAGTCCTCGACGTCGAGCTCGGTGTCGAACTGCTCGTTGAAGTCGTCGATCGAGAAGGTGCCGTCGATGCGGACGCGGCCGTCCCCCATCGTCTCGACCGACGTGTCGGGCAAGTCGAACTCGTCCTCGATCTCGCCCACGATCTCCTCCAGCAAGTCCTCGAGGGTGACGATCCCCTCCATCGCCCCGTACTCGTCGACCACGATCGCCATGTGCTGCTTCGTCCGCCGGAAGTCCCCGAGCAGTGCGGCGAGGTCCTTGGTCTCCGGCACCACGTACGGCTGGCGCAGGATGCTGACGAGCTCGACGTTCGCGATGCCGACGTCGTGGATGACCGAGAAGAGGTCGCGGACGTGCAGCACGCCGACGATGTCGTCGAGCGATTCCCCGTATACCGGGTACCGCGTGTAGGGGGAGTCGATCACCGTGGCGAGCGCCTCCTCTGGATCCATGTCGGCCGAGACGGCGACGACCTCGGGGCGGGGCACCATCACGTCGCTCACCTCCTTGCCGGCGAAGTCGAAGACCTTGTAGAGCATCTCCTCCTCGGCGGTCTCGATCTCGCCCACGTCCTCGGCGGCCGCGACGGAGTGCCGGATGTCCTCGCGCGTGAAGGCGATCATCCCCGCCGGCGCCGGCCTCACCTTGACGATCCGCAACACGGCGTTGGCGGAGTGATTGAGCAGCCAGACGAGCGGATACGCGATCCGGGAGAGCAGGTTGATCGGGGCAGCGAGCGCTATCGCGATCCGCTCCGCCTTCTGCAGCGCGATCGCCTTGGGCACGAGCTCGCCGAGCGTGACACTGACGTACGTGAGCACGATGAACGAGATGATGAAGGCGACGCCGCGGGGGAGGAAGTCCAGGTAGCGGGAGACCAGCGGCTCGCCGATGGCGCCGAGCGCGATCCCGAAGACCGTGATCCCGACCTGCACCGAGCTGATGAAGCGCACCGGCTCGTCCATCAGGTCGAGCGCCGTACGCGCACCCCGACCCCCCTTCTCCGCCCGCTCCTCGAGACGCCCGCGGCGGGCCGTCACGAGCGAGTACTCGGCCGCGACGAAGACCGCGTTCCCGAGCACGAGCGCGAAGACGAGCACGATGCGTGCGACGTCGCTCACGCCGAGGCCCGCCCGGGGCCGGTGATCGTCTCAGGGGGATGCGCCCCGAAGCTCGGGGCGCCGGTACTGGGCGGCAGCTCGCCTTCCACTCAGGAGGAAGTATAGGAGACGCGGTCGACGTCCTCGCGGCGAACGGCACGCCCCTCGAGCACGAGCCGCTCGAGGTGCGAGAGCGTCTCGGCCACCGCAAAGCGCCGGGCAGCGGGCCTGAGCTCCGCACCAAACAGCGGATAGGAGACCTCGTAGCCCGTGGCGGGCTCGCCGGAGAGCGCAGCAGCGGTGACGTCCAGCCGCTCGCGATGGTGCTCGATCAGCTCGTACGCCCGGCCCACGGGATCCTCGATCGGCTCGCCGTGACCGGGCAGCGCGAGCGTCGGCTCGAGCTCGATCGTCCGCTCGAGCGACGCGAGGAAGTCTCCCAGCGGGTCGGGGCGGCTCTCGGGCCACAACCCCACGGCGGGCGTGATCCGCCCGAGCAGGTGGTCGGCGGCGACGAGCACGCCGTCCTTGAACAGCGTCAGCTGTCCGTCGGCGTGCCCGGGGGCGGCCACCACCTCCCAGCCGTCGATTCGGTCGCCGTCGTCGACGAGCACGGGGTCGGGCTGGTAGCGGATGAAGGGCCGGTAGAACCGGCCCTCGTCGATCAGCTCGTCGGTCACGCCGGTGGGAACGCCGTTGCGGTCGAACCAGTCCGCGAGCTCCGGCGCCCAGTCGTCGCTCCCCCACACGAGCACGCACTGCTCGTAGTCGAGGCGACCCTGGAGCACGGGCGCCCCTGTCAACGCGGCAACGTCGGCGGCAGCCCCGACGTGATCGGGATGGAAGTGCGTGACGAACACGCGGGCGATCGGGCCCTCGACCAGGGCGAGCTCCTGCGTCCAGCGCTCCGGCGCGTCCGGCAGGCCGAGGCCCGTGTCGGCGAGAAGCCAGCCGTCCTCCTGGGGCAGCAGGTAGGCGTGCACGTGCCCGGGCCGCGTCGGCAGCGGCAGGGTGACGCGCCGAAGCCCGCCTGGCAGCTCGTCCATGCCGCCAACCCTACTGGCAGGGCACACCCTCGCCCCTACTTATCTTTTCTATAAGTAATCGTGATCCCTGGTATCCTCCGACGGGATGCAGACGGATGTCACGCGCATCGTCGGCGAGGCCGACGTCGAGGCCATGGACGCACGCCGGGTGCTCGGGGTCATGGTGGAGCACTTCCATCCGAGCCTCTCGCTCGCCTGCTCGTTCCAGAAGGAGGAGGCGGTCCTGCTCGACATGCTCCTCGCGATCGAGCCCGGCGCCCGCGTCTTCGCGCTCGACACGCACGTGCTGTTCCCGGAGACCTACGACGTGTGGCGCGCCGTCGAGAAGCGCTACGGCATCGCCGTCGAGGTCTACCAGGGGCCGTCGCTCGGCCGGCAGGCGGCGGCGCACGGCGACGCCCTGTGGGCGTCGAACCCGACGCTCTGCTGCGCTATTCGCAAGGTCGAGCCGCTCGGACGCGCGCTCGCCGGCCTGGAGGGCTGGATCACGGGCGTGCGCCGCGACCAGTCGCCGACGCGCGCGGGCACGCCGAAGCTCGGCTGGGACGACAAGCACGAGCTGTGGAAGGCGAGCCCTCTCGCCGACTGGTCCGACGACGACGTCTGGTCCTACGTGCGCGAGCGGGAGCTTCCCTACAACACGCTGCACGACAGGGGCTACTCGTCGATCGGCTGCACCCACTGCACGCTCCCCGGCGAAGGTCGAGCAGGCCGCTGGTCGGGCAGCGACAAGACCGAGTGCGGGCTGCACGTCCGATGACGCCGCGCTCGAATCACTCACGACCTCCCGATTCGAGCGCGGCGGCGCCGGTGCACCTCACCCACCTCGACGAGCTCGAGGCCGAGGCGATCCACATCATGCGCGAGGTCGCCGCAGAGCTCGAACGGCCCGTCCTGCTCTTCTCCGGCGGCAAGGACTCGATCGTGCTGCTTCGCCTCGCCGAGAAGGCGTTCCGTCCCGGCCGCTTCCCGTTCCCGCTCATGCACGTGGACACGGGTCACAATTTCCCCGAGGTGATCGAGTTTCGCGACCGCCGCGTGGCCGAGCTCGGGGAGCGCCTCGTCGTCGCGTCCGTGCAGGAGTCGATCGACACGGGGCGCGTCGTCGAGCAGACCGGCCCGCGCGCCTCCCGCAACCAGCTGCAGACGACGACCCTGCTCGACGCGATGGAGTCGAACCAGTTCGACGCCGCCGTCGGCGGCGCACGCCGCGACGAGGAGCGCTCCCGCGCGAAGGAACGTATCTTCTCCTTCCGCGACGACTTCGGACAATGGGACCCCCGTGCGCAGCGGCCCGAGCTGTGGAGCCTGTACAACGGCAAGATCCGCAAAGGAGAGCAGGTACGGGTCTTCCCCATCTCCAACTGGACCGAGCTCGACGTGTGGCAGTACGTCGCGCGCGAGAAGCTCGAGCTGCCCGGCATCTACTACGCGCACGAGCGCGAGGTGTTCGAGCGGGACGGCATGCTGTACGCCGCCAGCGACGTCGTCGAGCGCTACCCCGACGAGGAGCCGTTCTCGGCATGGGTGCGGTTCCGCACGGTGGGCGACATGTCGTGCACCGGTGCGGTGCGCTCGCACGCGACGACGCTCGAGGGCGTGGTGACGGAGATCGCGTCGACACGCGTCACCGAGCGCGGAGAGACGCGGGCCGACGACCGCGCCTCCGAGGCGGCGATGGAGGACCGCAAGCGTGTCGGATATTTCTGACGCCGCCGACCTGGCGGAGCTGCTGACCGGTGACGCTGCGGCGTCCGATCTCCTCCGTCTCGTCACCTGCGGCTCGGTCGACGACGGCAAGTCCACGCTGATCGGTCGCCTGCTCTACGACACGAAGCAGGTGTTCGTCGACCAGATGGAGCACGTCGAAGAGACGAGCGAGCGCCGCGGCGACGGCTATGTCAACCTCGCCCTGCTCACCGACGGCCTCCGGGCCGAGCGCGAGCAGGGCATCACGATCGACGTCGCCTACCGCGCCTTCCTGACGCCGCGACGGCGCTTCCAGCTCGCGGATGCCCCCGGCCACGTCCAGTACACCCGCAACATGGTCACCGGCGCCTCGACCGCCGACGTCGCGATCGTGCTGCTGGACGCGCGCAAAGGCGTGATCGAGCAGACGAGGAGACACACGCTGATCACCTCGCTGCTCGGGGTGCCGCACCTCGTGTTCGCCGTCAACAAGATGGACCTGGTCGACTGGGACGAGGGACGGTTCCGCGAGATCGAGGCGCAGCTGCACGAGCTCACCGGCCTCCTGGGCGTCCGCGACCAGCTGGCCGTCCCGATCGCGGCGCTCCACGGGGACAACGTGGTCGAGCCGTCCGCACGGATGCCCTGGTGGACGGGGACGACGCTGCTCGAGCACCTGGAGACGATCGAGGTGGCGGGCGACCGCAACCTGCACGATCGCCGGTTCCCGGTGCAGTGGGTGATCCGGCCCATGTCGGACGAGCACCACGACTACCGGGCCTACGCCGGCCAGGTCGCAGGCGGCGTCTGGCGGGCAGGGGACGCCGTCGTGGCGCTGCCGTCGGGACGACGCACGCTCGTCGCGGCCGTCGAGACCGTCGACGGCGCGCTGGCGGCGGCCGTGCCCGGCATGTCGATCGCGATCCGGCTCGAGGACGACCTCGACCTGCCGCGCGGCGACATGCTCGTCGATCCCGACCACCAGCCGGTCACGGCGCGCGAGCTCGAGGCGACGATCTGCTGGATGAGCGAGCGCCCGCTGCAACCGGGCGCGCGGCTCGGCGTCAAGCACACGACGCGCACCGTGCGGGCGATCGTGGACGGCATCGAAGGCGTCGTCGACCTGGACACGCTCGAGGAGCACGCCGCCACCGAGATGGGCCTGAACGACATCGGCACGGTGCGGCTGCGGCTCTCCGGCCCGCTCATGGTCGACCCCTACGCGGTCAACCGGGCCACCGGCTCGTTCATCCTGATCGACGAGGCGACGAACGACACCGTCGCCGCCGGCATGGTGCGCTCCGCGCACGCCTGACGACTCGAGGCGCCTCGACCGTTCCGACCGGCCCGCGCAGCTCGCCGAGGCGGTGCGAGCCGCCCGGGCGGCCGGCGCCCACCACATCTGGGCCAACGTCCTCCACCTGCGCCCGGGCACGCGGGAGCACTTCCTCGAGGCTCTCTCCCGGGACTGGCCCGAGGAGCTGGCACGCTACGAACGGCTCTACCGCGGCCGCGCCTACCTCCCACGCTCCGAGGCGGGCGCCGTCACCGACCACGTGCGTGCGCTCGCGCGCGAGCACGCGAGCAACGGGCGCCCGTCGCTGCGACCGCAGCCGGGGCCGACACAGCTCACGCTCGTCTGATCGCGCCCGTAGAATCGTCCGGGTGGTAGAAACGCCCGAGATCACGGTCCTCCTCGCCGACGACCACGAGGTCGTCCGCGAGGGCCTGCGGCTGGCGCTCCTGCGCTCGCCGCACATCCGCGTCGTCGGCGAAGCGCCGGACGGCGAGACCGCCGTCGCGCTCACCGAGCGCCGGCGGCCGGATGTCGTCGTCATGGACCTGCGCATGCCCGAGATGGACGGCATCGAGGCGACGGAGGAGATCATGCGCCGTGTCCCCGAGGCCAAGGTCCTCATCTTCACGGCCTACTCGGAGCGCGCACTGCTGCAGCGCGGGCTCGAGTCCGGGGCGCGAGGCTACATCCTCAAAGAGGCGCCCCACGAGACGCTGCTGCGGGCGATCGAGAAGGTCGCCGCCGGCGAGACGTTCGTCGACCCCGCTCTGATGCCGTCGCTGACAACGGCCAGGGACGGGACCGACGTCCTCACGCAGCGGGAGCGGGAGATCCTGCAGCTCCTCGCGGACGGCATGTCGAACGCCGACGTGGCCGGGCAGCTGTTCATCTCGCAGGAGACGGTGAAGAGCCACGTGCGGCACATCCTCACGAAGCTCGAGGCGGACACGCGCACGCAGGCGGTCGCCATCGCGCTCCGTGAGGCGATGATCGATTGACCCCCGAGGATCGCGCCCTCACCGAACGCCTGCGCGCCGAGCGCGACGAGCGGCTGCGGCTCGCAGAGCTGATCCACGACGGCCCCGTGCAACACGTCGCGGCCATCGCGCAGATGCTCGACGCCGCCGTCCACGCCTTCGACGAAGGAGACCCCGTCCCGGGGCGCGCGATGCTGGCCCGCGCGCTCGAGGTCGCACGGGAGGCCAGCAGCGACCTGCGCGAGATCGTGACCGGCATCGAGCCGGCAGCGTTGAGCAACCTGGGCTTCGGTGCGGCCGTCGGCGAGCTGATGCGGCGCCATGCCGCACGCCGTGGCGTCGAGATCGAGATGGATGTCGTCGCCGGCAACGCCCTCGGCGACGGCGCCCAGTCCGGCCTCTACCAGATCGTTCGGGAGGCGCTCGACCAGGCCGTCCGGCGCGGGCCGCCCTCGCGCCTTCGCGTCACCGTCCTGGAGTGCGCGGACGGCGTCGAGCTCACGATCCACGACGACGGTGGCCAGGAGCGCCGTCAGGCCGTGCTCGACGGGCTGGCCGAGCGGGCGCGCGAGCTCAACGGCACCTTCACGGCCACACGCGACAACCCGGGCACGACGATCCGCGTCACGCTGCCCCCGTCCGCGGCGCGGCTCTAGCCTGCAGGCGGACTACGCTCCGCGAAGTTCGGGAATCCGCGCACGCGGATTCCCGCCGCGCAAACACGTCCTGAAGCCGGGAACCTGCGGTTCCCCGCGGCCCCTCCCTGCCAGAGGGAAGGCTCGTCCACCAATGCGCCGGGGTATCTCCCCTGCCTTTCGGGAGACACCCCCGCCTTCGGCGGGGGCCTTGTCGTCGCCGGCCGCCGCCGGCACTATTCCAGCGGCTCGTTCTGGACGTTGTGCTCGGTGGCGTACTGGTCGACGAGCGGGTTGATCGCGGCGGCGCCCTCGGGGAAGGCGTAGTTGATCTTCACGAAGGGCTCCCACTTGTCGGGCAGCGCGTCCTCGGGGAAGATCGCCTCGACAGGGCACTCCGGCTCGCAGGCACCGCAGTCGATGCACTCCTCGGGGTCGATCACGAGCATCCGGTCGAACTCGTGGATGCAGTCGACGGGGCAGACGTCGACGCACGAGCGGTCTTTGATGTCGATGCAGGGCTCGGCAATGATGTACGTCATCGTCCCGCGATACTACCGAGCGGCATCGACGTCCCCGTCGGAGAACCGACTCAGTCGCCGACGAGCTCGCCGACCAGGTCCGGGGCACGCTCGATCAGGGCGGACTTGACGATCACCTGGTCGAACCCGGCGGTGTGTGCCGCACGCAGGCCCGCGGTGTCGGTGTGGTTCGTGTAGCCGAGGATCGGGATGTCGGGCCAGGCGTCGGCGACGTCCTGCGGGTCGATGCGGGCGATGTCGCAGACGACGATGTCCGGCGGGTGCACCGAGCCGCTCGTCACGAGCCGGTGCGCGGGCAGGAGCGCGTCGAGCTTCCCTCGGAAGAAGAGGTCGACCCCGACCAGCAAGATGGTCGCCACGAGCGGAACCTATCAATGCAAGCGGACTTCCCTTCTCGATGCTAGAACGCAGGCTCGATCCCGATCCAGTCGAGGAACCGGTTCAGGTAGATGCGCAGCACGTAGAAGCGCTCGAAGAAGAGCAGCAGGCCGAGCGCGACCATGACGGCGCCGCTGACGAACTGGATTGCGGTGTAGTGGTCGCGCAGCCAGCGGAACGCTCCCATCGCACGGGTGAAGACGGCGCCTGCGAGCACGAACGGGATCGCGAGCCCGAGCGAGTAGACGGCGAGCAGGAGCGCGCCCTCCAGCACGGTGTCGGAGGATCCTGCGAGCACGAGGATGGCGGCGAGCACCGGGCCGATGCACGGGGCGGCGCAGATCGCGAACGCACCGCCGAGCGCAAGACGGGAGCCGCGGCTGCGCGCCTCCTGCACGAGCCCCGCGCCGAGGAGCCGCTCGGGCCACGGCAGCAGGCCCATGAAGGCGAAACCGAAGACGACGAGCACGAAGCCGGCGATCTTCTCGAGCAGGAACTGGTCGCGGAAGAGGCTACCGCCCACGAGCTGGGCGCCGACACCGAGCAGGACGAAGACGACGGTGAAGCCGAGCACGAACGGGATGCTCATCAGCACCACCCGCCGGGCCGAGCCGCGATCGCCCAGCCGGTCGGCCTCGACGGCCGAGACGGCGGAGAGGTAGCCGGGCACGAGCGGCAACACGCAGGGCGCGAGAAACGAGAGGAAGCCGGCGAGCAGCGCGACCGGAAGCTCGGACAGGCTCACGCTGCTCAGTCCTCGAGGCGGGCGAGCTCGTCGTCGACGCGGCGCTCGAGGTCGGGGTCGAGCGGCGCCGCCTGCTCGTCGCTCTCCTGCCGGCGGCTCCAGCGCCAGGCGAGCGCGCCGACCGCGACGGCGCCCACGGCGAGCCCGGCGATCGGGAGCAGCCACGCGAGCAGGTCGAACCCGTGCTTTCGAGGCTCGGCGAGGACGCCCGGACCGAACTGGTCGACGAGCTGCGCCTTGATCTGGGCGGACGTGTCGCCGGCGGCGATGCGCTCGCGGATGAACGACTTCATCCTGGTCGCGATCGGCGAGTTGGACTGGTCGAGCGTCGTCTTGCAGGTCGGGCAGACGATCTCGGCCTCGAGGTCGGCCGGGTTGGGCCGGCTCTCCCCGAGCGCCGGCGCCGCGGCGGCGAGGAGGAGGGCGAAGGCGACGAGCGCGGCGCCGCCGGCGAGTCTCACTGTGCGCCGAGCGCCAGCTTGACGCCGCGGTCGAACGCCTCCCGGTTGCGGTCGGCGTCGACGCCGCCGGCGATCCGCTCGCCGACGAGCCGACCCCGGCGGTCGACGAAGAAGGTCTCGGGGAAGCCGGTCACGCCCCAGCGGCCGAGGGTCGTGCCCGCACCGTCGTAGACGATCGGATAGGTGAGGCCGAAGCGCTTGATGAAGCGCCGTGCGTCCTGGCGGAAGTCCTGGGCGTCGACCCCGAGCACGACGAGCCCCTGCTTGCCGTACTTCTGGTAGGTCTCCTGCAGGAAGGGCGCCTCGTCCTTGCACGGGATGCACCACGAGGCCCAGAAGTTGACGACGACCGCCTTGCCGCGCAGCGACGCGATCGAGAAGTCGCCGGTGGTGTCCACGCGGGGAAGCGTGAAGGCGGGCGCGACCGGGCTCTCGCCCCTGGCGAGCGCGTCCGCGATCCCGCCCTCGTTGCCCTTCACGACCTTCCAGACGAGTAGCGCGAGGAGCGACGCGACCGCGGCGATCGCGACCGCCTGGCCGACCGCCCTCGCCCGGCCGGTCACGCGGCGACGATGAACACGGGCGTCCCCACGTCCACCTTGGTGAAGAGCCATTCCACCTGCGGGATCAGCATGCGGATGCAGCCGTGCGAGGCGGAATAGCCGATCGAGGCCGCGTCGGGCGTCCCGTGGATGCCGACGTACGGCGCCGAGATGCCCATCCAGCGCGTGCCGAGCGGGTTCCCGGGGCCCGGCGGCACGGGCTCGATGCCCTGCGCCCAGGCCGACGTCGTCGGCGGGTACCACCAGGGGTGCTCCTGCTTGGTCACGATCTCGAACTTGCCGAGCGGGGTCGGGTACTCGGAGCGGCCGGTGGCGACCTTGAACTCGCGGATCAGCTTCGGCTCGTTGGCGATCTTGTACAGGAGCAGCTCCTTGGATCCCCGGCGGATCACGATCGCGCGGCCGAGGTCGCCCGCCGAGACGGCGGGCCTGATCTCGTCGAGCGGAAGCTGTAGGGGCGTCCGCTCGTGGGTCTTCAGCGCCTTGACGATCGCGCGGGCGGCGAGCACTTCCTTGACACGGCGCCCCGGCACCGCCTTGGTGGCGAACGGCGTCAGGTTGCGCATCCTCAGTCGCGCGTCGATCGGCTCGCGGCGATACTCCTTCGCGAGGCGGGCGAGGAGACGCTCGACCCTGGCGCGTTGCACGTCGACCTTGAGCGGCACGACGAAGCCCGCACGCCGGACGCGGACCGCGAGCTCGATCGCCTCGGTCACGTGGGCGCCGGCTCCAAGCTGTTGGGGCGTGAGCACGACCTTCGCGCCCGGGGTGACGACGAGCTTGAGCGGGCGCGCGAAGCGCTCCTTCACGATCTTCCTCGCCTCGGCGCCGGTGAGCCCACCGACGAGCGTTCCACCCACCTTGACTCCGGCGGCGATCAGCTTCGGCCCGCGCGGCCGCGGCGTCGGCCGCGGCACCGTGGGCGTCGTCGTGGTCGTCCCACCGGTCGTCGGAGTGGTCGGCGTCGTCGGTCGTCGTGTCGGTTGGCGCGGTCGGGGCCGTCTGCGTCGTTCCCGTTCCCTCCTCGGCACCCGCCACCGGCACGAGCGCGAGCAGGACCGCGCTGGCAAGACCCGCGACGCCGCAGGCGAAAACGGCGGCGATCTGTGCCCCGCGCCTCACGTTTCCAGTGTAGCCACGAAGATACGGGGGTCGTTCGTGATCACCCCGTCCACCCCTGCCTGGACGACCCGGTCGAAGTCGGTGCGCTCGTCCACCGTCCACGCGAGCACCGGGACGCCGAGCGCGTGGGCACGTGCGACTGCGGCCTCGGTGACGAGACGGTGCTGCAGCATCACGGCGCCCGCCCCGGCACCCTTGACGAGCCGGCCCAGCCGGTAGGGGACGGCCGCCCGCATCGCCGACAGGCCGAGGGCGACGAGGGGCCACAGCGCGGGCTTGCGCGAGATCGAGAGCCTGTCCTCCGGGTACGTGAGTCCGAGCCGCACGCCGGGGGCGTACCGGGCGACGGCATGGAGGCTCGGCACGTGGGAGGAGCTGACGACCGCGCGTCGCTCGAGGCCGTGGCGCGCCAGCGACGTCGTGAGCTCCTCGAGCCGGGTCCGGAGCTTGAGGTCGACGTGGAGACCGATCCCGGGCGCCTCCTCGACGAAGAAGGCGAGCGCCTCGTCGAGCGTCGGCAGCTCGGGCGCGACCTCGCGCAGCTCCTCGAGCGTGTGGTCGCGCACCCGGCCGCCGGCGACGCCGTGGCTGACCTCGTCGAGGTGGTCGGAGTGCGCGACGACGAGAGGCCCCCGCGGCAGGTCGAGCACGTCGAACTCGATCAGGTCGACGCCCAGCCCCGCGGCGGCGCGGAACGCGCGCAGCGTGTTCTCGGGGGCAAGGAGCGCGGCGCCGCGATGACCGATGCGCAGTGGCCCTTCGCGGTCGCGTCGCGCGAGGTCGATCATGGCCTCGTGGGAAGGTAGTCGAACTCCTCACGCGCGCCGCCTGCCGCATACCCGAGGATCATCCGGTCGGTCGCCCACTCCACGGGCGCGCGGTCGTCCGTCCACGGGTGCGCCGCGGCGTCGAGAGGACGGGCATCGCGAAGCAGGAGGTCGCGGAGCGGCGCGAGCGCACGCGGACCTCGCGACAGCCGGCGGACGATCTCCTCGCGCCGCTGTGGGCGCTCGAGCCCGATCAGGAACGTGTTGAAGCGGAGCGCCGGCCAGGACAGCGCCTGCGGCAGCTCCGCGGCGAGCGTGCCACCGACACCGTCGGCGAGCCGGTCGTCCCCGGGCACGGTGGCCACGTTGAGCAGCACCACCCCTTCGGGGGCGAGGCGCTGCCGCACGAGCCGGAAGAACTCGCGGGTGGCGAGGTAGAACGGCACGTACGGCTGCCGGTACGCGTCGACGACGATGAGGTCGTACCGCGACCGCGTCGAGCGCAGGAAGGGACGCGCATCGGCCTCGTGGACGGTGAGGCGCGGGTTGTCGCCGAGCCCGAGGAACCGGCGTCCGGCGCGCGTCACCGCGGGGTCGAGCTCCACGCCGTCGATCTCCGCATCCGGGTAGTAGCGGCCGAGGGCGCGCGCGGTGGTGCCGCCGGCGTTCCCGAGGATGGCGACGCGACGGAGCGGGCGGCCGACGAGGCCGGGTACGGCGAGAGGTGCGTCCCACTCGCCGCCCGTCAGCACGTCGTCGCGTCGCCACACGGAGTGCACGGCGATGCCCTCGTTGAGGAACAGCGCCCTGCTCCCGTCCGCACGCTCCACGACCTGGACGAACTGGTAGGCGGACTCCTCCTCCGAGAGCACGCCCGGCTGGGCCCTGATCGCCCCCGGCGGCAGGAGCGCCAGGCCGCCCGCCGCGGCGGCAACGAGAAGTGCGCGCCGGCCGGCAAGACAGCGCGCCGGCGAGGGCGAGCAGGATCGCGACGACGAGGAGCGTGCGCCGGGTGCCGATCCACGGGATCAGCAGCAGCGCAGGGACGAACGTGCCGACGAGCGAACCGGTGGTGGAGAGCGCGTAGAGCCGTCCGGCAACGGCGCCGGCGGTCGCCACGTCGGTGACCGCGAGCCTGACGGCGAACGGCGCCACGGTGCCGAGCAGCACCACCGGGGGCGCGAACACGAGCACCACCGCGAAGAACGAGGCGACCGCGGTGCCCGTCGGCACGTCGTCCAGGCCGTCGGAGACGGCGTCGAGGAACGGGCGCGCGAGGAAGGGCGTGGCGGCGACCAGAGCGGCCGCCGCCACCACGATCCAGCCGAGCAGCACGGGCTCCGGCCTGCGGTCGGCGATCCGGCCACCGAGCCAGTACCCGGCGGCGAGAGCGGCCAGCACGACCCCGATCAGGTTCGCCCACACGACCGTGGAGGAGCCGAAGTACGGGGCGATCAGGCGGGAAGCCGCGATCTCCGTCGCGAGCGAGCCCGCTCCTGCGAGGAAGACGAGAGCGCCGAGGCGACGGGGCGTGCTCAAGCGGCGCGCTGCTAGAGGCCGAAGAGCTGCTGGATCTCGTGCCAGATCGTGACCGCGACGACGACGCTGGCGACGAGCAGGGCGAGCAGGACGAGCCAGAAGCGGACGCCGGCGCGCTTCGTGCGCCGGCGATGCTCGATCCGTGCCTTGCGGCGCGCGCGATGGAGACGGTAGGCGTCGCGGACGGCCTCCGGGTCGACCGGAGGTGCCTCCTCCGGGGTCGCTTCTGGCAGGCGTCGCGCCACGGAGGAAGTGTAGAGCGCGGCCCCGCGGCGGGCAGCGGGCGCCTCCGGGCCGGCGCTCGAGGGCGGGTTCCGGGTGACTTCGGCCGACCGATTCCCCATACTGTCCCCGATGGCGCTCCCCGGATCCTCCAGCCGCGCCGTGCTCGACCGCGGCATGCTCGGCGTCGGCGACCGGCTCGGCCTGCTCGCAGGCCTCGTGCTGGCGGTCTCGGCGTTCACGGGGTGGTACACGGGACCGGGCGAAGGCGTGACCGTGTCGGTGACGGGCTGGAACACGGGTCTCGTGGGCAAGCTCGTGTTCGCGGTCGGGGTCGTCGTCGTCCTCGTCGTGGCGCTGCGTGAGATCGGCATCGAGATGCCTGCGGCGATCCCGGAGAGCCTCGTGACGATCGCGCTCGGCTCGATCGCAACGATCCTCGTGCTCGTCCGCGTGTTTGCGATCCCGGACGACTTCTTCTTCGCCGGGCGCGGCATCGGCATCTGGATCAGCCTCGTGGCGGCGATCGGCGTGATCGTGGCCGGGCTTCTGCAGGCCTCGGAAGAGATGGCGTAGGGGCGAGCTGCCTCGCCCGACCAGCAGCTGAAGCCAGGCGCTACGGCGACGTCGTCGCAGGTTGCTGCGGCAGCGGCTCGAGCGTGCGCACGGACGTCTGTGTCACGCCCGGCTCGGGACCGTCGTTCAGGGCCTGACCGACGGCGATGCCGACGGCGAGGAGCACGAGCGCCGCGAGCACGGCCAGCAGGTACCACGGCCAGCGACGGCGCCGCCGTGCCGGCCGGCGGCGGGTCGCTTGCTCGAGACCGCTCACGGCTCGTAGTCCAGCGCGCCGCGCGCGTAGATGTGGAAGGCAGCGTCGCCCACGAGCGAGAGCGTGCGCACCCAGCCGGCGGTCGCTGCGCGCTCCTCGACGGCGTGGCGCGCCCACGCATCCGACGTCGCGTAGGCGCGGGCAAGCTCGGCGAGCGTGTACGTGCCGCCCACCCGGCGCCGCAGCTCCTCGCTGACGACGTCGACCTGGCGGCGGAGCCGCTCGCCTTGCACGGGGTCGTGGGAGGCGGTGGTGAACCGCCGGTAGCCGTCCGCCCAGTCCCGGCGGGCGCTGTCGAGGTCGATGTCCATGTCGTTCAGGCCGGGTCGGCCGGGCTGCAGCAGCGGTCGGCTGGCCAGCGGCTCGGCAGCTCGTCGAGCACGCCCTCGCCGAGGAGATAGCCGGGGTGGGCGAGTGCGTAGGCGGCATGGGCGTGCAGGCACTTGAGCTGGAGCGGGTTGCGAGAGCCACCGATGCCCGTGTCGAGGGAGGCGCCGCCGTCGCGCTCCTGTCCGCCCGCGCGCGAGCCGCCGCCGGACGGCTCGCTGCTCGGCCGTCGCGCGAGCGAGGTCGGCCGCGAGCGTCGTGTCGTTCTGCGCGGCGGCGCTCCACCGCTCGACGCCTCCGGCCGCTTCGACCCGGGAGACCGCGGCTACGAGGTGACGGCAGGTGAGGTAGTAGGTCGTGGGGAACGGTGCGCCTTCGCCGTCGTAGGGATCCTGCTCGGTGACGGCGGGGAGCCCCCACGGGCATCGCACGGCGACGCGGTGGAAGTTGCGCGGCGGGCGGCCGAGCTGGCGGGCGACGACGTCACGGTCGTCCGCGGCATGCGCCGCTACCGGAGGGCTCTTCGTCACGACGGACACCGTAGCGTCCGCACGAGCCGGGCGGCTACTTGCCGGCTGCCGGGGTGGTCGACTTGCGCCAGGACGAGATGCCCTTGACGATGAAGAGCCGTTCGCCGGGCCGCACGTACCCGATGCGTCGTGCTTCGCGCCCGAGCGCGACGACGCTGGTGGAGAGCTCGAGACGGCGCTCGAGGCGGTTCTTCTCGGCTCGCAGGGCGACCACCTCGTCGTGTCGCTCTGACAGCTGCTGCCGCGTCTCGACCCAGCTCGAGAGCGGCCGGTAGTAGAGGAACGCCATCACGCCGACGACGAGGAGCGGCAGCAGCAGACCCAGCCGTCGCCGGCGCCGCCGTAGCGCGTGCTTCGCTCTCGCGTCCGTGCGCGTCTTCTCCCCCTTGGGTGCCACGGCGCTAGCTTCGCCGCCGACTCCTGCAACCCTCCGCGCGCACGCGCCACCCGCGGGCGAGGCAGGGCCTCGCCCTCCCCAAAGGCCCTCGAAGGAATCGACCCACCCATGAAGCGCCCTCACGGTCAGCGGCAAACCGCGCCTCCCCCGACACACCCGACACCTGATCCAGGCTCGCGGCCTGCAACCTCGCCTTGCCAATATCGATCGCTGCAATCACCATGACACAGGGCTCCTCTCCTACGACAACGGGACCCCGGCGAGGCTATCGCCGGCGGGGGAGCCCCCTTCATGACATCCCTACGGCGTATCGACGCGATCGCCCGGCCCGACGGGGCGCTCCCTGACGCCTCCGAGCGGGGGCGAAGCCGGCTCCGCCCGGCGGGAGCCACCCGCGCTCGGTGGCGTCAGGCGATGTCGACCTTGATGACGTTGGTGGAGCCGGGAATGTTGACGGCGGTGCCGGCCGTGATGACGACGCGGTCGCCGGTCGGCGACGATGCCGCTCGCGCGCGCGGTGTCGAGGGAGCGGTTCCAGAGGTCTTCGACATCGTCGGTCTCGGGGATCTCGAGTGGTCTCACTCCCCATTCGAGGGCCATGTGGCGGAGCGAATGCTGGTCGTGGGTGATGGCGATGATCGGCCGGCGGGGGCGCAGGCGCGCGACGGCGGAGGCGGTGCGGCCGGTGAAGGTCGGGACGAGGATCGCCTTGACGGAGAGCGCCTCGGCGATGTCGCAGGCTGCGTTCGACATGGCCTGGCCGATCGTCGGCTCGTCGTCTGCGTGCGGGATCTCGTGGCGGTAGTCGAGGCTCGGCTCGACGGCGTGGGCGATCCCGTCCATCACCTGGACGGCCTCGACGGGGAACTCGCCGACGGCGGTCTCGCCGGAGAGCATGATGGCGGAGGTGCCGTCGAGGATCGCGTTTGCGATGTCGGAGGCCTCGGCGCGCGTCGGCTCGGGCTGGTGGATCATCGACTCGAGCATCTGGGTGGCGGTGATCACGGGCTTGCCGCGCTCGAGGGAGCGGCTGATGATCCGTTTCTGCAGGAGGGGGACGTCGGCGGCGCCGATCTCGACGCCGAGGTCGCCGCGGGCGACCATCACGGCGTGGGCTTCGGCGAGGATCTCGTCGAGTGCGGCGATCGCCTCGGCCTTTTCGATCTTCGCGATCACGTGGGCCTGTGAGCCGCGCGCCTCGATCAGCGTACGGAGCGCACGCACGTCGGCGGCGGAGCGCACGAACGAGAGCGCGACGAAGTCGACGTCGAGGCCGAGCGCGAACTCGAGGTCGTCGAGGTCCTTGCGGGTGAGTGACGGGATGGGAAGCGGGATGCCGGGGAGGTTGACGCCCTTGTGGGAGGAGACGTCGCCTCCGGTGATCACCTCGCAGCGCGCGCGGCCACGTTCCACGCTCTCGATGCGCAGCCGCACGTGCCCGTCGTCGATGAGGATGTCGTTGCCGGGCTGGAGCACCGAGCCGAGCACGGCTGGGCTGACCGGGATGTCGTCGTCGCGGGCGACGTCCTCGCCGGCGATGACGACGGTCGAGCCGCGCTCGAGCCGGACAGGCGCCGCGAGGTCGCCGACGCGCAGCTTCGGGCCTTGCAGGTCGGCGATGAGGGCGATCGGGCGGCCCGCGGCGGTCTCGGCCTCGCGCACGAGGCGTGCGCGGCTGGCGTGCTCGTCGTGGGTGCCGTGGGACATGTTGAGGCGGGCGCCGTCCATGCCGGCCGTGATGAGCGCGGCGATCGTCTCGGGGGTCGTCGAGGCCGGCCCGATCGTGGCGACGATCTTCGTCCTGCGCACGTGGCTCACCGCGTGCAACGTTAGTCGCGCGCCCGGGGGAACGCGTCCCAGCCCGGGAAGCCGGCGTGCGGCGCCGAGCTCGTCCTCGATGCGGAGCAGCTGGTTGAGCTTGGCGATGCGGTCGGATCGGGCAGGGGAGCCGGTCTTGATCTGGCCGGAGTTGGTCGCGACGGCGAGGTCCGCGATGGTGGCGTCCTCGGTCTCGCCGGAGCGGTGCGAGATGACGGTGGCGTAGCCGTTTCGCTGCGCGAGCTCGATCGCGTCGAGGGTCTCGGTGAGGGTGCCGATCTGGTTGACCTTGACGAGGATCGCGTTCGCGACCTTCTCGTCGATGCCACGGCGGAGGAAGTCGACGTTGGTGACGAAGAGGTCGTCGCCGACGAGCTGGATGCGGCCGCCGATCCGGTCGGTGAGGGTCTGCCAGGTGGCCCAGTCGTTCTCGGCCAGGCCGTCTTCGATGGAGATGATGGGGAAGCGGTCGGCGAGGTCGACCCAGAGGTCGATCATGCCGTTGCCGTCGAGGGTGCCGCCCTGGCGCTCGAGCACGTAGGCGCCGTCCCGGTAGAGCTCGCTGGTGGCCGGGTCGAGCGCGATCGCGACCTTGTCGCGGTGCCCGGCGCGCTCGGCGGCCTCGAGGATGGCCTCGCAGGCGTCGTAGGCGGAGTCGAAGTCGGGCGCGAAGCCGCCTTCGTCGCCGACGCTGGTGGAGAGGCCGCGCTCCTTGAGCAGCGCCTTGAGTGCGTGGTAGCTCTCGACGCCGATCTGCAGCGCCTCCGAGAACGTGCCGGCGCCGGCGGGTACGAGCATGAACTCCTGGAAGTCGAGCGAGTTCTGTGCGTGGGCGCCGCCGTTGACGACGTTCAGCATCGGCACGGGCAGCACGTGCGCGTTGGTGCCGCCGATCCAGCGGTAGAGCGGCATGCCGGCGTCCGCGGCGGCTGCTTTGGCGGCGGCGAGCGAGACGCCCAGGATCGCGTTGGCGCCGAGCCGGGACTTGGTGGGGGTGCCGTCGAGCTCGACCATGGTGCGGTCGAGCGCGCGCTGGTCGCGGGCGTCGAGCCCGCTGACGCGGTCGGCGATCTCGCCGTTGACGTGCCCGACGGCGCGCAGGACGCCCTTTCCGGCCCAGGCGTCGCCGCCGTCGCGGAGCTCGACCGCCTCGTGCTCGCCCGTCGAGGCGCCCGAGGGCACCGCCGCGCGATCCGAACGCGCCCGAGTCGAGGCCGATCTCGACCTCGACCGTCGGGTTGCCGCGCGAGTCGAGAATCTGTCTCCCGTGGACGTGGACGATCGAGCTCATCCCGCTGCCTCCGTGTCTCTGGTCGTGGGTCATGTCGGCGACCGGCCGTGCCGCCCGTCTCACCACCTTAGAGCTTTCACCGCGTCCTCAGTCCGTGACCACGCTGCGCCGGAAGTTCGCGCCATCGAGCTGGACGCCCGAGATTGCCTCGTACAGCGGGGCGCGGCACGCCTCGGCCTTACAGCTCGCCTCGCTGCTGCTTGGCCGCGACGTACCAGCGCTCCTGGGCGTCGAGGTCGAGCTCGGCCCACGTCTCCCCCGTCTCGGCGGCGAGTCGCTCGGCGAGCTCGACACGCTCGACGAAGCGGAGCGAGGTCGCGCGGAGCGCCAGCTCGGGATCGACGTTCAGCTTGCGTGCGGCGTTGACGATGGTGAAGAGCGCATCGCCGATCTCGTGGAAGACAGCGTCGTCCGGCTCGCCCTCCGCGGCCGGGGCGCCTGCGAGAGCAACGGCCTCCTCGAGCTCGCCGACCTCCTCGCGGACCTTGGCGAGCGGCCCGGCGAGGTCGGGCCAGTCGAACCCGACGGCCGCGGCTCGCCGCTGCACCTTGCGGGCATGCAGTGGCGCCGGCAGTGAGGACGGCACGTCGTGGAAGACGCCGACGCGCCCCTCCTGCTCGGTCTTGATCGCTTCCCAGCGCTCGCGCACGCGGCCCGCGGTCTCGGCTTCGGCGTCCCCGAACACGTGCGGATGCCGACGGACGAGCTTGGCGTGCACACCCCTCGCGACGGCCTCGAGGTCGCCGTCGCCCTGCTCTTCGAGCAGCAGGGCGAGGAAGTACGCCTGGAAGAGCAGGTCGCCGAGCTCGTCGAGCAGCTTGGCGTTGTCGCCGGCGTTCGCCGCGTCGGCGACCTCGTAGGCTTCCTCGACGGTGTGGGGGACGATCGTGCGGGCCGTCTGCTCCCGGTCCCAGGGGCAGTCACGACGCAGGCGCCGGGTCAGCTCCTGCAGCTCGAGGAGCGCCTCGGCGAGTGGCACCGCGTTGGTTACCCGGTGGTGGTCGTCGAGGTCGTGGAGCTCGTGGTGGCAGCGGCGGGCGGGGCGAAGCCGGTCGCGTACGACACCTTGCCGTCGTAGCTCTTCCTCGTCTCGGCAGCCCACTTCTGGATCGCCTCGTTCTTCTTCGTGTCGGCCAGCTGCGTCTTGATCTGGGCCTTGACCTGCTCGAACGGCGTCGTCTTGCCGGGCTTCACCTCGCCGAGCGGCTGGATCACGTGATAGCCGAACTCCGTCTTGATCGGCTTCGACACCTGGTCGGTCTTGAGCAGGAAGGCCGTCTGGTCGAACGGGGCAACGGTCTGGCCCTTGGTGATGGTGAGCTTGCCACCGTTGTCCTTGGAGCCCGGGTCGAGCGAGACCTTCTTCGCGATCGCGGCGAAGTCACCGCCGTCTTCGAGCTGCGCGACGACGTCCTCCGCCTCCGCCCGCGTCTTGACGAGGATGTGGCGCACCTCGCGCGACTCCGGCACGTCGTACTGGGAGCGGTTGTCGTCGTAATACTTCTTGGCGTCGGCGTCGGTCGCCTGGACGTCCTTCGTGACGCTCTCGAACAGCTTCTCCGAGACGAGCTGCGCGCGGATGTCGGCGCGGAAGGTCTCGGTCGTGTAGCCCTGGTCGGCGAGCTGCTTGTCGAGCTTCTTCTGGTTGTTCTCGAAGTACGGTCTTCTTCACCTCGGCGACGCGTGCGTCGACGTCCTTGTCGCTGACCGTGAGGCCGAGGGACTCTGCCTCCTGGTCGTACTCGGCGCGCTGCACGAGGAAGGCGACGGCCTGGGTCTGGAGCGACTGGTACTCGGCGGTGCCCGCCTTCGGGAAGTCGCGCTTCTGCGAGACGTAGGACTTCTTGGCGCGCCCGATCAGCGCATCGAGCTCTGCCTTCGTGATCTCTGTTCCGTCCACGACGGCCACTGAGCCGCTCGGGACGCTCTCGTCGCTACCGCCGCAGCCGGCTGCGACGAGCACTCCGAGGAGGACGATGACGAGGGACATTGCGATGCGCATGGGCTTCATGAAAGGCGACTCACGATCTGGACGTGGCAGGACAAAGGCACTTACCTATCTACTGATATGTAGTCGACGCAGCGTTAAGTCCACGTTGCGCTCTGTTCGGATCTCGGGCCCGCCGCGCGCGAAACCGGCCGCGATCAGGCGGCCAGACGGGCCTCGACTATAGCATCGGCCAGTCCGAGCGCCCCGTCGAGATCCTCCGTGCGCAGGGCGACTTCGCGCTTGGCGGCGGTGTACACGACGGTGTCGACGAGGCTGCGCAGGGCGCGCAGTTCCTGCGAGCCGAGAGCGAGCGGGCCGACGGTGGCACGGCCGCCACGGAAGACGAGGTAGTCGGCGCCGATACGGGCGAGCTTGAGCTTGGCCTCCTGGATCGCGAACAGGTTGGCGACGGGCTGCGGTGGCGGCCCGTACCGGTCCTCGGTGGCGGCGCGGAGCTCGCGCAGCTCGTCGTCGTCCTCGACGAGCGCCAGCCTCCGGTGCAGGTCGATCTTGAGCGCCTCCGATGCCACGTAGGTGGCCGGGATGTACGCGTCGACGCGTGCGTCGACACGAACCGGGCGAACGGCGAGCCGCCGTTGCCCCGAGAGCTCCGCGACGGCCTCGTTCAGCATCTCGACGTAGAGCTCGAAGCCGAGCGCCGCGACGTGCCCGGACTGCTCGGCCCCGAGGAGGTCGCCGGCGCCGCGGATCTCGAGGTCGCGCATCGCGATCTGGAAGCCGGCCCCGAGCTCGGTGTGGTCGGCCAGCGTGGACAGGCGGGCCCGCGCCTCGGGTGTCAGCTCGCTCGCGTCCGGATAGTAGAGATGGGCGTGCGCGGTCACGTCGGAGCGGCCGACGCGACCGCGGATCTGGTAGAGCTGGCTGAGGCCGAGCATGTCGGCCCGCTCCACGATGAGCGTGTTCGCCTGGGGGATGTCGATGCCCGACTCGATGATGGTGGTCGAGACGAGCACGTCCGCGTCACCGGCGAGGAACGCGTGCATCCGCTCCTCGAGCTCGCGCTCGTTCATCTGGCCGTGGGCGACGAGAAAGCGCAGGCCGGGGCAGAGCTGCCGCAGCTTCGCGGCGACCTCGTCGATCGTCTCCACCCGGTTGTGGAGGTAGAAGGACTGGCCCTCGCGCGCGTGCTCCCGCTCGAGCGCCACCCGGATCGCCTCCTCGTCGTACTCGTCGACGATCGTGCGGATCGGGCGGCGTCCCTCGGGCGGCGTCTCGATGATGGAGATGTCGCGCAGCCCCGAGAGCGACATGTGCAGCGTGCGCGGGATGGGCGTGGCGGACAGCGCCAGCACGTCGACCTCGAGCCGGAGGGAGCGCATGAGCTCCTTCTGCGCGACGCCGAAGCGCTGCTCCTCGTCGAGGATCACGAGCCCGAGCTCCTTCGGGATCACGTCGCGCGAGAGGACGCGATGCGTGCCGACGAGCACGTCGACCTTGCCCGCGGCGAAGTCGGCGAGCACCTGCTTCGTCTCGGCCGGCCCGCGGAAACGGGAGACCATCTCGACGCGGACGGGGAAGTCGCGGTAGCGGTCGCGGAAGGTGTTCCAGTGCTGCTCGGCGAGGATCGTCGTCGGGCAGAGGACGAGCACCTGCTTGCCGTTGACTGCGACGGCGAACGCGGCGCGGACGGCGACCTCGGTCTTCCCGAAGCCGACGTCGCCGCACACGAGCCGGTCCATCGGCCGCGGCGACTCGAGGTCCTCCTTGACCGCCTCGATCGCGCGCGCCTGGTCGTCGGTCTCGCGGTAGGGGAAGGACGTCTCCAGCCGTTCGAGCCACTCGTTCTGGAGGTCGAAGGTGACGCCCTCGGCACGCTGTCGCTGCGCGTAGAGCGCCAGCAGCTCGCCGGCGAGCTCGCGAACGGACTCGCGAGCGCGGGTCTTGAGGTTCTGCCACGCCTTGCCCCCGAGCTTCGAGAGCGTGGGCGACTTCGCGTCGGCACCGATGTACTTGGAGAGCTTGCCGAGCTGCTCGTGCGGCACGTACAGCCGGTCCTCGCCGCGGAAGGCGAGGAACAGGTAGTCGCGGGTGACGCCTGCGACCTCCTTCGTCTCGAAGCCGAGCAGCTTGCCGACGCCATGGTCCTCGTGCACGACGTAGTCGCCGACCCGCAGGTCGGCGAAGGTGGCAAGTGCCCTGCCCAGGCGGGCGTCGGCCCGCGGCGGCTTCTTCCGGAAGACCTGCGTGTCGGGCAGCAGCACGAGCCCGAGCTCGCGCCACACGAAGCCTCGGCGGGCGGCGGAGACGGCGAAGCGCAGCGACGGCTCCCGCGGCAACGCCTCGCCCTGGACGAGGGCGGCTGCTTCCACCTTGCGCAGGAGCGCTCCCTGGCGGAGCGCTTCCCCCCTGTGCGGAAACGCGACGACGACCCGGTTGCCGGAGCGGACGAACCCGGCCAGCTCGTTCTCCGCCTCGGCAAGCCCTCGCGCCGCGATCGCGGGCCTCTGCGCCTCGAACTGGAAGGCCTGTCCGCGCGGGAACGGGTCGAGCTCGGCGGCGCCGTCGAGGCGAGGCACCGGCAGCCCTTCCTCTTCGCAGACCCGGCGGACGTCGTCGGGCTGCCAGACGAGGTCGGGGCCGCGCCCCACCGGCGGCACGAGATCGTCGGGCGCGGCACGCGCCGCGGGCTCGTCCTCCTCCCACTCGTGTGCCGGCAGCGTCGTCTCGGCGAGGTCGGGCCGGCGCTCCGCGGCCGGGTGCACGACTGCTTCCTCGACCGCGTGCAGCGCACGCTGCGTGAAGGGCGAGAAGGCACGGACCTGCTCGATCTCGTCGCCGAAGAGCTCGATCCGCAACGGCTCGCGGCCGGTGGAGGGGAACACGTCGACGATGCCGCCTCGCACCGCGAACTGGCCGCGCTCGTCGACCCGTTCGACGCGCTCGTACCCGGCCAGCGCGAGTGACCGGGCAAGGCCGTCCATGCCCGGCTCGTCACCGACTCGCACCACCACCGCGTCGGGCCGCGCCGCCGGCGGCGGCATCCCCTCGACCAGCGCGGCCGCCGACGCGCAGACGAGACCGCCGTCGTCGAGGACGGCGAGGGCGCGGGCGCGCTCGCCGACGAGATGCGGCGGCGGCTCGAGGCCCGACGAGAGCGACACGCCGCGGCTCGGCAGCAGAGCGACCGGGGCAGCGCCCCAGGTACCACGAGGCGGCGTCCGCAGCGTCTCGCGCGTCGGCGTCCTCGGGCAGGACGACGAGCAGCGAGCGGCCGAGCTCGGTGTGGAGCGCCGCGAGCAGCAGCGGGAGCGCGGGCTCGGACACACGCGCGCGCGCCGGCAGAGCCTTCGCGAAGGCCTGGAAGCGCTCGTTGGCCGCGAGCTCGGCGACGAATGCGTGCAGCGGGGGTCGGTCCATGACGGTGGGCGGGACACGCGTCCCGCCGGGGGCCATCGTAACGGTGGACGCCTGCGCGTCGCGCGCGAGGCTACCGGGGAGTCACGAGCGGCCGTTCTTCGTCGGCCGACACCCGGTGGGGTGCTGCCGCGAGGACGGTGAACGTCCGACCGCAGGCCGGGCACGTGAAGGCGGGGGTGGCTCCGGGGGGAAGCGGCTCGCCGCACCCGGGGCAGAACCCGACCTCCCGCCTGCCGGCAACGCCGGGCGTCTCCGCGTGTTCCGCCTCGCCGACGCTCAACCGGTGCAGCACGGGAATCGTGACGACGAGCGCTGCGAGCGCGACGAGCACGGCGCCGAGCGCCCGACCGTAGATGTCTGCGTCAGGCTCGATCCAGAGCCCGAGCACGATCATCGCGGCGGCGACCGCCGTGAGGACGAACGCGGCTGCCGGCACGGCCCTGTACCGCCGGGCCGGCCGGGCGAGCACGAGCAGGCTGGCGAGCGTCCCTGCGACGCCGGCCGTCAGCGCTGTGCCGGCGACCTTCGTGATCGTCTCCGGCGGCTCGGCCGTCCAGAGGATGCCGATCAGGATGGCGAAGGCGACGACACCGCAGGCCGACGCGACGAGCGGGACGGGCCAGAGCAGGCGCCTCTCGAGCGCCGGGCTGCACGCGAGCACGAGCAGGAGCGCCGCCGTGACGTAGAGCGAGGTGGCGAGGACCCGCCCCTCGGTTTCCCCGAAGCCCGGGGCGAGCAGCGCGTAGATCGCGATCACCGCGTTGCACGCGACGGAGACGAAGAAGAGCCCGAGCCCGAGCCGGCGCAGCGGCGCGCTTCGAGAGACCCGTGCCGGCTCTGAGGGGCACGATCGCAGCACCTCCGATCGCAGCACCCCGTATCGCAGCACCCTGTTCAGACCGATCGTGGCACGAAGCCCCGGTGCGGACATCCGCGGCTCCACCGATCGGGCCTGCCGCTTACTACGGCGCCGGCCTCAGTTGAAGCGTGCCTGGGCTGCCTCGAGGCCCTGCGCGTGCGATCGTCTCGACCGCGTCGGCGGCTCGTGCGACGATCGCAGCGGCGTCGTCCTCGGCAGGAAACGGCGACAGCACGTAGTCGGCGACCGGCCGGGGATCGCCCCGCCCCGGACGGCCGACGCCGACGCGGAGCCTCAGGAACTCCTGCGTGCCGAGGTGCCTGGCGATGGAGCGCAGGCCGTTGTGGCCGGCGAGACCGCCGCCCAGGCGCGCCTGCAAGCGCCCTGTCTCGAGATCGACCTCGTCGTTGACGGCAAGCAGCTGTGCCGGCGGAAGCTTGTAGAACCGGGCGGCGGCCTGCACGGCGCGTCCCGACTCGTTCATGTACGTCTCGGGCTTGAGCAGCGCGATGCGGAGGTGGTCGAGCCGTATCTCGGCGAGGCGCGCGGTGAACTTCGCCTTGAAGGCGGCATCGTGACGACGGCCGAGCTCGTCCACGATCATGAAGCCGACGTTGTGCCGGTCCCGCTCGTACTCGCGGCCCGGGTTGCCGAGACCGACGACGAGCAGGTCGAGCGTCGAGGCAGACTCGCCCCGACGGAAGAGCGCCAAGCTCTACTCCTCGGCTGCGGGCTGCTCTCGCCGGACTCCGCGGCAGACTCCGCCGCGGACTCGGCAGCGGCCTCGCGGCCAACGCCTCGTCGGCTGCCTCCTCGGCCTCGGTGAGACCGCGGGGGGCGGAGCAGGTGGCGATCACGGTGTCGGCCGGGTCGTCGAGGAACGTGACCCCGTCGATCGGGGGCACTGCCTCGAGCCGCAGCGTGTCGCCGAGCTCCAGCTCGGAGAGGTCGACCTCGATGAACTCGGGGATCGCGGCCGGCAGGGCCTCGACGCGCAGCTCGCGGGCCACCTGCTGGACGACACCGCCCACCTTGGCGCCAGGCGCCTCGCCGACGAGCTGCACCGTGACCGTGGCCTGGATCGGCTGGTCGAGGCGTACCTCGTGGAAGTCGACGTGGGTGATCGTGTCTCTCACCGGGTGGCGCTGATAGTCCTTCAGCACGGCGTGGTGCGGCGTCTTCTGCCCGTCGATGACGACGTCGACGATCGCGTGCAGGCCTGACGGGCCTGTGAGCGCGGAGCGCAGCTCGCGCTCGCCGACGACGAAGGCCTTGTTCACCTTGCCGTAGAGCACACCGGGGATGAGCCCCTGCCTGCGCAGGCGCTTCACGTTGCGCGTGCCGAGCTCTGCGGCGCCGCGTTCCTTGACCTCGAGGGTGATCCTGTCTCCGGACACGGCGGCGAAGTGTAGCGCATGCCTTACCGGCGGATGGGCGAAACGGACGGCATCACCGGGAGAGCTGGAACGGGACGGCAGCGGCCGGCGTGGCGGGGTACTCCTCGGCGAACAGCGTGAAGATGACGACGTCGCGCCGCGCGTCCTGCCCGGCGAGCGGCGGCAGCCGGCGCCGTAGACGGGCCTCCTTCGACGAAGCCGAGCTTCGCCGGGATCGTCAGGCTCGCCGCGTTCGCAGGGTCGACGTGGATCTCGACGCGGTCGACGCCGCACGCCGTGAAGGCGACCGACGTGAGCGCTGCGACCGCCTCGGTGGCCAGACCTTGGCCGGTGCGTGAGGCTCGGACCCAGTAGCCGATCTCGAACGCGTCGTCACCGATGCGGGTGTGGAGCCCGGTCCCGCCGATCACCTCGCGCTCGTCGGGCGAGAAGATGCCGTACACGAAGTCGCGTCCCCGGCGAAACTCCTCGCGAAACGTCCGCAGCAGCTCGGCCTTCTCGGCGACCGTCGTCGGCTCGGCCGCGGCCCAGGGCATCCAGGGGCGGAGATGATCGAGGCTCGTGTCGATCGCCTCCTTGAGACGCGGCGCGTCGGCCGGATCCCAGCAGCGGACGACGAGCCGCGCGGTGCGGATCGACGGCGGCGGCGCGTGACCGGTCACCGGAGGCCCTGTCGCAATCCCGGCCGGGTGGCTAGAAGAGCTGGTTCTCGCCGGCGAAGATGGCCGAGACGGAGTCGTCGGAGAAGACGTTCTGGATCGTCTCCGCGAGGATGCCCGCGATCGAGAGCACCTCGACGTTGTCGGGCTTCCGCAGCGGGTCGACCGGGACGGTGTCGGTGACGATGAGCCGGTCGATCTCGCTGCCGGCGATCTTGTCGAGCGCCGGCCCGTTGAAGAGCCCGTGGGTCGCGCAGGCGTACACCTTCACGGCGCCCGCCTTCTTGAGCGCCTCGGCGCCTGCGACGAGCGTCCCTGCGGTATCGACGACGTCGTCGGTCATCACCGCGATCTTCCCTTCGACGTCGCCGATCACCGTCGTCACCTTGGCCTCGTTGTGCGCCGGCCGCACCTTGTTCAGGATCACGAGGTCACCGCCGATCATCTCCGCGAACTTGCCGGCGAGCTTCGCCCGCCCGGTGTCAGGCGAGACAGCGGCGAGCTCCTCGCCGAGGTTGAGATCGCGCACGTACTGCGCGAACATCGGCACGGCGGTCATGTGGTCGACGGGAATGTGGAAGAAGCCCTGCACCTGGCCCGCGTGGAGGTCCATCGTCAGCACCCGGTCGGCGCCCGCAGTCTGCAGCAGGTCGGCGACGAGCTTGGCGGTGATCGGCTCGCGCGGCTTCGACTTCTTGTCCTGGCGCGAGTAGAAGAACCACGGGATCACGGCGGTGATCCGCTTGGCGGAGGCGAGCTTGGCCGCGTTGACCATGATCAGCAGCTCCATCAGGTGCTGGTCGACCGGGATCGAGGCGGTCTGCACGATGAACATGTCGGCGCCGCGGATCGACTCCTCGTAGCGGCAGTACGTCTCGCCGTTCGCGAACGTCTTCAGCGTCACCCGGCCCAGCTCGCACTCGAGATGCTCGGCGATGCGATGGGCCAGGTCGGGGTTGGAGCGGCCGGAGACGAGCGTGAGCCGCTTGTTGGGCGTCAGCCCGATCGCCCGCCCGACGGTTGCGGGCGACACCGCGGACGGCCCGCCGAGCCCCGGGAGCGTCTGCTCAATCGTGCCGCTTTCCACCTCTCCCCTCCTTGATCGTCTGTCTCGGCGGGAAGCCGACGAGAGCGTTGTCCGGAACGTCGTCGGTGACGACCGTCCCTGCAGCCGTCCAAGCATCGTCGCCAATCGTGATCGGAGCAACGAGCACAGTGTCTACCCCGACCCTGACGTCACTGCCGATATGCGTCGGCTGCTTCGCCGATCCCTTGCGGTGAGGCAGGTTGACGGTGATCGCGCCGGCGCCGATGTTCGCGCGCTCGCCGATGTCGGCATCGCCCATATAGGAGAGATGCGGGACCTTGGCGCCTTCGGCAAGCCGCGTGTTCTTCAGCTCGACGAACGTACCGGCTTTGGTGTTCTGACCTAGCACGGTTCCGGGGCGAAGGTAACAGAACGGGCCTACGAGGGCGCCGGCACCGATCGTGGCGTCGACCGCGACGGCATGGGGACCGACCTCGGCACCAGGCGCGACGGTGGTGGCGCCACGCAGGACGGTGAAGGGGCGGATGGTCGCGTCCGGTTCGAGGGTGACGGTCGGCTCGATCCACGTCGTCGCCGGGTCGTCGATCGTCACTCCCGCGAGCATGTGCACCTCGTTGATCCGGTCGCGCAACGCGGCCGCAGCCGCAGCCAGCTCGACCCGGGTGTTCACACCCTCGGCCTCGGCTGGGTCCGGGGCGAGGTGCACGGCGACGCGATGGCCTGCGACGGCGAGGTCGCGCACGACGTCCGTGAGGTAGAGCTCGCCCTGGGCGTTCGCGGGTGTGAGCCTGTCGAGCGCCGGCCAGAGGAGGTCGCCCCGGAAGACGTAGATGGAGGAGTTCGCCTCCCCGAGCGCGAGCTGCTCGGGCGTGGCGTCGGCGGCCTCGACGATCGCCTCCAGGTCGCCGTCGGCATCCCGGACGATGCGGCCGTAGCTGCGCATGTCGGCGGGCACGAACGCGAGCACCGTGGCGACGGCGTCCTTCTGGCGATGGGTGCTGAGGAGGCCGTTCAGGAGGCCGGTCGTGAGCAGCGGCGTGTCGCCGGAGAGCACGAGCACCTCGTCGACGCCGGCGAGCGCCTCGCGGGCGGTGCGGGCGGCGTCACCGGTGCCGAGCGGTCGCTCCTGCACGGCGACGACGACGTCGTGGAAGCGATCGCCGGCGTCCGGCGCGGCGACGACGACGAGCGGGTCGGGCTGGAGCGGGCGGGCCGCCTCGAGCACCCAGTCGACCATGCGGCGGCCGAGCAGCGCGTGGAAGTGCTTCGGCACGGCCGAGCGCATCCGCGTGCCGAGGCCTGCGGCCAGCACGACTGCTCCGAGTGGCTTGTTGGTCATGGTGGGCACGTTGGCTGGGGCGCCAGGATTCGAACCTGGGATCACGGGACCAAAACCCGTTGCCTTACCGCTTGGCCACGCCCCATCGATTCGGGAGAGAGAGTGTAGAGGGAGGCTAGCCGTACCAGCACGGCGACGTCACCCAGGTGCGGCCGGCAGTACGGAATGCGCGGGCGGCCGCCTCGGCGTGGCGCCGGTGCAGGAACAGGCCGTAGACCACAGGCCCCGCTCCGCTGACGTCGGCGCGAAAGGCGCCGTGCTCGGCGAGGTCGAGGGCGAGGTCCGAAGAGGCAAGGTCGTTCGTGGGAAGGGCCGCGAGGTCACGCGGCCGGCGCGCGTGCGCGAGGGTTGTGAGAAGCGTGGTGCGGCGCTCCTCGAACCCGTCTGCCCCACCCCGCTCGTCGAAGCGGTGGTAGACCTCCGCCGTCGAGCGCTTGCGTGCGCCCGTGGGCAGGACGAGCATGACCCAGAAGTCCTGGGGCAGCTGCAGCGGGGAGAGGGTCGAGCCGTCGCCGGTGCCGAGCTGTGGCCCCGACCGCAGGAAGAACGGCACGTCGGCGCCCAGCGTCGCCGCAAGCTCCTCGAGCTCTCGAGGCGTGAGCGGCGCGCCGAGGGTGACGTTCGCGAGCCGCAGGGCGGTGGCGGCGTCGGAGCTGCCGCCGCCGAGGCCGGCCGCGACGGGAATCGCCTTCCAGATGCGGGCGGCCCACGCCGGCGTCACACCCGCCCGCCGCGCGAGCTCCCGGAGCGCGGTGCCGACGATCGTGTCCTCGAAGCCGTCCACCCGGAGCCGGTCGGAGGGCTCGATCGCAACCCGGTCGCCGAGGTCGAGACGTTGCAGCGCCGTCACCACCTCGTGCTTGCCGTCGGCACGCAGCGGGCCGACGACGAGGGCGAGGTTGATCTTCGCCGGAGCGGGTGCCCGATTCAGCGGAGTGCCTCCTCGAGCAGGACGAATGCGTCCGGTGCGAGCGCCTCCGCACGCACCGACGGGTCGAGCCCGAGGGCGACGAGCGCGGCGACGGCCCGTTCGCGCGTGGCCATGCCACCGAGCGCGAGTGCATTGGCGAGGGTCTTGCGGCGATGCCCGAACGCCGCCTCGACGACGCGCCGGATGTCCGGAAAGCGGTCCGGGAGCACCGTGCGCCGGAAGGCGACCACCGCCGACTCGACCTTCGGCGGCGGTCGGAAAACCGTGCGCGACACCGGGTGGAAACCCGTCCGCTGCGACGCAAGCTGCACGAGCACGGACACGGCCCCGTATGCCTTCGTCGACGGCCGGGCGAAGAACCGGTCGGCGACCTCTCGCTGCACCATCACACACCAGAGATCGACGGACGGGAGGCCGTCGAGGCTCTCCGCGACGATCGGCGTGGCGATGTTGTACGGCAGGTTGGCGACGAGCTTGTTCGGCGGCGGCAGCAGAGCTGCGAGGTCGAGACGGAGAGCGTCGCCCCACACGACGCCCACGTTCGCGCGTGCGACGACGTCGGCGAGGTGGGGTTCGAGCGAGCGGTCGAGCTCGATCGAGTGGACCTGGGCGACGCGGTCGGCGAGACGCCGCGTGAGGACCCCGAGGCCCGGACCGATCTCGAGTACGACGTCGTCGGGGCCGAGCTGTGCGAGGCGCTCGATGACGCCGAGAATGTTGTCGTCGACGAGGAAGTGCTGGCCGAGCGCCTTCTTCGCGGCGAACCGTGTCATTGCCCGAGCGGCGAGCCGAAGGCCCGCGTCGCATTGAGGTCGATCGCACGCTCGAGCTGGCCCGCAGCCTCGCCACGGGCGAGCGCGAGCGCAGCCAGGGTGTGCACGACGTTCGCAGGCTCGTTGCGCCGGCCGCGCAACGGCTGGGGCGCAAGGTACGGGCTGTCGGTCTCGGCGAGGATGCGATCGGCCGCGACGCGGGCGGCGGCTGCCCGGAGCTCGTGTGCCTTGGGAAAGGTGACGTTCCCGGCGAAGGAGACGTAGTAGTCGCGCTCGACGGCGGTCGCGAGCAGGCCGGGCGACGAGAAGCAGTGGAGCACGACGATGCCCCGGAACGGCTCGAGCGCCGCCGCCGTCTCCTCCTCCGCGTCCCGGCTGTGGATCACGACGGGGAGCGCGAGCTCATCCGCCAGCGCGAGCTGGCCGTCGAGCAGCCTGCGTTGCTCGACGAGCGTCGCGCTGCCGTGGTGGCCGTCGAGACCGGTCTCGCCGACCGCGACCACCTTCGGGTGGCCGAGCAGCTCACGAAGCTCGGCGAGGCGGCCCGCCTCTGCCGAGGCGGCCTGATGGGGGTCGATACCGAGCGCGGCGGTGACGCCCACGCACGTGTCTGCGATGGCGAGCGCGGCGCGGCAGGAGTCGACGCCGGTGCCGATCGTGACGATGCGCGTGACGCCGACGGCGCAGGCACGTTCGACGAGGACCGCGGCGGGCTCGTCGCACGCGTCGAGGTGCGCGTGCGTATCGATCACGCCGAGGCGGAGCGCTCCATCCGCGCGAGCTCTTCTGCGACGACCGTGTCGGGATCGAGCTTGCGGAACAGCGGGCGCGGCTCGGCGAGCGCCTGGCCGACCGGAAGCTGTGCGGCCTGCCAGCGCCCGCACCAGGTCGCGTAGTGACCGGTGAGGACCGTGTGGTGGGCACCGTCGGCCTCCTCGACTTCCTCGAACAGCAAGGGCCCGGCGAGGTAGCCCTCGTGGCCGAGCAGCTCGTGGAGAGCCTGCGAGCCGAAGGGCAGGAACGGTGCGAACAGCGTCTTCAGGTTGTCGACGCAGCGGAGCGCGACGTAGAGGATCGTCCCCGCCCGCTCGCGGTCTTCCTTGAGCACGGCCCACGGCGCCTGCTCGCTGAGGTACTGGTTGACGCGGCTGGCGAGCTGGAGCGCTTCGCCGAGAGCGGCCTTGAAGCGGGCCTTCTCGATCTGGTCGCCGACGGTGCCGAATCCTCCTTCGACCGCTGCCAGCACGGCGGCGTCCTCGTCGGTGAGCGGGCCGGGGGCCGGCACGGCGCCGAAGTTCTTGTGTGCGCTCGTCAGCGTCCGGTTGACGAGGTTGCCCCAGTTCGCCACGAGCTCGTCGTTGTTGCGGCGGACGAACTCGGCCCAGGTGAAGTCGCTGTCCTGCGTCTCGGGACCGGCGGCCGTGAGGAAGAACCGCAGCGAGTCCGCGTCGTAGCGGTCCAGGAAGTCGCCGACATAGATGACGACGTCACGGCTGGTGGAGAACTGCTTTCCCTCCATCGTCAGAAACTCGCTGGAGACGATGTCGTACGGGAGCTCGAGCGGCCCCTTGCCCGAGCCGATCTCCCCGCCGTCGCCGTAGCCGAGCAGCTGGCTGGGCCAGATGACGCTGTGGAAGACGATGTTGTCCTTCCCCATGAAGTAGAAGTGCCGTGCCTCCGGGCTCTGCCACCAGTCACGCCAGGCGTCAGGGGTGCCGCGGTTCGCCGCCCACTCGACGGATGCCGAGAGATAGCCGATAACCGCGTCGAACCACACGTAGATGCGCTTGTCGTCGAGCTCGTCGTACCCCGGCACCGGGATCTTCACGCCCCAGTCGAGGTCGCGAGTGACAGGCCTCGGCCGTACCTCCTTGAGCAGCTCGAGGGAGAACTTGCGGACGTTCGGCCGCCAGTGGCGCTGCCCGTCGATCCAGGCGGTCAGGCGATCGCGAAACGCCGGCAGGTCGATGAACAGGTGCGTCGTCTCCCGGAACACCGGCGGTTGCCCGTCGATCTTCGACCTCGGCTCGACCAGGTCTGAGGGATCGAGCTGGTTGCCGCAGTTGTCGCACTGGTCGCCACGCGCGTCGGCGAAGCCGCAGATGGGGCAGGTGCCCTCGACGTACCGGTCGGGCAAGGTCTGGCCGGTCGAGGCGGAGAACGCGCCGACCGCGGTCTGTTCGGTGATGTAGCCCTTCTCCCACAGCGTGCGGAAGACGTCTCGCACGACCCGGTGGTGGTTCGCGGTCGTCGTTCGCGTGAAGAGGTCGTACGACAGGCCGAGACGCCGCAGGTCGTCGCGGATGACAGCGCTGTTTCGATCGACGAGCTCACGCGGAGAGAGGCCTTCGCGATCCGCGGCGACCATGATCGGCGTCCCGTGCTCGTCGGTGCCGCTGACCATGAGAACGTCGTTCCCGCGTAGCCGGTGATAGCGCGCGAAGATGTCGGACGGGACGCCGAAGCCCGCGACATGGCCGATATGGCGCGGACCGTTCGCATACGGCCATGCCACCGCTACGAGAATCTTCCGGGGCGTGGACATCGCCGGTCATCATACGAGCAGGCTTGCGGCGCCTTCGCAGACCCCAGGCCACGCAGAGCGCACTCGCACATGCGAGGCCGACACCGGCGGCAGCATGACGCAAGCCGCCAGGCAATGCCCACCGATGCTCGGGCTCAGGGCCGTCGAGCACGGCCACAGCTCGACCCGCCACCTGCGAGAGGCGCCCGTCAGGGGCATCGTGCTCGATCGGTGCGAGAAACCGCGGCACGGCCGCGACGTTCGTGCCTCCTGTTCCCGAACGACGTACGGGCGCGCCCGCATGGCGGACAACAGGCGGCCCCACGACCGCGGTCGACGATTCGACCGGTGTCCGCTCGTCGGCAGGTCGACCGACCGCCGCAGAGGTCGGGGCCGCCGCCGGACGTACGCGTCGAGTGGACGGCGACGAAGGTCGTCCGGACGCCGCGGCATCCGCCGTCGCGAGCCGGAGCGGACGGCTCTCCGTGCGCGGTCGCTCCGAGAGCGCTGGCCGCAGCGCCCGGCACGTCGCGATCGTGCCGTCGCCCCGGTCACGCCACTGCTTCCCGTCATGCGCCCGGGCTGTGACGCTCCACCCGCGCGGGCGTCCGTCGCAGCCGCCCTGCCCGGCAGGGAGCCCGTGGCAGGAACCGGCGCCGGCGCGGCCCGCACGTCGCCGTGTGCGCGCGCCGTCGAGGCGACGGGAGCCTGCGCCGGCGCGGCCGCGACCGGCGCGGCGACGGCAACGGGCCGAGAGGCGGTGGCGGCGGGGTGACGGTGGCTGGCGGGGAGGCGGCCGTGTGCTGAGGGACGACAGACGGCTGAGGGGTCGCCGGCACAGGCTCCGGCGCGACGGGCGCGGGAGCAGCCGTCACGGGAGCAGCCGGCACGGACGCCACAGGTGCAGGGGCAGACGGCACGGGAGTCACGGCATCGGGCGGCGTCGGCAGGGTGCGGGGAGGCAGGAGCGTCGCCGGGTCGACGTACTGATCGGCGGTGGCACCGACGCGAAGGCCGAGGTGCACGTACGGCGTCGGCCATTCCGGCTCTCCGCTCGCTCCGGCAACGCCGACGCGAGCTCCCTCGGCGACGGTGTCTCCCTTCGAGACCGCGATCTCCCCGAGATGCGTGATGGATACCGCGTAGCCGTCCGCCGTCTGGATCGTGACGGTCCGCCCGTGTGTGGGCACCGTGCCGGCGAAGGAGACCGTCCCCGACGCTGGAGCCAGCACCTCCTCGGCAAGCCTGCCGGCTACATCGATGCCACGGTGCTGGCCGGCGGCGTACGGATCAGGCCCGAGCGAGAACGGCCGCAGCACCTCACCTCCCAGCGGCCAGGTCCACGCCGCCGCCGACGGGACGGCAACGAGCGCGATGGCGGTGAACAGCGCAAGCACGAGACGACGCACGGTGACTCCTCCTGTCGTAGACTCCCTATTGTCAAATGAGGCAACAGGGTGTGAGAAGCACGGTAGCGACCGCGTCGGACGTTGTCAATCTTGCCTACAGCGAGGCGCGATACAGCTCGTTGCGCGGCACGCCTGTGAGCGCCGCGACGACGTCGACGGCAACACGCCGCGGCGTGCCGGCGGCGACGAGCTCGGTGACCGCAGCCAACGCGCCGGCGCTGTCACCCGCGTCGCCGCTCGAGGCGGGACCGATCACGAGCGTGATCTCGCCTTTCGGCGCGTCGCGAAAACGCTCCGCAAGCTCCGCGGCCGTACCACGGACGACCTCTTCGAACGCTTTCGTCAGCTCGCGGCAGACAACGACGTGGCGGCCAGGCTCGACGGCAGCGAGGCTCGCAAGCGAGGCGCCGAGCCGCTGCGGCGATTCGAACGCCACGGCGGGATGCGCCCAGCCGGCAAGGTCGTCCCACAGCGCCGCCCGCTCGGCCGCACGGCGCGGCAGGTAGCCCAGGAACCGGTACTGGCCACCCGCAAGCCCGCTCGCAACGAGCGCCGTCTCGATCGCCGACGCACCGGGGAGCACTGTCACCGGCACCCCCGCGTCCAGAGCCGCGGCGATGATTCGCGTCCCCGGGTCGTTGATGCCGGGCAACCCCGCGTCGGACACGAGGGCGACGCGCTCACCCGCCGACAGGCGCGGCAGCAGCTCCGCCACGCGTGCTGCCTCGTTGTGCTGCCGGTAGGAGAGGAGTCGCGCGGTGATCCCGTGACGGCCGAGCAGGACACGGGTCCTCCGCGTGTCCTCGCAGAGCACCACATCCGCCGCGGCGAGCTCGGCAAGCACCCGCAGGGACACATCTTCGAGGTTGCCGATCGGAGTTGCGCAGACGGCAAGCGGCATCTGGCGCCGGTTCACCTGATCCCGTCGAGAGCCTCGAACCCGACGAGCGCAGCGCCCATCAGCCCGGCCACGTCGCCCAGCTCGGCCTCCACCAGCCGCAGCGTCGTGTCGGCGGGCTGGATCGCCTCACAGCAGGCGGCACGGAGTGCCGGGCCGAGCACGAGCTCGCCGGCGGCTGCTCCGAACCCGCCGCCGACGACGACCACGTCAGGGTCGAAGATGTTCGCCAGCGAGCCGATCGCGACACCGAGCAGGTGGCCGATCCGAGCAAGCGCAGCCACCGCTCGCTCGTCGCCCGCCCGCGCCCGCGCGACGAGTACCGGCGCGTCGGCTCCGTCACCGTAGAGCTCGGCAGCAGCCCTGTCGGCAGCAAGGCCCGAGGCGACCGCTTCGAGATGCCCACGCCCGTGACAGCTTCCCTGGCACGGAGGCCCGTCTGCCACGACGACCACGTGGCCGAGCTCCGCCCAGCCACGGTAGAGCCGGCCGTCGAGCACGATCCCCCCTCCGACGCCCGTGCCCAGGGTCAACATCACGAGGTCGGTCGTGCCGCGACCCGCGCCGAGCCGCCACTCCGCGAGCGCCGCCGCATTCCCGTCGTTCTCGACACCGGCCGGCAGGTCGAACCGCTCGCGTGCCCGATTCGGGAAGTGCACGTGGAGCAACGGCAGATTCGTCGCCCGCAGCGCGACGCCTGTGCGGCGATCGATGTTGAGCGGCACGCCGTAGCCGATCGCCGAGGCTCCTTCGGCGAGCAGATCGACGACGACGCCGTCGACGGCGGCGAGCACCTCCTCCTGCGAGCCGTCCGGTGTGGGTATCTCGATCGTGCGACCGATCGTGCCGTCCCGGTCGACGATTCCCGCCAGGATCTTGGTCCCACCGAGGTCGACCCCGATAACACGATCTTCCTGCACGCCGCGGCTACGATATCCGCCCGGATGCCCGAACAAGAGAAGCCCTACCGCGTCTACCGCGGCGGCCGGGCGAAGGGCAGGGTCCCTCTCCAGCGCGAAACCTCGCCCCACCAGGCGGCGGGCGATGCAGGCAGCGGCAAGCGCGCTCCGCGCGAGCGGCACTGGGGGCGGCGGATCACCCTTACCCTCGCCGTGCTGGTGCTCCTTGCCGTCGCGTGGCTCGTCGCCAGCTACCTGTCCTTCGCAGGCGGGATCTCCGCGGCGAACGACCGGGTGCCGAAGTCCGTGCAGGCCCAGCTCACCGCCCAGGACGGGATGCTTTCGTCGACGCCGACGACGATCCTCGTGCTCGGCACCGACGGGGGCAGGACGAGCGGTCGGCAGGGCGCGAACCGGTCCGACTCGATCATGCTGATGCGCACCGATCCGCGCACGCACCGGATCGCGTATCTCTCGATACCCCGCGACCTTCGCGTGGAGATCCCCGGGTACGGCACCGCGAAGATCAACGCCGCCTTCCAGGCGGGTGGGCCGACGCTGACCCTGCGGACCGTGCAAGGCCTGACCGGCATCGACATCAACCACGTCGCCTTCGTCGACTTCGACCGTTTCAAGGAGCTGATCGACGCCGTCGGCGGCATCGACGTGGCCGTGCCGCGGGCGATCCTCTCCAACCGCTTCGACTGCCCGTACGTAGCGTCCCGGTGCCGCTCCTGGGAGGGGTGGCGCTTCGAGCGCGGCACGCAGCACATGGACGCGAGGCGCGCACTCGTCTACGCGCGCATTCGCGAGAACCGCCTCGACCCGTCCGAGACGGACCTCGATCGGGCCCGTCGGCAGCAGCAGGTGATCCAGGCGACCGCAGACAAGCTCACGTCGCTTCGCAGCGCCGCGAAGATGCCGTTCATCGGTGATGACGTCGTCGCCCCGCTCGCGACGGACCTGGGCGCCGGGCAGGTGCTTCAGCTCGGCTGGGCGTACTTCCGGGCGGACTCGGCGAAGGCGCTCCATTGCCGCCTCGGCGGCGAGCCGGGCACCGCCGACGGGCAGTCGGTCATCTTCGGGTCGGAGGACAACGTCGCCACCGTCGCGATGTTCCTCGGTCGGTCGGCGCCGCTCGCGCCACCGAAGGGCCTGCCGTACGCGCCCGGCTGCGTCGTCGGCGACCGCGAGCTGTGAGCCGGCGCGCGCGTGTGCAGCGCGCGTCATGCTCAGTCGGTCGCCGGGGCCTTCTTGTCGGTCGGGCCGGCGTCCTTCTTCTCCGGTTCCTTCTTGTCGTCGGAGCCGCCCGATTCTCCGTCCTTCACCGTCTTACGCGAGCCACGACCGTAGTCCGTCGAGTAGAAGCCCGACCCCTTGAAGTGCACCGCGACCGGGAACAACAGCTTCTCGACCGGTCCGTCACCGCAACTCTCACAGACCTCCACCGGCGGATCGCTCATGCGCTGGAACACCTCGAAGGTGTGTCCGTTCGGGCAACGGTATTCGTAGATCGGCATCGAGGCGCCAATCTACCAGCGAAGATATGGCCGGATCGAGATGACAGAGCACGCTGAAGCACCACGGCTCGGGCGGCCCGAGAGCCTCTCCACGCGCGCGTTCCTCGACGCGCACGGGCTCTGGATCGCCGTTGCCGCGACCGCGGCCGTGGCCGCCGCGTTCCTGCTGCACCAGCTCATGGCCTGGCCGCCGCACGAGGACGAAACACTCGCGTTGTTCGTCGGTCGCGACTCGCTCGCAGGCGTCGTCGACCATGTCACGCGAGAGCGCGGTGGCGCTCCGCTCCACTTCCTCTTCGCGTGGTGCGTCGCCCACCTCGGGCTTGGGCTCGGCGGCCTCCGTCTCGTCTCCGCTGCGTTCGCAGTCGCCAGCCTGCCGCTCGTGGCCATGCTCGCCACGCGGCTCGCCGGGCGCCGGGCCGCGGCGGCGGCCACCGTGCTCTTCGCCGGCAGCTGGGTCTTCCTCTTCCACGGGGTCTACGCCCGCATGTACAGCCTCTTCCTCTTCCTCGCCCTCGCCTCGTTCCTGGCGCTGCTGCACGCACTGCGACGAGGCGGCCGCACGTGGATCGCCTGGGGCGCGGCGATCCTCCTGTGCGTTGCCTCGCACCCGTACGGCGCGCTCGTGCTCGCCTCGCAGGCGCTGTTCGTCGTCCTCGCACACCGCGAGCGGCTGCGCGGGGCAGCCCTGGCGTTCGGCAGCCGTGCTCGTGGCCGGGATCCCCTTCTGGCTCACCGACCTCGTGCTGGCAGGGCGGTTCGACGTCGGCGTCGGAGGTGGCGGCGAGAAGCTCGGAGGCCCGTGGTCGGTCGCGACATACCTGTGGCGCACCGCGGGCGACTTCAGCGCAGGCTGGTGGCCCCTACTCGTCGTCGTGCTGCTGCTTGCCTCGATCGGGCTGACCGCGGTCGGCCGCGACGCCCGCCTCATGGTCCTCTCTGTCGTCGCTCTGCCCACGGCGGCATTCCTCGCCGCCCGTCTCGGCGGTTCGACCTCACCCGAGTCCCGCCACCTCATCTTCGTGGCGCCGGTCTTCGCCACCCTCGTCGGCGCCGGGCTCGTGCGGGTGACCCGCCGGTTCCCGGCGCTCGCGGTCGTCGCCGTCGCCGGGCTCCTCGTCGCAGAGGTCGGCTGGGCATGGCATCGCACGCCGCCGCTGTTCGAATGGGAGCCGGACCAGCGGCAGGCTGCACGAGCCGCGGCCGAGACGTACCTCGCCGCCACGAGCCGGCCCGACGATCTGCTCCTCGGCTACGAGCCCCTCTATCTCGGAGCGTGGGAGCGGAATGCCGCGTTCTCCAGCACCGTGCTGCCCCGCGCGGACGCCCGGCTGGCGCTGCGGATCCTACGGCGCCAGCAGCAGCCGCTCGGCCGCGGCGTCTGGGTGCTCGATGCAAGCCGGCGCAACAACCTGCGACCACGGCTCGAGATCGGGACTGCCTCACCAACTCCCGCGGACGCGTTCGTCACCCGCTCCTTCGGGCCGTTTCTCGTGGCGCGCACGCGGACGCCGGTGGGCACCGCCGAGCGCTACCTGGTGCTGGCCGGGCGCGTGATGCTCCTCGGCCGCTCGCTCGGCATCGGCGACGCCGACGTGAACCTGCAGACGGTCGAGCGCGCCGGCCGAGAGCTGCGCGGCTACGGCCCGTCGCGGCGCTCGCGCTCGAGCAACTCCCGATAGCACGGGGCGCTCTCGAACGCCCCGAGACCGCTGGGCGTCGGCCGAGGGCGGCGTGGACGCATCCGGCGTGCAGCGGCAGCGGCTGCGGAGGCGCCGAGAACGCCGCCGATGACGAACGAGCGAAGTCTCCTGGGCCGCTTCTGCTCGTCCATGCGAGGATCGTAGGCCATGATCGTGATCTGCTTCGGCGACCTCGTGCTGGACGTGATCGTGCGCCTCCAGCAGCCGCTCGCCGCCGGGGCCGACGCGACCTCGCGGATCGTGCTGCGGCCCGGTGGGCAGGCCGCCAACGTGGCCGCCTGGATCGCGGCGCTCGGCGGGCGGTCGCGGTTCGTCGGCAAGCGAGGCGACGACGACGCCGGCCGGCTGGCCGCGAGACGGCTCGCGGCGTTCGGCGTGGAGCTGGCCGGCCCCGTCGAGCCGGAGGGCAACGGCGTCATCGTCTCGCTCGTGACGTTGGCTGCCGACCGCTCGATGTGCTCGGACCGTGGCGTGGCGCCCGACTTCGACCCCGACGAGCTCGACCCGGCGTGGCTCGCCGGCTGCGCCCACCTCCACGTCTCGGGGTACGCGCTCCTGCGAGAGCCGGTGCGGTTCGCGGCCGTCCGGGCGGTGGAGCTCGCACGGGCCGGAGGGGCGCACGTGAGCGTCGACCTGTCGTCCTGGAGCGCGATCCGTGACTTCGGGCCGGAGGCGTTCCGTGCGGTGGTCGAAGGGATCGCTCCCGACGTGGTGTTCGCGAACGAGGACGAGGACGAGATCGTCGGGGGGCGGATCGCCGGCCCCGCGTGGATCCTCAAGCGCGGCGCCGCGGGTTGCTCGTTCGACGGCGACGAGCGGCCCGCGCTCCCGGTGGAGGAGGTCGTGGACCCGACAGGCGCCGGGGACGCTCTGGCAGCGGGTTGGATCGTGGGAGGCCCGGACCTGGCGCTCGCAGCCGCGGCACGGTGCGTGCAGCAGGCCGGGTCGATGCCGTGAGGGAAGGTTTCCCGCCGGGGACGATCGTCACGCTGTACGACCGTCAGGGCCGGACGGTGCTCTCGGAGACACGCCACGCAGTCGTCGACGACTCGTCCGAGAGTGCATCGCGCTCGACGTAGCACCGGGCAAAGTTGCACTCCCGGCACAGAGTCGGCACACCTCCGTGGCAATCGTCTGGCTAGCCTGTCTTCAGGGCACCGGGGGTGCCCTTGGGGGCGGTTGCAGGGCTCGCGGGGGCGGTTGCAGAGATCGCGGAGGGCGGTTGCAGGGCTGCGGCCGGCGCGCCACGCGACCACGACTCGGGTCGGTGGGGCTCAGCTAGGCTCGGCGCGTGCTCGAGCTGATCCACGTCGGCGAAGAGGTCGCAGCCGCGCTCGAGGAAGAGCGCGCCGTCGTCGCCCTCGAGACGACGCTCGTCGCCCACGGCTTTCCGGCGCCCGACGGGGTCGACGTCGGGCTCGCCAGCGAGGCCGCGGTTCGCAACGCCGGTGCCGTCCCCGCCACGATCGGCGTGCTCGACGGAGCGATCCACGTCGGGCTCGCCGCATCCACCTTCGAGCGGTTCACCGCCGGTGCGCGCAAGCTCGGCCCGCGCGACCTGGCGGCGTGCGCCGTCCAGGGCGCCGTCGGAGCGACCACGGTCGGCGGCACGCTCGCGGCAGCCGCCGCCGTCGGCATCCGCTTCATGGGCACGGGCGGTCTCGGCGGCGTGCACCGGGGCTTCCCCGACCCGCCGGACGTCTCCGCCGATCTCGGTGCCGCCGCACGCATTCCGGCCGTGATCGCGTCATCCGGAGTCAAGTCGCTGCTCGACGTGCCCGCCACGATGGAGCTGCTCGAGACGTTGGGTGTCCCCGTGCTCGGCTTTCGCACCGACACGATGCCGCTCTTCTACTCCGCGCACGGCGGCCCGCCGGTCTCCGCCCGCGTCGAGAGCGCCGAGGAGGTGGCGCGGATCGCCGACGGGCACTGGCGGCTCGGCGGCAACGCGGTGATCGTGGGCCGCCCACCCGTCGAGAGCCTCGAGGTGGAGCCGCTGATCGAGGAGGCGGTCGCCGCCGCCGCGCGCGAGGGAGTCGTCGGTCAGGGCGTGACGCCGTTCGTGCTCGCCTACCTGCACGAGCACTCCGACGGAGAGACGCGGCGGGTCAACCGCGACCTCATCGTCGCCAACGCCGGCCTCGCAGCGGAGATCGCGGTCGCCTACGCATCGCTGTGGCAGGGGCCTCGGTGAGCCTCTACGACGCCGTGCGAGCGCTTCGGCTCACGATCGACGACTACGTGCTCGACGGGCTCGAGCAGGACGTATCGAGCGGCTTCCTCCGCAAGACGACGCTGATCCGGCTGCGCGGCGCCGGCGAGGAGGGCATCGGCGAGGACGTCACGTACGCCGCCGACGAGCACGACCGGCAGCAGTCCGCCGGCCCCGTGCTCCCCCTCGAGGGCGACTGGACGGTGCAGACGTTCTCGGAGCACCTCGCCGCGCAACCCCTCTTCGATCACGAGCCCGAGCAGCACGCGTATCTCGACTACCGGCGGTGGGGATTCGAGAGTGCCGCGCTCGACCTCGCCCTCAGGCAGGCAGGCCTCTCGCTCGGCGCGGCACTCGGCCGGCAGCCGGCACCCCTGACCTTCGTCGTCTCCATGCGTCTCGGCGAGCCGGCGACGACGGACCGTCTCCACGCCTGGCTCGATCTCTATCCCAGCCTGCGCTTCAAGCTCGACGCGGCAGCCGACTGGTCGGCGGAGCTGATCGCCGAGCTCGCCGCCACCGGCGCCGTCGATTCCGTCGACTTCAAGGGCCAGTACCACGGCACCCGCGTCGACGCGCCACCCGACCCCGACCTCTACCGGCGCGTGGTGGAGGGACTACCCGCTTCCTGGCTCGAGGACCCGGCGCTCACGCCCGAGACGGAGGCCGTCCTCGCGTCGCACCGGGAGCGTGTCACCTGGGATGCCGTCATCCACTCCGTGGCCGACATCGAGGCGCTCCCCTGGCCGCCCCGCACGGTCAACGTGAAGCCGTCCCGCTTCGGCTCGGTCGAACGCCTCTTCGCCGCCTACGAGCATTGCGCCGCACGAGGCATCGACGCCTACGGGGGCGGTCAATTCGAGCTTGGCGTGGGTCGGGGCCAGATCCAGCTGCTCGCCGCCCTCTTCCACCCCGACACGCCGAACGACGTGGCGCCCGGCGGCTACAACGTCGATCCGCAGCCCGGCCTGCCCGAGAGCCCGCTCGCGCTCGAGCCGGAGCCGATCGGGTTCCGGCTGCGCTGAGCGCCGGATCGGCGCTACGCCTCGAGCGATGCGAGCAGGTCGTCGACGTCGACGAGCGGCAGCGACTCGATCTTCGCGCTCCCGCGCGCCCCGAGCGCGACGGAGACGCGGGCGATCGTGAGGTCGTCCGGGGCTTCGACGATGTTGACGAAGTCGTACGCGCCGAGCGACGCCCACTGGTGCAGCACGCGGGCGCCGATCTCCTCCACGTCGTGGTTGACCTCACGCAGGCGGGCGGGATTGGACTTCAGCGTCTGAACGCCCTTCTCGGTCAGCGTCGTCAGCATCAGGTAGGTCGGCATGTGTCCTCCGATCGGGGTGCCCGGAGAGCCTACTAGGCTGCGTCACGAGGGGCGATGCCGGCCGACGCACGCTGCGCCCGGTCTCGCCCGACGCGCGCAACCTGGTCGCCGTAGAGGAGCGCGCCGCCGAGGAAGAGCACCGGCGACAGCACGAGGCCGGCCAGGAACGCCGACACGCGCTCCGAGTTGTCCGCGTAGTTCTGCAGGAGGAGCGACGCGGCGATCTGCGTCAGGAAGACGAGGATCGTGAGCGTCGCGAGGCCGCCGAGCGCATGCGCATAGTCCGCGCGACCGAGCTCGATCCCCCGGCGCAGCGCGGCACGGACACCGAGGTGCTCGACGAGAGCGGCGGGGACGGCCATGCCGACGAGCGCGAACCAGGCGAGCCCCGGCAGCACGAACACCGCGGCGAGGAACGGGAACGGAATCCAGACGAGCACGCCGACGAGGAACGCGGTCAGAGCAGAACGCGACCGCAGGGGCACCCCGGACACGACGGCGCAGGCCCCGACGTACGACGCGGTCGCCGCCACCGCCCCGGCGAGCGGGACGACCTCGAGCGTCCGAGAGCGGTCGAACCCGGTCGCGGCCGTGCTCAGGAGGGCGGCCGGGACGCCGATCAGCAGGGCGGCCCGCCAGTGCGCGCCGTACAGCTTGATCGTCTCGGCAACGAGCTGCCCGACGGTCCGCGTCGCCGGCGGCAGCGGAGGCGGCGGCGGGCCTGAGCTCTTCGGGTAGCGGGGCCGCGGCATCCGCCGAACGGTACCGTCGCCGGCGGGCGCGGGCTCCGCGTCCTCGCTCGGATCAGCGAGCCGCGAACGCGAGCGCGGCCGCCGCGATCACGGAGGGCACGACACGGCCGAGTGCCGCCAGCGCCTCGTCGGTCCGCCAGCGCGTGCGGTCGGGCTCCCCGATCTCGTTGGAGATCGCCCTGAGCTCGAGCGCCGGGATCCCCGCGAGGGCGGCCGCGCGAAGCACACCGAACCCCTCCATCGCCTCCACCGGGAGGTCGTGCCAGGCGCCGCCGACGGCCGCGCTCGTCCCGATCGGCACGACCGGTGCGTCGGGAAGCACGCGGCTGGCCGCTGCCACGAGCCGCGGATCGGCAGCCACGCGATCGACGAACGGGAAGTCGGCCGCCAGGTCGCAGTAGACGGCCGCGGACCCGATCGCGATGCTGCCGGGCGCCCAGCCTCGAGCGCCGGCGATCCCGACGTGCACGACGGCGACCGGCGCCGGCCGGCGCTGCAGCGCAGCCGCCACGGTCGCGGCCGCCTCGACCGGGCCGACACCGCACACGAGCCCTTCGACGCCGCAGAGCTCGGGCACGGTCGCTGCGACGAGGAGTGGCATCGCGCAAGAGTACGGGTAGCCGCACCAATCCATGCCGGTGCTCCGAACGGCGAGCTCGCGCTCGCCGCTCCAGAATCGCCTCATGAAGCCCGTCGCTCCGATCGTCCTCGCAGCGCTGCTCGCCCGGAGCAACGCGTCCGCTGCCGACGAGGACCTGCGCGCCCTGCGTGAACGCGCTGCGGCCTCGCGGGGCTCGCGCCGCAGCGGGCGCCGGCGCCGTACCGAGCTCCGCCGGACAGGCCTGCTCCGACGACGCCGCCCCTCAGGAGCCGGCGTTACCCGGAGGCCGTGACGGAGACGCGCTAGAGGCGCGACAGCAGCGCGTCTACGACGAGATCGACGAGGTCGTCGGTGAGGCCGGGGTAGAGCGGAAGCGTCAGCAGCCGCGGCGCGACCTCGTCGGTCACCGGCAGCGGCACGGTACGGGCCGAACCGGCATACGCGGAGAACCCGTGGATCGGCGGGTAGTGCACGCTCGTCTGGATCCCGTCGCCCTGCATGGCGGTCCGTAAGGCATCCCGGTCGACCCCGCGCGGGAGGACGACGACCATCAGGTGATGTGCCGAGCGCACGTCGCCGGGGCTGTCGCCGAACGGCACGGTCAGGCCCGCGACCTCGTGGAGACGCTCGCGGTAGCGGGAGGCGTGGCGCGCTCGAGCGGCGTTGCCCTCGTCCAGGCGACCGAGCTGGACGAGCCCGAGCGCGGCGCGAACCTCGTCGAACCGGTAGTTGAACCCGCTGGCGACGACATCGTACGAGTGCGCGTGCCCGCGGTGCCGGTCCCACGTCAGCGTCGTCATCCCGTGCGAGCGCAGAAGCCTGATCCGGTCGGCGACGTCGTCGTCGTCGGTCACGACCATGCCGCCCTCCCCCACGGCGAGGTTCTTGTTGCTGAAGAAGCTGAAGCAGCCGACGTCGCCGATCGCGCCGCACGCACGGTCGCGGATCGCTGCCCCGGGGGCGTGCGCGGCGTCCTCGATCACCGCGATGCCGCGATCGCGGGCGAGCGCCGTGACACCGTCGAGGTCGCACGGATGCCCGCCGTAGTGCAGTGCGACGACGGCCTTCGTGGCCGGGCCGAACGCTGCCTCCACGCTGGCCACGTCGAGATTGAGGTCGTGGGGCGCGCGCACGTCGCAGAACACCGGATCCGCCCCGGCATGCCTGACGGTGTTGGCGGCGGCGACGAACGTCAGCGACGGTACGACCACCTCGTCCCCCGGGCCGCAGCCGACGGCGGCGAGTGCGAGGTGGAGGGCGGAGGTGCCGTTCGAGACCGCGAACGCGTGGCGCGTGCCGACGTACTCGCCGAATGCGCGCTCGAATGCGGCCACGCGCGGCCCCATGCTCCACCACCCGGAGGCGAGCGTTTCCCGGGCGGCGTCGAGCAGTGCGTCGTCCACCGCGATGTCGGAAAGCGGCACGCGCCAGGTGGGCTCACTCATCGAGACGATGCTACGTGCGGCGGGGCTGATGCGGTCGCAGGGATCTCCACGGGCAGTGTCGCGAGGGCGAAGCGGGGCGGGCTCCGGGGCCGCCGCGAATCTAGCCCTAGACGGCTCCGCAAAACGCCCATATCATCGGAGAACTGTTGGCGTTCTAGGGGGGAAGAACGTGCTGCACGGCGATTCGACGCGCCGGAGTCGGGGGGACTCCGGTGCCAGTGTTGCACCCACGCGGGAATCCGCCACGGGCGCATCCCAAACCGACCGTCGCTCCGCGGTGGGCGACGATGCTCGACGAGGCCGCCAAGCGCGGCCTCGACATCACGCTCTCGCTGCTGTTGCTCGTCGTGCTCTCGCCACTGTTCCTCGTGCTGGCGATCGCGATCAAGCTCGAGAGTCGGGGGCCTGTCTTCTATCGCGCCCATCGCGTCGGCCGCCACGGCCGGCCGCTCGCGGTGCTCAAGTTCCGCAAGATGGCGGACGGTGCGTGCGGCCCCGCGCTCACAGTCAGCGGGGACGAGCGGCTGACCCGCGTCGGGCGCTTCCTCGCCGAGTACAAGCTCGACGAGCTGCCGCAGCTGTGGAACGTGCTGCGCGGTGACATGAGCATGGTCGGCCCGCGGCCCGAGGACGGCAAGTTCGTCGAGCTGCAGGCCGAGCACTACGCGCAGGAGATCCTGCGCGTGCGGCCGGGCATCACGGGCCTCACGCAGCTCGCCTTCGCACACGAGGGGCGCGTGCTCGACGCCGACGACCGCGAACGGGACTACCGGGAGCGCCTCCTGCCGCTCAAGGTCGCTCTCGACCGCCTGTACGTGGCCCGTCGGTCAGTCGTGATGGATGTCTGCGTGCTCGCCTGGACGCTGGTGGCGATCGCCTTCGACCGTGAGATCGCGGTCCACCGCGAAACGGGGCAGCTCAACCTGCGGCGTCGTCCGGTGGAGCAGGCGAGGCCGGTCGAGATGCCCTTCGGTACCGCAGCGAGTGTCGCATCCGACGACGCCACCACAGTCTGATGGACGACACGCACGTGGAGCTCGAGGGGGCAGACCTCGCCACACTGCTGGTCTCCCAGGCCCGGGAGAGCATGGCCGAGGTCGACGACGACGACCCCACAGGCGTCCGCATCGCCATCCTGGCGGGCGGCAAGGGCACGCGGCTCGCACCGTACACCTCCGTGCTGCCGAAGCCGCTGATGCCGGTCGGGGATCGCGCCATCCTCGAGATCGTGCTGGGCCAGCTCGCCGCCTGCGGGTTCGAGCACGTCACCCTCTGCGTCGGCCACCTGTCACACCTGATCCGGGCCGTCCTCGCCGACGGCGGCAACCACGGGGTCAACATCACCTACGTGCACGAGTCGGAGCCGACGGGAACCGCCGGCCCGCTCAAGCTGATCGGCCACGTCGAACGGACGTTCATCGCCATGAACGGGGACCTGCTGACGACGCTCGAGTACCGTGACCTGCTGCGCGCCCACCGCGCGAGCGGCAACGTCCTCACGATCGCGACCCACGCGCGCACGGTGCGGATCGACTACGGCGTCCTCCACCTCGACCCCTCGCTGGAGCGGGTGGCGGAGGTGAGCTCGTTCGAGGAGAAGCCGGAGCTCTCGATGGCGGTGAGCATGGGGATCTACGTGCTCGAGCCGCAGGCTCTCGAATACATCCCGGCCGGGGAGTACTTCGACTTCCCCGACCTCGTCAAGGCCCTCCTCCGGGCGGGCGAGCCAGTCGGCGCCTATCGCTTCGACGGCTACTGGCTCGACATCGGGCGGCACGAGGACTACGCGGAGGCGAACAGGGTCTGGGAGTCGTCCGAGCACGTCTTCCTGCAGACCACGTGACCGCAGTGGGTGGCCGGCACGGACACGAGCGCGTAGACCGCATCTCGGTCGTCGTGCCGATGTACAACGAGGCCGACCATGTCGCCCACCTCGTGGCGGACCTCGCGGCGCAGGACTTCGCCGGCGAGGTCGAGGTGCTCGTCGCCGACGGGGCGTCGACCGACGGCTCCGCCGCGCTCCTCGACGCCGCTGCACGGCAGGCGGGCCTGCACCTGACGATCGTGCCGAACCCGTCGCGGTGGGTCTCCCCCGGCCTCAATGCCTGCATCAGGCAGTGCACGGGTGACCTGATCGTGCGCCTGGACTGCCACTCCCGCTATCCGAGCGACTATCTCCGACGTTCGGCGGAGGCAGCCGAGGAGACGGGTGCCTGGGCCGTCGGAGGCGTGCCGACGCCCGTCGGGCGCACCGCCATGGAACGGGCTGTCGCATGCGCCCTCGACGGGCCGTTCGGCGGCGCGCACTGGACGCGCAACGGCAGCCGCCCCGAACGGACGGAGGTGGACAACTTCTACTGCGGCGCCTTCCGCCCTCTCGCCTTCGAGCGGGCCGGTCTCTTCGACGAGACGCTCGTGCGCAACCAGGACGACGAGCTCAACTTCCGGATCCGGCAGTCGGGTGGGCGCCTCGTGCTCGACCCGGCGATCCGCTCCGAGTACTTTCCGCGTGGCGACTTCCGTGGCCTGGCGCGGCAGTACTACCAGTACGGTGTCTGGAAGATTCCGGTCATGCTCAAGCACCAGCGTGTTCTCAGCGGCCGCAGCCTGGCCCCTGCCGGCCTCGTCGGGTCGCTGCTCCTCCTCGGTCTCGCGGCCACGCGGAGCGGCCGGGCCCGGCGACTGCTCGCCGCGGAGGCCGGCGTGTACGCGGGTGCCGCGACCTTCTTCGCGGCGCAGAGCGTCACGCGCCGGGGTGAGCCCACCCGACTCCTGCCCCGCGTCGTCGCGTCCTTTCCCACCATGCACCTCGGTTACGGGATCGGGTTGATCGCCGGGATCGTGCGCGCGCTTCGGCCGTGAGCTACCGCTCCGGCGCCGCACTCTCCCCCGCCCCGGGCGCCCACCGCGCGGTGAGCTGGGCCGCCCTCGCTCTTGCCGCCGGCGTCATGCTGGGCGGGGCCGCGGCGGTCGACACGACCCTCGGTGGCCATGCTCGTCGTCGCCGGAGCCGCGGCGATCGTGATCGGGCTGCGGCCCACGGCGGTGATCGTGCCGGTCGGCGCAGCCGCCTTCATCGAGAACATCGAGGTCGGCGGCGCCACGATCAGCCGCTTCGTCGCCGCCGGGGCGCTGTTCGTCGTGCTCGCCGAGGTGGCGCGGAACCGCCTCGTGATCCTCAGGCTGCCACCCCTGTACTGGGCGACCGCATACGGCATCTGGGCACTCGCGAGCGAGCTCTGGACCGTGAGCGGGCACCGCACGTACATCGGCCTCAGCTCCCTGGTCATCTCGGCGACCTTCATGATGGCGCTGGCAGCCCTCGTCCGCACGCGCCGTGATCTCGACTTTGCGCTGTACGGCGTCGCCTTCGGCGCCTTCGCCGTCGGACTTGTCGCCGTCCTGCTCTTCGTCGCGGGCGGCGGCGGCCGCTCGGCCGGCTTCGCCGGAGACCCGAACTTCTTCGCGGCCTACCAGGTGTTCGCGTTCCCCGTGTTGCTGATGCTGAGCGCCGAGGCGAAGCGAGGCTGGCTGCGGGCGTTGCTCCTGGCGGGAGTGGTCACGTCCATCGGCGCCACCTTCACGACGCTCTCGCGCGGCGGCATCCTCGCGCTCCTGCTTGTCGGGCTGCTCCTGCTGATCCTCCCGGCCCGCAGCTTCTTCCGCTCGCTCGGGCAGAAGACGATGGCGACGATCGTGATCGTGATCGGCGTCGGGCTCGCGCTCACCGTCTCCTACACAGAGCTCAGCTCGCGCATCAACTCCCTCGTGACAGGGGAGGAGGCGGCCGGCTCGGGCCGCGTCAACGAATGGAAGGCGGCGTGGAGCTCGACGCAGGAGCGGCCGCTGCTCGGCCTGGGCTTCGGCGCCTTTCCGGCCGTCTCGAACGACCTCGTGCGCTCGACGCCCGGCACCGATCTCTACCACTTCGACGAGCGGCCGACCGGCGTGTTCGTCCACAACGCGTATCTCGGCAGTCTCGCCGAGCTCGGCATCCCCGGTCTCGTGCTCTTCACAGGCCTGCTCGGCTCCACTCTGCTCGCGCTCCGTCGCACGGCGGCGCGCGCGAGACGCGTGGGCGACCTGTCGCTCGGCCGGATCGCGAACGCGCTCGTGCTCAGCCTGATCGGCTGGTCGGTGACGTCGTTCTTCCTCAGCTCCGAGACCGCGCGTCCGTACTGGGTGGCGATCGGCCTCGCGCTCGCGCTGCCCAAGCTCCTGCCGCCGGCGGCCACGGCAGCGGGCCGGACGGCGCGATGAGCGACCACGAGGTGCAGCGACTGCAGGAGGTCTACCGCGAGTACGAGGCCCGCGACCTCGGTGCCACCCGCTGGGGCGAGCAGAACCGCGGCAACCGCACGATCATGGCCGAGCGCCGCCGCGTCATGCGCGCCCTGCTCGGCAGTCACGGCCTGCTGCCTCTCGGGACACGTGAGGTGCTCGAGGTCGGCTGCGGCAGCGGCCACGTCCTGGCGGGGCTCCAGGACCTGGGCGCCGCGCCGGAGCGGCTGCACGGCGTCGATCTCCTGCCGGGCAGGATCGCCGAGGCGCGCCGCGCACATCCCGGCCTCGACATCCGCCAGGCGAACGCCGAGCAGCTGCCGTTCGCGGACGCGTCCTTCGACCTCGTGCTGCTGTTCGTCGTCTTCTCGTCGATCCTCGACGCGACGATGCAGCGAAACGTGGCCGCGGAATGCGCCCGCGTGCTGCGGCCCGGCGGCCACGTGCTCTGGTACGACTTCCGCTACGACAACCCGTCGAACGAGCACGTGCGAGGCGTGCGCCGCCGCGAGGTGGAGCGTCTCTTCCCGGGCTTCGAGCTCACGCTGCGAACGCTCACCGTCGTGCCGCAGCTCGTGCGCCGGCTGGGGCCGCTGACAGAGGTCGCCTATCCCGTCCTCGCGGCCGTGCCGCCGCTCCGGACGTACTACATGGGGTTGCTCGGCAAGCCCTGAGCGGCCGGCTCGCGCGCGATGAAGCAGGCAACGCGCTCCGACTCCGCCTCCAGCGTCAGACCACGGACGAGCTCCAGCCCTCTTCGTGTGCGGGCGTCACGGGCGGCCCCGTCGGCGGCGACCCGGCGGATCGCTGCCACGAGCGCGTCCCTGTCGGCCGGAGGCACGAGCGACGCCACCCCTGGGACACCGAAGGCGGCCCCGACGCCGCCGACGTCGGTCGCGACGACCGGTGTGCCACAGGCGAGCGCCTCGACGATCACCTGCGGCACACCCTCCGTCAGCGAGACGTGGACGAAGAGGTGGGCTTGCCGGTAGAGGTCGAAGAGCTCCTCGCCGAAGGCGACGTACCCACGCAGGGTGATGCGCTCACGGACGCCGAGGCGCTCGGCCAGCCGCAGGACGTCGTCTTCCAGCGGGCCTCGCCCGACCCAGGTCACGTGATGGTGGCCGGGCTCCGTGCGCTCGAGCTCCGCGAGCGCCTCCACGAGCAGCAACGGGTTCTTCTCCCGCTCGAGCCGGCCCACGGTGAGAAGCTCGAGACGACCGTCCCAGCTCCGCACGGGCACGTCGGGCGCGACGTCGGCTGCACGCACGAGCGACACGGTGATGGGCAGGACGGTCGGCAGCCCGACGCCGTAGCTCCGCGCGATCTCCTCGCCGACGACGGTCGTGGGCACCCTCCGCGCGAGCAGCCGGTACACGCGGTCGACGACGCGCATCGCGGCGACCGCGGGCCACCAGCGGCGGCCGGGGACGCGCGCGCGGTAGTAGGCGACCGTGTCCTGTCGGACGCCGAGGGCCACACGCTTTCGCCGCAGCAACGCCAGCCCGATCAGGAGCAGGTCGTACGGGTTCGGGCCGATCACCCAGACCGTGTCGACCAGGTCGAGCCCGCGCCACATCGCGCGCACCGTCCCCGGCAGCGCGCGCGCGACCTCCCCGACGTGAAGCAGGCTCGTGTAGTGCGGCAGCTCCACGAGCTCGGCTGCCTCGTGCAGGTCGTAGTCGGCGGCCTCCGGCGTGTCCAGTGTCCTGCCGAACAGGACGAGACCGTCGAAGCGGGCACCGACCTCGGCGGCGAAGAGCAGAAAGGCGCGATCGGTGGAGATGCGCGCCCCGCTGCGGCGGAAGACGGCGTCCACGTAGATGCCGAGCCGACCGCGGCGGCCGGCCCGCGCGCGGGTCAGTTCCCCACCGCCGCAGCCCGGCGCGTCGCGATCGACCGCATGCCGCGCCAGAGATCCGCCACATCGCCCAGCGCGGAAGCAGGTCCAGCAGGCGCCCGCCGACGGCCCGCACGAACACGACGCACGCGACCGCACCCCCGAGGCAGTACGCGAAGCTCGACGCGAAGGCCGCGCCGTTGCCCCCGTACCGCGGGATCAGCAGGATGTCGAGCGAGATCGTGGCCACGAAGCTGACGGCGATGGCACTGCTCTCGAGCACCGGCCGGCCCTGCGCGGTGAGGGCGGAGCCGAGGAGCTTCAGCGCCACGATGCCGAAGCCGCCGGGAATGAGCAGCCGCAGCGCGCTCGAGGCCTCCGAGAACTCCTCTCCGAACACGGTGTCGCAGAGGAACGGCGCCAGGAAGAACAGGCCGAGCGCCAGCGGCACGGTGAGGAGCACGGCTGCGCGGAAGACCGCCGCGGCGCGGTCGGCCGCGTCCTGGTGGGAAGCACGCACGACGTCGGGGCGCTGGACGTTCGCCAACGACGTCGGGAGGAAGAAGAGGCCTTCGGCCCAGGCGACGGCGACGCTGTACAGCCCCAGCTCGCGCGCGCCGCTGATGGAGCCCGTCAGCCACTGGTCGAGCCGGTAGTTGCCCATCAGCATCACGTTGCCCGCGTGCGCCTTCAACCCGAACCGCAGCGACGACCACGCCAGCGTGAGGTTGGGACGGCCGTAGCCCGCGAGCCGCAGACGGACGTACGCGAGCAGGATCGCGACGCCGACGACCTGGCCGCCGACCCACACGCACACGGCCGACCCGACGGTGAGCGAGCCGGTCGCGGCCATCACGCCGTTCACGACCACGTTGGCCACCGGTCCGATCACCCAGGCGGCGTTGTTCGCGGCGAAGCCGTAGTCGGCGACGACGAAGAACCCGAGGTAGTTGCGCGCGATCATGATGGGGATCGACGCGAGGGCGAGCGCGAGCAGCCAGTCGCTCTCGGACGCTCCCACCGCCGGGATGACGGCGATCATGAGCACGAGCACCCCGATCGCGATGAGGCCGTTCACGACCGAGTAGATCAGCGCGTTCGTCGCGAGCGCGGGGCGCAGCTCGGGCGAGGTGCCGGCCAGGTTCGCGCTCGCCTGGTGGATGCCCAGCGATGACAGGCTGGCCGTGACGAGCGAGACCGTGATCAGGAAGGCCACGTCCCCGCGCCCGGTCGGCCCGAGGGCGCGGGAGATGATGAGCACGTTGCCGAGCGAGAGCGCCGCCGCCGTCAGGTTGGTGCCATACGTGAGCGCAGCCGAGCGCGCGAACGAGCGCGTCCGCTCACGAGCCGGTGGCCGCGACCCCGGCGAGACGTTCCCCTGGCCCATGCCCATACCGTAAGTCGATCCCGTCCGTTGCGCGAGATGCACGTCGCACCGTTGTCAACGGCCGCTCCATGCATAAGGTGCAGGGAGGGACGCCGTCGCGGTGCGATCTGCGGCCCACTCTCCCATGGGAGCTCTCGCAGACATCTCCAGGCGCCTCGCCCCTCGCTTCGCGCAGCCCGCGCTGAAGCGCATCTACTACCGTTCGCTGACGCCCCGGCGCCGGCGGGCACACGTCGCGAGTCAGCTGCGCGGCCAGGCCGGCATCTGCGGGCGGTTCTCGTCGCCGCTGTACGCCTCCATCCTCGCGCGGGCGGCCGACGACGTCGAGCGCTCGGGTCCGTGCTGGGCGGTGCTGGCACACGAGGGCGCCACATCCCTGGGAGCGGACGACGCGCTCGCACTTCGCTTCGCCGGCGCCGTGCACCGGCTCGCGCTCGCAGGCAAGGCGCCGGCGCTCGCGGCGCACTATCCGTCGACCGGGGGCGACGGTGACGCGGACGCAGCCTGGGATGCCTTCCTCGCGACGGTGACCGAGCACGCGGACGAGCTCCGCACGACCATCCGGCAAGGCGTCCAGACGAACGAGGTGGGCCGCTGCGCGCTCCTGGCAGGCGGCTTCCTGCTCGTCGCCCGCGAGACCGGATGTCCGCTGCACATCCTCGAGATGGGGGCCAGCGCCGGGCTCAACCTGCTCTGGGACAGCTACCACTATCAGCGGGACGGCCTCGAGTGGGGCGACCCGGCCTCGCCCGTGCACCTGGGCGGAGCGATCGTCGGGGGCACGCCCCCCTACGACGTCGCGGCGGTGGTCGCCGGTCGCGCCGGCTGCGACATCGCGCCGATCGACCCGGGCACCCCCGAAGGTCGGCTCGTCCTCTCGTCCTTCGTCTGGGCCGACCAGAGTGAGCGGCTCGATCTCCTCCAGGGGGCGCTCGAGGTCGCTGCGAGGCGACCCGTCACCGTGGAGCAGGCTGACGGCCCGTCGTGGCTCGAGCGGCAGCTCGCGGCGAAGCGGGAGGGCGTCGCGACGGTGGTGTTCCACTCCTTCGTCTGGCAGTTCGTCGACGACGACGGCAGGGAGCGGATCCGGCAGGCGCTCGAGCGGGCGGCACGGCGTGCCAGCCCGGGGAGCCCGCTCGCATGGTTGCGGATGGAGTGGGGCTCGGGACGCGCAGAGGTGCGGCTGACGGTCTGGCCCGGCGGGCAGGAGCGCCTGCTGGCGGTCGCCTCGCCCCAGGCGACCGACGCGCACTGGCTGCTAGCTCGTCCGGCGCAGACGATCGCGTAGCGCCAAGATCCGCTTCACGAGCGGACGGGCGTAGGCATGTGCGGCATGCGCGACGAGGCCGGCAGGGCTGTTTCGAAACGCCTGGACGAGGACGAGCTCCCGGGCGTCGTTCGCCCACTGGAGCTTGTACGGCTCGTCGGCGCCGAGGAAGTCGTACCGGCGTAGCCCCTCGGAGAACGCACGCTCGAGCAGCAGCCGGTGCAGCACTTTCCCCGGCGAGAACTGCTGGTAGGCTGGGTCGTAGCCGCCTTTCACGTGGTAATGCACGCCCTCGGCGACGAGATTGAGGTGGAAGGCGATGGCAGCGCCGTCGAGCCGCAGGAAGGCCAGCTGCAGGACGCCTTGCCCGGCCGCCCAGCGTGCGGCCTCGGTGTAGAACACCCTGGTCTCGGGCCGAGAGACGATCGCCGTGCCTTCCGCCCCCTTCCATCCCGATGCCTCGACGGCGAAGCCCTCGTCGAGCAGGGCGTCGAGACGCTCGCTGCCATCGTGGAGCTCGAGCGCGAAGTCCCCGGCTTCCCGGAGCCGCCGCAGGCGCCTGCCGACGTCCGCGCGCAGGTTCTTGCCGAGGCTTGCGTGGTAGGTGTCCCAGCTGCCCTCGAGCGAGGTGAACGGGGGTCGCTCGACCACCCGCCGCAACGTCCGGTACCTGGCGGCGGCGGCCGCTGCCACGAGCTCGGGCAGACCGGGCTCGGAAGGGTCGAGAAACGACACCGCGACACTCCGGGGCGCCGCGGCGAAGAGACCTTGCCCAAGCGCCTGCGCTGCACCGGCGTCAGCTGCGAGCAGCCCCGACGACGCGCTGTGCCAGTTGCTCGCCGAACGCAGCGAGCCGCGGCGGCGCTGAAGCGGGAGCACGGCGGCGAGGGCACCTTCGCGGCGGACCGCGAGAACGGCAGGCTCGGCGCGGCCGAAGGCGCTCCACCAGGCACCGAGCCAGCCGGGACGGACGAACGGCCCTGCCGCCAGTGCGCGCGCCAAACCGTCCCACTCGGCCTCGAGGGCGGCGAAGCCGTCGTGCCACTCGATCGACGTCCTCACGGGCCTGCGGCTTCCTGCCGCCGCTCGAACGCCCCCAGATCCGGCCCGTCGCCCTGCGGGCGGGCAACTCCGTCGAAGTCGGTCGGCTGGCTGTAGGCGGGCAACGCCTGGTCGAGTGCGGGACTGTCGGCGCGCAGGGAGAAGTCACCGCCGTCGGCATCCACGAACAACGGGTCGGCCTCGACCGTGGCACGAAGGTCGAGCCCCGCCGTCTGCGAGCTGCCGTCGTCGCCGTTCTCGCCGACGAGGTTCTGCTCGGCCACGTTGCCCGTCCCGAGCGGGCCTCCCCAGAAGGTGCGGATGCCTTGCTCGCGGTTGAGTGCCACGACGTTGTTGACGATGTGGTTCCTGTCCGCCGTCCTGTCCTCGCCGCCGACGATGATGCCGGAGCGCCCGTTGAGCGCAATCGTGTTCTGCGCCACGAGCACGTCGTCGGCGTTCGGATAGAGCTGGATGCCGTAGCCGAAGCTCGTCTCGATCACGTTGTTCGCGATCACGCCGCCGCTGCCGTTCTCGTAGTAGATGCCGTGGTCGAGCACGGTCGTGCCGTTGTCGTGGATCCAGTTGCGTGTGATGCGCACTCCGGTCGCGCCCTCTCCCACGAAGACGCCCGACTGCGCCGCGCCGCGGATCTCGTTGCCGTCGAGCTCGATCGAGTTGCCGCCCGAGATGTACACGGCGACGTCGTCGGGGTTCGCCGCGGTGCGCCCTGCGAACACGAGTCCGGTGACGACGACGTTGTTCGCCGTCACCTTGAGGCGTCCGGTCAGCACCGGACGGGCGCCTCCGAGGGATGTCATCGTCACGGGCGCGGCGCTCGTGCCCGAGCGCGCGAGCGTGATGTCGTCGGGGTACGTCCCGGGGGCGACGACGATCGAGTCGCCGGGCTCGACCCGGTTGGCGGCCCGTTGGATCGTCCTGAAGGGGCGGGAGCGGCTGCCGGACGCCGCGTCCGATCCATCCGGCGCAACGTGCAGGAGCCGTCCCTGCACAGGAGGCGGCGTCGGCGGCATCGTCTCCACGGGGGCGCTCTCGTCGGAGCCGCATCCCGCGAGCAGCACGGCGAGGGCGGCGGCGACGGCGATCAGCCTCATGCCACCACTTCCGCTGCGACGCGGTAATACTGCGAGCACCTGATGCGGAAGCACGATGCGCTCATCCTCAGCCTGGAAACACGCGCGGGCCTCGCTGCCGCCCGCTCGCTCGGGCGTGCAGGGTACCGGCTCGCCGTCGCCTCCTGGGGTCGGAACGCTCCGGGGATGAGGACGAGGTACGCCCACGACCGGGTCATACTCCCGGATCCCGCAGTCGGTTCGGCCGCCTGCGCCCAGGCGATCGTGGAGTTCCTCGAGCGCCGTCCCGCGGACGTCGTGCTGACGTCCACGGACACCGGCCTGACCGTGCTGCACGAGCACCGCGACACGATCGGGCAGCACGCCGTCCCCGCGATCGCGTCGCAGGCGGCCATCGAGGCCGCTCTCTCGAAGCAGGTCACCGTCGCCCTCGCGGACGAGCTCGGCATCCCCGTGCCCCGCTCCCTCCCCGCCACCTCGTTCGCCGACGTGGAGGCCGCTCTGGGGGAGCTCGGCCTGCCGGCGGTGCTGAAACCCGTGCACCAGTGGCACCGGGGCTCCGACGGCCAGGGAGGGTTCGAGAAGCCCCGGCTCGTGGAGACGCTCGAGGAGGCCCGGACCGTCGCCGCCAACCTCGTCACCCCCGACACACCCGTGCTCGTGCAGGAGATGGTCACGGGCGGTCGCTTCGAGCACCACCAGTTCTTCCGCGCCGGCGGCCGCATCCTTGCGCGCGTCACGTTCGGGGTCGAGCGCCAGTGGCCGCCGTTCGGGATCTCGGCGCTGCGGAGCACCGTCGAGCCGCCGCCCGACACCGGCCCGTGGGCACAGCAGCTCGTCGAGGCGATGGACATCGAGGGCTGCTCGTCCGTGCAGTTCAAGCGAGACGAACAGGGACGCGCGCGACTGATGGAGGTCAACGCCCGGCTCGTGCAGACGCTCGGCGCCGCGCGCCTCGCCGGCGTCGACTTCGCGCGCCTGCAGCTCGAGTGGGCACGAGGAGGAGCCCTCGAGGAGCAGAGCCCCGAGATCGGCATGCGTGTCGGCTGGCTCGCCGGCGACCTGCGACTGCTCGCCTCGTCGGCGTCGCTGATCGACGTCAAGCCGAAGCCCCCGTTCTGGCCGACGGCGCGGGCCGTCGTGCCGGACTATGTGCTGCTCCGCGCGCGCGTCGAGGGCTTCGACCTGAGGGACAGGCGCCCGATGCTCGCCTCGATCGCCGAGAACCTGCGAGCTATCCCCGGCGGGCTTGCGCACCGCCGCTCCGCCTGAGCGCTGCTCAGCGCTCACGTGCACCGGGCAGGTTGTCCAGGATCACGGATGAGGCGTCACGCACCTGGTCGCGGACGCGCTGGGGCAAGCGTCGGCCGGTCTCGCGCAGTGCGATCTCGAACAGCGCGGCGAGGCGCAGCGGGTGCAGCGGCGGCGTCGCGATCCGCGTGACGGCATAGCGCCGGCCGGTCGCGAACCTCTCCTTGTACTCCTCGTTGCCCCGCAGGAGGTCGTACTCGTACGCGCCTTCCTCGGTGGCGGCGCGAATCGTGTGGGCGAGCAGCAGCAGGCCGACGCTGTGCCGCGACCACGCCGGGTCGAACCCCGCGAGATAGTACGAGTAGCGCCCGCCGTACGACCAGCCGTACCAGGCTGCGACCGGGACGGCGTCGACGTCGAGGAACCAGAGACGCAACGAGCCGGCACGCAGCGCGGTGGACGCGAAGTCGACGTGGAACGCCCGCGCGCGCGCGCTCGCCATCGACGAGCCACCGCGCGTCTCCCAGCGCCGGTCGTGGAAGGCGAAGAACGTCGCCATGTCGTCACGGAGGCGCACGGGGTCGTCGGCGAGCCGGAAGGCGACCTCATGCTCGTCCCCGAGGCGGCGCAGCTTCCGGTTGACCTGACCGCGCAGGTTGCGGCTCCGGGTGGCCAGGTACGCCTCCCAGGTCAGGCCCTCGAGCGTGACGTACGGAAGCACCTCGCGCGGGTGCGTCACTTCGGCGAGCCCGGCTCCGCCCGCCCCGCGCAGGGCGGCCGTCCACGGGGCGTCGGCGTCGACGTTGTGGAGCACGATCGCGCTCCACTCGCGCCGCCGCTTGGCGAGGGCGAGCGCCGCGCCCGCGCCGGCCAGCTCGTCGTCGCCCGGCGGCGCCACCGGCTGGAAGAAGTCGCCCAGGTTCGCGCCGGCGAAGGCGACGGTGGAGCGCCGCCGCTCGCGGGAGACCACGAACGGGAGCAGGGAGTGCACGGCCCCGTCCTCCTCCCGCAGCACGGTCACGAAGGGCCGGGCGGCCTCGCCGTAGTGCCGCAGCCAGGCGAAGAACCACTCGGGCGAGACGAAGGCGTTGGCGACTCCCTCCGCGAGCCGCGACCACGCGGGCACGATCTCGGCCAGCTCGTCGACGTCCGTGATCACCTCGGCCCGCCCGTCGGGCAGGCGCTGACCGAGCCGGCGCCGGGTGACGGGGCGCGCCTGCAGGGCAGGATCGTGAGCGTGCGTCTCACGGCCGAAGCGGCTGTTCCCGATCGCCCGGGCCGGCAGCCTGGACGCCCAGGCTGCAAGCGGAGCCGGATCGGTGACACGGAAGTTCGCGTGAGTGACGTGCGGGAGCGGGCGGATCACGTCTGCGGCCTCCTGCAGCTCTCGGCGCCGGATGTGTCGCAGCGCGTTCCGGATCTCGCCCTCCTCCCAGCGGTACCGCCCCCCGCGGCGTGCGGCGGCGAAGGCGGCGCGGCGGCCGAGCACCAGGTCGCACCAGATCGCCGGGAGATTGGCGCCGGTGTCGATCGCGAGCGCCAGCGAGCCGTAGACGCGAGGGTTGAGGTCGATGGTGCTCAGGGCCCCACCGCCGAGGTCGAGCAGCTCGAGCTCGAAGATCCCCTGCCAGCCGATGCCGGCGACGAGCCGCTCGACCTGCCGCACGAGCCGCTCGGGCGGATCGATGGAGACGGACAGCGAGGCCGAGCCGGACGCCGCCGGCCAGGTACGTGCATAGCGCGCGCAGGCGACGGCGGCGAGACACCCATCCGCCAGGACACCGGCAACGGACACGACCGCCGAGATGGGCTCGCAGCGCTGGACGATCAACGGGAGGCCGAAGTCGTGGAGCCGGGCGAGCAGGTGCGCCTCGTCGTTGAGGATCGCCCCCGGCTGCCGCCAGGCGAACATGTCGGCGCGCACCAGGGACGTCACGGGCTTGAGCACGACCGGAAAGCCGAACTGCCGGGCGACTGGGAGCACCTCGTCTCGCTCCGTGCAGACGACACTCGGCAGGGCAGGGCAGCCCGACTGCCTCCGCCTCCTCGATCAGAGCCACCTTGTCGAGGCTGCGGACGACCGCGTCGTGAGGCGGCAGCCCGAGCGCCACGTGCGGCTCGAGGTGGGCACGGTACGCCGAGATCGCGAGCAGCGACGCGTCGGTGCCGGGCAGCAGCACGGCAAAGTCGCCTTCCCGCAGAACGTGCGAGAGGCTGAGCGCGAAGACGGCCGGGTCGGACCAGGGGTCAGGCAGCAGGATACGGGCACTGCAATCGCGCGACCAGTGCGCCGCCACCGGCTTCCGCGAGGCAGCCACCGCGACCTCGTACCCGGACCGTGCGAGCCCGCGCACCGCCGCGAGCACCGACCGCTGCTCGCCGTCGGTCAGGAGGATGCGATCGCTCATGCGCCCTCGGTCGGCGGGCAGGCGGGCGCCTGCGACCCGCGCCGGGCGCGTCGCTCATCCAGCCCGTGCACAGGTGCACGGGCGTCCGCCTGCGTGTTCGTCGACGCGATCAGCCACCTCTCCCTTCCTTTGTTCTGACCGACAGACGCGGCCAGGTCAAGGGGAGGCATCCGGAGAGCGTCCGCGGGCGAGCGGCGCGCCGGCTGCAGGCGAGCTGCAGAGCGCCGCGTAGGCGAAGAGCAGCAGCATGCTCAGGCCTGCGAGACCGGCGGTCGCAAGCACCGACGCGGTGCTCGAGCGGACGTAGAGCTCGACGCTCTCGTGGCCCAGCGCGAGCCAGACCCAGTACGCCGCCCCTGCCGCGAGGACGAGCGTGAGCGCGGCCACGAGCGCCGTCGAGACGACGCGCTCACCCCGGGTCGAGGTCTCGCGCGGCCGTCCCTCGGCGACGGCGAGCAGGGCGGCTGCGATCATCGCGGCAGAGGCGGTGGTGACGAGGTAGCTGCCCGCGACGTCGCTCGGGAAATGGCCGCCGTCCGCCACCGACGCGATGCCGACCGCGGCGGCATAGGCGCCACCCGCGAGAGCGGCGGGGATCCTGTAGGCGGGGCGGACGAGGAGCACGGCTACGAGCGCCGCCGAGATCGCGGCGGTCGAGTGGCCGCTCGGAAAGGAGGGCACCCCGGAGAGCCGGTCGGCCTCGCCGCCGAGCGGGTCGAGTGCATAGAGACCGTGCTTGAGGGCGTAGTTGGCCGCGTTCGCGAGCCCGAGGAGGAGCGCCGCCCCGACAGCCTCCGCGATGCAGCGGCGCCGCACCGCCAAGCCGACGAGGACGAGGGCGGCGAGCATCGCGAGCCCGACCGAGTGGAGGATCGTCTCGTTGACGTCGTCCAGGCGGGAGCCGCCGGAGTACGCCAGCCCACGCTTTGCCCAGCGGTCGAAGTCCTGTCCCGCGTGCGTGCCCAACGCGAGCACGTAGACGAGCCCGAGTGTTACGAGGGAGCCACCGCCGAGCAGGAGCAGCTGGCGTGAGCGCTGCATCGCCCGACAGGGTATGTCCTGCGGCCCCTCAGTTGCCGGGGCGGTAGGCGTCGCGGCTCAGCGTTCGTAGGCGCCGAGGTCGGGCGCGCCGCCGGCCGGTCTCGTGTTCCCGTCCAGGTCGGTGCCCAGTGAGTACGAGGACACGGCCCGGCCGAGCGCGGGACTGCCGGCTGCCAGCCGGTAGTCCCCAGCCTGCCGGTTCGCGAAGCGTGGGTCGGCCACCAGGTTGTCGACGTACGACAACCCGAGCGCGACCGACCCGGAGGCGAGATCGCCGGCGGGATTCCCGAAGAAGAGGTTGTCCCGGATCACGTTCCCCGATCCTGTCGGCCCACCCCAGTACGCACGCACGCCGTAGTCGGCGTTGTAGGCGACCACGTTGTTGATCACGACGTTCGTGTCCGCCGTCGTCGACTCGCCGCCGACGATGATCCCCGAGCGGCCGCTCCCCACGACCGTGTTCTGCGTGACGATGCTGCCGTCGCAGTCCGGGTACAGATGGATCCCGTACGCGTAGCTGCGCTCGAACAGGTTGTTCGCGATCAGCGCGCCACGAGCGGTGCCGCAGTAGATCCCGTGGTCGAGGTTGTAGTGCGACCCGTTGTCGTGCACCCAGTTCGACACGAACCGGAATGCGTCCGCGCCGTTGCCCGGGTCGCCCACGTAGACGGCGGACATGGCCGCTCCGGTCAACTCGCTGCCCGACACCTCCACGCTGTCCCCGCCGGACACGTACACGAGCACGTCCGACGCATTCGCAGACGTCCCGCCCACGAAGCGCAACCCGGAGACCCGCACATAACTGCCGGTGATCTTCAGCCGCCCTGTGATCGTGGCACGCTCGCCCGGGAACGACGCCACCGTGATCGGCGCCACGACGGAGCCGCTCCGAGACAGCGTCAGCCACTCGGGGTAGGTGCCTTCCCGCACATACACGGTCTGGCCGGGCGTGGCCGCGGCGAACGCCTTGGCCATCGTCCGCCATGGCGCCGCGAGCGTGCCTGCCGCCGCATCGGATCCTGAGACGGAGACGTACACCGCCGTCGCCGACGACACGGGCAACGCCGCCGGGATGGAGCTGCCGCCACCGGTCGGAGGCGGCGCAGGAGTCGGCGTCGGCGTGGGGGTCGGCGTCGGAGTCGGAGTCGGAGTCGGAGTCGGACGGTCGGAACGGGTGCAGGAGTCGGGGCCGGAGCAGGCGCGGTGGCGGAAGACGGCTGCAGCGCGACCGACTGGCCGACGACAGCGTCGCTGACCGTGCTCGTCCTCGTTGTCACGCCGGCCGTGAAGCCGGCCTCGGCGACGACGGTGAGTGCGCCGGTCGTGCTCACCCGGCTGCTACCGGCCGACACGGGTGCTCCGGTCTGGGAGCCCGCGACGAGAGCGATCGCACCCCCTCCGGTCGACGCGAAGTACGACGCGACGACGGACCGGGGAGCTTCGGTGACGATGGCGGGAGCGACGATCGTCCGGGTGAACGTGCCGACCCGGGCCCGAGTGTCGGCGATCGGCCTGCGCGGATCGACGCCGCGCACCGCCGTGATCGATCCGGTGGCGCCCGCAGCAGAGATACGCCAGGTCTGCGTGTCCGGCCCATCCGAGGCCGCGAAGCGGTAGTAGAGCGCTTGCAGGAGCGGGGCCGACCGGTCCGGGCTCGCGTCCCTCCGGATCAACTGCCAGCCGCGCGGTGCGTCGAGCGACTGGGCTGAGCGGGTGCGGACCGCGACCGAGACGAGGAGCAGGTCGCCACGACGCACCGAGGCGGGCGTCGTGAGGCTGAGCGAGACCGAAGCACGCTTCGTGCGCTTCGTGCGCGTGACCCGCGTCGTCCTCGCGGCCGTGGCTGTCTGGGTTGCGCGCCCGGTCGCGGCGGCGGCTGCGGCAGGCTTCACGCGGACGTCCCCGCCGTAGAGCGACGAGGCCGTCGCGCCGACCGGAACCAGGATCAGGAGCAGCGCGAACGAGAGGATGACGAGGGCGGAGTGGCGCTTCGGCCAATGCGGCATATGTCTTCTCCATCGGCGGCGTGTGCGCTCCCCGCAACCCCATTCGTCACCCGTTCGAGGGGCACCGTCCGCAGGTCGCCGCCGCCTCCTGTTGCACGTCCCACCGACCGTGCATATGGTGCGGAAGATGGCCGGAATCACCTCATGGCAGGGAAAGCACGTGCTCGTCACGGGTGCGGCCGGCTTCATCGGCAGCCACCTCGTCGAGTGCCTCGTGGAGGAGGGAGCGCGCGTGCGCGCGTTCGTGCGCTACACCTCCCGCAGCGATCTCGGCTGCCTGGACGCCTGCCCGCCTGAGGTGCTCGAGGAGGTGGAGCCGTTCTTCGGCGACCTCGAGAATCCGGAGGCGGCCGTACGAGGTGTCGCAGGATGCGACGTCGTGCTGCACCTCGGGGCACTGATCCCGATCCCCTATTCCTTCGTGCATCCGCGCGAGTTCGTGGCCGCAAACGTGATCGGCGGCATCAACATGCTCGAGGCATGTCGCCGCGAGGAGGTCGAGCGGCTCGTGCAGATCTCGAGCAGCGAGGTGTACGGCACCGCGCAGACGGCACCGATCGACGAGAGCCACCCGCTGCAGGCGCAGTCGCCCTACGCCGCCACCAAGATCGGAGCCGACCAGCTTGCCCTGAGCTACTGGCGCTCGTACGGCCTCCCGGTCGTCGTCGCGCGGCCCTTCAACACCTTCGGCCCGCGTCAGTCGGCCCGTGCTGTGATCCCCACGATCATCACCCAGGCCTTGACGCGCGACGTGATCGAGCTCGGCTCGACGGCCCCGACGAGGGACTTCCTCTTCGTCCGCGACACGGCGCGCGGGATCATGGCCTGTGCCGCAGCGCCGTCGTCGGTCGAGGGGGAGGTGATCAACCTCGGCACCGGCGTGGAGGTGACGGTGGGTGAGGTGGTCGAGCGCGTCCTCAAGATCGTCGGGCGGGACCTGCCCGTCGTGACCACCGACGAGCGCGTGCGTCCCGGGCGAAGCGAGGTAGAGCGGTTGCTGGCGGATGCGTCGAAGGCCCGCCGGCTGCTCGGCTGGGAGTCGGAGGTGGCGTTCGACGACGGCTTGGGGCGCACGATCCAGTGGATGCGCGACGCGCTCGGCGACTATCGCCCATCCGTCTACACGGTCTGACGCGCGCCTCGCTCGCCGTGCCCGGGCACGGGGTCCCCTGCCGGTGGCACATCCTTGCTCTCGTGGTACGAGACCCCATGACCCGCCACGCTCGAGTGGGTGAGCACGATCGAGAACTTCCGCACCCCGAGCCCTGACAGGGTCGAGCGCACCGAGTCGGCGATACCGCGCGTAGCCTGGCCGTCGCGCGCGACGACCACGACGTTGTCCGCGAGGCTCAGCACCGGGAACGCGTCGCCGAAGGTGAGGAGCGGAGGGGTGTCGATCACGACGTACTGGGCACGCTTGCGCAGCCGGTCGAGCAGGTCGGCCGTACGGTCACGCGTGAACACGTCGGCCGGGTTCGGCGGGACCCTGCCGACGGGAAGGACGCGCAGGCTGCCGTGCACCGCACGCTCGACACCCACGCTTTCACTGGTCTCCGCGCTGCCTTTCCGCCGCCCGCGCCCGCGCCGGAGCCGCCGGGACTCGTTCCGTGCCGCCACCGGCAATCCGAGTGGCACGTCCTCGAGCACGGTGTCGACGTCGACGTCGTCCTCGAGCACGTCGACGAGGCCGAGTGGCCCGGCCGAGACGTCGAGCGCGCGCTCGAGTTGCGGCCGCCGCATGTCCGCCTCCACGCAGATGACGTCGAGGCCGGCCAGGGCGAGCGTAACCGCGACGTTGGCGGCGACGATGCTGTGGCTGTCATCCGTCACCGCGCTCGTGACCACGAGCACGGGGCCGCTGATACCGCCCTGCGAGAACTGGAGGTTCGCGCGTAGCCTGTACAAGGCTTCCACGACCGCGGGGTCACGCGGAGGCGAGGCACCCCGCAATCCATAGGGCCTGCGTCCGAGCTCCTTCGGCAGCTCCCCGATCACGGGGGCGCCGAACCACTCCTCGGCGTCTCTGCGCCCGCGGATGCGGTCGTCCAGCGCATCGCGGGCGAAAGCGAGCACCAGCCCGATGACGAGGCCGAGCACGCCGGCGATGGCGACCGTGCGCTTGGGACGCGGCGAGATCGCGCCGGGCTCGAGGTGCGCCGGGTCGAAGACGCTCGCCGTGATCGGCACGAGCGGCGCCTGGCCGGGAACGGTGCCCTCCGCCCCGCTTCCGAGCCGCTGGTCGACCAGGGTGGCGAACACCGAGCCGATCTCGCTGAGGATGACGACAGCCTGTTCCTTGCTGGCGGAGTCGTAGGCCAGCTCGAGCACCGAGCTCTCGGTCCGCGACGTGACGGAGAGGCGGCCGAGCAACGCCTTGGGTGCCGCCTTCAGCTGCAGGTTGTCGATCACCGTGCTGGCCACGATGTCGCTCTGGAGCAGGTTCGTCATCGTGAGCGTGAACGGCTGCACCTGGGCGCCGTACTGCGGCTGGAACACGCCGCCGCCCTGCCCGACGACGATCTTCATCGACGCCCTGTAGACGGGGTCCTGCACGTACGTGGAGACGAACGCTGCAGTGCCGACGGCGATCACGACCACCGCCACGATCAGCCACGCCTCGCGCCGCACGACGTGCAGGTAGTGGAGAAGCGGAGGTGAGGAAGGCTCGGGCACGGTGGAATCGGATCGACGTTGAAGAGAACGTCGGCTGAAACGCACCTAGACTGAAGTGCGAAGCCGGAACCGAATTCTAGCCGTGTTGCCTCTCGTCCTCTGTTATCACGCCGTTAGCTCCGCCTGGCCCTGCTCCCTCGCGATGCCGGAGGAGGCGCTTGCGCGCCAGCTCCGCAACCTGCGCCGACGCGGGTACGAAGGGCTCACGGTGGCGGAGGCGGAGCGACGCACGCAGGCCGGCACGCTCTCGCGCCGCACGGTCGTCGTCACGTTCGACGACGCGTATGCGTCGACGCTCCGGGCGAAGCCCTTGCTCGACGCAGTGGGGTATCCGGGGACGGTGTTCGTGGTGACGTCGTTCGCGGACTCCGGAGCGCCGCTCTGCTGGGCGGGCATCGAGCAGTGGGAGGGCGGCCCGCACGCCGAGGAGCTCCGGCCTCTCGCCTGGGCGGAGCTGCAGGCCCTGCACGACGCCGGCTGGGAGGTCGGCTCCCACACGGTCACACACCCCCGGCTCCCCGACGCGGACGACGAGACGCTCGCGAGCGAGCTGCGCGACTCGCGCGCGGCGATCGTCGAACGGTTCGGGCGCTGCGACACGATCGCCTACCCGTACGGTCTCGCCGACCACCGGGTAGCCGCCGCCGCGGGCCTGGCAGGCTACGCGAGCGGCCTCACGCTGACGTCCTCGCACCGCCGCGACGAGCCGCTCCTGCGCCCGCGCACCGGCCTCTACCCGACCGACCGCTGGCGCGAGCGGGTGAAGCTGTCACCCTGGTTCGGAGCCCTGCGGCGCTCCCGCCTCGGCGGGCCGCTCGTCGAGGCTCTGGCGCGCGACTAGAGGCCCGGCACCCCAGGCGGCGAGCACGTCGTCGAGGCGCCCGAACCGCATCGTCGCGAGCAGGCTCTTGAGGCGGGGTACGAACGCCGAGCGGCCGAGCCCCTGGGCGCGGCGGAAACGCTCCGGCACGAGGCCGCGATACTCGCCGAGCTCGCGCGCGTTGAACTCGTACGGATGGCAGTACAGGATCGGAGGACGGCCCGCTGCAACGATGCTCCGCATCAGGCGACGGAGCACAGCCCCCGGCGCCACCCGCACGTAGCCGCCGCCCGCGACCGGGATGCTGAGCCGGCCGAGGCGAGCGACGGCCACCGGAGCCTCGAGCAGCTCCGCACCGCTCACGAGCTCGAGCCGGTGTGGAGCGAGCTCCCAGCCGGCGATGCCGTATCGGCGCGTGCGGATCGGGAAGATCGACGAGTCGACCCGGAACCCGAGCTCCGCGAGCAGCTCGAGCGTCGAGAGGTTGCCCTCGCCGATCGTGAAGTCGGGTGCCCGAAAGGCCGTGACCGGCATGCCCGCGGCGTCCTCCACCGCGGCCCGCCCGCGCACCAGCTCCTCACGCAAGTCCGCGTCGCCCATGCGGTCGAGCGGCCGGTGTGTGTGCGCGTGGGACTGCACCTCGTGCCCTGCGCCGGCGAGCTCGCGCACGAGGGCCGGGTAGGCGTCCGCCACGAGCCCCTGGACGAAGAAGGTCGCCTTGGCGCCGCTCTCCTCGAGGGCCTCGAGCAGAAGGGACGTGTTGCGCACGACGCGCTCGGAGATGGGCGCGTCGAAGTCGATGCACGACTGGTACCAGTCCTCCACGTCGACGGTCAGCGCACCGACGGGCAGTCCGTTGCCGGGGGTAGCGAGCGTCGCGAGCGGATGGATCGCGCGCACGCCGCTCTCGTTTCGCGCTGTCAGGTCCGTCGCCACGTCCCCAGAGCCTAGGGGTACGATGCCCGTCTTGGCGAGGCCGACGACGGCGCTGGGTGCGATCATGGCCGCCTCGGCTTTGCTCGCGCTGGCCGGGTGCGGGGGCGGCAGCGCCGGCAACGGCCCCGAGCGCCAGCTCTTCTGCGTCTCCACGACCGGCTCGGACCGGAACACCGGCTCCTGCACGGCACCGTGGAAGACGATCCAGAAGGCGATCGACACCCTCCGGCCGGGGCAGACCGCGCTCGTCCACGCCGGCACCTACCGGGAGGACGTCGTCGTCCGCCGTAGCGGCAACGCGACCGAGCTGATCGTCCTGCGGCCCTACGCAGGAGAGCATGTGGTGCTGCGCGGGCGGCTGCGGATCGAGGCCGACCACGTCCGGGTCGTCGGCCTCAAGGTGGACGGTCGCGGCCTCACGCGCCCGACGCCCCTCGTCTACGTGATGGGAGGCACGTCGGTGACGCTGGAGCGCATCGAGGTGCTGCGCTCCATTCGCACGGGCATCTTCGTCGGCAACGAGGCGAAGGACGTGACCGTGATCGCATGCTGGGTGCACGTGAACGGCACGCGCGCACGCCTCGACCACGGCATCGTCTTCGCGCGCGGCGCCCGCGGCCGGATCGAGAGCACGGTGGTGGAGGAGAACCGCGCGGGCGGGATTCTCGTCTACCCCGGCTTCGACGACGTCCTCGTGAATCAGAACACGATCGTCGGCAACGACTCGTTCGGCGTTCTCGTCGGCGGCGAGACCACGACCTCGGACCGGATCGTGATCGCGAACAACATCGTGGCGTTCAACGGCGGGCAGGGCATCCGCACGTTCTGGGGCGCCAAGGCGGGCGCCGGGAACACCGCCACCTACAACCTGATCTGGGGGAACGCCGAGGACGACGTCTCGCGGGCGGGTATCGCGCAGCACGGCAACTTCCACGCCGCGCCGCGGTTCCTCGAGGCGGCGGCGAGCGACTTCCGCCTGCAGCGCCGCAGCCCAGGGGTCGGCCAGGCGCTCGTGCGCTACACGGCTCGAATCGACCGGAACGGCCGGCCGCGACCGCAGGGGCAGCGTCCCGACCTGGGCGCCTTCGAGCGGTAGGGCCGGGCCACGCCCGGCGCTGTGCTCGGCGAGCGCTACGCCTCGACGGGACGGCGATCGCCCGATTCGAGCACGGCGAACACGAGGGCGCCGCCGTCGGCGTCCGCCCGCACCGTGTCGCCCTCGCCGAAGCGTCGTTCGAGCAGCTCGAGCGCGAGCGGGTTCTCCAGCAGCCGCTGGATCGCCCGCTTCAGCGGCCGGGCGCCGAACGCCGGATCCCAGCCCGCCTCGGCGATCATCGCCGTCGCCGCGTCGGTGAGCTCGAGCTGGATCCTGCGCTCTGCCAGCCGCTCCCGCAGGCGCGCGAGCTGAAGCTCCACGATCGCGCCGATCTGGTCGCGGGTGAGCGGGTCGAAGACGACGATCTCGTCGATGCGGTTGACGAACTCGGGCCTGAAATGGTCGAGCAGCTGCTCCTGGGAGCGGATGTTGGACGTCATGATCACGACCGTGTTGCGGAAGTCGACGGTGCGCCCGTGCCCGTCGGTGAGTCGACCGTCGTCGAGCAGCTGCAGCAGCACGTTGAAGACGTCGCCGTGCGCCTTCTCGATCTCGTCGAGCAGGATCACGCAGTAGGGCCGACGGCGCACCGCTTCGGTGAGCTGCCCGCCCTCGTCGTAGCCGACGTACCCGGGCGGAGCGCCGAGCAGGCGCGAGACCGTGTGCTTCTCCATGTACTCCGACATGTCGAGGCGCACGATCGCGCGCTCGTCGTCGAACATGAACTCCGCCAGCGCCTTCGCGAGCTCGGTCTTGCCCACCCCGGTGGGCCCGAGGAAGACGAACGACCCGATCGGGCGGTTCGGGTCCTGCAGCCCGGAGCGCGCGCGGCGGAGCGCGTTCGAGACGGCGTCGATGGCGGCCTCCTGCCCGACGACGCGCTGGTGCAGGCGCTCCTCCATGTGCACGAGCTTCTGCACCTCGCCCTCGAGCAGTCGATCGACCGGGATCTTCGTCCAGGCGGCGACGACGGCGGCGATGTCGTCCTCGTCCACCTCCTCCTTGACCATCGGCTCGGCGGCACTCACCGCCTCGTCGCGCTCCGCGAGCTCCTGCTCGAGCGCCGGCAGCAGGCCGTAGCGGATCTCGGCCACGCGCTGCAGGTCGCCGTGCCGCTCGGCGCGCTCGGCTTCCATGCGCAGGTCGTCGATCTGGCGGGTGATCTCCTTGACCCGGTCGAGCGCGTCCTTCTCGCCGGCCCAGCGCGCCCCGAGCTCGTCGCGGCGCGCTTTCGCCTCGGCGAGCTCGCGCTCGACGGGCTCGCGCACCGCAGGAGACTCGTTGGCCATCGCCGCGAGCTCGATCTCGAGCTGGGTCACCCGCCGCTCCGCCTCGTCGAGCTCGACCGGGGAGCTGTCGATCTCCATGCGCAGGCGTGACGCCGCCTCGTCGACGAGGTCGATCGCCTTGTCGGGAAGGAAGCGGTCGGTGATGTAGCGCTCGGAGAGCACCGCAGCGGCAGTCAACGCCGCGTCCCGGATGCGGACGCCGTGGTGCGCCTCGTAGCGCTCCTTGAGGCCGCGCAGGATCGCGATCGTGTCCGCCACCGACGGCTCGCCCACGAGCACCGGCTGGAACCGGCGCTCCAGCGCCGCGTCCTTCTCGATGTGCTTGCGGTACTCGTCGAGCGTCGTCGCCCCGACGGCTCTCAGCTCGCCCCGCGCGAGCATCGGCTTGAGCAGGTTGCCGGCCGACACCGCCCCTTCGGCGGCGCCCGCGCCGACGATCGTGTGCAGCTCGTCGATGAAGAGGACGATCTCGCCCTCGGCCGCGGTGATCTCCGCCAGCACGGCCTTGAGCCGCTCCTCGAACTCCCCGCGGTACTTCGCGCCGGCGATCAGCGCACCGACGTCGAGCGCCCAGACCCGTTTGCCCTTCAGCCCTTCCGGCACGTCTCCCGCCACGATTCTCTGCGCGAGGCCCTCCGCGATCGCCGTCTTCCCGACACCGGGCTCGCCGATCAGGACCGGATTGTTCTTCGTCCGGCGGGAGAGCACCTGGATCACGCGGCGGATCTCCTCGTCCCGTCCGATCACGGGATCGAGCTTGCCCGCCTCCGCTGCGGCAGTGAGGTCGCGTCCGTACTTCTCGAGCGCCTGGTAGCCGCCCTCGGGATCCTGGGAGGTGACCCGCTGGCCGCCACGCACGTCCTTGAGCGCCCCGAGCAGTGCCTCGCGCGGAACGAGCTCGAGGGCGAGCAGCAGGTGCTCGACCGAGACGAACTCGTCGTCGAGGGCGCGCGCCTCGTCGGAGGCGACGTCGAGCACCTTCCGGAACGCGGCGCCCGCCTGCGGCTGGACGTTGCCGCCCGGAGACCGTCGGCAGCGCACGCAGCCGGCTCTCGGCTTCGGCGCGAAGCGCGTCCGGCGAGGCGCCGGAACGCTGCACCAGGGTTCTCGGCAGCTCCTGCTCGAGTAGCGCGACGACGAGGTGGTCGCGGGTGAGCTCCGGGTTGCCGGCACGACGCCCGAGCTCCTGCGCCCCGGCGATGGCCTCCCCCGACTTGATCGTCAGCCTTTCGAAGTCCATCGTCCCGCCTACGGGTTTCTCGCTGGGGACTGCGGCCGGTAGAGGACGATCTCACGGCGGTATTGCCTGTGGGTCTCGTGGATCTCCGCGCGCAACTCGGCCTCGAGGCGGGCCATGCGCGCCCTCAGCCGCTGCAGCTCGTCCTCGAGGCGGAGCACGTGCTCGACGCCGGCGAGATTGAGCCCGAGCCTGGTCGTCAGGGACTGGATCAGGCGGAGCCGTTCGACGTCGTGCTCGGAGTAGAGACGGGTGCCGCCCGGCGTCCGGGCCGGACGCACGAGCCCCTTTGCCTCGTACGCCCGGAGCGTCTGAGGATGCATCCCCGCGAGCTCCGCGGCGACGCTGATCATGTAGCGGGGACGGTCAGGCATCGCTCGTCACCCGCTCGAACCGCTCCCTGGGACGTTCCCGCAGCACCTTGTCGTACCCCTCGAGCGCCTCTTTCTCGGTCTTCGTGAGCTTCTGCGGCACGGTCACCTTGACACGCGCGAGCAGGTCGCCCTTGCCTCCCCCCCGGAGCTTGGGCGCACCCCTGCCCTTGACGCGCAGGAGCTTGCCGGTCTCGGAGCCGGCCGGCACCTTCAGCGCGACCGGGCCTTCGGGCGTCGGGATCTGGACCGTCGCGCCGAGCGCGGCCTCCGGGTAGGTGACGGGCAGGTCGAGCACGAGGTCCGCGCCACGCCGCTCGTACAGCGGCGACGGGTCCACGGCCGCCACGACGAAGAGGTCGCCGGACGGACCGCCGTTGCGGCCGGGCTCCCCCTTCCCCTTCAGGCGCACGCGCGTGCCGTCCTTGGCGCCGGGTGGGATCTTCACGGCGTAGCGCTTCGTCGTACGCTCGCGGCCGCTGCCGCGGCAGGGCTTGCACGGCTTCTCCACGATGACGCCGTTCCCGCGGCAACGCGGGCACGGCTGTGAGAACGCGAAGAGCCCGTGCGAGTCGGAGGTCGTGCCCGAGCCGCCGCACTCGGGGCAGGTCACGGGCGACGTGCCCGGCTCCGCGCCGGTGCCGTGGCACACGTGGCAGGCGGACTCGGCCTCGACGGGCACGCGCACCTGGGCACCGGCGAGCGCGTCCTCGAACGAGAGCCGGACGTGGGACTCGAGATCGGCGCCACGTTCGGGCTGCGGGCGCGCCCGGCGGCCCGCGCCGCGCCCGAAGAGACCGCCGAACTGGCCGAGCAGGTCGGAGAGGTCGACGTTCTCGTAGCGGACGTCGCCCCCGGGAGGGAAGCCGCCGGCGCGAGGGCCGGCGGCCCCGAACTGGTCGTACTGCTTCCGCTTGTCGGCGTCGGAGAGGACGTCGTAGGCCCCCTGCACCTGCTTGAAGCGGTCCTCGGCGGCGGTATCGTCCGGGTTCCGGTCCGGGTGGTACTGGCGGGCGAGCTTCCGGTACGCCTTCTTGATCTCCTCGTCGGAGGCGTTCTTGGCGACGCCGAGCACCTGGTACGGGTCAGGCACGGCCGGGCTACTCCTCCCCCGCAGCCACGATCACCCGCGCCGGTCGCAGCACCACGTCGCCGAGCCGGTACCCCTTCTGCACGACCTGCACGATCTCGCCGGGCTCGACGCCGTCGGCGGGCTGGGTCATCAGCGCCTCGTGGGCGTGCGGGTCGAATGCGCCCTCGGCCTCGATCTCGACGAGACCCTCGGAGGCGAGCGTGGCGGCGAGGGCCGCCCGCGTCATCTCGACGCCCTCGATCAGCCTTGCCTGCTCGTGCTTCTCGGCCGCGTCGAGCGCGCGTTCGAGGTCGTCCAGCACGGGCAGGAGCTTGGCGACCAGGCGCTCGTGCGCACGGGCGGCGAACGCCTGCTGCTCCCGCGCCGACCGCTTGCGGTAGTTGTCGAAGTCCGCCGCCAGTCGCTGCAGGTCGGCGAGGTACTCGTCCCGCTTCGCCTCGGCGTCGGCGAGCCGGGAAAGAGCGTCATCGGCGTCATCAGCGGAGACCGGCTCGGCGGGCTCCGGCTCGGCGGTGCCGGCGGGAGCCGGCGACTCGAAGCCACCTGCTCCCTCGACGACCGCCGCGCCGTCGGCGTCTGCGCGCTCTTTGCTCATGACCGCTTCGCCGTCTCGTCCTCGTCGATCACCTCGTAGTCGGCGTCCTCCACGACCTCGTCCTCGGTCGAGCCGCCTCCACCGCCGTTGCCGGGAGGCGTCGACGCAGCCTGCGTGTCCGCGTAGATCGCCTGGGCGAGCGGCTGTGCAGCCTCGTTGAGCGCCTGCGTCCGCGACCGGATCGCCTCGACGTCGCCTCCGTCGAGCACCTGCCGGAGCTCCATGACCCGGCCCTCGATCGTAGCGGCGTCCGCCTCCTCGAGCTTGTCGCGATGCTCGGCGAGCGTCTTCTCGGTCTGGTAGGCGAGCGACTCCGCCAGGTTGCGCGCATCGGCGAGCTCCCGCAGCCGGTGTGCCTCCTCGGAGTGCACCTCGGCCTCCTTCACCATCCGCTGCACCTCGTCCTCGGACAGGCCCGAGCCGCCCTCGATCTTGATCTGCTGCTCGTTGCCGGTGCCGAGATCCTTGGCCGTGACGTGGATGATCCCGTTCGCGTCGATGTCGAACGCGACCTCGATCTGGGGCATGCCCCGCGACGCCGGCGCGATGCCGACGAGCTGGAACTTGCCGAGCGTCTTGTTGAACGCGGCCATCTCCGACTCGCCCTGCAGGACGTGGATCTCGACGGAGGGTTGGTTGTCCTCCGCGGTCGTGAACGTCTCGGACTTCTTCGTCGGGATGGTGGTGTTGCGCTCGATCAGCTTCGTCATCACGCCGCCCTTGGTCTCGATACCGAGCGACAGCGGCGTCACGTCGAGCAGGAGCACGTCCTTGACCTCGCCCTTGAGCACGCCGCCCTGGATGGCCGCGCCGACGGCGACGACCTCGTCCGGGTTGACGCCCTTGTGCGGCTCCTTGCCGAGCAGCTCTGCGACCTTCTCCTGCACTGCGGGCATGCGGGTCATGCCGCCGACGAGCACGACGTGGTCGATGCCCGAGGCATCGACGCCCGCGTCGGCGAGCGCCTGCTTGGTCGGGCCGACGGTGCGCTCGAGCAATGCGTGCGTGAGCTCGGCGAGCCGCGCGCGCGTCAGCTGCAGATCGAGGTGCTTGGGGCCTTCGGCCGTGGCGGTGATGAACGGCAGGTTGATCTGCGTCGTCATCGTGGAGCTCAGCTCGATCTTCGCCTTCTCCGCCGCCTCGTAGAGACGCTGCAGCGCCATCTTGTCGGCGGACAGGTCGATGCCCTGGTCCTTCTTGAACTCGGCGGCCATCCAGTCGACGATCGCCTTGTCGAAGTTGTCGCCGCCGAGATGGTTGTCGCCGTTCGTGGACTTCACCTCGAAGACGCCGTCGCCGAGCTCGAGCACGGACACGTCGAAGGTGCCGCCGCCGAGGTCGAACACGAGGATGGTCTGGTCGGCGCCTTCCTTGTCGAGCCCGTAGGCCAGGGCGGCCGCGGTGGGCTCGTTGATGATGCGGACGACGTTGAGGCCGGCGATCTTGCCGGCGTCCTTCGTCGCCTCGCGCTGTGCGTTGTTGAAGTAGGCCGGCACCGTCACGACGACGTCGGTGATCGGCTCGCCGAGGAACGCCTCGGCGTCCGTCTTCAGCTTCTGCAGGATCATGGCGCTGATCTCCGGCGGAGCGAACTGCCGGTCGTCGGCCGCGACGCGAGCGTCGCCGTTCTCGCCCTGGACGACCTCGTAGGGGACGATCGTCATCTCGTCCGAGACCTCCTCCCACTTGCGCCCCATGAAGCGCTTGATCGAGGAGATCGTGTTCTGGGGGTTCGTCACCTGCTGGCGCCGCGCGGGCGCCCCGACGAGCCGCTGGCCGTCCTTCGTGAAGGCGACGACGGACGGAGTCGTCCGCCCGCCCTCGGCGTTCGGGATCACGGTGGGCTCGCCGCCCTCGAGCACGGCCATGCAGGAGTTGGTCGTGCCGAGGTCGATGCCGATGGTCTTCGCCATGGTGATCGTGGTGCTCCTTCCTTGAGGCCTTGAGGCTTCTACAGCTTGAGTCGGAGAGACTCACATAAATCTAAGCCGGATGGTATCAGATTCCCTACCGCGTGCAGCCGATCAGCACCCCGCCCGCAACGACGAGGGTGGCGCCGGCCGCAAGCCGCAGCCCCACGAGCTCGTGGCGGCGCAGGAACAACGCCGACAGCGCGACGCCCCAGAGCGACTCCGTCGCGACGAGCGGTGAGACGACGCTGAGACGCCCGCGATAGACGGCCTCGAACAGGCACACGTAGGAGAGGCCGAACATGAGACCGGCCGGGAGATAGGCGGGCAACGGACGGAGCGAGAGCGGACGGCGCGAGACGAGCAGCACGAACGCGATCGTCAGCGCCCCCGAGGTGAGCGTCGCCAGCGTGGCGAGCGCCGGCGTTACGCCCGTGTCGGCCGAGAGCCACCGCACGAAGGTGTCGCGCAGCGCGAAGACGGCGGCCGCCGAGACGGCAAAGACGAGCCCGATCGTCCTCACGTGCGCCGGCCGGCCACGCTCACCCGCGAGCAGGAGGCCGCCGGCCACGACCAGGACGGCACCGCAGACGATCCCGGCGACGAGCGGCTCACCGAGCAGCACGACGGCGAGCGCGACGGCGAAGAGGGGTGCCGTCCCGACCGCGGCGGACGTGCGGGAGGGCCCGGCGTCCCGCACGGCGAAGGTGAACAGCACCTGCGAGATCCCCGGCCCCAGCACGCCTGCGAGCAGGAACGGCCACGTGCCGGCGATGTCCCAGCCCCCGACGAGCGTCGCCGCCGCAAGCGACACGCCGAGGGCGCACACGACCGTGAGGAGCGCGCCCAGCAGCGGGTCGTCTCCCCGCACGAGGGCGGGGCGCAGCGCCACCGTCATCGCCCCGAAGAGGAAGGCAGAGGTCAGCGCGAGCACCACCGCGGTCATCAGCCTCGCGCCCCCCGCACGGCGAGCCTCCGGAGCGTTGCGGCGGCCGCCGGCTCGGCCAGCACGATGCCTCCGAGCATGACGCCGCAACCCGCCCAGCCCGGCCACCCGAGGTGCTCGCTCAGCAGCACGACCCCGAACAACGCCGCGAACGGCGCTTCGAGCGTGAACACGAGCGCTGCCCGGGCGGCGGTCGTGCGAGCCTGCACCCAGGTGGCGACGAGATATCCGAGCGCACCCGCGAACACACCCGTGACGACGAGGGCGACCCACACAGAGCGCTCGTCCGGTACCGAGAGCTCGCCGCGGGACAGCGCGATCGCCGTGAACGCCGCGCACGAGATCGCCATCTGCAGGAACGTGAGCGCGCGGGCGTCGTAGCGCGGGGCAAACCGCTCCATGGCGACGATCTGGAACGACTGGGCGACGGCGTTGCCCAGCACGAGGGCGTTGCCGAGCGCCGACCCGCCCGGGACGCCGTTCAGGAGCAACAGGCCGGCGAGCGCGAGGCCGACGCCGAGCCACGCCGCCGCGGGCACCGGCGTGCGGAAGAGCGCGAGCGCGAGCAGGGGCGTGAGCACGACGTAGAGGCCCGTGATGAAGCCGGTGCTCGACACGGTCGTCAGCTCGAGACCCGCCGTCTGCAGCCCGTACGCCGTGGCCAGGAGGACGCCGGCGCCGAGCCCTGCGAGAAAGCCGCCCCGCGGAAGCCGGAGCAGCGGCCGCAGCGCGAAGGGGGCGAGCGCGACCGTCGAGATCGCAAAGCGAACGGCGAGGAAGGCGAAGAGCGGGTACAGGGCCACCGCTTCCTGCACGGGAACGAACGTGTAGCCCCAGACGGCCGTGACTGCGACGAGCGCGACGAGGGGTGCGGAACGCGACCGGCGCATCCGCGCAGGCTACTGGGACGACCCGGGCGGCTACGCTCCAGGGATGACGGGCGTCACCGACACCCTCGGCCGACCGCTCCGCGACCTCCGCATCTCCGTGACGGATCGCTGCAACTTCCGCTGCGTGTACTGCATGCCGAAGGAGGTGTTCGGGCGCAGCTACCGCTTCATGGACCGCAAGGAGCTGCTCACGTTCGAGGAGCTCGAGCGCCTGGCTCGCGCCTTCGTGGCACGGGGGGTGGAGAAGATCCGCATCACGGGCGGCGAGCCGCTGCTGCGCCGCGACCTCGAGGTCCTGGTCGAGCGCCTCGTCGCGATCGGAGGCCTCGACGTGACGGTGACGACGAACGGGGCACTGCTGCCGCAGAAGGCGCAGCTGCTCGCAGACGCAGGCCTCCGCCGGATCACGGTCAGCCTCGACTCGCTCGACGACGCCACGTTCCGCGCCATGAACGACGTCGCCTTCCCGGTCTCCCGCGTGCTCGACGGCATCGACGCGGCCGCTGCGGCCGGCCTCTCCGTGAAGGTGAACGCCGTCGTCAAGCGCGGTGCCAACGACGGCGAGGTGCTGGCGCTCGCCCACCACTTCCGGCGCTCCGGGCACATCCTCCGCTTCATCGAGTTCATGGACGTCGGGGCGACGAACGGCTGGCGCCTCGACGACGTCGTCCCGGCCGCGGAGATCGTCCGCATGATCGACGCCGAGCTCCCGCTCGAGCCCGCCAACCCGAACTATCGCGGCGAGGTGGCAAGGCGCTGGCGCTACCGCGACGGCTCCGGCGAGATCGGGGTGATCGCGTCGGTCACGCAGCCGTTCTGCGGCGACTGCACGCGCGCCCGTATCTCGGCCGAAGGACGGTTGTACACGTGCCTCTTCGCGGTCAAGGGGCACGACCTGCGGGCGCTCGTCCGCTCCGGCGCCCCCGACGAGGAGCTGCAGGAGACGATCGGGCGCCTGTGGCGCCCGCGGGCCGACCGCTACTCGGAGATGCGCTCGGCCGGGACGAAAGCACTGCCCCGGATCGAGATGTCGTACATCGGCGGGTGACGCGCCCGGCGCGTGCGGGAAGCCCGTAGCGCTCTCCGCGGCAGCACGGATGCCCCTTGCCGCAGCGGCAGCGATGCTCGGGCTATGGCCGCTCGGGACACGATCGACGGCAACGAGGCGGCCGCCTGGGTCGCGTACCGCGCCAGCGAGGTGATCGCGATCTACCCGATCACCCCGGCTTCGCCGATGGGCGAGCTCTCCGACGCCTGGTCGGCCGCCGGCGTGCCCAACGCCTGGGGCGCCGTTCCCCAGGTGATCGAGATGCAGAGCGAGGGCGGCGCCGCCGGCGCGGTGCACGGTGCGCTGCAGGCGGGTGCGCTGGCGACGACGTTCACGTCCTCGCAGGGGCTGCTGCTGATGCTCCCGAACATGTTCAAGGTGGCCGGCGAGCTGACGCCCGCCGTGATCCACGTGGCGGCCCGCTCCCTCGCCACCCACGCGCTCTCGATCTTCGGCGACCACTCGGACGTGATGGCCGCCCGCACGACCGGCTTCGCCCAGCTCTGCTCCTCGTCCGTGCAGGAAGCCCAGGACTTCGCGCTCGTCGCGCACGCGGCGACGCTCGAGGCGCGCGTGCCGTTCCTCCATTTCTTCGACGGCTTCCGCACCTCCCACGAGCTCGCGACGATCGACCGGCTCGACGAGGACGACCTGACGGCGCTGCTCGACGAGGAGCTGATCGCGGCTCACCGGGCGAGGTCGCTCTCCCCCGACCACCCGGTGCTGCGCGGCACCGCCCAGAACCCGGACGTCTTCTTCCAGGCGCGCGAGGCCGCGAACCCGTACTACGACGCGCTGCCGGAGATCGTGCAGCGCGCCATGCAGACGCTGGGGGAGCGCACCGGGCGCCGCTACCGCCTGTTCGACTACGCGGGCGCTCCGGACGCGGAGCGCGTGATCGTGATGATGGGCTCCGGCAGCACCGCCGCTGCCGAGGCGGTCGACAGGCTGGTGGCGCAGGGTGAGAAGGTCGGGCTCGTGACCGTGCGCCTCTACCGGCCCTTTGCGGCCGAGGCGTTCGTGGCGGCCCTGCCCGCCTCCGTCCAGCGGGTCGCAGCGCTCGACCGCTGCAAGGAGCCGGGCGCGCTCGGGGAGCCGCTCTTCCAGGACGTCCTCACCGCCCTCGCCGAGCGCGCCGGCGAGCCGCCGCTCGTGATCGGCGGGCGCTACGGCCTCGCGTCGAAGGAGTTCACGCCCGCGATGGCCGCCGCCGTGTTCCAGGAGCTCGGGCGCGACGACCCACGCCGGCGCTTCACGGTCGGCATCGCGGACGACGTCACCCACCTGTCGCTCCCCGTCGACCGCGACTTCTCGACCGAGCCCGACGACGTCGTCCGCGCCGTCTTCTACGGGCTCGGGGCCGACGGCACCGTCGGCGCGAACAAGAACTCGATCGCGATCATCGGCGAGCACACGGGGTACCACGCACAGGGCTACTTCGTCTACGACTCGAAGAAGTCCGGCTCCGTCACGGTCTCGCACCTGCGCTTCGGGCCGCGCCCGATCGGCTCCTCGTATCTCGTCGACCGCGCCGGGTTCGTCGCCTGCCACCTCTTCGGCCTGCTGGAGAAGATCGACGTACTCGACGTCGCGGCAGACGGTGCCACCTTCCTGCTGAACGCACCGTACGGGCCGGGCGACGTCTGGGACCAGCTCCCCGCCGGCGTGCAGGAGCAGATCATCGCGAAGCGGCTCCGGTTCTTCGTCGTCGACGCCACGGCCGTGGCGCAGGAGGCCGGGCTCGGGCGCCGGGTCAACACGGTGCTGCAGACGTGCTTCTTCGCCCTCGCGGACGTGCTGCCGCTCGCGGATGCGATCGCAGCGATCAAGGAGGCCATCCACCGTTCGTACGGCAAGCGCGGCCAGGCGGTGCTCGACCGCAACGAGGCAGCCGTCGACCGCGCGCTCGCGGGGCTCCGCGAGGTCGTCGTACCCGCGACCGTCACGGCCGACGAGACCGTGCCCCGGCTCGTGCCTGCCACCGCTCCCGACCTCGTGCAGCGGGTGACGGCGACGATGCTGGCGGGGCGCGGCGACACCCTGCCGGTGAGCGCGTTCCCGGTCGACGGGACGTTCCCCCTCGGCACGGCCCGCTACGAGAAGCGCTCGATCGCCGACGAGATCCCGATCTGGGATCCGTCCATCTGCATCGACTGCGCGAAGTGCGCCCTCGTCTGCCCGCACGCCGCGATCCGGATGAAGGTGTTCGCGCCCGAGGCGCTCGACGGCGCCCCCGACGGCTTCCTTGCCAAAGACTGGCGCGACCGACATCTACCCGGCATGAAGATGACGATCCAGGTCGCTCCCGACGACTGCACCGGCTGCGGCATCTGCGTGGACACGTGCCCGGCGCACGCGAAGGAGGCGGTGGCGCACCGCTCGATCAACCTCGAGCCGAAGCGCGACCACCTCGAGGTCGAGCGTGAGCGCTTCGACTTCTTCCTCGGGATCCCCGAGATCGACCGCTCGCTCGTAGAGCCCGCAACGGTGAAGGGGTCACAGATGCTCGAGCCGCTGTTCGAGTTCTCCGGTGCGTGCGAGGGCTGCGGCGAGACGCCCTACCTGAAGCTGCTGACGCAGCTCGTGGGCGACCGGATCCTCGTCGCCAACGCGACCGGCTGCTCGTCCATCTACGGGGGGAACCTGCCGACGACACCGTGGAGAGCGAACCGCGAGGGCCGGGGGCCTGCCTGGTCGAACTCGCTGTTCGAGGACAACGCCGAGTTCGGGCTCGGCATGCGGCTCGCACTCGACGCGCAGGAGCGCCAGGCCCGCGACCTCGTGACCGATCTGGCACCCGGCCTGGCGGCCGCCCTGCTCGACGCCGACCAGTCGACCGAGGCGGGCATCGCGGCGCAGCGCGGCCGCGTCGCGGAGCTGCGCGAGCGACTCGCAGGGCTCGACGACCGGCGCGCGCGACGCCTCGAGACGCTCGCCGACGCGCTCGTGCGCAAGAGCGTCTGGATCGTCGGCGGCGACGGCTGGGCGTACGACATCGGCTTCGGCGGCCTCGACCACGTCCTCGCCTCGGGCCGCGACGTCAACGTGCTCGTCCTCGACACCGAGGTCTACTCGAACACCGGCGGCCAGGCCTCGAAGGCGACCCCGCGCGGCGCGGTCGCGAAGTTCGCCGCCGGAGGCAAGCAGACCGGCAAGAAGGACCTGGGCCTGATCGCAACCGCGTACGGGGACGTCTACGTCGCCCAGATCGCGATGGGCGCCGACAACCCGCAGACCGTCAAGGCACTCGCGGAGGCGGACGCATGGCCCGGCCCGTCGCTCGTGATCGCGTACAGCCACTGCATCGCGCACGGCATCGACATGGAGAAGGGGATGCGCCAGCAGAAGCTCGCGGTGGACTCCGGCTACTGGCCGCTGTGGCGCTACGACCCGCGCCACGCCGAGGCCGGCGAGCATCCGCTGCGCCTCGACTCCGGGGCGCCGAAGCTGCCGCTGTCGGCTTTCACCGCCAACGAAGCGCGCTTCTCGATGCTCGCCCGGTCGCGGCCGGCCGAGGCGGAGAGGCTCGGCGCGCTCGCCCAGCACGACGTCGACGAGCGTAGGCTCGTGTACGAGCAGCTCGCCCAGGTCGAGCACGAGCCAGGCGACGACTCGGACGAGACGAACACGGAGGAGACATCGTGAGCCCCGACCTGCGCAGTACCTACCTCGGGCTCCAGCTGAAGAGCCCGCTCGTCGCCTCGGCCTCGCCGCTCACCGGCAACGTCGAGACGCTCAAGGCGCTCGAGGAGGCGGGCGCCGCCGCGGTCGTGCTCCCGTCGCTGTTCGAGGAGCAGATCGAGCACGAGGAGACGACCGTGCACGACATGCTCGAACAGGGAGTGCAGAGCTTCGGCGAGGCGCTCACGTACTTCCCGGAGATGGACGACTACAATACTGGCCCGAGCGCGTACCTGGAGCACGTCGCCGCCGCCAAGAGGGCGCTCTCGATCCCGGTGATCGCGTCGATCAACGGGGTCACCCCGGGCGGCTGGGTGCGCTACGCCGAGCTGCTCCAGCACGCGGGCGCCGACGCGATCGAGCTCAACGTCTACGCGGTCGAGACCGACCGGTACACCTCGGCCGCGAGCGTCGAGGACCGCACGCTGCGGCTCGTGAGCCGGATGCACGGGGCGCTGAGCGTCCCCCTCGCGGTCAAGGTCGGCCCGTACTACACGGCGTTCGCGAACACGGCGGCGCGGCTCGCAGAAGCGGGTGCCGCCGGGCTCGTGCTCTTCAACCGGTTCCTGCAGCCGGACATCGACCTCGAGGCGATGACCGTGCGGCCCGAGCTGCAGCTCTCCACGAACGAGGAGATGCGGCTGCCGCTGCGCTGGATCGCGATCCTGCGGGGGCGCGTCCCGGTGAGCCTGGCGGCGACGAGCGGCGTGCAGACGAGGGACGACGTGCTCAAGCTCGTGCTGGCGGGCGCGGACGTCGTCATGCTTGCCTCCGCCCTGCTCCGGGACGGGCCAGGCCTGCTGCGCGAGCTCACGCAGGGCCTCGCCGAGTGGCTCGAGGAGCGGGACTACGCCTCCGTGGAGCAGCTCAAGGGCAGCATGAGCCAGGAGACGTGCGGCGATCCGCGCGCCTTCGAGCGGGCGCACTACGTGCGGGCCCTCGTCGACTACCAGAGTCAGGCCCGAACGGGGGGGTGACCGGGCCGACGAGGTAGAATGGATGTCGCCGTGTCGAGCTATGCCGCATCGGTGAGCCGGAGGCTTCCACGCGGGTGGGCGCATCTCGCGCTCCAGTTCGCGTTCTGGATAGGCTTCTACGCCGCATACCAGGTCGCACGCGGTGTCGCCGACCGGAGCGTCGCGACCGCACTCTGGAACGGGCTCTGGGTGATCGAGGCCGAGGACGGCGCCGGCGCCCTGTTCGAGCCGGCCCTGCAGCGGGTCGTCGACTCGTCCGATCTGCTCATCACGGCCACGTCCTACACGTACTGGCTGTCGCAGTTCGCCGTCGTCGGGATCACGCTCCTGTGGGTCTACTTCCGGCACCACGACCGCTTCGCGGGCTTCCGCAACTGGCTCATCGGCGCGAATCTGCTCGGCCTGCTGGGCTACGTCTTCGTTCCGACCGCGCCGCCCCGCATGTTCCCCGAATGGGGCTTCGCCGACACGCTCGCACAGCATGCGTCGGTCAGCCACGACAGTGGCCTGATCGCCTTCGCCTCCAACCCGTACGCGGCCATGCCGAGCCTCCACTCGATGGACGCGTTCATCGTCGGCATCGTCATGTTCGGCGTCTGCCGGACGCTCGTGGCGCGGATCCTCTGGCTGCTCTGGCCCGCCTGGGTGTGGTTCTCCGTGATGGGGACGGGCAACCACTACTGGCTCGACGTGGCCGCCGGTGTGGCGCTCGCCGTCGCGACCGGGCTCGTCCTCTTCCGACGCGGCGTCTTCTCGCGCTGGCGCACGGTCGCCGAGGGGTGAGCGAAGAGCCTCCGGGAGAGCCACGCGTCAGCGAGCTCGACCGTGTCAAGCAGGAGTACACCCAGGCCGCACGCCAGATCCTGCAACGCTCGATGCGGGGCGTCGCACGAACGAAGCTGACGCCGGACATGCTGACGCTTGCCGGCGTGACGCTCTGTCTCGTGGGCGCCGTGCTCGTCGGCTTCGAGACGCGCAACGAGTACCTCTTCTTCTGGCTCGGCGGCGTGCTCTTCGTCATCGGCTCGGTGGCGGACATCCTCGACGGCGCACTCGCGCGCGCCGCCAGCAAGGGCACCGTCTTCGGCGCCTTCCTCGATTCGACCTTCGACCGCCTCGGGGAGGCCGCGATGGTCGCTGCCATCGGGCTCGTGTTCGCCCGCGACGGCAACGACGTCGCTCTCGTCGCCTCGTTCGCCGCAGTGACCGGCTCGTTCCTCGTCAGCTACACGCGCGCGAAGGCGGAAGCGCTCGGGCTGCGCGGCGACATCGGCTTCGGCTCGAGGGTCGAGCGGGTGGTGCTGATCTCGGTCGGGCTCGGGCTCGCCCCGTGGGGCCTGCTGCAATGGCCGGTCTACGCGCTGGCGGCGATGGCCTGGCTCACCGTCGTGCAACGCATCCTCTTCGTGCGGCGTCAGCTGCGCGAGCTCGCGGCCGAATCCGCGTAGCGAGACCCCTGCAGGACCGTAAGGGCCGGGCCACGCCCGGCCCTGTGACGGCGCAGCCAATACACCCAGCCGAGCGACACCCGCGCCCCGCAGGAACCGGGCCGACGCCACCCACAGAAGCCGTAGGGGCCGGGCCACGCCCGGCCCTGTGACGGCGCAGTTGGCACACCCAGGCAAAGTACTACCTCTCCCGCGGACGAGGCATGGCCTCGCCCCTACGATTGTGTCTAGCGCTGGAGAGGCCTTGACGGCCTCTCCAGCGCTATACTGCTAGCACTTTGGCTGCTAGCACTTCTCCGCACCGAAAGAGCGTCCTTGTCAGGACGCCTTCGTCGCTGAAGGAAGCCGTGGTGCGCGAGACGGCCCGGCGCGGGGCAAGCCTCAACGACGTCGCTGTCGGCATCCTCGCCGCCGCGTTCGACATCCCGTACACGCCGTCGGGGCGCAGAAGCCCGCTTCCCGGCTCGAGCCCGGTCGTGCTTCTGCGGATGCCGCCGGAGCTGAAGGACGCCATCCAGGCCGAGGCGTTCCGCCGCGGCTCGAACACGAACGACGTCATCCTCGCCTCGCTCGCCGACGAGCTGGGCGTCCCCTTCGAATCCAATGCACGGCGGTCCGTCCCCTTTGGCGGCGGCCGTAGAGAGGACTCCGCCATGGCCGCAACAGACGGCTCCACGAACGGCAGCAACCGCTCCAAGGACAAGGTCCGCGTCGCCATCATCGGCGTCGGTAACTGCGCCAACTCGCTCCTGCAGGGCGTCGAGTACTACAAGAACGCGAAGCCCGACGAGTTCGTCCCGGGCCTGATGCACGTCGACCTCGGCGGGTACCACATTTCCGACATCGAGTTCACCGCGGCGTTCGACGTCGTCAAGGGCAAGGTCGGCGTCGACCTCGCCGAGGCGATGTGGGCCTTCCCGAACGACACGATCAGGTTCTGCGACGTGCCCAAGACGGGCATCACGGTCTCTCGCGGCATGACCCACGACGGACTCGGCAAGTACCTGTCGGAGATCGTGGAGAAAGCGCCCGGCGAGACCGCCGATATCGTCGGGATCCTCCGAGAGACCAGCACCGACGTCGTCGTCAACTACCTGCCGGTCGGCTCCGAGGCCGCCGCCAAATGGTATGCCGAGCAGATCCTCGAGGCCGGCTGCGCGATGGTGAACTGCATGCCCGTGTTCATCGCGCGCGAGCACTACTGGCAGAAGCGCTTCGAGGACGCAGGCGTGCCGATCATCGGCGACGACATCAAGTCCCAGGTCGGTGCCACGATCACGCATCGGGTGCTCACGAGCCTCTTCCGCGAGCGGGGCGTGCACCTCGACAAGACGATGCAGCTCAACGTCGGAGGCAACTCGGACTTCCTCAACATGCTCGAGCGCGACCGGCTCGAGTCGAAGAAGATCTCGAAGACGAACGCCGTCACCTCGATGCTCGACTACGACCTCGGCAAGGGCAACGTGCACGTCGGCCCTTCGGACTACGTGCCGTGGCTGACGGACCGCAAGTGGGCGTACATCCGCATGGAGGGAACCTCGTTCGGCGACGTGCCGCTGAACCTCGAGCTCAAGCTGGAAGTGTGGGACTCGCCCAACTCGGCCGGCATCGTGATCGACGCCGTGCGCCTCGCCAAGCTGGCGCTCAACAACGGCATCTCGGGTGCGCTCGAGGCCCCGTCGAGCTACCTGATGAAGTCGCCGCCCGTCCAGATCGTCGACGACGAGGCGCATGAGAACACGGAGAAGTTCATCAAGCAGAACGCACTCAAGGCGGCAAGGAAGGCTGCAGCCAAGGCGTAGAGAGCTGCGCGCGCGTCTCGTCGAAGGGTCGTCGTCGGGCGGCCCTTCGACGTTCAGGCGGCGGGAACGTAGGCGCAGGCCGGATCCGCGGCGAGAGGATCGCCCGTCGAGGCGTACGCGCGAGCGTCGCCGCGAAATGGCCCTCAACCCCGCGCATGCCCTCGTGCGTCGCCGCCGAGGCACCGTCGAGACTGAGCGACGCGACCTTCACCCCGAGCTGGCGGAACTCCGCGAGACGCCGGTCCGTGAGGAGCGGGGTCACGCTCGGCGCCAGAGCGACGGGCACACCGGTCTGACGGGCGCGGGTGACGAGCTCCCGCAGATCGGGCCGCATCAGCGCATCCCCACCCGTGATCACGAGGATCGGCGCCGGCCGCTCGAACGCGGCGAGCGAGTCGATGAAACGGAGCGACTCCTCCGTCGTCAACTCGCCCGGAACCGGGGTCGCGTGTGCTTCGGCACGGCAGTGCCTACACGCGAGCAGGCAGGCGCGCGTCGACTCCCAGAAGACGAGGATCGGCCGCCGGTCGAGGTCAACCCTCGCCCGGGAAGCGTGCTCTGCCGTCGGAGCGGGCACGGCCGCACGCTCGCGTGCGGCCGTGCCCGCCGCATCGTGGCTGCCGCCGATCGTGTTGCGGGAAACCCGAAAGGGTCGTGCCCCGCGACTCAGACGGCGCGCGGCGCCGTCTCGAGCGCCTCGAACCCGATCTGCCTGTGGGTCGTGTCGCAGAACGGCTTGTTGCTCGAATGGCCGCAGCGGCACAGCACGACGGCGTTGCCGGGAGGAAGCTCGAAGGCGACGCCGTCGGCATCGACGATCGTTACCGGCCCCATGACCTTCAAGGGCCCGTTCGCGCGCACGGTGATGGTGACGTCGCTCATACAGCGACTCTAGCCGTGCCGGGGCGCCTTCCGGCAGCGCCTACAATCCGGTTCTCCATGGCCCTGCGCATCTGTTTCGTCACGCCGTTCTCCTGGTCGCAGCCGCACGAGGTCAACGAGCACGTGCGAGGCACGGCCGAGGCGCTCCGGCGCCGGGGGCACACGGTCACCGTGCTCGCACCCTCCTCTCGGGGAGCCGACCTGCTGGCAGGGCGCCGCTCGCTGCAGCGGCGCGAGCTGACGGACGTCGTCGCGATCGGCCCGGCGGTGCCGACCTCGTTGACCCACCGGATCGGGCTCCCCGTGGGCGTGCGCGCCAACCTGGCGGCCGCGCTCTCGGTCGGCCGCTTCGACGTCGTGCACGGGTTCGAGCCGGGGCTCCCGAGCCTGTCGTACGCTGCACTGCTCGAGTCGGAGTCGACCACGGCGGCAACGTTCTTCTCCCCGGAGCGGCTCGCGTACCTGCCGCGCAAGAACCAGAGGGCGAAGCTGCTCGCCCGGGTCGACGCGCTGCTCGCCACGTCGGACACGATGGCGGCAGCCGCCGGCGCCCGCTTCGCAGGCGACTACACGGTCGTCTCTCCCGGCGTCGATACGACCCGGTACGCGCCGGGGCAAAAGCGCCGGCTGATCGCCGTCGAGACCGGGTCTCCGCACGCGTCCGTCGGACGCGCCGTTCTCCGCGCGTTGCGGTCCCTTCCCGGCTGGGAGGTCGCGCTCGTCCGGACGGTGCCGCTCGCGTCCCGCCCGACGATCCCCCGCGCGCTGCGGGGTCGCGCGCACGTGCGCTCGCTCGTGAAGCCGGAAGCCAGGCAGGCGCTGCTCGCCGAAGCGGCGATCTTCGTGCCGGTGCCGAGCGGCAGCGTGCGGCTGCTCCTCGAGGCGGAGGCGAGCGGGTGTGCGATCGCCGAACCGCCGGGCGTGGGCGAGCAGCCGGAGCTCGCGGCGGCCGCGGTGGCTCGCCTCGTCGAGGACGACGCGCTGCGCGAGCGGCTCGGCGCCGAGGCGCGCGCACGCGTCGAGAAGCAGTCGTTCGCACAGGTGGCCCAGGCGCTCGAACGCGTCTACGCCTCGGTGGTGGGGCGCAGAGCGCGGGCGCGGCGCCACGCCGCAGCCGGTGATCCGCTCGCCGGGCGAGACTGGATCCTCGCCGATCTCCACATGCACACGCGCTGGTCGCACGACTGCTCGATCGAGCCACGGGAGCTGATCGACCACGCCGAGGCGGAGGGCCTCGGAGCGATCGCCGTGACCGACCACAACGTGTTCGGCGGCGCGCTCGAGACCGTCGAGCTCGCGCGACGGCGCGAGCTGACGGTGATCATGGGCGAGGAGGTGAAGACCGACAACCAGGGAGAGGTGATCGGCCTCTTCCTCCGCGAGGAGATCCCGCGCGGGCTGACGTTCGCGGACACGGTCGCCGCCATCCGCGAGCAGGAAGGCATCGTCTACGTGCCGCACCCGTTCGATCGCATGCATGCGATCCCGGCACCGGCCACGCTGCACCGGCACGTCTCGGAGATCGATGTTCTCGAGGTGTACAACGCACGCCTGCTCTTCGACGCCTACAACGACGAGGCGCTCCGCTTCCAGCGCAAGTACGGCCTCCTCGCCGGCGCCGGCTCCGACGCCCACGTACTGCAGGGCGTGGGGACGGGCGCCCTGCGCATGCGCCGCTTCGAGGGTCCCGAGGAGTTCCTGCTCTCGCTGCGCACGGCTGAGGTGCTCCGCCGCCCGAAGTCGCTCGCGTACCTGCAATCGCTGAAGTGGGTCGCTCAGGTCAAGGAGAAGGTCCGCTAGGGCAGAAGTTGACGAGGCCTCGATGTCCGCTGCCGTGCCCACCGACGAGATCTACGAGCGCTACCTGCGCAAGGCGATCGGCGAGATCAACGAGCTCGGCGACGAGCTCCTCGCGCTCGCGGACGAGTCGCATGTGCCCGTGCTCGGCTCCGGCCACCCGCTGGCCGACGTCTTCCTGCTCAAGTACACGCCGCAGCAGGCAGAGATCGCCGAGGGCGTCGCGTTCTTCGGGCGCGCGGGCAACGCCCTTCTGAAGTCGATGCAGAGGCTCGGCGTCGATCCGACCTGCGTGTACGGCACGAACTGCCTCAAGTTCGGGACGGAGCAGGAGCCGGACGAGCTCGCCCGCGCCGCCGGCTGGTTGACCCGTGAGCTCCACATCGTGCAGCCGAAGCTGCTCGTCGTCATGGGCGAGCGCGCCGCCGCCTTCGTGGACAGCCTCGCGTTTCCGCTCGCCGACCGGGTCGATCCGGAGGCCACGGGGTCGCTGCGGCGGTTCACGCCGACGATCGAGGCTCTCGCGACGCCCGACATCGACGCCTCTCTCGACGAGCAGGGCGCGAAGACCGCGTTCTGGAACGCCTTCAAGGCGCTCGGACCGTGGTGGGCGGAGCAGCCGCCCTACTAGCGGGCAGAGAGCGTGCCGCGACGCTCTGCCTGCTGCTCGGCGCTCTCGTCGCGTGGTCTGCCGGCGCCGGACTGCTGCCTGACGTCGGCCGCTGGCCGGACGTCCTGGTCGTCTCGTTCCTCCTCATCCCCGCCTCGTTCCTCGTGCCCCTGCTGGTGCTGCCGCTCGCGGACGCACGCGGGCTCGCCGCGATCGCAGCCGCTCTCGGCGTGCTCGCGGTCCTGCTCGCCCTGGCCGATCTCGGCGCGACTCTTCAACGTCACGAAGCTCCTGGCGCTGACGCTCGCCGGGTTCTGGTTCCTGCAGCTGTTCGAGGCGCTGTCCTGGGTGGTGCTCGTCGCGTTCGTGATCCCGTGGGTCGACGCGGTCTCCGTCTGGCGCGGGCCGACCGACTACGTCGTCAGCGAGCAGCCCGGCCTGTTCGAGCAGGTCTCCTATGCGTTCCGGCTGCCGGGAGAGGAGGGCTCGGCCAACATCGGCCCGCCCGACATCCTCTTCTTCGCGCTGTTCCTCGCGACGGCTGCGCGATTCGGGCTCCGGGTCGGCTGGACCTGGGTGGGCATGGTGGGGCTGCTCGCGCTCACCGTGATCGTGACCGTGGCCTTCGACGTGGACGGGCTGCCGGCGCTGCCGGCGGTCTCGCTCGGCTTCCTGCTGCCGAACGCCGACCTGCTCTGGAAGCGATGGCGGTCAGGCGTCCGGGCCGTGAGGAGCGCACGAACGCGGTCGGGTCCAGGTATCCCCCCGACGGGCACGGTGTGTGAGCGCTCCAGCCGGAGCCGATCGTGGCGAGCGTCTTCACCTCGAAGTGGAGGTGCTCGCGCTCCGGAGCGGTGCCGTGCCGGCGGGCCCGAGACGCCGATCCTGTCGTCTCGCGCGACGTCCTGGCCTGCACGCACGTCGATCCTCTGCAGATGGCCGTACTGCGTGAACACGGTCTTGCCGCTCTCGAGCCGGTGCTCGATCAGGACGACACCGTCCCACCCTCCGTGGAAACGAGCGACGACGACTCGGCCGGCGGCCGCCGCGCGCACCGGCAGGTCGACGACGCCGATGTCCTCTCCCATGTGGAAGCCGCGGCTGCCGCCGCTCGCGCAGAACGTCCGTGACGTCGCTGTAGCCCGCGCACGCGTGTCCGGGTCGCCGACCGGGAAGTCGAAGCCGTCGGCGACGGGCATCGACGTCGACGACGCCGCCGGCACGATCGAACACGACGTGCGCTGATGGCCGCGAGCACCGCGACATACGCAGCTACGAAGAGCGCCGCGCGCACCGACCTTGTCATCTCGCCCTCCTCCGCGGACCGAAGCGCGTCGAGCAGCGCGGCCAGCCACACCCGGAGCGAGCAGCGCGATCGCGGCGAGCGTCGCCAGCGACGAGGTGTTCTCCCCTGCCCAGCCGCTGTCGACGACGAGGGCGACGACAGGAATCGGCCACCGCTGCCGCCGCGCCCGCGGCGAGGAGCGGCTGCACGCTCGTTGCCCCCGTCACCGGCACCGCCGCCGAGAGCCAGCATGCCGGCGGCGAGGCTGCCCCAGGCGGCGGCGACGAGGAGCGCCCCGGCGACGTCGCTCGGGAAGTGACCGCCGGCGACGATCGACGCGGTGCCGACCGCCGCGATGTACGCGGCGGCGGCGAACGCGGTGGGCAGCCGCAGCCCCCCGACGGCGAGCACCGTGAGCCCGAGCGCCGCCCCGGCCGCCGCTCCGGTGTGCACGCTCGGGAAGAACTCGCCGATTCCCCGTGCGGCGTCGCCGTGCAGCGGATCGAGTCGCCCGAGCACCGTCTTGAGCACGACACAGGAGGCGGATGTGCCGACGAGGATCGCCGCCGCGGCGAGCGCGTGCCGCCGCCGCCCGAGCAGGGCGGCGGCGGCGATGGCGACGAACGTGAGCGGAACGACGATGCGGACGGAGAAGAGGAAGAAGTCGATGTCGTACCCGGGCGTGTCGAGCCCGTGGGCAGCCTCGAGGTCGAAGCGGAGCCCGCGGTCGGTTCCGTAGGCGAGGAGCCAGACGACGAGCGCAGCCAGGCCGAAGCCGGCCGCGGCCGCGACGTGCCGCCCCGGCCATGCCCGACCTGCTCGTCCGTGCGAGGCCTGCGCCACCGTCATCTCACCGCTCCCCCTCCCCCACCGCACATCCTGCGGTCACCGGCGTTCCAACATGCTCACTGACTCGATATGCGGTGTGTGGGGGAACATGTCAACCGGCCGGCAGCGAACGAGCGTGTAGCCGAAGTCGTCGCGCAGCGTCTTCAGGTCGGATGCGAGCGTCGTCGGATTGCACGACACGTACACGATTCGGTGCGCTTCGAGCCGGGCCATGCGCCGTAGCGCCTTGCCTGCGAGGCCCGCGCGAGGCGGATCGACGACGACGACGTCCGGGGGGCCAGAGCGCTCCAGGAGCTCTTCGAGGGCGAGCGAGACGTTGCCGGCGAAGAACGCGACGTTGGTGATCGCGTTCAGCTCGGCGTTCTCGATCGCGCAGGCGACCGACTCCTCGGAGATCTCGACGCCCCACACGGTCAACGCCTGCGGCGCGAGTGCGAGCCCGATCGTGCCGGTGCCGCAGTAGAGGTCGTACACGGTCTCGCCGCCCGTCAGCCCCGCGAACTCGCGTGCGAGCCCGAACAGCGTCTCGGCCATCTCGGTGTTCGTCTGCAGGAACGCGTTCGGCCGGACGCGGAAGCGGAGCCCGAGGATCTTCTCCTCGATCGCGTCCTCCCCCCACAGGAGTGTCGTCGGCAGGTGCGTCAGCTCCGCCGGAGTGTCGTTGACAGCCCAGTGGATGGAGCGCACTTCGGGGAAGCGCCGCAGCACCTCGACCAGGTAGTCCTCCTCGAACTTCCTGCCCTTGGCGGTGACGAGCTGGACGAGCACCTGCCCGGTGTTGCGGCCCTCGCGGACGACGAGGTGGCGCAGATACCCGGTCTGCGTGCCCTGGTCGTAGCCCTCGAGCCGCTCCTCGCGCGCCCAGTCCTGCACGGCGGCCCGGATCGCGTTGCCGACGTCCGTTGTGAGCAGACACTCCTCGATCGGCAGCACCTCGTCCCAGCGCCCGGCCCGGTGGAACCCGAGCGCAGGCCCTTCGGCGGTCTGCGTGAACGAGTACTCGAGCTTGTTGCGGTAGTGGAGCTGCGAGGCGGCAGGGACGATCGGCTCGAGCGGCGGCTCGGCGAAGCCGCCGAGCCGGACGAGCGCGTCGCGCACCTGCGCCTCCTTCGCCTCGAGCTGGCGCTCGTAGGCGTAGTCCTGGAAGCGGCAGCCGCCGCAGGCGCCGAAGTGCCGGCAGGGCGCCTGGACGCGGTCGGCGCCCGGGACGAGCACCTCCTCGGCGATCGCCTCTGCGAAGCCGCGCTTCACCTTCGTGATGCGTGCGCGCACCGTGTCGCCGGGAAGCCCCCGGCGTACGAACACGACGAACCCGTCGTGCCGCGCGACCCCGTTGCCGCCGTAGGCGAGCGAGTCGATCCGGAGCTCCAGCTTCTCGCCGTGGGAGACAGGGGCAGCCATCAGGGGAGGCAGGGTACCCGTCCGGGCGTGATGCGCCCCGGGCGTGCCCGGTTCCGCCGGCAGGCCGGACGCAAGACCGGCGCCGCCGCCTATCGTGACGGTGATGGCAGAGCCGATCGTGCGGGCAGAGCAGCTCACGAAGCACTACCACGGCGACCGCGGCGTGCACGCGCTCACGTTCGACGTGGGCTGGGGCGAGGTGTTCGGGTGCCTGGGCCCGAACGGCGCCGGCAAGACGACGACGATCAGGCTGTTGGTCGACCTGATCCGCCCGAGTGCGGGACGCGCCCGGGTGTTCGGCCTCGACCCGCGACGCGACGGGGTGGAGATCCGGCGCCGCGTCGGTTACCTGCCCGGCGACCTACGCCTGTACGAGCGCCTTACCGGCCGGGAGCAGCTGCGCTATTTCGCGTCGCTGCGTGGGATGGGCGAGCTCGGGGACGCGGAGTCGCTCGCCGCCCGGCTCGACCTCGACCTCGACCGTCGCATCCGGGCTCTGTCGCGCGGGAACCGCCAGAAGATCGGGCTCGTGCAGGCGTTCATGCACCGCCCCGACCTGCTCGTGCTCGACGAGCCGACGTCAGGGCTCGACCCGCTGGTGCAGCAGGAGTTCTACGAGCTCGTGGCCGAGACGACCCGCGACGGACGCACGGTCTTCCTTTCGTCGCACGTCCTGCCCGAGGTGCAGCGGATCGCCGACCGGGTCGCCGTGATCCGCGAGGGCCGGCTGGAGGTCGTGGAGTCCGTGGAGACGTTGCGCGCTCGTGCGTTCACGCGTGTCGAGGCAGCGTTCACGAGCCCGCCACCCGCCGGCGCCTTCGACGGGCTCCCCGGCGTCCGCGAGCTGGAGCGGCACGGTGCGACCGTCCTGTTCGCCCTGGAGGGCCCTGCGGACCAGCTCGTCAAGGCGCTCGCGCGCTTCGAGGTGCTCGCGATCGACGTCCACGAGGCCGACCTGGAGGATCTCGTGCTGGCCCTCTACCGGGGGGAAGAGCCGGATGCTGCGTAGCGTGCTGCTGAAGAGCCTGCGCGACCGGCGGCGCAGCTTCGCGTGGTGGACGCTCGGGCTGGTCGGACTCGTGACGCTGACGGTGGCCGTCTACCCGACGGTGCGAGACAACCCCGAGCTGGACAAGCTGGTGGAGGAGTACCCGGAGGCGCTGAAGGCGTTCATCGCGTTCGGCGGTGCCGTCGACTACACGTCGGGCGTCGGCTATCTCGGGAACGAGTTGTTCTCCTTCATGGTGCCGTTGCTCTTCATCGTTTGTGCGGTCGGCATCGGGGCGGGCGCGATCGCGGGCGAGGAGGAGCGCGGCACGCTCGATCTCCTGCTCTCCAATCCCGTCACACGCAGACGACTTGCTCTGGAGAAGACCGCGGCGATGGCGCTCGAGCTGGTGGGCCTGGGGGCAGTGCTCTGGGTCGCCCTGTGGGTGGGAGCGGCCATTGTCGGGATGGACGTGTCAGCCGGCCATCTCGCGGCGGCGACGGCGAGCGCAGCGCTGCTCGCGCTCGCGTTCGGGGCGATCGCGTTCATGATCGGCGCCGCCGCCCCTCACCGCGCGCTCGCGATCGGGGTGGCGACCGCAGCGGCGGTGGCCGCGTACCTCGTCAACGGCCTGGCGGCCCTCGTGGAGGCGCTCGAGGTGCCCCAGAAGGCGTCGCCGTTCTACCACTACGCCGTCGGCGATCCGCTGCGCCAGGGGCTGACCCTCGATCACAGCCTCTTCCTCGTCGCGATCGCCGCCGCGGCGACGGCCGTCGGGGTGCTCGCCTTCGAGCGGCGCGACGTCGCCTCCTAGGCGAACCACACCTCGGCTACGCGAGCAGCGACACGTACACGGACCGGCTGCGGGGTCCGTCGAACTCGCAGAAGAAGATCCCCTGCCACCTGCCGAGCGCGAGCTCACCGTCGTCCCGCAACGGAATCACGACGCTCGGCCCCATGAAGGCGGCGCGAATGTGGGTGGGCGCGTTCTCCTCCCCCTCCTCGACGTGCTGCCACGACCAGTCCGCCGGGACGATCCGCTCGAGCGCCGTCTCGAAGTCGCGTGCGACGGCGGGGTCGGCGTGCTCGTTGACGGTGACGCCGGCGGTCGTGTGAGGCACGTAGACGAGCACCGCCGCCCCGGGCCGGCCGGCGATCGCCTCGCGCACCTGGCGCGTGATGTCGACGAGCTGGCTCGGCCGCTCGGTCGTGACCCGGATCTCCACCACGGTGGCTTAGAGCGCGCCGCCGGCGGCGGGTGGTGCGCCCGCCTCGAGCGGGTTCTCGCCCCCGGACTCGCGGGCGAGGTACTCCTCCACCAGCATGATGTTGTCCTTCAGCCGCTCCATCACCTGCAACAGCGCCGTCATCGACGCCACCTCTTCCCGCTGCTCCTGCAGGAACCAGTGCATGAACTGCTCGCCGACGAGGTCGCCGTCCTCGCGGGCGCTCAGGGCGAGCTGGGAGACCTGGCTGGTGACGCGCTTCTCCTGCTCGAGTGCGAGCGCAACCGGCGCCACATCGTCAGCGAACGAAACCTCGGGGGCAGCGACCGCCGGGATGGTGACGTCCTCGTCGGCGTCGAGGAGGTACTGCACCATGATCATGGCGTGGTTGCGCTCCTCGACCGCCTGACGGTAGAAATGCGCCGCGAGCTGCGGCAGGGTCTCCGCGTCGTAGTGCACCGCGATCGCGATGTACTGCTGGGACGCCGCGAACTCGTAGGCGATCTGCTCGTTGAGTTTCCGCACGAAGGTGGTCATGGCCGGAATCTACCTCCCTGCGCACCGTCGGGCCGCGTGTATCACCGCACCCGGGCGCGGGTCGACCGCAGCGCATGCTGCCCACCGCTACGGATGACACCCGCAGCCCCCGGCCGTACGCTCCGGCCAGGCCGAGAGGGCGAACCCGAGGATGTGATGACGATGACGACGGCGACCGGCAGGAGCCGGGGCGCAGCGAAGAAGAGCTCGAAGGTCGCGGATCTGGCCGGCCCGGGCATCGGCGACTACGCCGAGCTCGAGCGGGTCCTGCCCGTCGACTACCGGTCGCTCCTCACCCCGAACGAGACGCAGCGGGCGTTGCACGCGGTCAAGCGCAGCATCGAGGATGGGCTTGCCCGCGAGCTCGGCCTGATCAAGGTGGAGGTGCCGCTGATCGTCGATGCCGCGAGCGGCGTGAACGACTACCTGGACCGGGACGGCTCGCGGAGACCCGTCTCGTTCCACATCTCGAACGACCGCGATCTCCATCCGGTCGAGGCGGAGGTCGTGCAGGCGGCGACGAAATGGAAGCGGCTGGCGCTGCGCCAGTTCTGCATGCGGCCCGGCGAAGGGCTCGTCACCGACATGCGCGCGATCCGCAAGGACTACTTCCTCGACCACGACCACAGCGCCTACGTCGACCAGTGGGACTGGGAGCAGGTGATCACGCCGAAGCAGCGCACGCTCGCCTACCTGACGGCGACCGTGCGGTCGATCTGGAAGGTACTGCGCGAGGCCGAGGAGCTCGTGCTCCACCTCTATCCGAAGCTCCGCGACCCCCGCTACCCGAGCCTGCCGGACGAGCTGATGTTCGTCCACGCCGAGGAGCTGCTCGAGATGTACCCCGACCTGCCGCGCAAGCAGCGTGAGACGGCGATCCTCGAGCAGTACCCCGCCATCTTCATCTACGGGATCGGCTGGACGCTCGCCGACGGCTACCCCCACGAGCTGCGTGCGGCCGACTACGACGACTGGGTGACGGAGACAACGGCGGCCGACGGCACGCCGATGCACGGGCTGAACGGCGACATCCTCGTGTGGAACCCGATCACGCGCCGTCGCCACGAGCTCAGCTCGATGGGTATCCGGGTGACGAAGGAGTCGCTTGTCGAGCAGCTGCGCCTCACGGACCAGCTCGAGCTCCTCGAGCTTCCGTACCACCAGGCGATCCTGAACGACGAGATCCCTCTCTCGATCGGCGGGGGCATCGGGCAGTCGCGCGTGACGATGCTGCTGCTGCGCAAAGCGCACCTCGGCGAGGTCAGCGTCACCGTGTGGCCCGCGGTGCTGAAGGAGATGTGCGCGGCCCGAAACATCGCCGTGCTGGAGTAGAGCAGCTCACGACATGCCGTCAGACGGAGAGGGCGGCCGGCCGGCCGCCCTCTCCCTACTACCGTGTCGCATGTCGCGCGTGAGTCGGTCAGGCCTCGATGTCGGCCACCGCGGAGCCGAGCTGGATCTTGCGCGGCTTCTGCTCCTCGGGCTTGGGCACGCGAATCTCGAGCACGCCGTCCTTGTAGGAGGCGGCGATCCTGGATTCGTCGACGCCCTGGGGCAGGCCGACGCCGCGGCTGAAGCTGCCGTAGCGCCGCTCGAAGCGATAGAAGCGGTCTCCCGACTCCTCGAGCTCCTTCACGCGCTCGGCCGAGACGGTGAGCGAGTCGTCCTGCACCTCGATCGAGATCTTCTCCTCCGGGATGCCCGGCAGGTCGAACGCGTACACGACCTCGTTGTCGGTCTCCCACACGTCGAGCGCCGGCACCCACGTCTGCGTGCTGCGGCCGTTGCCCTCGAGCAGGCCGTTCATGTAGCGGCTCATCTCGCTCTGCAGCGACGCGAGCTCACGGAACGGCTCCCAGCGCACCAGGGTTGCCACGATGACGGACCTCCTTCGTCGAACAGATAACTACTACTTCACCCAGTATGTTATCTAAGTCCTTATCTGTCAAGTCGCATTGCCCTAGCATTCCTTCATGGCGGGCATCCCCGACAGCCTCAAGGGCCGCAGCTACACGACCGTCGGCGCGTGGACGCGCGACGAGCTCCTGATCGCACTCGACCTGGCGGACGAGCTGAAGCAGGAGCGCGCGCGGCGCAAGGAGCTCCGCATCCTCCCGGGCCGTACGGTCGGCCTCATCTTCCGCAAGCCGTCCACGCGCACCCGGATCAGCTCGGAGGTCGGCATCGCCGAGCTCGGCGGCATGGCGCTCTACGTCCCCGCCGCCGACCTGCAGCTTGCGCGCGGCGAGAGCACGCGCGACACGGCGCTCGTCCTCTCCCGCTTTCTGAGCGCGTTGATGATCCGCACGTTCGCCCAGTCCGAGGTCGACGAGTTCGCGGAGCATGCGACGATTCCCGTCATCAACGGCCTCACCGACGAGTCGCACCCCTTGCAGGCCCTCGCCGACGCGATGACGATCCGCGAGCGCTTCGGCGGCCTGGCAGGGCGCCGCGTCGCCTACCTCGGCGACGGCAACAACGTCTGCTGCTCGCTGATGCGCATCGCCGGGCGCTTCGGCATGGACTTCGTAGCCGCGACGCCGGAGGGGTACGCGCCGGGCGAGGATGTGACGGAAGCCTCGCGGCGCGACGCGGAGGCAAACGGCGGCAGCGTCACCCTGACCCACGACGCACGGGAGGCGGCGGCGGGCGCGCACGTGCTGTACACCGACGTGTGGACGAGCATGGGACAGGACGAAGCACGCGACCAGCGCCTGCGCGACCTCGAGCCCTACCGGATCGACGGGACGCTGCTCCGGCTCGCCGACCCCGAGGGCATCGTGCTGCACTGCCTGCCCGCTCACGTCGGCGAGGAGATTTCCGAGGACGTGCTCTACGGCCCGCGCTCGCTCGTGTGGGACCAGGCGGAGAACCGCCTGCACACGCAGAAGGCGATCATGGCGCTCGTGATCCGGTGAGCTTCGACGATCACGTCCGCGCTGCGCTCGATGCGCTGCCGCCGCACCTGTCGGCGGCGCTGCAGAACGTCGCCGTCGTGGTGGAGGACGAGAACCGGGACGATCCCGACCTGTACGGGCTGTACGAGGGCGTGCCGCTGCCCGAGCGGGGAGATATGGCGGGGGCGCTGCCCGACCGGATCTCGATCTACAGGCTGCCGCTCGAGGAGGAGTTCCCGGATCCGGCCGAGCTCGTGGAGGAGATCCGGATCACGGTGCTGCACGAGCTCGGCCATTACTTCGGGCTCGACGAGGACCGCCTCGCAGAGCTCGGTTACGAGTGAGCACGGTCCTGCAGCTCGTCACGTGGGCGGCGTTCGCCGTCGCAGCAGCGGTCGTTGTTGCGTTTCTGTTCAGCCCGCCACGCTGAGGAATGTCCAGCGTCAGTCCTGCGTTTTCAGCGTCATGCACATCATCGCGGCCATCCATGCGGAAATCGACCGGATCAGCGAACAGCGCACCGAGCTGTGGAAGCGCCTCTCCCTGGGACGCGACCCCGAGCTGGTCACCCAGATCAAGGCACTCGACACGAAGCTCGAGTCCCTGTGGGACGCCCACCGCGCCGAGCGCGCCCGCATCCGCTTCGGCGAGCGGGAGCACATCGTGAAGCGCGCCCGCGCCGAAGAGCGCCTCGAGCGCGCGGCGTAGGCGAGCACACCGGGCGAGGGCGCGGCGAGGTCGGCCGCGTCCTCGCCGTATATTTGCGCGGTGCCGTTCAAGCGTCGCGACGACCAGGGTTCGATCGAGGACGAGCGTGAGGCGCTGCGTCAACAGCGGCTCGCGCTCGACGAGCTGAAGCGCCAGCTGACGGAGCGGGTGCAGGCCGTGCAGGAGCGCGAGCGGGAGCTGCAGCAGGCGATCGCCGACGTGCGACGAGGGAAGCTTCCGGCCGCGCCAACGGCGGCTTGGGCACCGGTGCCGGACGACGCCTTGGCAGCGCTGACCCAGGAGCTCGAGCGCGCACGCGAGAACCGCTCAGCGCCTCCAGGAGCTGGAGCTGCGGGAGGCGGCCGCAATCGCCCGAGAGGGCGAGCTCGCCTCGCTTGCCGCAGCACTCGAGGCGCGGTCGGCCGAGCCGCAGGAGCCGGCGGGTGCGCCGGATGAGGTGCGACTCGCGCGGATCGAGACGCGGCTGGCCGAGCTGAAGGACGCGGAGAAGCTGTTCATGCGGACGCGCGACGAGCTCGCCGCCCGCAGCGAGGCGATCGCCGCGCGCGAGCGGCTCGCGGCCCAGCGCGAGCGCGAGCTGGACGAGCGCGAGGACGCGGCCGGCTCGTCACGTCCGGAGCTCGGCGAGCTGGAGGCGAGGCTGAAGCGGCTCGAGCAGCAGCAACAACACCCGGGCGAGCAGACGCAGGGGTTCTCGGGCGGCTTCAAGAAGCTGCAGCAGCAGGGCACGCGGCGCCGCAAGCCGAGCGCCTGAGCCGAGCCCGTCGTCCGGGATCTGCTCGAGCGCGCGCCTTTACGTGTCGTTCCGTCTGCAGGCTTTCCAGATCGCGCGCAGGCCGCCTAGCGGCGGTTGTAGCGGCCGCGGGGCGATCACCAGTTGCGTCCTGAGGCGCTGCTTCACGCCGTCGCGCGTCCAGCCGTGCAATCGCACGAGGCCGGCCCCGGTGAGTCGGTGTGTTGCCTGCTCGAGGGTGAAGTTGCGCTGTGCGGGCCCGAGCAGGGCACGGTTGCGGTCGGCCTCGGGGCCTTCCCACTGGTCTCCCGTTCCCCTGTTTCCGACGTGAGCGAGACAAGGCCTCCCTCGCGTCAGCCGCTCCCATTTCGTGGATACGGCTTGTTTACGCCGCTAGACTGACCCCACGGGGCGTTAGCTCAGTTGGGAGAGCACCAGCTTTGCAAGCTGGGGGTCGCCGGTTCGAGCCCGGCACGCTCCATCCGAGTTCAAGCCGAAAGTCCTGCCAATCGCCAATCGAGTGTTTTTCCGCGTGCGCGCACAGGCACTGTTTCCGCTCGAGACCGCCGAAATCGGCCCTCTCCGGTGTGGGACTTCCCTAAACTCCCCCACAGCAGGTGTCCCCTCACCGGGATCGGGCAGGTGGCGGCATCCCCAGGTCGGCACAGATCTTGCGAGCGAGGCGGAAGTCGATCTCGCGGCGGCGCGGAACGGCTGTCGAACGCTCGGCGTCGAAACCCCACAGGCTGTGGTTGCCACCCTCTCGGAGGAGGCGTGCGCCATGGTCGCGGAGGTGGCGTTCGGGGTCGCGACGCTTCACGCGCCGATGACGAGCTCCAGACGCTCGCTGTCGGCGCCGGCCGGCAACTCGGCATGGCCGCCGAACCGCAGCTCGAGGATCGCCCGAAGGGCATCGACGACGTTCGCTCGCGCCTCCTTTAGCTGAGTCTCAATCGAGCCGCGAAAGGCGCTGTGCGCTGTCGGCCCGCTCGAGGTACGCGTCGACGAACGCGACGGCCTCATCCTCGTTGCCCGGCATGAGGTGGCCGTAGAGGTCGAACGTAGTTTGGATCGACGCATGCCCCAGTAGGCGGTGATCGCCTTGGCGTTGACGCCGGCTGCGATGAGGAGGCTGGCGAATGTGTGCAGCGGCGCCCGCGACGGACGAGACGGAGAGCGCCCGCCGCCCTACCTCTCCGCCTCGCCTACGGCTCAGCCACGAAGCAGGGCGGCAAACCAACACCTGGGGAATTCCTATGAGCAGATCTGGGGAGTCTGGCGCGAGCGCGGGCAAGCGGCCCACGTGAGCCCCACTGGACAGGGTCAGTTCCTGCGACCACGGCACTGGAGATCGACCCTGGGTCGAGCGACGCGAGAAAGACGCCTGTCATCCGGGGCTGCATGAGGGCAGACTGCTGGATCGCCTACGGTGTCGACGATGGAAGCATCGCCTCCAGGCCCTCAGGGGTGCACCCGGAGCCAGTCCGACGGCGGCGTGAAGAGATGCGCCAGGAGACGGGAGCACAAGGCGTCGTGGCCGGCGACGATGCGACACGCCAGTCAGAATGGCGATGAGCAAGATGCCTGATGGCTTCGCGTACAGAGCGGGTTGCCGTCATGGGTCAAGCGCTTGGCAAAGCGCCCGTCCCCTTCGGCGTACGGTCGCCCTGCCTGTGGGCGACCATCGAGCGCAGCTGCTCGGCTGCCCACGGCGCCTCGAGGCCCCGCGCCTCGGCAGAGACATGTCCGTCCTCGATGCCGACCCACACGGAGCCTTCGGCGTGCACCCCGTCGGGAGCGACCGTCAGCGCGGCCTCGAAGCCGGCGAACGAGTCCGGGTAGCGGTAGCCGGAGCGGTATGCCTGCTCCAGCAGAGCATCCGCCTCCTCCATCTCCACAGCAGTCATCAGCGCCTCCCTACATTGGTTGTAAGGGATACCTTATACAACACGCAAGGCATTGATTACAACGACCTGCCAACGACGAGAAGCGACCCGAAGGGGTCGCTTCCGTGCTCAGCATGGATGTCGGCCGTCTGGCCGAGCGGCGTGGAATTGCCTATTCGGCTCCCCCGCCCTCGCCCGCGAGCTGATCCTCGCAGCTCGCATAGCCGGGCAGGAGCAGGAAGTCGGGAGCGTTCCGCCAGCCGTGGCCCGGAGCGGACCCGTCGAAGTGGCCCTGCAGGGCGTTCTCGCTGACGCTGATCAGCACGTACGGGTTCTTCGCGGACGCGGTGCCGTGGCAGAGCAGGACCTTGTCGGCCGGGCCTCCCGCCTGGGCGGCGACGGCGAAGGCGCCGAACGCGCCTGCGGCGACGAGTGACGAGCGGATCATGCGCCTCATTGGATCGTCCCTTCGAGTCGTGTGCGTTGCTCTCAGCGTCCCCGGCGGGTGGAATCGCGTCTACCCCTCGATCGAGTGACCCTTTCGGTGCCAACGATCCCTCGTTCGGATGAGCCGCCGCGGCGCAACGGAGGGACAATGGCCACATGGTCAACGCCCTCAACCTCCTCGGCCTCGTGCTCGTCGGCGTGGCCGCGCAGGGTGTGACGGCGGCCTCGCCGCCAACGGGCCCTGCCACGGCGAAGGCGTTTGCGGCCATCACCGGCGCCCGGGACGACGCCCGCTCCGGCGACCCGGAGCAGGTGCAACGCCGCTACGAGGTCGCCCGCGAGGTCACGGACGGTCTCGCAGCGATCACGCCCACGCCGCCGTGCCGCCCGCTGTACGAGGCTCTCGCGGCCGCCGCCCACGGAAGCATCCTCGCCACGGAGGGATTCGACCGGCGCCACACCGCGCTTCGACTCAGGGCCGAGCGCACGGTCGCCGCCGCGATCACCGCCTACGAGGGGGGCGTCGAAACGTGCCCCGGCGGCATCCGGGCAGCCGGCCGGCCGACGACAGGCCGGGATCCGCTCGTGGCGCCGCTCGCCGCCGAGGCGTTCTTCGGCGAGATACAGCTCACCGTCCCGAGCGGCACGCGACAGCTCGAGCTCCTCTGGCGCGGACGGCCGGCGCTGCGGCTTCACGACCCCCCGGCCGGTACCCGGACGCTGCGACTGCCGGACACGAGCGCAGCCGGGCGGGGCACGCTCACGCTGACCGTTCGATCCGATCGCGGCACCACCCGTGCGCGCACCGAGAACGTCTGGCTCCTCCCCGCCGGCGCAAGGCGGGCCACGGTTCGCGAACGCCGTGACCCGGGGCTCACCGCACGGCTCGCCACGCTGGCCTCCAGCTTCCCCGGCTTCGCGGGCATCTACGTGCACGACATGGCCACCGGCCGCACAGCGAGCTGGAACGCGGAGGCCCGCTTCCCAGCTGCGTCGACGGTGAAGCTCGGGGTGCTCGCCGCCGCGCTCGACCGCTACGGCCCACGACCGGAGCGGAGCCCCGCCCTCTACGACATGCAGGCGCTCGCCGGCTGGTCGTCGAACCTGGCCGCAAACCGCCTCCTCCGTCTGCTCGGCTCCGGAGACCTCACCCGCGGCCGGCGCGCCGTCGAGACGAAGCTCCGGCGCCTGGGAGCGACCCGAAGCACCTACCCCGGCGCCTACCGTGTCGGCACCGCTCGTGCCGCCGTCCCGCGCCGGCCGCCGCTCGTCTCGGCGCGAACGACGACCGCAGCCGATCTGGGCCGTGTGCTCGTGGTCCTCCAGGCCGCCGCAGCAGGCAACGGTCGTACGCGCGGCCCTCGGCTGAAAGACGACGAGACAGCGGGGGCGCCGTAGACAGCATCCGGCGGCCCGTCCATACTTCGACCGCGTTCGTGCCTGCGGCCCGGGGGATGAAGTGAGCGGCGGAAAGATCAGCCGGGTGACGTGCACCCGGCGTGCGAGGCTCGTCGTGGCGGCGCTTGCCGTGTGTGCCGGCGCGTGCCTCGGTGCTACCGGCGCACGCGCCGCGACGCTGCCCGCGGGGTTCCAGGAGACGGTCGCGCTGAGCGGCCTCGCCAACCCCACGGTCGTACGGTTCGCCTCCGACGGCCGCATCTTCGTCGCCGAGAAGAGCGGTCTGATCAAGGTGTTCGACCACCTGACCGACCCGACGCCGACGACCGTCGCCGACCTGAGGACGAACGTCCACAACTTCTGGGACCGAGGACTGCTCGGGCTTGCGCTCGCACCGAACTTCCCCATCGATCCCTACGTCTACGTGCTCTACACCTACGACGCGGCGATCGGCGGCACTGCACCGCGCTGGGGCTCGGTGGGCGCGACATCCGACGGTTGCCCCACCCCGCCCGGCGCCACGGGTGACGGTTGCGTCGTCAGCGGCCGCCTGTCGCGGCTCCAGATCGCGGGGAACGTGATGACCGGCCCGGAGCAGGTGCTCGATCGAGGACTGGTGCCAGCAGTACCCGAGCCACACGGTCGGGTCGCTCGCGTTCGGAGCCGACGGCGCCCTCTACGTCAGCGGCGGAGACGGGGCGAGCTTCAACTTCGCCGACTACGGGCAGGACGGCAGCCCTCTCAATCCGTGTGGCGACCCGCCGGCGGGGGTCGGCGGCACGATGACGGCTCCCGGAGCGGAAGGCGGCGCACTGCGCAGCCAGGACGTGCGGACGACCTCGGATCCCACCGGGCTGGACGGTGCCATCCTCCGCCTCGACCCGGCGACCGGGGCAGGCCTCCCCTCGAACCCGCTCGCGTTCAGCTCGGATGCGAATGCGCGCAGGATCGTCGCCCACGGATTCCGAAACCCGTTTCGCATCACCACGCGGCCCGGCACGAACGAGGTCTGGAGCGGCGACGTCGGCTGGAACGACTGGGAAGAGATCAACCTGGTCCAGAGCCAGGCAGACGGCGCCGCGGACAACTACGGCTGGCCGTGCTACGAGGGCACGGGCAGGCAAGCCGGCTACGACGGCATCGACCTGACTCTCTGCGAGTCGCTCTATGCGCAGCCGACGGGCCTGTTCGCACCGTTCTTCAGGTACAACCACAACGAGCAGGTGGTGGGCGGAGAGACCTGCCCCACCGGCAGCTCGTCGATCGCCGGGCTCGCCTTCGAGACCGGGTCGAACTACCCGGGCACCTACGACGGCGCCCTCTTCTTCGCCGACTACTCCCGCGACTGCATCTGGGTCATGCGGGCCAACGGCGACGGGCGGCCGGACCCGACGACACGCGAAACCTTCGCAGCCGGCGCGGCGAACCCCGTCGATCTCCAGTTCGGCCCTGACGGCGCTCTCTACTACGCCGACTTCGACGGCGGCGCGATCCGTCGCATCGCGTTCACCGCCACTACCGACACGACGCCTCCCACGGTGTCGCTGACGGCGCCGGCCGGGGGCAGCAGCGTCTCTGGCACCACCCCCGTCTCCGCCAATGCCGCCGACAACACCGCCCTCGCCGGCGTCCAGTTCAGGCTCAACGGCGCCAACCTCGGCAACGAAGACACCACCGCCCCCTACCAGATCGACTGGGACACCACGACCACCGCCAACGGCACCGCCACCCTCACCGCCATCGCCCGCGACTCGAGCGGCAACACCACTACCAGCAACCCCCTCACCGTCACCGTCGCCAACCAGGCGAGCGCCACCCGCTATCTCAGCGACCTGACCGCCACCTCACAGACGAACGGCTGGGGGCCGGTCGAACGGGACCGCAGCAACGGCGAGAAGGCCGGCGGGGACGGCGCACCGCTCACGCTCAACGGCACCGCCTACACCAAGGGACTCGGCATGCACGCCGCCGCAGACGTGCGCTACGCGATCCCCGCGGACTGCCTCTCCTTCACGGCACAGGTCGGCGTCGACGACGAGGTCGGCACACTCGGCTCGGTCGTGTTCGAGATCTGGACAGACGGCGTCAACGTCACAAGCAGCGCCCTCCTCACCGGCGCCGCCAACACCACCACGCTCACCGCAGACGTCACCGGCAAGAGCGAGCTCCGACTCGTCGTCACCAACGGCGGCGACAACATGCGACTACGACCACGCCGACTGGGCCGACGCCCACTTCGCCTGTTCCAGCGGCCAGACAAACCGGCCTCCGGCCGCGGTCGCGAGTGCCTCGCCGCTTAGCGGCCCCGCCCCCCTCCAGGTCAGCTTCAACGGCAGCGCCTCCAGCGACCCCGACCCCGGCGACACCCTCACCTACGCCTGGGACCTCGACGGCGACGGCCAATACGACGACTCCACCACCCCCAACCCCACCACCACCTACCCCACCCCCGGCACCACCACCGCCCGACTGCAAGTCAAAGACCAACACAACGCCACCGCCACCAGCACACCCATCACCATCACCGCCACTACCGACACGACGCCTCCCACGGTGTCGCTGACGGCGCCGGCCGGGGGCAGCAGCGTCTCTGGCACCACCCCCGTCTCCGCCAATGCCGCCGACAACACCGCCCTCGCCGGCGTCCAGTTCAGGCTCAACGGCGCCAACCTCGGCAACGAAGACACCACCGCCCCCTACCAGATCGACTGGGACACCACGACCACCGCCAACGGCACCGCCACCCTCACCGCCATCGCCCGCGACTCGAGCGGCAACACCACTACCAGCAACCCCCTCACCGTCACCGTCGCCAACCAGGCGAGCGCCACCCGCTATCTCAGCGACCTGACCGCCACCTCACAGACGAACGGCTGGGGGCCGGTCGAACGGGACCGCAGCAACGGCGAGAAGGCCGGCGGGGACGGCGCACCGCTCACGCTCAACGGCACCGCCTACACCAAGGGACTCGGCATGCACGCCGCCGCAGACGTGCGCTACGCGATCCCCGCGGACTGCCTCTCCTTCACGGCACAGGTCGGCGTCGACGACGAGGTCGGCACACTCGGCTCGGTCGTGTTCGAGATCTGGACAGACGGCGTCAACGTCACAAGCAGCGCCCTCCTCACCGGCGCCGCCAACACCACCACGCTCACCGCAGACGTCACCGGCAAGAGCGAGCTCCGACTCGTCGTCACCAACGGCGGCGACAACATGGACTACGACCACGCCGACTGGGCCGACGCCCACTTCAGCTGCAGCCAGAACACGCCGCCCACGGTTGCGATCACATCCCCGGCCGCCGGCACGACATGGAAGGTGGGCGACCCGATCGCGTTCGAGGCGGCGGGCTCCGACACACAGGATGGGACGCTGCCCCCGGCCGCTTTCGACTGGACCGTGCTGATCCAGCACTGCCCGTCGAACTGCCACTCGCACACCTACCAGACGTTCACGGACACAGCGTCGGCGTCGTTCCCCGCACCCGATCACGAGTACCCGTCCCACCTGGAGCTCCGCGTGACCGCCACCGACGCGAACGGTGCCACCGCGACCGCGTCTCTCGACCTCCACCCGAAGACGGTCGACCTCACCTTCGCGTCCTCTCCGTCCGGGCTCGAGCTCGTCGTCGGCGCAAGCTCCGGCACGACGCCCTTCACCCGCACCGTGATCGTCGGCTCGACCAATTCGGTCAGTGCGCCGACGCCCCAGACGGTTGCGCCGAACGTCTACACCTTCGAGTCGTGGTCGCAGGGGGGCGCGGCCACCCAGCTCGTCGAGGCGCCTGCCGCACCGGCGACCTACACCGCCTCGTACACGACCAGCACTCCGGCGCCGCCGACGGTGAGCCTGACCGCTCCTGCAGGGGGTGCGACCGTCTCCGGCACGACGGCGGTGTCCGCGACGGCCGACGACGACACCGGTGTCGCGGGCGTCCAGTTCAAGCTCGACGGCGGCAACCTCGGCAACGAGGACACGACGGCCCCCTACCAGGTCGACTGGGACACGACGGCGGCCGCCAACGGCAGCCACACCCTCAGCGCCACAGCGCGCGACACGAGCGGCGCCACGACGACGAGCTCGCCGATCAATGTGACGGTCTCGAACAACCGGCCTCCGACCGCGGTCGCGAGTGCCTCGCCGCTCTAGCGGCCCCGCCCCCCTCCAGGTCAGCTTCAACGGCAGCGCCTCCAGCGACCCCGACCCCGGCGACACCCTCACCTACGCCTGGGACCTCGACGGCGACGGCCAATACGACGACTCCACCACCCCCAACCCCACCACCACCTACCCCACCCCCGGCACCACCACCGCCCGACTCCAAGTCAAAGACCAACACAACGCCACCGCCACCAGCACACCCATCACCATCACCGCCCAGAACAGCTCTGCCTGCCCGGCCGGCCAGTGGAAAGCCGAGTACTTCACGAACATGACCCTCACCGGCAGCCCCGTGGTGACACGGTGCGAGGTCGCGATCGACAACAACTGGGGCACGGGAAGTCCCGCCACGGGTGTGGGAGCGAACAGCTTCTCCATCCGGTGGAGTGGGCGCTTCACGTTCCCCGCGGGCTCGACGACGTTCTTCGTGACCGGCGACGACGGCATCAGGCTTCGAGTCGACGGGGCCCTGGTGATCGACCAGTGGCAGGACCAGAATGCGACGACCTACCGGTCGCGCCAGACGCTTTCCGGCGGCGACCACGACGTCACGGTCGAGTACTACGAGAACGACGGCGACGCGGTTGCGAGAGCCAGCTGGAGATCGTCGCTCGTGGCCGCCTACAACTTCAACGAGGCGAGCGGCGCCACGGTGACGGACGCCTCCGGCTACGCGAACAACGGGACGATCCGCGGGGCGTCACGGACGAGCTCCGGGAAGTTCGGACGCGCCCTCTCCTTCAACGGCACCAGCAACTGGGTCACGGTTCCGGACGCCGACGTGCTCGACCTCACGACCCAGATGACCCTCGAGGCGTGGGTGTACCCGACCTCGCTCGGTATCCGCACCCGATCGGTCGTCTACAAGGAGGCGGCGGCGACGCTCGCCTACGGTCTCCACGCCCACCGCCCGTCGGCGCCCGGCGGCAGGGTGAGCACCGGTTCGGTGCAGCTGCTGCAGGCACCGACGCAGCTCCCGACGAGCACGTGGTCGCATATCGGCCTGACCTACGACGGAGCAACCCTGCGCATGTTCGTCAACGGTGTACAGGTCGCGAGCCGCGCGCACGCCGGCACGATGGCACCGTCGACCGGGGTGCTGCGCATCGGCGGCACGAACGTGGCGAGCGAATGGTTCGCGGGCAGGATCGACGACCTCCGGATCTACGCGCGCGCGCTGAGCGCGAGCGAGATCCAGCTGGACATGGCCGCGGGCGTCCCGTAAAGGGGGGCCTGCGACGCGGCACCGTGGTCGCTGGGTACGCTCGCCGCGTGGCTGCGCTCGAGCTGAAAGCCCCGGCCGACGGATTCGTCTCCCGCTTCCCGGACACGCGCTTCGACGCGATCCTCGTCGTCTCGTTCGGAGGCCCGGAGGGGATGGAGGACGTGATGCCCTTCCTCGAGAACGTCACCCGCGGCCGCAACATCCCGCGCGAGCGGCTCGAGGAAGTGGCTCACCACTACGTGTTGTTCGACGGCGTCAGCCCCATCAACGCGCAGAACCGGGCGCTGATCGACGCCCTCCGGATCGAGCTCGACGCGCACGGGATCGGCCTGCCGATCTACTTCGGCAACCGCAACTGGCATCCGCTCCTCGCCGACACGTTGCGCGAGATGGCCGGCGACGGCGTCGAGCGGGCGCTCGCGTTCTTCACCTCCGCCTACTCGTCGTACTCGGGCTGCCGCCAGTACCGCGAGAACCTCTACGACGCGCAGCGGCTCGTCGGGCCGGACGCGCCGGAGGTGCTGAAGACGCGGATGTTCTACAACCATCCCGGCTGGGTGGAGGCGAACGCCGACCACGTGCGGGACGCGCTCGGGAGGCTTCCCGCAGAGCGGCGCACCCGCGCGCACATCGCGTTCACGGCGCACTCGATCCCGCTCGCGATGGCGCAGGCGTGCCGCTACGAGGATCAGCTGCGCGAGAGCTGCCGCCTCGTGGCGGAGTCCGTCGGCGCCGCCGACACGGCCCTCGTCTACCAGAGCCGCAGCGGCCCGCCGCACGTCCCGTGGCTCGAGCCCGACATCCTCGATCACCTCCGCAAGCTGAAGGAGCGGGGCGTCGAGGACGTCGTCGTCGCGCCGATCGGCTTCGTCTCCGATCACCTCGAGGTGCTGTACGACCTCGACGTCGAGGCGGTCGAGCTCGCCGGCGGGCTCGGCCTTCGGCTGGTGCGCGCCTCGACCGCGTCCACCCACCCGGCGTTCGTGGGGATGATCCGCGAGCTCGTCGAGGAGCGCCTCGACCCCGGCGTCGTCAGGCGCGCCGCCGGGCGCTTCGGGCCTGGGCACGACGTGTGCCCGACGGACTGCTGCCTGCCGGGCACCGGCAAGCCGAGCCCGTGGGCCTAGCGAGATCGGCGGTGGGGCCTTCGGCGCTAGCCGGTCGCCGCGGCGATGCGCGCCTGCTGCTTGCGGGCGAGACGCACAGCCTCGGCTGCCTTCAGCGTCCCCCGCGGACCACCGACGAGCAGCGTCGCCTTCACCGCCCCGTGACGCCAGAGCACGACGAAGAACGTCACGTGCACTCCTTGGCTGAGGACGTTGGTCGTGTACGTCCTCGCCTCCTGCCCGAGCTGCCCACCGGTCATCGCCACGCGCGCGAAGACGACCCGCTGTCCGTTCAGCCGTTGCGGCTTGACGGCCACCGCGAAGGAGTCGTGCAGCGACGCTCCCGCACCCTTGACGGTCGTGTAGGTGCTCGCCCCCGTGGAGAGGAACACAACCCCGGTGGTCCCGTCGCGCGAGAAGTCGGCCTCGTAGCCGATGACCCGCCCCCACCTCGTGAAGTCCGCCAGCGTCTGCGTGGACGACTCCTTCGCGGCGCGGGCGTTGTCCGCGTAGTGGCTCTGCTCGAGCGCGAAGCCCGCCGGAAGGTCGGACAGGCGTAGGACCATGCGCTTCGTGTCGGGCACGGCGGCGCTCGACGCAGCGACGAGCAGCCCTGCCAGCACGACCACCGGGATGACGACGCGCGCACGCACGCTTCGACCCTCGCCGACCGTCGATCGGGTGTCAACTCGGAGCCGCTCTCGGGCGCTACGGCGTCACAGGCGCCGATCGGTGCCGAGCTCCGAACACGGCAACCGCCGCCGCGGCCACGACCAGGAGCACCAGCGCCGTCAACGCGACGCCCACCCACGACGGCAAGCCGGAGCCGCCGGGCCCGGCGATCTCCACCGGCGCGTAGGTGTGGGTCTGCGCGCCCCGTACCCACGAAGCCGTCGAGCACCTGATACGAGAACGTGCCCTCGCGCGGGAACGACACGTCGACGTGGTAGACGCCCGGCTTCCCGGTCGGCGTGCCATTCACCGAGCGGACGACCTCACCCGACGATAGATCGAGAACCTGGAACACCGGCGTGACGCCGTCGAGCGGTGTCCTGCCGTGCTGGAGCACGGTGATGTCGATGCCCATCGACGTCCCGGCCTTCATGCCGTCGGACGGCACGTCGCTGAGCTGCACCGTCGCCCAGCCGCCGGCCGAAGCCACGGGCACGAGCACACCGCCGACGACGACGACCGCGAGCAGTAACCGCTTCATGGGTCCTCTCCTCTCTTGGTGACGTACTTCGATACACCGGCCGGCGGCGTCGGGTTCCCGAAAGGACTCGGGCTCAGCCGACGACGGCCTGCCAGGGCGCGGCGTACCGGACAGCGACGACGGCGAGCACGAGCCCGGCCACGAGCGCTGTCGCGACGGCCGCACGCCGCCAGAGAGAACCTCGCCGGCGCCCGCGTGGACCTCTGAAGTCGGCCGACGCCAGTCCCGGGAGGTGCAGGAGATGGCCCAGAACATGAACGGCGGTGACGGCGAGCCAGACCACGAAGCTCGCCTTGTGCAGGGTGACGACCCAGCCGTGGGACGGACCCAGCGCGAGCATCGCAACCCCTGAGCCGAAGAGTGCGACCGTCGCTGCGACCACGGCAGGGCCGAGCATGCGCATCGCCGCGGCAGGCGGCCCCGCCAGCCGATACGGCCTGCTTCCCGCGTAGTACCGCACCATCCGGTAGCCGGTGCTCGCCAGCTTGAGCAGGACCGGCGGTATCAACAGGACGCCCACGAAGACGTGGGCCGGCAGCAACGGGCCGAGAGAGATCAGCGTGATCCCCTCGGCCGCAAGCAGCACGAGAAGCACGATGCCCGTCGTCGCGGTGAGACGTGAGTTGCCGGCAGGGCCGCGCCCACCCTGCCCCACGGCACGGGTGTGGTGCCGGACGAGCTTCTCTCGCAGCGCCGCCGGTGTGAGCTCCTCCGGACGCGGGAGCAGCGTCGCAATGCGTCGTGCGTGGAGATCGAGTTGCATCGACACCAGCGCTTTCCGGTCGGTCCGCGAGTCGCCCCGCCGACGGTGCCATGGTCGCGTCGAAGGCTAGGGAGGCGAAGGCAAAGCACGGGTAAGTCGTCCGCCAAGTCTTGGCCGACCGGCGCGAGGCAGCTCAGGGACGGAGCGCTGCCACGACCGCGGCGACATCGGCTCGCCAGACGTCCTCGGGCACCGGCGGCAGGATGTCGTCCCAGACGGCCGCGAAGCTGCCGATCAGCTGCGGCAGGCGGGCCGGTCGCGCCATGAACCACCAGTGCAGGTGCTCCCCACCGTCGCCCCAGCGACAGACGTGGACACGGCCGATCTCGCCGAGCGAGCGGATCGCCCGCTCGACACGGGCGATCGTGAGGCCGAGCTCGGCGGCGAGCTCGTCGGGGAGGTCGCCCGGCTCGGCGTAGTGGGCGCGCGGCTCGAGCAGGAGCACCAACGGCAGCCCCGTCGGGTGAGGCGTGGCGCGCAACCGCCAGCGCTCGTCCGCCCAGGCGTAGTCGCCGTCGGGGGCAGCGCAGCTCGGGCAGTCGACGCCCGCCGCACCGTGGCGCGGCTCTTCCCGCTCCAGCGGCGGCAGCAGCGCCCGGGGGCGCAGCTCGCCGTCGAACGGGAACGTCTCCCACGTCTCGACGGGCGGCATGCGCAACTCGCCGGCAGCACGGGCGTGAAGCTCCTGCGGGGTCTCGGGCACGGCAGGCCGATGCTAACGACACACGACATCTGCCGGTTTTTCCGGATGCGAAGCCGGCGCGGCGTCGGAATGATGCAGGTGCGGCCGCGGTCAACGACGGCCGCAATTCAGGAGGTGGATCATGCGAGCACTACGGTTGCTCGTGGGGTTGCTGGTCGGACTCCTGCTCGCTCTCGCGCTGGCGTCGTCGGCCACGGCAAAGGCGTACATCCTGCGGCCGACGGGCTTCAGCCCGAACGGCGAGACGATCGAGGGCTGGCAGTGGCTGCGCAAGCTCGACCACTCGGCAACGTGGACCTTCGACCTGGCGGCGCTGCAGAGCGCGCGCCAGCAGAGCGGCAGCGTCTGGCTGAACCTGACGCCGCTCATCACCAACGGCCTCAACGGGGGTAGCGGGTTCGCCACGGCGATCCCGGTGACGCTCACGTACACGACGCCACAGGGCCCGAAGGTGACCAAGGTCTACGTCGGCATGAAGAACACCTTCAAGCCGCTGGATCCGGAGTACTCGGGCGGGATCGGCTACCAGTGCTACGGCCAGAGCCTGCTGCCGTGGAGCAAGTGGAAGGGCGCAACGGCGCTCACCGTCACGACCAGCGCCTCGAAGACGCTGTTCAACCGGTACCACTTCGCGGTCAACCGAGAGGCAGCCTTCATCGGATACAGCAAGTAGCACCGTCACGACGGCCGGCGACACGTCGGCAGCACGCGCGAGCGAGGGCAGGAAACCTCCCTCGCTCGCGCCCTGCTCCGTGGCCCCTATCTGCCGGGGATCTTCAGCTCGCGGCCGACGTAGAAGCCGGAGCTCGTCTCCACCACGAACGGGGCCATCGCCTGCTGGCGCTCGGCCTCGACGGCGGACAGGCGGTAGCGCTCGCGCGACTCGGCGGAGTCCCAGACGCTGATGCCGACGACCTCGTCGGAGCCGACGCCGGCGAGCTCGTAGGCGCGCAGCATCCCTTCGGGGAACTCGCTCGGCTGCCAGGCCTTCCGGAACTCCTCGCGCGCTCCCGGCTTCAGCCTCCGGGTCGTGATCCAGACGTACTGC
>CAWBBO010000008.1:0-263253 GCA_963787085.1 uncultured Gaiellaceae bacterium | reverse complement strand
CCCGCGCCAAGGCGACGGGCGCGGGCTCGGTGCTGGTCCTCTACGGGGCGACGACGGGCCGGGACGGCATCGGCGGCGCCTCGGTGCTCGCGAGCCAGGAGCTCGGCGAGGAGGCGCCGGACAAGCGCCCGTCCGTTCAGGTCGGCGACCCGTTCACCGGGAAGCGGTTGATCGAGGTGTCGGTGGAGCTCGTCGAGCGTGGTCTCGTCGACTCGCTGCAGGATTGCGGCGCCGCGGGGCTCGCCTCGTCGCTGTCGGAGATGGCCGCCGACTACGGCATCGACGTCCATCTCGACCGTGTGCCCCTGCGCGAGGAGGGGATGGAGCCGTGGGAGGTGATGATCTCCGAGTCGCAGGAGCGGATGGTCGCGATCGTCGCGCCGGAGCGCCTCGCCGAGGTGGAGGCGGTGATCGACCGCTGGGAGCTGCACCGCGCCGTGATCGGCGAGGTGACGGCAAGTGGGGAGCTGCGGGCGCTGTGGGACGGCGACGTCGTCGGTGCCGTCCCGGCCCGGTATCTCACGGAGGAATGCCCCCGCTACGTCGTCGAGCAGGCGGCCCGGCAGGCGCTGCCCGAGGCTCCGGTCGACTCGGCGCCGCCGGCGGCGCAGGCGCTCGTGGAGCTGATCGGCTCCGATGCGCTGCGCTCGCGGGCGTTCGTCTACCGGCGGTACGACCAGCTCGTCCAGTCGCGCACGGTGCGCAGGCCGGGGCTCGACGCGGCCGTGCTGCGCCTGCGCCCTTCGTACCGCGGGCTCGCGCTGACGCTCGACGGGACCGGCCGCATCGGGTCGCTCGACCCGTTCACCGGGGGAGCCCTCGCGATCATGGAAGCCGCGCGAAACGTCGCCTGCGCCGGCGGCGAGCCGCTCGGCTTCACCGACTGCCTCAACTTCGGCAACCCGGAGAAGCCCGAGGTCGCGTGGGAGCTCGCCGAGGCGATCGAGGGGATGGCACAGGCGTGCGAGGCACTCGGCCTGCCGATCGTCTCCGGCAACGTCTCGCTCTACAACGACACCGACGGCCGCTCGATCCATCCCACTCCGACCGTCGGGTGCGTGGGTCTCGTTCCCGACGTCCGCCGCGTGCCCGGAGCGTGGCGCGACGGCGACACGATCCTGCTCGCCGCCGTGGGCACGCCGGTGCTGCCCGGCTCCGAGTACCAGGCGCGCTACGGCACCGTCTCGGGCCGGCCGGCCGTGCTCGACCTCGCCGCCGAGGCGTCCCTCGTCCGGCTCGTCGCACGCATGGCCCCGCGTTGTTCGCTCGCGCACGACGTCGCCGAGGGCGGGCTCGCGGTGGCGCTCGCCGAAGCCGCCGTCCACTCGGGCCTCGGAGCACGACTCGACGTGCCCGAGGACGCGGCGGCGCTGTTCGGGGAAGGGCCGGGGCAGGTGATCCTGGCGCTGCCGGCCGGTCAGGTCGAAGTCGACCCGCTCGGCTCCGACGTCGGCGTCAAGCGCATCGGAGAGGTCGGCGGCGACTCCCTCCTCGGCGTTCCCGTGGCCCGCCTGCGGGCCGCGTGGGAGAGCGAGGCCGCCTGATGTGCGGCGTCTTCGGCATCCGCTCGGTGGAGCGCGACGTCGCGCGTCTCTCCTACTTCGCGCTGTTCGCCCTGCAGCACCGCGGCCAGGAGTCGGCCGGCATCGCGGTCTCCGAGGGCGGCCAGTTGACGGTTCTGCGCGACATGGGGCTCGTCGCGCAGGTCTTCAACGAACAGCAGCTCCAGGCGCTCCCCGGCGAGGTCGCGATCGGCCACACCCGCTACTCGACGACCGGCGGTGTGCACTGGTCGAACGCGCAGCCGCTCGTGCACCACGGCCGTGCCCGCACCGTGGCGCTCGGCCACAACGGCAACCTCACGAACTCGGGCGTGTTGCGGGACGAGCTCGTGGCCGAAGGCGTTCGCCTGGGCTCGACCTCGGACACGGAGGTGATCGCCGCCCTGATCGCGCGGGACGAGGCGCCGCTCGCCGAGGCGGTCGCCAACACGATGGCGAAGCTGGAGGGCGCGTACTCCGTGACCGCGCTCGTCGGCGACACGCTCTTCACCTTCCGCGACCCGCACGGGATCCGGCCGCTCGCCCTCGGGCGCATCGGCGACGACTGGGTGGTGGCGTCGGAGAGTTGCGCGCTCGACCTCATCGGGGCCACCGTCGAGCGCGACGTCCGCCCCGGGGAGATCGTCCTCGTCGACGCGGCGGGCTTCCGCAGCGTCCAGGCGCTGCCCGCGGCACGTGGAGCTCTCTGCGTCTTCGAGCATGTCTACTTCGCCCGCCCCGACTCGCGGCTCGGCGGCACCGAGGTGCACACGGCGCGCGTGCGCATGGGCGAGCGTCTCGCCGAGGAGGCGCCGGTGGCGGCCGACCTCGTGATGCCGATCCCGGATTCGGGCACGCCCGCGGCGATCGGTTTCGCGAAGGCGTCCGGCATCCCCTACGACGAGGGCCTGATCAAGAACCGCTATGTCGGCAGGACCTTCATCGAGCCCGACCAGGAGCTGCGGCGCCAGGGCATCCGGCTCAAGTTCCACCCGCTCGACGAGATCGCAGGCAAGCGCGTCGTGATCGTCGACGACTCGATCGTGCGCGGCAACACGATGCAGCAGCTCGTGACCATGCTCGTCGACGCGGGAGCGTCGGAGGTGCACGTGCGGGTGTCCTCGCCGCCCGTCGTCTCACCCTGCTTCTACGGGATCGACATGGCCGACGAGGACGAGCTCGCAGCCGCTCACCGGTCGGTCGAGCAGATGCGCGAGCACGTGGGGGCGACGTCGCTGCACTACCTCTCGGTCGAGGGCATGCAGTGGGCCACCCGCATGCCCGAGGGGTCGGTCTGCCGGGCGTGCTTCACGCGCGACTACCCGACCCGGGTGCCGCAGGAGCGCAACCTGGCGAAGATGCGCTTCGAGCCCGCAGTGTCCGCGTAGCACGCCGCCCGGCCGGCGGCGAGAGCCACGATGAGCGCCACCCGCCGGCAGTTCGGCCCGTTCGTCGCACTCGAGGGTGCGACGGCGTTGAGCGGTATCGCGAACGGGGTCTCCATGGTCGCGTTTCCCTGGCTCGTGCTGGAGCTGACGGGAAGTGCGTCGGCCGCTGCCGCGATCGGCGCCGTCACGCTGCTGCCTTTGCTGCTGACCTCGCTCGTGTCGGGCACGCTCGTCGACATCGTCGGCCGGAGGCGGGTGTCGGTCGTCAGCGACCTGTTCTCGCTCGTCAGCGTGGCCGCCATCCCGATCCTGCACGCGTGGGTCGGTCTCGGGTTCGGCCTGCTCGCGGGGCTCGCCGTGCTCGGTGCAGTCTTCGATCCAGCCGGGATCACCGCGCGGGAGGCGATGTTGCCCGAGGCGGCGCGCGCGGCCGGGCTGCGCCTCGAGCGGGTGAACGGGGCGCACGAGGCAGTGTGGGGGCTGGCCTTCCTGGTCGGCCCGGGCGTGGGAGGGTTGCTGATCGCGCTCGTCGGCGCGACAGGCGCGTTCTGGGCGACTGCGGCCTGCTTCGGGATGTCGGCCGGGCTGATGGTGGCTGTGCGGGTGCCGGGATCGGGGCGGCCGGCCGTGCACGAGCGCAGCCGTGGCTTCTGGTCGGCGACGAGGGAGGGATTCGTCTTCCTCTGGGGCGACCGCGTGCTTCGCAGTGTCTCGCTGCTGACGGCTCTCCTCGTCGGCTTCTGGCTGCCGATCGAGGGCGTTGTGCTCCCGGTCTACTTCCAGGAGCAGCACGAGCCCGGTCACCTGGGTGCGGTCCTGATGTCGCTGAGCGCCGGCGGCGTGCTGGGCTCGCTCGCCTACGCCGCGGTCGGCGTTCGCGTGCGCCGGCGCACGGCGTTCGTCGGCGCCCTCGCGGCCACGTCGCTCGCCGTCGTCGGCATGGCATTCCTGCCGCCCTTGCTCGCCCTGCTCGCCTTCGGCTTCGCCGCCGGTGCCGCCTACGGGCCGATCAACCCGATTGTCAACATCGCCATGCAGGAGCGCACGCCGGAGCGACTCCGCGGCCGCGTGCTCGGCCTCCTCACCTCCGTCGCCTACGCCGCAGGCCCGGCCGGCTACCTGCTCGCGGGTCCGCTGATCGAGGCGGTCGGGCTGCGCGCCGCGTTCCTCCTGCTTGCCGGCGGGCTCGTCGCCGTCGCCGTGGGCGCGATCCGCGTGGGAGCGCTCGACGGCCTCGACGAGGTGCCCGACGGGGTTCCCGTCACGTCCGCGGCCGAGGTACCGGGGGGATAGGAGACTCGCCTTCGGGGGCGATCGTCTAGATTCGCGGTGTGGGTGAGCAGGAGCAGACCTATGCGGCCGCAGGGGTCTCGCTTGCGACCGCCGACGCGATCGTGCAGCGGTTGCGGGACGCCGTCGCGTCGACGAGGACGGCCGGCGTGGAGGGGGCGTTCGGCGCCTTCGCCGGCCTCTTCGCGATCGACGAGCGGCGCCTGCTCGCCGCTTCGACGGACTCTGTCGGCTCGAAGCTCGTACTCGGCCGGCGCGGAGGCCGCCTGCGCTGGTGCGGCGCCGACGTCGCGGCGCACTGCCTCAACGACGTCCTCACGACCGGGGCCGAGCCCCTCTTCTTCCTCGACTACGTCGCCGCCAACACGATCGACGTGGAGCAGGTGGCGGAGCTGATCGAGGGCGCCGCCGACGTCTGCCGCGCCGCGGGCTGCGCCATCCTCGGCGGCGAGACAGCGGAGCTGCCCGGCATCTACCGGGAGGGGGAGCTCGACTTCTGCGGCACGGGTGTCGGCGTCGTCGAGCGCGACCGGGTGGTCGACGGGTCGCGGATCGAGGAGGGGGACGTCGTGCTCGGGCTCCCGTCGGCGGGGATTCACGCCAACGGCTTCTCGCTCGTGCGCCGCATCGTCGGCGACGCGGACTTCGACGCAGACCTGCTGCTGCCGCCGACCCGGCTCTATCTCGACGACGTGCGGGCGTTGCGGTCGCGCGCCGACGTGCGCGGGCTCGCCCACGTCACCGGCGGCGGCATCGCCGGCAACCTCGCGCGGGTGCTGCCCGAAGGTGTTCGGAGCGATCGTCGACCCGTCCGCCTGGGAGCGCCCCGAGGTGTTCGCGTGGCTCGCCGACAACGGCGTCGCCGAGGACGAGCTGCGTCGCGTCTTCAACATCGGCATCGGCTACTGCGCCGTCGTCCCGGCCGGCGACGCCGGTGCCGGCGATCTCGTCATCGGCCGCATCGAGCGTGGCGTCGAGGGTGTCGCGTGGGCAGGGTGATCGGCGTGCTCGTGAGCGGGGCGGGCTCGAGCCTGCAGGCGCTGATCGATGCCGGCCTGCCGGTGGCGGCGGTGGCGTCGAACGTCGCCGGCGCTCCCGCCCTGCAGCGCGCGGAGGCTGCCCGCGCCAGCACGGCCGTGTTCCCGCTCGAGGACTATCCCGACCGGGACGCGCGCGACGCCGCCATGGCCGAGTGGCTCGCCGCCGAAGGCGTCTCGCTCGTCGTCTGCGCCGGCTACATGCACCTGCTGCGCCCGGTGTTCCTCGAGCGCTTCCCGGGCAGCGTCGTCAACGTCCACCCGGCCCTCCTGCCGGCGTTTCCGGGCGCACACGCGGTCGAGGAGGCGCTGGCGGCGGGCGTCGAGGAGACCGGCGCCACCGTCCACCTCGTCGACGAGGGCGTCGACACCGGTCCCGTGCTGCGGCAGGAGGCGGTGCCGGTGCTGCCCGGGGACACTCCGGCCACGCTGCACGCGCGCATCCGCGCCGTCGAGCACCGTGTGCTGCCCCAGGTCGTGCGGGAGCTCGCGAGCCGATGAGGCGCGCGCTGCTCTCCGTCTACGACAAGACGGGCATCGCCGCGTTCGCCGAGGAGCTCGCCCGGCTCGGCTTCGAGCTGCTCGCGAGCGGCGGGACGGCGCGGTTGCTCGCCGACAGCGGCATCGACGTGACCCCGCTCGAGGAGCTGACGGGCTTCGCCGAGATGCTCGGGCACAGGGTCGTGAGCCTGCACCCCCGGGTGCACGGCGGCATTCTCGCCAGGCGCGACGTCCCGGCCGACGTCGCCGACCTGGAGGAGCACGGCATCGACCCGATCGACCTCGTCTGCGTCAACCTCTACCCGTTCGAGCGGACGATCGCCCGTCTGGACGTCACGTGGGACGAGGCGATCGAGCAGATCGACGTGGGCGGCCCGGCCATGCTGCGCGCCGCCGCCAAGAACCATGCGCACGTGATCCCGGTCTGCCGCACGCAGGACTACGGGGCGGTGCTCGACGAGCTGCGGAGCGACGGCGACGTCTCTGCAGAGACGCGGCGGGCGCTCGCGGCCCGGGCGTTCGCGACGACGGCGGCCTACGACGCCGCCGTGGCGACCTTCGTCGGGGGCGACGAGCCGCTCCCCGAGGCGCTCGTCACCGCCTACGACCGCGTCCAGCCGCTCGCGTACGGCGAGAACCCGCACCAGCGTGCCGCGTACTACGCGGAACGCGGCACCCGCACGCATCTGCTCGCACGGGTCGAGCAGCTGCACGGCAAGCCGCTTTCCTACAACAACCTCAACGACCTGTCGGCTGCACGCCTGCTGGCTCTCGAGCTCGGCGGCCCTGCGTGCGTGATCGTGAAGCACGCGAACCCGTGCGGCGTCGGCGTCGCGGCCACGATCGAGGAGGCGTACGAGAAGGCGCTCGCGGCAGACCCGGTCTCGGCCTACGGCGGCGTCGTCGTCCTCACCCACGCGGTCACCGCAGCCCTCGGCGTGCGGCTCGCGGAGCAGTTCGTCGAGGTGCTGTTCGCACCGGGCTACGACGAGACCGCGCTGGAGGCGCTCGTGCAGAAGCCTGCCACGCGGATCCTCAACGATCTCGAGCGCCGGATCCTCGACCCCGACGAATGGGACTTCAAACGCGTGCTCGGAGGGCTGCTGGTGCAGGATCGCGACGTCCGGCCCGACGCGCTCGACGAGATGGAGGTCGTGTGCGGCACCGTCCGGCCGGACACCTGGGAGGACCTGCTGTTCGCCTGGACGGTCGTCAAGCACGTCACCTCCAACGCGATCGTGATCGCCCGCGGCGGACAGACGCTCGGCATCGGCGCCGGCCAGATGAGCCGTGTCGACGCGGTACGAATCGCCGTCGAGAAGGCGCGCGAGCTCGGGCATTCGCTCGAGGGGGCTGCGCTCGCCTCCGATGCGTTCTTCCCGTTCGCGGACGGCCCTGCGCTCGCGCTCGCGGCCGGCGTCGCGGCCGTGATCCAGCCCGGCGGTTCGAAGCGCGACGACGAGGTGGTGGCGGCCGTCGCAGCCGCCGGTGCGGCCATGGTCTGCACCGGCCGGCGCCACTTCCGGCACTGAGCCCGCGCCGCGGCGCGGCGAGGCCAGCTCGGCTGGGAGCTGTTCCGGCGAGAGGAGCGTGCGAACGACGCGGTAGTCTACGGCTTGCTCGTAGACTCTCGGAGCGACCTACGGACGGATCTGGATCGGGCTGACACTGCATGCACCGGCTGGTTGAGCCGTCGGCAAGATCGGTTCGCGTCGAGCAGCTGAGTTCGGGATCGGCGTCGTCCTCGTACCGGAAGTCTTTCCGGTTCGGAGTCAGGTCCCGCTGACGATGACGGTGAACGCGCCGTCGGCCGGGGTGAGGTATGAGCTGCCATCGATCGACCCCGTCTCGGGCGACCTCCTGATTGCGAGGCCATGCTGGCTGAACGCAGATCTCGCCTGAGGCGTAGTCGTGGACTGCCCTGAACGACCACCGCTAACGCAACGCCACGGCGACCAGCAGCCCGACGGAGAAACCCACCAGTCGCCCCGACATCTTCCCAGTCCATGAAGGAGCCTCTCCCGAGCGCGAGCGCATCAGGCTCAGGCGTCATTCCAGAACTGGCGCAGGCGAAAGGCGTGTCGCCCGGCGTTAGGCCTCGCGCGGCTCTCAGCGTACGTCTTCCATCAAGTAGTGGATCTGCCACGCACCGCGTTCGCGGTCGAAGTGGGCGATGCCCTGCGCGACGACCGGCCGGGTTCCCGTCCTCGTCCGCTCGTAATCACAGACCGCAGCGGTGCGCCGTCAGTCAACTCAATCCCGAGGCGTTCGATGTCGGCCATCGCCCCGGCGTCCAGGTACGTCGTGTTCAGGTCGAGACGATCTCTCGCTTCGCGTCACTCGTCACCGGAAGGTCGCTCTGGCGTGCATCCAGAGCCTTGTGACACAGTGTCACAAGGCTCTGGGATTGCGGCCGGATCACTCGACCGAACGGAGCTTGTGACACTGTGTCACAAGTGGTCGTGGCTGCCCTCGCGGGGAAGAGTCCCGAACGCTGGTGCACCGGGGACGGGATGGCCTGCCCTGTGGGCCGCCCGCCTCGAGCGCTAGAGCGGCGCCGGCCCGATCCCCTCTTCCTCGTTGAGGATCTGGGCGAGCCGCGAGCGGGCGGCCTCGAGCTCGACGGCTCTGCCCTGCTCGATCTCGCGTCGCAGGTCGAGGAGCAGCCGCGCCACCTCGGGCCGGCCGTCGAGCTCCGTCTCGACCCTCGTGAGCGCGCAGCCGTTCTCCCAGAACGCGCACTCGGCCCCCGGGCAGCGCTCGGCGTGCCCCTCCGCGATCAGCGCGATCGTGCACAGCGGACGATGCGCGTCCTCGTGCTCGGGGTGCATGACCTGATCGTGGTGCACGGCCGCGGAGCCGCCATCGGTCGCCGCTCGGATCGCAGCTGCGGGAAGGTACGGAACGCAGCACGGCGCGACGGCCTGCGGAGAGCGACATTGTGGTGAATCACCACAAATGCCCTTCCGCAAGCCCGGGGAAGCCGCGCTCCCAGTAGGCTTTCCGCCCGATGGCGCGCGCGTACCCCACCCTGCTCGACCTCGTCGGCTCGACGCCGATCGTGCGGCTCGACCGCTTCGGCCGCGACGTGCAGCCGACCTTGCTCGCGAAGCTCGAGTTCCTCAACCCGGGCGGCTCCAACAAGGATCGCATCGGGCTCGCCATGATCGAGGCGGCCGAAGCCGAGGGGAAGCTCGGGCCCGGCGGCACGATCGTCGAGCCCACGTCCGGCAACACCGGTGTCGGCCTCGCGATCGCCGCGGCACAGAAGGGCTACCGCTGCATCTTCGTGATGCCGGACAAGATGAGCCAGGAGAAGATCTCCACGCTGCGGGCCTACGGCGCCGAGGTGGTGATCACCCCGACCGCGGTCGAGCACGACTCGCCCGAGTCCTACTACTCGGTCTCGGACCGGCTCGCGGAGGAGATCCCGGGCGGCTTCAAGCCGGACCAGTACTCGAACGCGGCCAACCCCGAAGCGCACTACCGGACGACCGCGCCCGAGATCTGGGAGCAGACCGGCGGCGGCGAGATCGACGCCATCGTCGTCTCCGTCGGCACCGGCGGCACGATCTCGGGCATCGGCCGCTACTTCAAGGAGCGGAAGCCGGAGGTCCTGATCGTCGGCGCCGACCCGGAGGGCTCCGTCTACACGATGGACGACGCTCATCCGATGCACCCGTACCTCGTCGAGGGGATCGGCAAGGACACCTGGCCGAGCACGATGAGCCCCGAGGTCGTGGACGAGTGGGTGCGCGTCTCCGACCGCGACTCGTTCCTGACCGCCCGCCGGCTCGCGCGCGAGGAAGGGCTGCTCGTCGGCGGCTCCTGCGGCTCGACGGCGTGGGCGTCGCTGCGGGTCGCCGAGCGCCTCGGGCCGGAGGCGTCGGTGCTGATGCTGCTGCCCGACGGCGGCCGCTCGTACCTCTCGAAGTTCTACGACGACAACTGGATGATCCAGTACGGCTTCATCGAGCGGCTCGCGCCGGCCCCGACGGTCGACGGGGTGCTCCGCTTCAAGCGCGGCGAGCAGCACGACGTGCCCGACCTCGTCACGATCGAGTCCTCGAAGAAGGTGGGAGCCGCGATCGAGCTGATGCAGCGCTACGGCATCTCCCAGCTGCCGGTGGTGCGCACCGGGCCTGCCTCGGAGCTCACCGACATCGTCGGCTCGATCCAGGAGCGCAGCCTGCTCGACCGTGTGTTCAAGCACCCGGATGCTCTCAACGACGACGTCGCGGTCGCGATGCAGCCCCCGCTCGCCGCGGTCGACGTGCGGGCCTCGCTCGACGAGGTCTTCGCCGACCTGTCGGGACCGAGCGCGGCCGTGGTCGTCGGCTCCGCCGGGAAGCCCGTCGCGATCCTGACCCGCTCGGACCTGCTCGAGTTCCTCTCGCATCAGCGGACCGAGGTCGAGCACTAGCGGGCCGGGCATGGCCCGGCCCTACGCCGGGTCGAGCGCCCGGGACGCGCACGAGGTAGAGTCGTCGTATGGGACTGCTCGACCGCTTTCGCCGCTTCATCTGGAAGGTCGAAGAGGCCTCCAACGAGCTCGAGTACACCGCGATCGAGGCGATCGACAAGGCAGAGGCTGTCGCCGACGAGCACACGGGCGGCCGCGTCGGCCGCGCGCTCGGAGCCGTCGAGGAGGAGTCGCGCGAGCTGGCCGAGCGCGTCCACCTCGACGGGGCGGACGTCGACCCTCCCGAGCGGACGCCCTAGCCGCGGGCGAGGGCCGGGCACGGCCCGGCCCGGCCCCTACGTTTGGCCGATGAAGCTGGCCGCGTGGCCGCGGGTGTTGGCCTGCGCGATCTCGGCGGCGTCGAGCGCGCCGATGCGCTCGAGCAGCTCCAGCTCGTCACGGAGGTGGGTGCCCATCATCTCCGGCCCGTCCGTCGCGATCGTGAACGCGACCCCGTGCTCGACGAACGCGCGGAACGTCGTCCGCACCGCCTCCTCGTCGGGAAGCGCCTTCGTGAGCAGGTTGGACGTGGGGCAGATCTCCAGCACCGTGCCCGCCTCGCGGAGGAGCCGCATCAGCTCCGGGTGCCGGGCGGCGAGGATGCCGTGCCCGATCCGGTCGGGGCGCAGGTGCTCGACGACGTCGCCGATCTCCTCCGCGCCGGTCGCACCCTCCTCGCCGACGTGGATCGTCACCCCGAGTCCGGCGGCGCGCGCCGTCTCGACCATCGGCACGATGCGGCTGTAGTCGTAGCGGGTGCCGCCGGGGCGCGGGCCGGCGATGTCCACGCCGACGATGCCCCGCGGCGCCCAGGCGATCGCCTTCTCCACGATCACCGTGTTCTGGTGGTCGTCGAAGGTGCGATCCATCATCAGGATCAGCCCCGCTCGTACCTGCGGATACTCGAGGCTGGCGCGGTCGAGGCCGCGAATTGCGGCCAGGATGATGTGATCGAGATCGCGCTCGCCGCCGCGGTTGCGCTTCATCGGGTTGAAGCGCAGCTCGAGCGTCGTGATCCCCTGGGACCGGTAGGCACCGCCGATCGCCCCGTGCACCGAGCGCTCGACCGCGAGGGGCGACGACTGGATCAGCTCGGTCCAGTGGTAGATCGCGTCGAGGGCGTCGAGGCTCTCGACGCCGCGCGGGTCGGACACCGTGACGAGCCGGTCGAACTCCCAGTAGTCCTTCACCGGCAGCGCGATCCCCTGCTCGTGGGCGAGGCTCCAGAGGATGTCCGAAGCGACCGAGCCGCCGAGGTGCGTGTGGAGCTCGGCTAGCCCTTCGTCGGGTCGACCCACGACACCAGTCTACGCGGGGATGGAGGCGTCGACGAACGCCCGCAGGTCGGGCAGGAGGCGAGGATCGATCGTGTGCGGCACGGGGGTCTCGTGCCAGAGGACGTCGGCTCCCGCCTCGCGAAAGAGCGCCGCCGCCTCGCGGCCGTACGACGCGGGGATGACAGGGTCGAGCGACCCGTGCGCGATCGCCAGGCGGTACCCGCCGAGGTCGTCGAGGTCGAGCTCGAAGCCCGCCACCCGGGGCACGAAGCCGGAAAGCGCCACGATCGCCGCGGGTCGCGGCCTGCCGCTGCCGAGACCGAGGGCGTAGCTCATCACGGCCCCCTGCGAGAAGCCGCCGAGCACCATGCGCTCCGGCGGCACCGGCAGCGCGTCGAGGAACGCTGCGGCCTGGGCGAACGTGGCGAGGAACGTGCCCGGGTCGGGCGTCGGGATGCCGCCCAGCCGGTACCAGTGCGCCCCACCCGGCGGCAGCGACAGCGGGGCGCGGGGGGTGACGCCGAGCAGCCGCCGCTCCGGGTCGAGCGCGTCGAGCAGCGGGAAGAGATCGTGCTCGTCCGCCCCACGGCCGTGGAGGAGGACGAGCGCTCCCTCGGGCACGCCCGCCGCAGGGCGGACGCGATGTCCCAGCGACTCCAGGCTGGAGGCCCCTAGACCCGGGTCGGCCACGAGGCGCGCGGGTCCGGCAGCGGCGTCAGCAACGGCTCCACCTGCGCGCGCAGGTGCTCGAACGCCGGCGGCAGGATCAGCTTCTCGCCGAGATGCTCCTGCTGCTCGTCGACCGAGAAGCCGGGTCCCATGGTGGCGATCTCGAAGAGGACGCCGCTCGGCTCCCGGAAGTAGACGGAGCGGAACCAGAACCGGTCGATCACGCCGCTCGGATTGCGTCCCGCAGCGCGCACGGCATCGAGCCACGCGTCCTGCTCGTCCATGTTCGAGCCGAACGCGATGTGATGCACCGTGCCTGCGCCCGACGCGCCACGGCCGGACGCGGGGGGTGGGTCGAACGCGTACGTGCCGCCGCGCGTCGCACCCCGTGCCTCCCAGGCGTCGTCGCCGGCAGGGAGGAAGCCCAGCGTCTGCTCGAACAGCTCGCGGCTCGCGGCCGGATCGGAGGCAAAGGCCCTGACGCCGTCGAACCCCTGCAGGGCGAGCTCCGCAGGGATCTCGGGATGCTGGGCCACGAGAGGGGCGTCGCTCGTCTCGACGACGGCGAGCTCGAGGCCGAGGCCCTCCGGGTCGTCGAAGCGCAGCCGCTCCCCGTCGCGTTGCACGGCGATCCCCTCGGCCGCGAGGCGCGCCTGCCAGAACGCGAGCGCCTCCGTCGAGCCGAGCCGGAACGTGATCGTGTGCACCATGCCGGCCCCGGCGCGGCCGCGCTGCGCGCCCGGGTACTCGAAGAACGTGATGTCGGCGCCCGGGCTGCCGTCCTCGTCCGCGTAGAACAGGTGGTACACGGTCGGGTCGTCCTGGTTGACCGTCTTCTTGACGAGCCGCAACCCGAGCACGCGGGTGTAGAAGTCGACGTTCCCGGGTGCGTCCCCGGTGATGCAGGTGATGTGGTGGATGCCTTCGAAGCGCATCTGACCTTCCTTTCCGAGCGAGGCTCTCCGACGCGGCGTGGCCGCTCCATGATAGATATTTGCTTGATCAAGGAATATAATTGCATATGCAAGTAAATGCCGTCAACCGCCTCTCCCCGCCCGAGCTCGCAGCCTGGCGCGGGCTCCTCCGCGTGCACGCACGGCTCGTGCACGACCTCGACGCGGAGCTGCAGGAGGTGCACGGCCTGCCGCTGCACGAGTACGAGGTGCTGCTCATGCTCGAGGACGCCCCTGCCCGCAAGCTCCGCATGACCGAGCTCGCGAGCAGCGTCCTGCTCAGCCAGAGCGGCCTCACGCGCCTCGTCGACCGGCTCGAGCGCGAGGGCCTGGTCGAGCGGGAGCGCTGCACGGCCGACCGCCGCGGCCTGTTCGCACAGCTCACAGACGTGGGCCAGGCCCGCCTGGAGGCGGCGCGCGTCACGCATCTCGGCGGCGTTCGCGCTCGGTTCCTGTCCCATTTCGCGGACGCGGAGCTGACCGTGCTGGCAGGGCTCTGGGAACGTGTGCTTCCCGGCGCCACTGCCGAGTAACTAGGCTCCTCGCGTGAAGATCGGCATCGTCGTGCCCTTCTCGTGGTCGTTCTGGGGCGCGGTCGTGGAGCATGCGGAGCTCCAGGCGGCGGCGCTCGAGGCTCGTGGCCACGACGTGCGCCTGGTCATGGGCAACGATCCACGCGGCCAGTTCACGCGCGCCCTGCATCCTCGCGTCGGGCGCCACGGCGATCCGCCGGCGAACGTGATCCCGATCGGGCGCAGCGTCATCGTCCCCGCCAACGGCTCCCTTCCCAACATCATCCTCAGCCCGCGTGCGATCGTGCGCATCGCCAGGGTGCTCGAGCGCGAGCGCTTCGACGTGCTCCACCTGCACGAGCCGATGACCCCCGTCACGTGCATCGCCACGCTCGCACTCGCGACTGCGCCGATCGTCGCCACCCATCACGCGTCCGGCGACCTCGGCTGGATGAAGCTCGGCATGCCGGGGTGGGGCTTCCTGATGAGCCGCATCGACGCGCGCATCGCCGTCTCCGAGCGCGCGCGCGAATCGGCGGCGCGCTGGCTTCCGGGCGAGTACGAGATCGTGCCGAACGGCGTGCTCATCCCCGAGGGCGTCTCGCCCGGCGGCCGGGAGCACACGATCACCTTCGCCGGCCGCCAGGAGCAGCGCAAGGGACTCCACGTGCTGCTGCGCGCATGGCCCGAGATCCACCGTCGCACGGGCGCGCGCCTGCAGGTGTGCGGCGCCGACCCGCTCGCCGTGCGGCTGCTGCTCGCGCGGCTCCGCCTTCCCGACGACGGCGTCGACATCCTGGGATTCCTCTCGCAGGACGACCTCACCTCCCTGCTCACCCGGACGAAGGCGCTGATCGCTCCGTCGCTCGGCGGCGAGAGCTTCGGCATGGTGCTCACGCGCGCGTTCGCCTGCGGGCTCCCGGCCGTCGCATCGGACATCCCGGGCTACCGCGAGGTGCTCACCCCCGAGACCTCCGTCGCCGTGCCGCCGGACGACATCTCCTTGCTGGCGGAGGCGGTCTCACAGCTCCTCGAGGACGAGCCGCGCCGCGAGGCGATGGGAGCCGCTGCCCGTGCGCTCGCGCTCGAGAGGTACGCCTGGAGCGACATTGCGCGCCGGCTCGAGGGGATCTACGAGCGGGTGACCCGGGGGATCGAGGAGCCCGCCGCCGCATGACACGCGCGCTGCGCTGGCTGAGGAACCCGTGGGCCCGCGGCGTGCTCGTGGTCCTGCTGCTCGCCGCCGCCCTGCTCGCGGTCTGGTGGCGCGGCCCGGACTGGAACACCGTCTACCACGCGTTCGACTTCGTCGCCTGGCGCTGGGTCGTCGTCGCCGTGCTCCTCAACCTGCTCTCCGTGCTGTCCCGCGCCATCTCCTGGCGGCTCACGATCTCCCAGGCGCTGCCCGACCCGCAGCCGTCGTTCGGGCAGGTGTTCTCGTCGTTCGGGATCGGCCTGCTCGGCAACGCCGTGCTGCCGGCGCGGGCCGGCGAGCTCGCGCGCGTGGCGGTGCTCCGACGACATCTTCCGCGGCACGGCCCGGGCACCACGGCCACGCTGCTCGGCACCGTGTTCGCGCACCGACTGTTCGACCTCTTCCCGGTCTCGCTCCTCGTCGTCTACGTGATCCTGACCGCGAAGATCCCTCACTGGGCGGTCACGAGCCTCGCCGTCTTCTTCCTCGTCGGCGTCACGCTGCTCGCCGTCGCCGTGATCACGGCGCGGCGGCCGCATTCGACGGCGCACACGATCGGCCCGGGCATGAGCTCCGCGCGCCGGCTGGTGACGATGGCGCGCCAGGGCCTCGCCGTGCTGCGGGCGCCGGCCCCGGCCGCGGCCGCGATCTTCTTCCAGGTGGTGGGGTGGCTGCTCCAGCTGTTCGCCGTCTGGGTCGTGATGGAGGCGTTCGCAATGGACGCGCCGCTCCCGGCGGCGGCGCTCGTGCTCCTGCTGATGAACGTCGCGACCATCTTCCCGCTCTGGCCGGGGAACATCGGATTGCTCCAGGCCGCGATCGCGCTGCCGCTCGTCCAGTACGGCGTCGCGTACGGCACCGGCTTCGCCTACGCGCTCGTGCTGCAGGCGGTCGAGATGTCGGTCGGCGTCGGTGTCGGCCTGATCTTCCTGGCGCGCGAGGGGCTCTCGCTCGCCTCCCTCCAGCGCATGGAGGAGGAGCAGGAGCTCGAGGAGGACTCGATCGTCGCCGCCGAGGCCGCGCGCATGGAATCGGAAGCCGAGCGCGAGAGCGCCCCGGTCCTCTGACCCGCACGAGGGCCGACGCCGGGCGCGGCCGGGCCCTACGCCGGCGCCCGTGCCACGGTGGGGTTGAACGACCCGAGCCGCGCCGCGATCACCGCGTCGGCGGCCGCGCGGGCCGGCTCGTGGCCCGTCACCGCCGCGATGAACTCGTCCCGCTCGAGCGCGAAGAGCGTGACGTCCGTTGCGGCGGTGACCGTCGCCGTCCGCGGCACGTCTCGCAGCAGCGCGATCTCGCCGAAGCCCTCGCCCCGGCCCAACCGCTTCCCGGCGATCTCCACCTCGCCCTCGCCGACCACGTAGAACCGGTCACCGGTCGCTCCCTCGCGGATCACGACCGCCCCTGCCGGCTGGCGGACCTGGACGAGCGAGCTCGCGAGCAGCTCGAGCGTGGCCACCGGCAACGCCGCGAGGATCGGCACGCCTTGCAGCAGCTGCAGCTCGGCGGGCGCGGCGGTGCGCCTGTCGAGCGAGCGCAGCCGTGCCGAGGCGAGCAAGGCGAGCGCCGGCAGCAGCAGGCCGGTGGCGATCAGCGCCGCGCGGACGCCGGTCACCTCGATCAGGAGGGGCGCGACGAGCGCTCCGACCCCGATCGAGCCCAGCAGCACGCCCTCGAGCACGCCCAGCACGCGGCCCAGCACCTCGTCCGGGACCGTGCGCTGCACGATCGTCAGCGCGTTGATGTCGACGAGCGAGTTGCCGAGGCCGATCAGCCCGAGCGCGAGCAGCGCCACCGGCACGGACGACACGATGCCCACGAGCGCGAGCGGGATGCCGAACAGGGCGATGCCGACGCCGAAATCCGCAGCCAGGCGGCCCCTCGACGCGAGCACGAGCGCCACGAATCCGCCGACGAGCCCTCCGGCGCCGAGGGCGCCGTTGAGATACCCCACCCCGGAATCGCCGACGTCGAGGAGCTCGAGTGCCGTGACGACGACGAGCACGTTCAGCGCCCCGGCCACGAGTGTCTGGGCCGTGTAGAGGACGGAGACCGTGAGCAGGTCGCGGCTGGCGAGGATTGCACGGAATCCCTCCGCGACGCCGCCGCCACGCTCGTGCGCCTCGGCGGTGTCGCGCCGCTGCGCCGACGGAGCACCCCGCACCGCCAGCACGAGCAGCGCCGACCAGACGAAGGAGGCGCCGTTGACGGCGAACACCGTTTCCGCGTTCGTGAGCGCGAGCAGGACGCCGCCGAGCGCCGGGCCGACGAACGCTCCCACCGATTCGAGCGTGCTCGACGCGACGTTCGCCGCCGTCAGCTCACCGGGGCCGCGCGCCAGGTGCGGCAGCAGGGCCGCCTGCGCCGGGCGGAAGACGGTGCCCGCCACCGTCGAGAAGCGCGACGACCGCGTAGACGACCCATTGCGACCAGCCCTGCCAGATCGTCAGGGCGGCGAGCACCATCAGAGCCGCCCGCACGATGTCCGCCACGACCATCACGAGCCTGCGCGAACGGCGGTCGGCCAGCGTGGCGAGGAACGGAGACGCGACCGCGGCCGGCAGCATCCGGATCACGCCGACGAGACCGACGGCGGTGGCACCGCCCTGGTCGTACGCGTACACGGCCAGGGCGACGAAATACGACCAGTTGCCGATCAGGGAACCGGCCCAGGCGAGCTGGAGGCGGCGCAGGTCCGGGTTGCGGAACACCTCCCCGAAGGAGCGCGCCGACTCGGCGGCGCGCACGCTCAGGCCTTGCACTCGACGGCCCTGGGTCCCACCATGTTCGAACCACACCACATCGGCGGGAAGATTTCAGCGTCCCCGTCCGTCTAGTGGTCAGAACCGGTCGGCGAGAGCGGCCCCATCGGTCTCACGAGAGGAGACGGAAGTGTCTGACGAGAAAGAGCGCAACGAGGTCGGCGAGGCGACGGATCAGCTGATCGACCGTCAAGGCGAGGGCGAGCCGGACTTCGAGGGTCAAAGGCAGGGGAACGACCGGGTGACCGACCGGGTTGCAGATCGTCAGGGCGAGGGCGAGCCGGACTTCGAAGGCCATCGCTGGATCGAGCGGCAGGCCGACAGACAGGCCGACCGCCAGTCCGACTGAGCTCGACGCCGCGACCGCGGCGAACGTGGGGGGAGGTGCGGCCTTGGGGGGTCTGCACCGGAGGAGCGCGGCCGTCTTGGACGGCCGCGCTCCTGGTTCAGGTGGGGACGCGTCGCCCGAGCAGAGCCTCGAGCGCGTCGAGCAGCTGACCGGCGACGTGGTCGTCGCCCCGCTCCAGCAGCTCGGCGATGCGTGCCACCTGCGCGGGGCGGCCGTGGTCGAGCTCGAGCACAGCCCGTGCCCGACGCGCCTTCTGCAGGAGCTCGAGGCCGATCGCCGCCTGGTGAGCGAACAACGTCAGCAGGTCCATCTCCGCGAGCGAGAAGGATGTGGCGTTCGGCCGGTCCAGCACCTCGAGCACACCGAGCGCCCGCTCCTCGATCAGCAGCGGCACGGCCATGAGGCCGTGCGGCACGTAGCCGGTCGACTCCGCCGCCCGGCGCGCGAAGCGCGGGTCCTGCTGCAGGTCGTCGATCACGAGCGGCTGCCGGGTGACGAGAACCCAGCCCGCGATCCCGGTGCTCGACGGAAAGCGCTTCCCGACGAGCTCGCCTTCGCCCTCCCCCGAGACGGCCTCGAACACGAGCTCGTCGGTCTTCTCGTCGAGCAGGAACACCGACGAGGCTCTGGCGTCGAAGATGGCGCGGGCGACGTCGACGATCGACTGCAGCAGCGCACGGTGCCCCTCCTCCGAGGCGAGCATGCCGCCGGCCGCTGCCTTGCTGTACCGACCTTCTCCGGTCATGGGCCTCCTCCGGTGTTCGTCGCGGTCAGGTAGAGGACGCTCTTCAGCTGGAACGGCGTCAGGCCCGGGTGCTTGGAGAGGACGAGGGCGGAGAGCGCGGCGATGTGCGGAGCGGCGAAGCTGTTGCCGGTGCAGCGCAGGGTGCCGCCGCCGGACCAGGCGACGTCGAGGTCGACGCCCCGGGCGAAGAACTCGACCGGCGGGCTCGGGTTCGCATACCAGGCGAGCGAATCCGGGCCCTCGTGGCTCCCCACCGAGATGACGGACGAGAAGCGCCATGGGTAGCTCTCGACCGGCATGTTGTGGGCCGACGCGACGAGCACCGTGCCCCGGAAGTACGCGGTGTCGGCCAGCTCGTGCAGCAGCTCCGCGAAGCGGCGCTTCGTCGTCGAGAGACTGAGGTTGACGACGTGGAAGCCCTGCTCGATCGCGTGCCGCAGCCCGCCCAGGATCAGCTCGCCGCTGCCCGTGTTGCCGGCGCCGAGCACGCGGACGCTGTGCAGCCGGCAGGCGGGCGCCAGTGAGCGCACGATCCCCGCGCACGCGGTGCCGTGCCCGCAGACGTCGCCGAGCTCGTCCCGCTCCACCCGGATCTCCTCGCCCTCGAGCGAGACGGCCACCGCACTGGCCAGGCCGCCGACGAGAGGGTGCGCGCCGTCGACGCCGCTGTCGAGGACGCAGACGTCGACGCCCGCCCCCGTCGATCCCTCGATCGCCCACGCGCGAGTGACGTGCTCCGACCAGCTCGCCGGGATGCCGATGCCGTCGACCGCCTCCGCCGGCAGGCTCCAGGCAGGCAGAGAGCTCACAGCGCTCCGAGGGCCCGCGCGCGTGCAGCCTGCGCCGACAGCACGAGCTCGGCGGCGCGACCCGAGCGGTCGTCGCCCGGCATCGTCGTGAGGTTGACCTCGACGAGGTGCGCCGCGGAGTGGGCTGACGCCTCCGCGAGCGCGACCGCGACGGCGCCGTCGGCCTTCAGCGCCTCCTTCCCGTGCGCCGTCGCGAGCGCTGCAAGCTCCGCCACGTCCGCTGCGGCCTCGGCGATCGCGAGCGGCAGGAGTGCGGCGACCTCGAGCGCCTGCCCGAGTGCGAAGTCCCGTTGACCTGCCCGCTCCTCCTTCCCGGACCGCATCGTCGCCAGCACCGCCGCATAGGCTCGAGCGTCGGCATCGCCGAGCTCGAGCAGCCGGCTGCGCAGCGCCCCTGCCTGCGCCGCCACGCCCACGCCGTCGGGCCAATCCGGCGAGCCTCGTCCGACCATCGTCACGAGCGACGCCGCCATTGCGCCCGTGATCGCGGCGGCGGTACCTCCGGAGCGCGACGGCGCCGGCGCCTCCAATTCGTCCAGGAAGTCGGCGAGCGGTAGCGCCGCGGACACGTCCGAGCCCGTCACGCGTCGAGAAGCTTGCGCAGGTGATCGACGACGCGCTGGCGCGGCTCCACCCCGGCGGCACGCAGCGCCTGCTCGAGGTCGTTGACGAGTGCGCTCCTGAAGGCGGCGTCCTGCTCTGCGCGCTGCACGAGCACGTCGAGCCCGGCACGCGCCTGCGGCAGCTCCTGGGCCGCGCGCACCCATCCCGCCGGCGCCGGCCGCAACGCACCCAACAGCTCCGCCACGCGCTCCTCGTCGTATCCCGTCATGCGATCACCTGACCACAAGACGCAGGGGCGGGCTGGTTTCTTCCACCTGCCGTGGCGATCACGGGGCCTCGAGCTCCGTGCGCAGCCGGGCGAGGCAGCGGGAGATGCGGCTTGCGATCGTGCCGGCCGGTATCTCGAGCGCCGCTCCGATCGTGCTGTAGCTCTCGTCGCGGCAGAAGAACCGGTCGAGCACCTCGCGGCACTCCTCCGACAGCCGCGCCAGGCACTCGTGCACCGCGAATGCCTCGTCGAGGCGCTCCATCTGGCCTTCGACCGCGGCCTCGGCCGGCTCGTCCACGAGGAGCTCCCGCTTGCCCTCACGCAGGCGGTCGAGGCAGCAGTTCCGCGTCAGCTGCCCGATCCAGGGACGCACGGCGTCGTCGGAGCGCAGGGTGTCGAGCCGCTCGAACACGCGGCCGAACACGTCCTGGAAGACGTCTTCGGCGTCGTGCTCGGGCAGGCGGAACGCCTGGGTCGTGATCGCGTACACGTACCGGGAGAAGCGCTCCACGAGCTCGTTCCACGCGTTCGCGTCGCCTGCCCGGCAACGTGCGACGAGCTCCGCGTCGGGCCTGACCACCACTCCCGTAGTCAACATGAGTCGCCCGGGTCGGTCTAGCGCGCCTGGGCTGAGCGCAGCCGTTCGGCCAGGATCTCGAGCAGCTTCCACGCGAGCTCCGGTCGCTGCTCGACGAACGGCCTGAAGCTCCAGACGGGCAGCGCATACGCGACCATCGGCGTGTCCGCTGTGACGGTGGCGGAGCGCGCAGACTTGTCGACGAGCGCGACTTCGCCGAACGCGTCGCCGCGCGACAGCGAGCCGATCTTCTCGTCGTGCACGGTCACGGTCGCCTCGCCCGACGCGACGACGAAGAAGTTGAGCCCGTCGACGCCTTCGGTCGCGATCGCCTCGCCCGCGTCGAAATGCCGCTCGATGAACTCCGCCGTCAGGTTGGCCACGGTCTTGTCGTCGAGCTCGGAGAAGAGCGGAACGCCCCTGATCAGGTCTGCGGACGGTTGTGCCATGCCGCGACCCTACAGATCCGGTGCGCCCGTGTCACGGGTGTCCGACGCGAGCCGCTCGACCCGCCCCTGGGCCTCCTCGAGCCGCGCTACGCAGCGGCGGAAGAGCTCTTCTCCCTGCTGCCACAACCGGATCGCCTCGTCGACGCCGACGTCGCCTCGCTCGAGCTTGCCGACGATCTCGTCGAGCTCGCGCTGGAGCTCCTCGTACGGCCGCTCCTCCTCCGTCACCGGCGCACCTCCTCTGCCCGGGCAGCGAAACCGCCGGCGCGAAGCTCGACGTCCACGAGCGTCCCGGCTCTCACCGCCGACGTGTCCTTCAGCGCCGTCCCCCCGAGCCGCACGATCGCGTACCCGCGCTCGAGCGTCGCGCGCGGTGAAAGCGCCTGCAGCCGCGCTCCGGTGCTGTCGAGCCCGAACCGGCGCCGCTCGAGCAGCAGGCGGGGGGCGGTGCGGAGCCGCTCCCCCAGTCGCCCGAGGCGCTCGCCGTCCCCTGCGAGCAGCTGCCTGACCGAGCGCTCGAGCCCGAGCCGCGACCGCTCGAGACCCGCCCGCAACTCGTCGAGCGCGGGCACCACGAGCCGCGCCGCCGCCGTCGGCGTCGACGCCCTCACGTCGGCCGCGAGATCGCACAACGGCGTGTCCTGCTCGTGCCCGACGGCCGACACCACCGGGACGCGGCAGCCCGCGACCGCGCGGACGACCCGCTCGTCGCTGAACGGGAGCAGATCCTCGAAGCTCCCACCGCCGCGTGCCAGCACGACGACGTCGACGGCGGGGTGGGCGGCCAGCGCAGTCAGGCCGGCGACGATCCGCTCGGCGGCGCCCCGGCCCTGGACGCGAGTCTCCACGACGACCACGTGGGCGGGTGGAAAGCGCGCCTGGATGCCGGTGAGCACGTCGCCGCGAGCCGCAGCGTCTGCTCCCGTGAGCACGCCGACCGCCCGCGGGAACCGCGGCAGCCGGCGCTTGCGCTCGGTCGCGAACAGGCCTTCGGCCGCCAGGGCGCGCTTCAGGCGCTCGAGTGCGGCGAGGTGCTCCCCGACCCCGAAGCGCTCGATCGCGGTGACGCGGAACGCGAGCTCTCCCTTCGCCTCGTACACCTCGACGCGCCCCTGCGCCTGGATGCTCGCGCCGTCGGCCAGACCGAGCTCGAGGGCGTCGAAGCGGCGCCGCGACATCGTGGCCGCGAGGCAGGCGCCCGACCCAGGATCCTTGAGCGTGAAGAAGACGTTCGCCCACGCCTCGTTGCGCCGCAGCTCGGTCACCTCCCCTTCGACCCAGAGCTCCGGCAGGCGCTTCAGCCACACCGCCACGCCACGGTTGACCGCCGCCACGGTGAACACCTTGCGGTCGCCGTAGAGCGTCGCCTCGACGGTCATGCACGCAGCCTACGGCCGCGGGCGAGCCACGCGCTAGAGGAGGATCTCGGCCGCTGTGACGGGGCTACAGCCCTGGCGCACCAGGTCGACGCAGGCGTGCAGGTCGGCCTCGCTCGCGGCGAGCCGCTCCGCCAGCGCGAGCGGAAAGCCGGCTTCGATCAGGACGTGGAGGCGCCAGCCTTCCACCTTGGCCTGCTCGCCACCGAACTCGACAGGTGTTTCCTTCGTCTCGGCCATCAGCTCGCCCCCGGGGATTCGTTCTCGCTACGACGTTCCCTTCCGCGAAATGTTGGTCGATCTGAGATCTGTGTCTACCCCAGCTCGTCGAGCCGCCGGGCCAGCTCGTCCCGCGTGAGCAGCTCCACGGCCCGGTCGAGCTCCCGTGAGAGCCGGGTCACGACGTCTTCCCGGATCTCGCGCACCCTCTCGTCGAAGGCGGCGGCGGCGATGAGCGCGTGGCGCTCGATCTCCCTCTCGGCGACACGCTCGAGCCGCTCCACCTGGCGCCGCTCGAACTCGAGCAGCGTGAGCTCGAGACGCCCCCGTGCGTCCGTCTCGGCGCGCTCGATCCCTTCGGCGATCGTGGCCTCACGCGCCCGCAGGCGCTCGGTGATCTCCTCGATCGAGCGTCGGCGCTCGGCCGTGTGCGCCTCGAGGTCGTCGAGTGCCTCGGTGACGGCGGTGCTCGCCGCGCGCTCGAGCTCCTCGCGCAGTCTCACGACCGCCTTCCGCTGCGTCTCGGAGGTGAAGCCGAGCTCCTCCGCCTCCGCTTCGATGCGTGACTCGACCTCGGCGATGGCCTGCGCCTGACGCTGCGCCAGGCGCACGAGCTGCGCTTCGAGATGCCGCTGGGCCCGCTCGAGGTCGTCCTCGACGCCGTGGAGCCGTTCGTCGAGCCGCCGTTCCGCGGCGGCGAGCGTGTCGGAGAGCTCGTCGCCGGCTCGGCGTTCGCGCTCGGCGAGCTCGGCACGGCGTTCCTCGCTCAGCCGCCGCTCCTCGGCTGCGAGCTGCGACGCGGCGTCGGCTCGCTCGCGTGCGAGGACACGCCGGATCTCCTCGACGTGCGCGGCCGTCTCCTCTTCCACCGCCGCGCGGACGCGCGCGCGGGCCGAGGTGACGAGCTCGTCGGTCGCGGCTGCCCGTGCGCCGGCACGACGCCAGCCCAGTCCGAGAGCGACGACTGCGGCGACCGCGACGCAGAGCCCGGCGGCGAGGATCCAGACGGTCATGCCGAGAGCCTAGAGCCGGAACGCCACGAGGGCCACGGCGGCGAGCACGGTGGCCGCGGCGAGCAGGCGCAGGGCAGCCTCCGGAGCGGCCACCAGCGCGTCGCGCGTGATCGCCTCGCGCCCGCCCGCCACGAGCTCGACGTCGCCTCGGACGGCCACTACCTGGCGCCGGGCACGCCGCACCTCCGTGGAGAGCCGCCGCTGCGCGAGCGAGAGCAGCGTCGCCCACGCCGCCAGCAGCACGGCTTCGCTGCGCACCGCGCCGGCACACGCCAGATACCCGGTCAGCACGGGGAAGCCGCCCCAGGCGATGCCGAACCACAGATCCGTGTGGAAGCGGCCGCCGAGCAGCTCGAGGTTGTAGGCGGGGACGAGGAACGCGCCGACTGCGACCGCCACGAGGAGCCGGAGGCTGAACGACAACGCCACCGCCACGCCGATCGCGCACGCGGCGGTGACGGAGAGGAGCGCCAGCGCGATCAGTACCGACCGTGGGATCGCCGTCCCGAGCGGGCGCCCGCGCAGCTCGTCGAGCGCGTGAGCGCCGATCCCCATCGCGAGGAAGAAGGCGAGCGCCGTGAGCCCGAGACGCCCCCAGGCGACCGCGGGCGCGAGGCACCCGCCGCAGACGACGTACGAGAGGTGCCACGCCGTGTACGGCGGATGCAGCAGCGTCACGTAATCCCGCCAGCCGCCGCGCTCGAGTGCGTAGAAGGCGGGCCTCAGCGCCCCTCCTCGGCCTTCGTGCCCCAGATCACGACGCCGCCCCCGAGGCTGAGGCGGCGCGCACGGACGTCCTGCACCCCCGACTCCTGCCACGCGCGCAGCTGCTCCTCGAGCGGCCAGCGCTCGTAGAGGCCGCGGATCGACGGGCCCAGGAAGCGCCCGACCTCGTGCCAGCCGGGCGACACCAGGCGCCCGGCTGCCGGAAGCCCGACACCGACGTACAGATCCCACAGCGGCCGCCAGACGCCGCGCGGCACGCAGAACTCGAGCGACGCCAGCGTCCCTCCGGGCCGCACCACGCGCGCGAGCTCGCGCACCGTCGCCGCGGGATCGTCGACGTAGCGCAGCAGGTACGTGACCGTGAGGTGGTCGAACGACGCATCCGGGAACGGCAGCGCGTCCGCCGACGCCTGAACGAGCGTCACACGCTCGCCGAAGCGACGGCGAGCCTCGGCCAGCATCTCCGGGCTCTGATCGAGCCCCGTCACCGTGAACCCACGCCGGAGCAGGCGCTCGGCCACGAGCCCGGTTCCCGTCGCCACGTCGAGCACGGTGCCGCTGCTGCCGCCGGCCGGGAGGCGGGAGACGAGGAACCGGCGCCAGCGTGGATCCTGACCGAACGACAGCACCGCCCCGACCCGGTCGTACGTCGGGCCGAGCGTCGAGAACAGCTGTCTCGCGTGAAGGCCGCGCTCGGACACGGCACTATCCTGGCACGGTGACGCTTCTGCATGACCTGGAGCGCATCGCGGGCGCCGCCGGCGCGCACACGCCGACGGGCAGCGGCGTCAGCGCGGTGCTCGCAGCCGAGCCGGCAGCCGGCAGCCGGCGCTATCTCTGCGCGTTCGAAGGCGAGCACACGGGACGCGCATGGCTCGTGCTCGACGACGCCGGCGCCCCCGTCACCGACCGCCGAGGCGTCCGCGACGTCGTCGCCATCGCGGCGCTGTGCGAGATCGCGGGCGAAGCCGCTGCCGGCGGCGATCTCGACGAGCTCCTCTCACGGCTCGTGGCGCTCCGGCTGACAGAGTCGCCCGACGGGATCGACGAGGCCGAGGACGCCGTGCGCGCCCTCCAGCTCGTGATCGGCAGCCCGCCCCAGCTCGGCTCGCCCGCGCGGCTCGACGCGATCGGCCAGGCCACCCGCAGGCTCGAGCGAGCACTCGACCCGACGGTGCCCTCGCCGTTCGCCGCCGCCATCCGCGCCGCGCAGGGGACGATCGACGAGCTCGTGCGCGAGGTCGAGTCCACCTACCTCGGCCACCTCGTCTAACCTTCGCACCATGGAAGGCGGCGGCTTCTTTCCCTTCGGCGGCGACCCCGAGGAGCTGATGCGGGGCCTGCGCGAGTTCGCCGAGCAGCAGGCCGTCGGCGTCAAGGAGGCTCAGCGGGAGCAGTTCGCGACCCTGACGCTCAACACAGCCGTCGAGCTCACGGCCGCCGCCCTCAAGCAGATCCAGGTGTCCGGCGGAGTCGACGAGCAGTCGATCGCCCTGCGCGACGCCATGCGCGTGCTCTTCCCCGAGGCGGTGGCACTCGTCTCGGCAGCACGCAAAGGCTTCATGCACGAGTCCTGACGCCACCGAGCGCGGGTGGCTCTCGCCGGGCGGAGCCCGGCTCCGCCACCCGCTCGCGTCCCTGCGCGCCGCGGCTCTTCGGGTCTGTGCGTTCGCACTATCCCCTCCGGCCGCGCACCCCCTCCGGCCGCGCACACGCAGCGACGCGTCGGAGGCGTCAGGAGCGTAACGCTGGCGGGGCTTTGTGGTGAATCACCACAAAGTTCGCTCGGAGGCGTCAGGACGCGTGACGGCCCCGGCGGGCATGAGCCGGCCCCTACGCGGCCACCTGCGTGCCCGCCTCGCCTGCGAGCAGCGCGGCGGCGTCGCGAAGGGCGCCGCCCGCCGCCCGCCCGCCGGTGCGCTCGACGAAGCGCCAGCAGGCCTCGACCTTCGGGCCCATCGAGCCCGGCGCGAAGGTGGCGGCCCGCAGCGCCGCCGGTGTCGCGCTCGCGATCGGCGTCGCCGCGGCGGTGCCGAAATCACGCTCGACGGCGGGCACGTCCGTGAGCAGGAGCAGGACGTCGGCGGACAGCGCCTCGGCGAGCAGCGCGGCCGCCAGGTCCTTGTCGATCACCGCCTCGACGCCCCGTAGCCCCGAGCCTGCGTAGACGACGGGACTGCCACCCCCGCCCGCGCAGACGACGAGCACGTCGGCCGCGACGAGCAGGCGGATCGTCACGATCTCCACGATCTCGAGCGGCTCGGGCGAGGCGACGACACGGCGAAAGCCGTCACCGTCGCGCGCGATCGACCAGCCACGCTCATCCGCCAGCCGGCGGGCCTCGCCTTCCGTGCACATGGGGCCGATCGGCTTCGTCGGATGCTTGAAGGCAGGGTCGGACGGGCTCACGACGATCTGCGTCAGCAGCGTCGCCGCGGCCCGTCCCGGCAGCGTGCTCCGGAGGCCCAGTTCGAGCAGGTAGCCGATCATCCCCTCGCTCTCGGCGCCGAGCACGTCGAGCGGGTACGGGGCGACGTCGGTGTACGCCGCCGACTGGAGGGTCAGGAGCCCGACCTGCGGCCCGTTGCCGTGCGTGACCACGAGCTCGTGCCGGTCGGTGACGGCAACGAGCGCGCGCACCGCGTGCGTGACGTTCTCTCGTTGCACCTCGGCCTCGAGCGGCTCGCCCCGCCGGAGCAGCGCGTTGCCGCCGAGCGCCGCCACGACGCGCACCGGCTCAGACCTCCCAGCGACGCGCCACGAGCGTCAGCAGCAGAGCCTCCTCGGTCGGCATCCGGTTCTCGGCCTGCTGCCACACGACCGACTGCGGGCCGTCGATCACCTCGGCCGACACCTCCTCGCCGCGGTGGGCCGGCAGGCAGTGCATGAACACCGCGTCCGGTCGTGCGTGACGGAGCAGCCGCTCGTCGACCTGGTAGGGGCCGAGCTCCCGCAGCCGCGCCTCCCGCTCGTCCTCCTCGCCCATCGACACCCACACGTCGGTGTAGACCGCGTGGGCGCCCTGCACCGCTTCCACCGGATCGGCCACGACCCGAGCACCGTGGATCCGCGACCCGTAGCCTGCCGGGGCTGCGATCACGACCTCCACGCCGGTCAAGGCTCCGGCCTCGGCGAGCGATGCCGCGACGTTGTTGCCGTCGCCCACGAACGCGACCTTGAGGCCGTCGAGGCGCCCGAACCGCTCGAACAGGGTCAGCAGGTCGGCGAGGGCCTGGCATGGATGGTGCTCGTCCGTCAGCGCGTTGATCACCGGCACGGTCGCGTGGCGGGCGATCTCCTCGACCGTCTCGTGGGCGAACGTGCGCACCACGATCGCCGCGGCGTAGCCGGAGAGCGTGCGGGCCGTGTCCGCCACGGTCTCGCCCCGCCCGAGCTGGAGCTCGTCGGGCCTGAGCACGAGCGGCAGCATGCCGAGCCGCTCTGCCGCCGCCGCGAACGACACGCGCGTGCGGGTCGACGGCTTCTCGAAGAAGCACACGACGGTGTCGCCGCGGAGGGCGTCGACGAAGCCGTGGGGCCGCGCCTTCATCGACGCCGCCAGGTTCAGGATGGCGGCGACGCCGTCGCGGTCGAGGTCGGCGACCCGCAGGAAGTGGCTGGGGATCGCCGGTGCCCGAACGGTGCTCATGGGGCTCCTTTCGTCCGTGGCGCGATCAGCCGGTCGCGACCGTCGTCTCCTGGTGGGCCAGATGCTCGAGCGCCGCGATCGCCTCGTGCAGGGTCGGATGCCCGATCTCGCGGATCTCGTACCGGGCGTGCCGGAGTGGATGCCGCGTCGTGATCAAGCGGCCGAGATCGAACGGGGTGCCGGTGACGACGACGTCGCACTCGACCGCGTCGATCGTGGCCTCGAGCTCGCGCAGCTGCTCGTCGTCGTATCCCATCGCCGGCAACACGGCTCCGACATGGGGGTACCGCGCGAACGTGTCGCGGATCGAGCCGACGGCGTACGGTCGCGGGTCGACGATCTCGGCCGCGCCGGCCTGCAGCGCCGCCACGGTGCCGGCTCCGAACGTCATGCCTCCGTGCGTCAGCGTCGGCCCGTCCTCGATCACGAGCACCCGGCGACCCTCCAGCGCCTCGCCCGGGTCCAGGGTGACGGGCGACTCGGCCCTGATCACCTTGGCATGCGGGTTCACCGCGGCGATGTCCGCGAGCACCCGCTCGACGTCCTTCGGGTCGGCGCTGTCGATCTTGTTCACCACGACGACGTCCGCCATGCGCAGGTTGGTCTCGCCCGGGTGATAGCCGAGCTCGTGGCCGGCGCGCAACGGGTCGGTGACCGTGATCAGGAGGTCCGGCACGTAGAACGGGAAGTCGTTGTTGCCCCCGTCCCAGACGATCACGTCGGCTTCCTGCTGTGCCTGCGTGAGGATGTCGGCGTAGTCGACGCCCGCGTACATGACCATGCCGAGCTCGACCGGCGCCTCGTATTCCTCGCGCTCCTCCACCGTCGGGTGCGAAGCGTCGATCTGCTCGATCGTGGCGAAGCGCTGCACGCGCATCGCCTCGAGGTCGCCGTAGGGCATCGGGTGCCGCACGAGCGCGACGCGGAGGCCCGAGTCGACGAGGATCTTCCCGATCTTCCGGCTCGTCTGGCTCTTGCCGCAGCCCGTGCGCACGGCGGTGACGGCGATCACCGGGCACTCGGCCTTCAGCATCGTCGCGTGCGGCCCGAGCAGCCGGAAGTCGGCGCCCGTCGCGAGGACGAGCGACGCCTTGTGCATCACGTCCTCGTGGGAGAGATCGGAGTAGGCGAGCACGACCTCCGTCACGCCTTCCGCGGCGACGATCGCCGCGAGCTCGGACTCGGGTCGGATCGGGATGCCCTGTGGGTACAGCGGCCCCGCGAGCGACGCCGGATAGACCCGGTCGTCGATGCCGGGAATCTGTGCGGCGGTGAACGCCGCCACCCGCGTCGTCGCGTCGTTCCGGAACACGGTGTTGAAGTCGTGGAAGTCCCGGCCGCCCGCACCCATGATCACGACGGTGCGCATGTGCTCTCCTTCCGTGTGGACTGCGGAGCCCAGTACAGCATCCTCCTCATTCCACTCCGACCGTGGAGGCGCGGCATCGGCGTGGCCTCCGATTCGCGCTGCGGTGACCTACGGAGGAGCCGGAACGCTACGATCGCGCCCCGTGGGCCTCTTCGACCGCGCCGTCGTCCGTGTTCTGCCGGTCGTGCCGCGAGCGGTGGTGCGGCGCGTGTCCGCGCCCTACATCGCCGGGCCGGCGCTCGACGACGCGCGCCGCACCGTCGCCGCGCTCAACGCCGAGGGCAAGTCCGCCACCGTCGACGTGCTCGGAGAGGAGATCACCCGGCCGGAGGAGGCGCGCGCGATCGCGGACGCCTACCACTCGGTGCTCGAAGCCATCGACGGCGACAGGCTCGACGCAAACGTCTCGGTGAAGCTGACGGGACTGGGTCTCAAGCTCGACCTCGGCCTCTGCCGCGAGCTGCTGCAGTCCCTCCTCCGTGACGCTGCGGGGCGCGGCGCCTTCGTGCGCATCGACATGGAGGACTCGACCTGCGTCGACGACACGCTCGCGCTCTACCGCGAGCTGCGGGCGGCCGGGCTCGCCAACGTCGGCATCGTCCTGCAGGCATATCTCAAGCGCACGCTGGCCGACATCGCCGATCTCTCCGAGCTCCGGCCGAGCGTGCGCCTCTGCAAGGGCATCTACGTGGAGCCGGCCGGGATCGCGTTCCAGGACCACGACGTGGTGCGGCGCTCGTTCGTGGCCTGCCTGGAGGCGTTGCTCGCCGGCGGCTCGCGCGTCGGCGTCGCCACCCACGACGAGCTCCTGATCGGCGAGACGCTGGCCCGGGTCACCGGTCTCGACCGGACGGCATACGAGTTCCAGATGCTGCTGGGCGTGCGCGAGAGTCGGGCGACGGAGCTCGTCGCCGCCGGCCATGCCCTCCGTGTCTATGTGCCGTACGGGCAGCGCTGGTACGAGTACTCGCTGCGGCGGCTCCAGGAGAACCCGAGCATGGCGGGGACGATCGCCAAGGCGACGCTCGGCAGGCTCACCGGCCGCGGTTGACGCGGGCGCGCGCCCGCGTCTTGGGCAAGGGCGTCAGCGGGGTGGCTCGGAGAGCCAGCACTGCAGGCCGGTGCCGCGGTAGAGCGCGAGCGTCCGGTGGCCGGCGATCTGGCGCGAGAACGTTGCGCGCCGCAGGGCCACAGCCTTGCCGCCGACGAGCAGGCGCACCGTCACGCGGATGCCGGACACCTTCAAACCGGAGCCGAAGTGGATCTGGCAGGTCAGCGAGCGGGACGCAGGCGTCCGGGCGACGCAGCGCCCGATGCGGCTCGCTCCTTTCCAGGCGCTGACCTCGACGGTACCCGCCTTCCGGCTGAGGGCCCCGATCACGAGGACGTTGCCGCGACGGGCGAGGGTGGGGGTGGCGAGAATCGGCAGGAGCTTGCGAGGGGCGACGGTCGGCGGCAGCAGCGGGGCCGCGGTGGTCAGCTGCTCGGCGTCGGCGTCGGGGCCGGGGTGGCCGCCGCCGGGCCCGGGCCGGCCGGGGCGGGTGCAGGGGGCGGGGCGGGGGTGGGCGGCGCGGGTGCCGGCACGGGCGCCGAGACCGGGTCGATGCGGATCGCGACCTCGCTCGAGGCGTTGACGGTCGTCGCGCGGATCGTGACGCTCTGGCCTGCAGGCGGGGTCGCGGGGGCCGAGTACAGGCCGCCGGTCGTGATCGTGCCCGTCGCCGTCGTGCCGCCGAGGATGCCGTTGACGCGCCACTGCACGGTCGACGGTTGCGGTGTCACGGTCGCCGTCAGCTGGACGCTCGTGCCCGCGAGCATGCTCGCAGGCGCTCCGGAGATGGAGACCGTCGGCACGGCGGCCGAGCCGGTGAGCGTGACGGTGGCGGCCGGGGGCGTCCGCGGGAACTCGCTGTTCGCGTCGTACGCCACGTACGTGAACGTGTCCGATCCCGAGAAGCCGCTGGAGCGCGTGTACGTCAGCTGCGGGCCTGCGAACGGCTGACCGACCGCCTGGCTGAGAGTCCCCTGGGAGGGGCCGTTGACGATCTTGAACGTCGGGGCGCTCGCGGTGCCGAACGATGTCGCGGCGAGCGTGACCTGTGCGGGCTGGCCGGCCGCAAGCCCGGTCACGTTCACCGGCTGGGCGACGAAGCCGGGGATCACGGACGGCGATGCCGCAAACGCGGCGCCGTTGTTCGACTCGCTCGACTCGATGACCACGTTCCCCGGGTCGGACGAGGCGGCGAGCCAGTAGCTGCCCGGCCGAACGTCGGAGACGTCGACCCACTGGAAGGCGACGCTGGCGGGGTAGTTGTCGCGCCAGCCGGACGAGACGCCCATCAGCACCTGGGGCGCCGTCGGCTTGTTTCTCATGCAGAACCCCAGCGGGCTGTTCTCCGACTGGCTGTACACGATGGAGGCCGGCCCGAACGCGTCGACGTGCACCGAGTCCGCGAGGCAGAAGCCCACCTTCTGCGAGGGCGCCACCTCCACGCTCTTGGCGCTGTCGTACAGCGCGTAGCGCACCGCCGCCCGGAGGTGCCAGTGGTTGTGCCCGTCCGCGGTCTCGTAGATCGTGGCCGGGTTGCGGGAGGTGTCCTCCCGGACGAACGCTCCGCTCGTGTCGTAGATGCGCTGCGCCGTCACCGTCATCGTCTGGTTGACGGGTGTGCGGCCGACGATCTCGAGCGGCCCCGTGCCCTGGTTGTGGACGAAGCCGTTGAACCGGAGCAGCAGGCGGTGCGGCTTCGTGAGATCCGCGTCGACGTATGTCTGCAGCACGGCTCCCGTCGGCGCGTCCGAGACCATGTCCGGCAGCGCCTCCGCAGGCCCGACGCCCGTTGCGCCGCCTGCCAGGCCGAGGCCGCCGGCCGCGACGAGCGCAAATCCGGCCGCGGCAATACGGAAACGACGGCTCGCCCCCCGGGAACCCACCTGATGCCTCCTCCCCGTTCTCACTCCCGCGACAAAGGTAGCCGCGCGGTCGGCTGTTTGGCAAAAACCCCCCCGCCGCGGCTCAGGCCACCAGGCTGAAACCTCCGTCGACGATCAGCGTCTGGCCGCGCACCATCTCCGCGTCGGGCGAGCACAGGAACGAGACGGCCCCGGCGATGTCCTCGGGGGCGACGATCCTGCCCGCGGCGTTCCGCGCGCCCATCTCCAGCATCTCGGCCTTGTTCGGGAAGTGGTCGAGCGCACCCGTCTCGACGACTCCGCCGGAGACTGCATTGACCCGGATGCCGCTGGGCCCGAGCTCGACCGCGAGGTAGCGGACGAGCGATTCGAGAGCTGCCTTGGAGGTGCCGACGAGCACGTAGTTCTCGAGCACGCGGATGGAGCCGAGGCTCGAGATCGCGACGATGGACGACCCGGCGGGCATGGAGGGCGCGACGACGCGGGTGAGGGCCAGAAAGGCCCGTGCGTTCGCGTTCATGGTCCAGTCCCAGTGCTTGTCCTCGGTCTCGAGCGCGGGCCGGATGACACCGGTGGCCGCGTTGTGCACGAGCACGTCGAGCGGGCCGAGCGCCGCCACCTGGGCGAGGACGCGGTCCGCCGTGACGTTGCCGCGCACGAGCACCGGCTCGGCGCCGAGCGCCCGCACCTCCGCCGCGGTCGCCTCGGCAGCGGCGTCCGAGCGCAGGTAGCCGATCGCCACGCGGGCTGCACCGTCCCGTGCGAACCGCAGCGCGATCGCCTTGCCGATCCCGCGTGAGCCGCCTGTCACCAGGACGGACGTGCCTCGGGCGGCGGTCACTCGTTCCGCGGCAGCGGGCTCGAGACCGGCGCGGACGACGGGATCTCGTCCCAGCCGATGCGCCGTCGCGGCCGCTCCGGCTCGTCGTCCTCGGCCTTCGAGGAGGCGTGGCCGAGATCGGCCAGCAGCGCCATCTTCTCCTCGCCGAGCACGCGCACCGGGTGGGTCTCGGGCAGATCCGCGATCGCCTCGCGCACGCGTGCCCTGATCTGGAAGGCGAAGTGCGGCGTCGCGGGCCCGACGAGGGCTTCGATGTCGTCGAAGGTCGGCTCGCTCATTCGGGCGAAGCGTAACCGCAGGGGCGGCGCCATGCCTCACTCGCGCCGACCCGGTCCTCGTCTTCCCGCCCATCATCTAGCGTCCGGTCATGCGCCGTCCCACGACCGTCGAGGCGATGCTGCTCTCGGCGATCGGCCTCTGGGCGCTCAACCTCACGATCACCCGTTACATCCTCACGCACGGCTTCCAGCCGCTCGCGTACGCCACCGTCCGCTACGGCCTCGCTGCCGCCATATTCGTCGGGATCACGATCCTCGCGGAACGGTCGCTGCGCATCGCACGCCGCGACCTCGTCCTGGTCGTCGCGGCGGCCGTCGTGGTCTGGCTGAACCAGCTCGGGTTCGTCTACGCGCTGAAGACCACGTCCGCCTCGGTGATCGCGCTCATCCTCGCGGCCACGCCGATCTTCACCGCGCTGTTCGGGCTCGCCTTTGGGACCGAGTGGCTGCCGCGCAGGTTCTGGGCCGGGGCGGCGCTCTCGTTCGCCGGCGTGGGCCTCGTGGCGCTCGGCTCGGGCGGCGAGCTCCGCGGCGACCTCGGCGGCATCGCGCTCGGGATTCTCACCGCCGCCACGTGGGCCGTCTACTCGATGCTGATCACGCCGCTCATGCGCCGCTACTCGCCCGCGCGGCTCAGCGCCCTCGTGCTGGGGCTCGCCTGGGTGCCGATCGCGCTGTGTGGGGCCCCTCAGGCCGCGGGCCAGGACTGGCAGCTCGGCTGGGAGGTGTGGGTCCTGCTCGTGTTCGCGACACTCGGACCGCTCGTCCTGACCAACGTCCTCTGGTTCCACTCGCTCGACCGCATCGGCCCGTCGCGCGCGACCCTGGCGACGAACCTGCAGCCGTTCGTGGCTGCGTTCTTTGCCGTCATCCTCCTCGGCGAGCGGATCGGCGCGGTGCAGGTCGCGGGCGGTGTCCTCATCGGGCTCGGCATCCTGGCGGCGCGCCATCGCGGCCAGCGGCCCTCCCCGCCCGTCGATTAGCCTGCGGCCGTGTCTCCGCAACGGCGCACCGCGCTCGCGTCCGTGGGTGCCGCCGTCGCGCTGATGCTGATCAAGCTCGGCACCGGTGTGGCGAGCGGCAGCCTCGGCCTCGTCTCCGAGGCGCTGCACTCCGGCACCGACCTCGTCGCCGCGCTCCTGACGTTCTTCGCCGTCGGCTACGCGGTGAAGCCCGCCGATCACGGCCATCCCTACGGTCACGGCAAGGCAGAGCATCTCGCGGCCCTCGCCGAGGCCGGCTTCCTCTCCGTCGTCAGCGTCGGTGTCGGCGCGCTTGCGCTCGCCCGGCTCGGCGGCTGGGTCGAGATCGAGACGAACGCCGCCTGGTGGGTGTTCGCCGCGGTCGGCGTCGTGATCGCGATCGACGTCTCGCGGACGCTCGTCAGCCTGCGGGCAGCGCGCAGGTTCTCGAGCCCGGCGCTGCTCTCGAACGCGCTCCATTTCGGCAGCGACCTCGCCGGCACGGTGGCCGTGCTGGCGGGGCTCGTCGCCGTGCGTGCGGGCTGGCCGGGCGGCGACTCCGTCGCCGCGCTCTTCGTGGCGGTGCTCGTGGTCACGGCGGCAGCCCGGCTGATCCGCCGCAACGTCGACGTGCTGATGGACCAGTCTCCGTCCGCCGCCGACGAGGCAGCCCGCGCCGCGATCGCCGCGCTCGAGCCGCCCGTCGAGCTGCGCCGGCTGCGTCTGCGCCAGGCGGCGGGCCGCGCGTTCGTGGACGTCGTCATCGGGGTCTCGCCCGGCGCCGCCGTCGGCCAGGGTCACGCGGTCGCCGATCGGGTCGAGGCGGCTCTCGAACGCGTCCTGCCGGGCAGCGACATCGTCGTCCACGTCGAGCCGGCCGGAGGTGACGAGGCGCTGCGGGAGCGGGTGCGTGCCGCTGCCATGACCGTCCCGCTGGTGCGCGAGCTGCACAACCTCTCGGTGATCGAGCTCCCGGACGGCGCCCACGTCGCCCTCCACCTCAAGGTCCCGGGTGACCTGCGGCTCGGCGAGGCGCACGCTCTCGCGGAGGAGGTCGAGCGTGCGATCGTCGACGGGGTGCCGGAGGTCGTCGACGTGCAGTCCCACCTCGAGCCGCTCGCCGAGCCGGCTGCCGGCCAAGAGATCGAGGAGGACCCGGTCGAGATCGAGCGCGTCGTCTCCGAGCTCACGGGTGCGCCGCCGCGCTCGATCCGCTTCCTGAACACGACCGAAGGGCTCGTCGTGTTCCTCACGCTCGTGCTCGATCCCGCCGAGAGCCTCTCGCAGGCGCATGCGACGGCGTCGGCGGTGGAGGAGCGCATTCGCGCAGCGGTGCCCGGCGTCGACGAGGTGATCGTCCACACCGAGCCCTGACGCCCGGGCTACAGGTTGAATAGGCGTTCCGTGCGGCTGTGCATGTTCCACCCGAACGACAATCCGATGGAGCGCGGCTGGGTCGGCCGCGTCGACGGGGGCCGTGTGCTCCACCTCGCGGCGCAGACGCTGCAGGCCTTCTTCCTCGGCGGCGGCGGCGCGCGGGAGCACGCCGAGTACCGGCTCGCCGACGTGACGCTGCTCGTGCCCGTGCTGCAGCCACCGACCGTCCGTGTCTTCGACGCGAGCGACGTGTTCTGGTTCGGGAACGCCACGGCGGTGGTCGGCCCCGGTGCGGTCGTCGCGTCGTCTGCTCGCGGCCTGTCGCTCGCGGCGCGGGTCGCCGCGGTGATCGGAGCGGAGGAGCAGATCGGCGGGTACACGCTCTGCGCCGAATGGCGTCGCCGGGGCCTCGCCGCCCCGAAGGACCGCGACTTCGCGCTCGGGCTCGGCCCGGTCGTCGTGACACCGGACGAGCTCGATCCCGGCGCCGTCCAGCTTCGTGCCTCGGTCGAGGGCGACGTGCGGGCCGACGTCACCGTGCCTGCGTTCGACTGGGACGCGGCCCGCGCCTTCGCGGCGGCGGGCACCGCGCTTCGGCCGGGCGACGTCATCGTCGGGCCTGCGGCGGCTCAGCTCGACGAGGTGGCGGGCAGGATCGAGCTCGAGGCCTCGGGTATCGGCGTGCTCCGGCAGGCGGTCGCGTGAGAGCGCCGGGCGCCGGCGATCTCGCCGTGGTGCTCGACTGGGACGGCACGGTCACGGAGACCGACACGCTCCACCTCGTCATCGCCGAGTTCGGCGATCTCGACGTGTTCCGCGCGCTCGAAGCGGAGATCGGGCGCAGGCTGTCGCTGCACGAGGTGATCGCCTGCGAGATGGAGACCGTCACGGCACCGCTCGACGAGGTGGTGGGGTGGCTCGTGGAGACCGTGCGTGTCCGGCCCGGCTTTGCGGCCATCGTCGAGCGTCACGACCCGCTGATCGTCTCGGCGGGCTTCCACGAGCTGATCGACCCGGTGCTCAGGCGGGAAGGGGTGGAGGCACGCGTCGTCGCCAACCACGTCACCGCCGGCCCGGACGGCTGGCGCGCGACGTTCGCCGAGGCAGAGCCGTGCGTCGTGTGCGGCGAGCGCTGCAAGCGCGCGAGCGTTGCCGGCCTCGGTGCCTTCGCCTACGTCGGCGACGGCGTCAGCGACCGCTGCGTCTCGCTCGCAGCCGACGTCGTCTTCGCGCGCGACGGGCTCGCCCGCTGGCTCGGTGACAGCGGTGCGCCGTACGAGCCGTTCGGCGACCTCTACGACGTGCTCGCCGCCCTCGGCGACTGAGCAGGGCGATGGTTACGCTCGCCGTTCCGCAGCCGTACGACTTCCTCTCCTCCACGGAGCGGTTCCGCTCGTACGGGCCGGACCGTGCCAATCTGTGGCACGAGGGAGGGCTGCACCGGGTCGTCGCCGGTCGTGAGGTGCGGATCGAAGCGGCTCCGGGCGGGGTCCGGCTCGAGCCGTGCGACGAGCTCGTGACCGCCGCCGTGTCGCACCAGCTCGGGCTCCCGTTCGACCTCGACGGCTTCTGGGCCTGGGCGCAGGGCGAGCCGGCGCTCGCCGCGCTGCGGCAGGAGCTCGAGGGGTACCGGCCGCCGCTCGCCGCCGACCCGTGGGAGATGCTCGTCACGTCGATCACGGCCCAGCAGGTGTCGCTCCACTCCGCCTTCGCGGTGCGCTCGCGGCTGATCGAGCGCTTCGGCGAGCGGCACGACGTCGCCTGGGCGTTCCCGGGGCGGGAGCGGATCGCCGCCGCACACGAGCACGAGGTGGCCGAGGTCGGCTTCTCGCGCCGCAAGGCCGAGTACGTGATCGGGCTCGCCCGTTCAGACGTCGACCTCGACGGGCTCTCCGTGCGCTCCGACGAGGAGGTGATCGAGGCCCTCACCGCGGTGCGCGGGCTCGGCCGCTGGAGCGCCGACTGGTTCCTCGCCCGCTGCCTCGCTCGCGGCGACGCCTGGCCCGCCGGCGATCTCGGCGTGCGCAAGGCGGTCTCCCATTTCTACGGGCACGGGCGACAGCTCTCCGAGCAGGAGACACGCGAGGTCGGCGATCGGTTCGGGCCGTGGCGCAACGTCGCGTGTCACATGCTCCTCGCGGGACTCCGGCTGACCGGGTGAGCGGCGGGGAGCAGGGAGCCCCGTCCCTACAATCGATGCCGTGACCGTCCGCACCGCCACCCTCTCCGACCTCGCGGTGCTGGAGGAGCTGTGGCGTGCCTTCGAGGCGGAGGTGCCGCCGCCCGCGCACGTCGACGTCGACGAGGGGCGAGAGCTCGCCGAGGTCCGCGACATCGTCGAGTCGGGCCTCGCCTGGGTCGCGACCTGGCATGGCGAGGTGGCAGGGCTCGCGCTCGCACGGCGCCGCTCCGACCGCCTCGCCCGCCTCACCGACCTCTACGTGCGTCCCGAGGCGCGGGGGCACGGTCTCGCCGAGGCGCTCGTGCGGGAGGTCGTCGCCCACTTCGCCGGCGAGGGGGTGGAGGCGCTCGACCTGGAGGTGCTGGCCTCCAACGGGGCGGCGCGCGCGGTGTACGGCCGCTGGGGCTTCCGCGAGGACGTGCTCACGCTCGTGGCGCCGCTCGACGCGCTCTCCGCCCGGCTCGGGAAGGCGCGGGCCGACGACTCGTTCGGCTCCATCCACGTCCAGACGGACGACGTCGACGCGATCGTGAGGGCCCTCGAGATCTACGTGCCGCGTCTCCCCGGCGGCTCGCGCGGCTCGATCGTCTCGGCCCCGCGCGACGGCTACGTCGCCGTCTACGACGACGTCTGCGACCGCGACCCGGCCATGCTGCGACGGCTCGCCCGCGAGATCTCGACGCGGACCGGGCTCGTCACGGTCGTGCTCGGCGTGGAGGAAGAGGCCGTCGTGCGGATGATCCTGTTCGACCGCGGCGCCATCGTCGACGAGTACGCCTCGGTGCCGGAGCACCACGGGCCGCTGCCGCCGGGAGAGGTGGTGGCGCTGCAGGCGAACCCGGTCGTGATCGAGCGCCTCACGGGCGCCGACCCGGGCGCCGTGAGAGCGGCCGCGCCGGTCGGGCGCTCCGTCTCGGAGCTGCCACCGGCACGTGAGCTGCTCGCCGGTCTCGCGGGCGCGCTCGGCATCACGGGGACGGGCCACGGCTTCGCGGACGCGCCGGAGCTCGACGGCGCGGTACGGCTCGAGCGCTGATGCTGACCCTGTACGACGCTCCCCGCTGCCCGTACTGCGCACGCGTCCGGATCGTGCTCGCCGAGAAGGGCGTCCCCTACGACGCGGTCGTGATCGATCTTGAGAACCGGCCGGCCTGGCTGTACGAGAAGAACCCGGTCGGCAAGGTGCCGGTGCTCGACGACGACGGCTGGGTGCTGCCCGAGTCCGCCGTCATCGACGAGTACCTCGAGGAGCGCTACCCGGAGCCGGCGCTGCTGCCGGCCGACGCGGGTGCGCGCGCCGCCGCGCGGCTGCTCGTGTTCCGGCACGACGACTTCTCGCGGCCCTACTACGCGCTGCGGCGGGGCGAGGCCGGCGCGGGCGCCGCTCTCGCCCGCGAGCTCGCCGCGCTCGACGCGCTCCTCGCCGCCGTCCCCTACCTGACCGGCGGCGCGTTCGGTCTCGCCGACGTCGCCTACGTGCCCTGGGTGCTCCGCGCGCGGACGCTGATGGGTCTCCCTCGACCCGTTCTCGCACGTCGCCGCGTGGCTGGACGAGCTCTGCCGGCGCCCCTCGATCGCCGCCGAGGCGGATATCGTCACAGGCCTCTCGTGACCGACGTCACCCGTGAGGAGCTCGAGCGGCGCCTCGGCGAGGATGGTCTCGTCCTGCTCGACGTGCGCACCGCCGCCGAGTACGGCGGCGTCGGCGGCTATCCGTGCGATGCGCGCCAGGGCCACGTGCCCGGTGCCCTGAACGTCGACGTGCAGCAGCTGCTCGGCCTCGACCCGGAGGGGATCAGGGCGCTCGTGGGCGCGCCCGAGGGCGCCGAGGTGGTCGCCTACTGCCACTCCGGCGGGCGCTCCGGCGTGGCCGTGCAGCTCCTCAGCGCGGCGGGGTACGAGGCGCGGAACTACGTCGGCTCGTGGCACGAGTGGTCGGCCGACGACGGTCTGCCGATCGAGTGACTAGCGGGCGGCGACGTCGAGGAAGGCGTTGCAGAGGCGGCGGCCGTGCTCGTTCCACGAGCCGAGGAAGGCATCTGTCTCGCGGCGCACCTCGTCGACCGGCTTCTGCAGCTCCTCGCCGCCCTCGACGAACCAGTAGTCGAGCATCTGCCGGGTCACCTCGGCGTGGAACTGGATGCCCCAGGCCGTCTCGCCGAGCCGGTAGGCCTGCCGGCAGGCGGCGCTCGCGGCGAGCTGCACCGCTCCTGCCGGGAGCTCGTAGGTGTAGTAGTGCCACTGGAACGCCTGCGCCCGCTCCGGCAGGACGCCGACGACGGGGTCGTCCTTGGCGGCCGGGGTCAGCTCGACCTCGTGCCAGCCGACCTCGGCTTGCTGGGCCGGCCCCACCCACGCCCCGGCCGCGCGCGCGATCAGCTGCGACCCGAGGCAGACGCCGAGCAGCGGCACCCCCGCCTCGAGCGCGTCGGCGATGTAGCCCACCTCGCGGGGGATCCAGCGGTACTCGTCGTCCTGCACCGGGTGCTGGACGCCCCCGAAGACCATGATCGCGTCGTAGGCGTCCGGGGCCAGCGTCGGATGGTCGTCGTCGGGCACGACCCAGCGGTCGAGCCGCTCGCCGCGCCGAGCGGCGATCTCCTCGAACAGGCCGCCCCCGCCGAGCGAGGACGGGTCGTGGACGACCGAGAGCACGCGCATCACGCGAATCTACCCGCCGGCCGTAGGGGCCGGGCCATGCCGGCCGTAGAGGCCGGGCCATGCCCGGCCCTAGAACAGCGTCATCTCCGTCGGAGGCGGCTCGACCCCTCCCGTGGCCGGGATGCCCGCCTCGTCGAGCAGGCCCCGGAAGATGACGGCGCTGCGCGGCGCGAAGTCGTCGCGGTTGTTGTTGAAGAGCGCGTACACCTCCTCGGCCTGACCGGCCAGGTCGCGGGCCTTCGGCACCCATTCGGCCAGCTCCTCGGATGCATACATCCAGTCGAAGCGGTCGGCGGCGCTGCGGCCGCGGATGTTCCATGTCTTCGCGTTGCGGCCGTGGAAGCGGATCACGGAGACGGCATGGGTCGCCGCCGCGACGCGGGGCACGACGTTCGTGGCCTGCGTCATCGGTGCGTCCACCGAGACGTAGGCGAGCCCGTGGCGCTCGAGGAAGTCGAGCGTGTCGCGACGCTCCGCCGGCTCCAGCCAGGAGCGGTGCCGGAACTCGATCAGCGGCACGAGCGGCTCGAGCCGGGCCTGCGCGCGGGCGAGCTCCTCCTTCGCTGCCCGCGACTTGACGAAGCGCGGGTGGTACTGCAGGAGCACGCCACGCAGCTTTCCCGACAGCTCGAGCGGCTCGAGCGCGCCCCGGAACTGTGTGAAGGCCAGGTCGGTCGGCTCTCCCTCGTGCCAGGTCATGGCCGCGCTCGCCTTCGCGTGGAAGGTGAAGTGGGCCGGTGTGCGCCCGGCCCACCGGCGTGTGACGTCGGGGTCGGGCAGCGCGTAGAACGGCGAGTCCACCTCCACCGTGTCGAAGCGCTCGGCGTAGTAGCGCAGCCGCCGCTCGGCGGTCGAGACCCCGCGCGGGTACCACGCCTTGAGCAGCCCTTCGTCCGCCCAGCTGCACGTCCCGAGTCGCACGGTGGCAGGCATGACCGGCAAGATATGGCCGCCGTCCCGTCTCAGGCGGCGCTGCCGCGACGCCCTTCCCTACGCTGACGCGATGAGCGCTCGCTCCACCTTCCCCGGCTCGAGCAGGTGGCCCGCGAGGTGGCGGCCGAGTGGGGTCTCGAGCTGGGGAAGGCGTTCGCCCTCTCCCGCTTCTCGTTCGTGGCGCCGGCCGGCGCCCGCGTCGCGCTGAAGGTGACGCCGAGGGACGACGACGAGTCGGACGAGGAGGCGACGGCGATCGCCGTCGAGGTGGCGGTGCGGCTGTGGCGGCCGGCGCAGCGGCCGTTCCGGTGGAGCGGCGACCACGTGCCGCGCTGGCTCGACGACGCGGAGCGGTCGAGCGGCACGGGCCACCGGCTGCTGCCGCTTGCGCGCGAGCTCTATGCATCGTTCGAGCCCGGTCGCTCGACGCTCGTGCACGGGGACTTCCACCATCACAACATCCTCGACGCCGGCGGGAGGCACCTCGCGATCGACCCCAAGCCGATGCTCGGCGAGCCGGAGTACGACGTGCCGTCCTTCCTCTGGAACCCGCTGCCCTACCGGATGAGACGGGACGTGACGGAGCGGCGCCTCGCGGCCTTCGCGGCGGCCGGGCTGGACGAGGAGCGGATGCGCGCGTGGGCCGTCATCCGCGGCGCGTATCTCGGAGCAGACGAGGAGGAGGCAGAGGTGCTCCGCCAACTGCTCTGACGGGGGAGACCGCCAGATGGCGCTCTCCCCCGTCCGGTCCGGCGGTGCCTGCGGTCAGCGCCGCACGATCGCGCTCTGCGCGATGAAGCCGTTCACCGTCGGGTTCACGCACGGCACCGGCAGCCTGCCCGTGAAGAGGGCGCACACCGGCTGGGCCGGCCGGCCGCCCGCGACGACGGTGCGGGTGCGGAAGAAGAGCGCCCGCCGGCCGTAGGTGAAGGTGTAGCTGCCGTTCGCCTTCGTCGTGGTCGTGGCGACCTTCCGCAACGTGCCTCGCTTCAGCCCGGCCCAGATCTCGATCCGGGCGCCGCCGAAGCCCTGGCCACCCTGCGTCACGCTGCCCGTCAGCTTCGTCCGCACGAGCCCGGACTTCGTCGCCCTGGCCGAGAGGGCGCCGGGCGCGATCGCCGCCGGCGAGGCCGACGGACGCCGCAGCGTTGACCTGGCCCACGAGTGGCGTGTAACGGAGTCCAGATCGCCACCCAGGCGCCGGCCGCGGGACGGGCCGAAGACGCCGTTGAGCGTGAACTCGGCGTTGAACAGCTTCGCGCCGAACGTGGCGCCGCCCTTGTCGGCGGGCACGTCCGGCGGCGGCAGGCAGACGACGATCTTCGCCGGGCCGAGCGCGGTCTCGGTGCCCGCCGTCGTCGAGCACGTACATCGGCACGTTGAGCGTCTGTCCCGGCGGCCTGCAGCATCATCACCCAGGTCGCCGCGGGCGTCTCGGCCTGGATGCACGCCGTTGCTGTGAGGCCGCTGCGACTGCGCCCGGTGCCGCCACCTTGATCTCGCCCGTGAGCGGCAGCAACGCGCCGCCGAGCGCGAGCGCGTCGACCTGCGCCGTCACTGTCCCGAGCGTCGTGCCGGGCGCCTGGTTGAGCGTCACGCTCGTTCCGGCCGGGGCGAAGATGCGAGGCGCGATACGTCGCATCGTCGGTCTGGTCTGGCGCGACCGAGATCGTCGTCTTCTGGCCGACCTGCGTGACGGTCAGCTTCGGCGTCGTGTATGCAGCGAAGGCGCTGCCCGCGAGGGCAAGTACGCCGAGCGCGGTGAGCGCGAGCACCGCGAGGCGGATGCTCCGTGTCATTCGTTGTCCTCCTGTGGTCGTTCGGGATGAGACGTTCATGCTCGAGACGTGCTCAGCGCGCCGCCAGAAGCGCGCTCGAGCGCACCCACTGCCTGTTGTCGTAGCGATAGAGATAGACGTTTGCGAGCGGGAAATAGTTCGTGCGGGTCGTCCGGATCGCGATACCCGGCAGCAGGAACGGGTTGTTCGTCACGTCGAGGCTCTGCGCGGCCCGCAGCAGCCCGGCGCGCGTGAGGTTCCTGCCCGCGCGCTTCAGGGTCTCCACCATCGTCCACGCCACTGTCATGCCGTACCAGTTGTAGACGTCCGTCGGCCGCGCCGACGGTGCGTGCTTCTTCAGGATCGAGCGGTAGAGCGCGACGGCGGCGTCCTTGGCCCACACCGGGTCGTTCGGGTTCTTCACGAACGCGATCGAGAGCGCGCCCTTCGTCAGCTCCGGCGCGTTCGCACGGGCGATCTCCATGATCGTCGGCTCGATCGAGACCGAGGCGATGTAGACGCGCGGCTTCCAGCCCAGCTTGTGCGCGGCGAAGATGCCCTGGATCATGAACTTCGGCGTCGCGAAGAGCATCAGCGTGTCGGCGCCCGAGGCCTTCAACTTCGCGATCTGGGACGCCACGTCGGACGCCGTGTACTCGTACGACTCCGACGCGACCACCTTCGGCCCCTTGCCGGCGACAGCGCGCGAGAGGCCCCGCGTCATGTCCTTGCCGAGCTCGGTGTTCTCGAGCAGCACCGCGATCTTCGCGGCGGGCTGCGTCTTCGCGATCGTGCGGCCGTAGACGGCACCCTCGCCGCGGTAGCTCTGCAGGAAGCCCATCGTCCACGGGAACCTTCCGGGCGCCGCGAGGGCGTCCGAGCCGTCGCCGGCGAAGAGCTGCGGCACCTTGCCCGCGTTCAGGTAGTCGCGCACGGCGAGGTTGTTGGCGGTGCCGACCGAGTTGAAGACGGCGAAGACCTTGTCCTGCTCGACGAGCTTCCGCGTGAGCTGCACCGTCTGCGCGGGGTTGTACGCGTCGTCGTAGTAGCGGTAGTCGATCCGGCGGCCGTGCACGCCGCCCTTCGCGTTGACGTAGTCGAAGTAGGCCTTGGCGCCCGGGCCGACGGCGCCGAACGCGGCAGCCTCGCCGGAGAGCGGGACGGTACCGCCCAGCACGATCGTCGTCGGCGTCACGCCGGGATCCGCCTGCGAGGCGGCGCCGGCGGTCGCGGCGAGGCCGAGAGCGAGCGCGACACCGGCGAGCGCCGCGAGCCTCACCCCGAGACCGGATCCTTCAGCACGGGGATCGAGAGGACGGCCCGGCCGAGCGCGATCGTCGCGCCGGCGCCGAACGGGAGGTCGAGGTAGAGCAGGTTCCCCGGGTTCTGCGCGAGCGACGACGAGCCGAGCGTGAGGGTCAGCTTCGAGCCGGCGGGCACGAACGTCGCCTGGTTCGTGAGGTAGATCGTGACGCGCCGCTTCTCCCCTGCGAGCGGCACGCCGCCGCCGCCGACGACGATCTCCTTGCCGGCGGGGGTGCGTGCCGTGAGAACGGCGACGAGGCGTGTCCAGGTGGCGCTCGGGTCGACGGTGACCGCCACCTTCGGTGCGCCGAACACCTCGAGCGGCTTGCGCAGGGCGGCCGGAGGTGCGCTGCACCTTGCCGGACGGCCCGATCGTCGCGGTGCCGGCGAGCCGGATCACCTGCGCGACGGGCTTCGGCGGTGCTGCGAAGCGCGCCGGGCGGCCGCTCCAGCTCTCGGGCGCGAGCGCGACCGGCTCGGATTGGTCGATGCCGTTCGCCGTGCCGAGCAGCCAGCGGTCGAACCATTGCTTGCCCTCCGCCAGCATGGCGCCGCTGTCGGCGGCCGGGAACGTCGACGGCGCGTGACCGTGGAGGCCGAACCAGATGCGCTTCGGGCCGGCGAGCGCGCCGTACGCCTGCAACGCCTGGCCCAGGCCGAAGGCGAAGTCGCGGCGTCCCTGCATGAGGAAGACGGGCGTCTTCAGCCCTCGCAGCGCCCGGAGCGACGAGCGCGGCGCGGCGAAGGCCGGCACGCTCGCGAGGTTGCCGGCGTAGGCGGCGTCGCGCACCGCGAAGAGCGCGGGGTCGACGCGCTTCGGGTCGAGCGCGCCGAGGAAGCCCGCGATGACGCCGCTCTTCGCGAGGCCCTGGGGGACGAGCGCGCTCTCGAGGTTCGTCCAGGTCTCGACGACCTCGAGCGCGCCCCACGGGACGCCTGCCGCCAGCGAGTTCCAGGCGGCGCCGCCGCCGAGCGAGATGCCCCAGGCGCCGATCTTCGCGTCGGCGACGTCGGGGCGCGCGGCCAGCCACGCGAAGCACGGCCTTCACGTCCGCGATCTCGTTCGGCCCGTCGATGCCGACCAGGCCGCCGGAGGTGCCGTGCCCGCGCGCGTCGACGGTGAGCACCGCGTACTGCTCTCCCACCATTCCCATCGACTGCGCGACGGCGCTCATGCCCGCCCGGTCGCCGCCGAGGCCGTGCATGAAGACGACCGCCGGCCAGCCGCCCGCCGGCGAGGCGCCGTCGGGCAGGAAGAGGGTGGCGGCGAGCGGCGTGCCGTCCGGCGAGGCGATCGTCACGTCCCGCTGCGAGAACGCGGCGGCGGGCCCGGCGAGGACGGCGGCGGCGGCCGCGGCCGCGACCGCCGCTGTCGAGGTCCTCACCACGACGCGGAAGCGTAGCCGATGCCCCGCCGGCCGCCGCCGCGCGCGCCCGTCCCTACAATCCCCGCATGGACGCCCGGCCCATCGGCGTGTTCGATTCCGGGGCCGGCGGCCTGACCGTCCTGCACGAGTGCCTGGTGACGATGCCACACGAGGACTTCGTCTACCTCGGCGACGGAGCACGGCTGCCGTACGGCCCGCGGCCGCTCGCCGAGATCCGCCGCTTCGCCGGCGAGATCGCGGGCTACCTGGCAGGGCAGGGCGTGAAGCTCGTCGTGGCCGCGTGCAACTCGGCGACGGCGGCGGCGCTGCCCGACCTGCAGCGGACGCTGTCGGTTCCGGTCGTGGGAGTGATCCAGCCCGAGGCGCACGCCGCCGTGCGCGCCACGAGGAACCGGCGCGTGGGCCTGCTCGCCACGGAGGCGACCGTCGCGAGCGGGCGCTACGAGGCGCTCGATCTGGACGCTCGACGCGGGCGTCGAGGTATTCCCGGTCGCCTGCCCGCGGCTCGTGCCGCTGATCGAGAGCGACGACCCGTTCGGCGCGGAGACGGTCGAGGCCGTCCGCGAGGTGGCAGCGCCTCTGAAGCAGGCGGGCGTGGACACGGTCGTCCTCGGCTGCACCCACTATCCCCTGATCCGCCCGATCCTGCAGCGCGTCTTCGGCCGCGAGGTCACGCTCGTCTTCTCGGCCGACGAGACGGCGCGCGAGGTGGGCGAGACCCTGGCGCGCAAGGGGATCGAGAACGACCCGGCGCGGGAGGGCTCGTATCGCTTCCTCACGACCGGGGACACTGAGTCGTTCCGCGCGATGGGCAGCCGCTTCCTGCAGCTGCCGATCAGCGAGGTGGGGCGGATCTCCGTCGCCGAGCTCGAGCAGGCGGCGGCGTGAGCAGGCACGACGGACGCAGGGTGGACGAGCTCCGCGCCCTCGACGTGCTGCCCGACTTCCTCGAGCAGCCCCACGGCTGCGTGCTCTGGTCTCAGGGCAAGACGCGCGTCCTGTGCACCGCCATGATCGAGGAGGAGATCCCCCGCTGGCTGCGCGGCAAGGGCCGTGGCTGGATGACCGCCGAGTACTCGATGCTGCCCGCCGCGACGGGCGAGCGCTCCCAGCGCGGCGTCTCCCGCGGCCGCCCGGACGGGCGCACCGTCGAGATCCAGCGGTCTGATCGGCCGCGCGCTACGCGCCGTCTGCGACTTCGAGGCGCTCGGCGAGCGGACGCTCTGGCTCGACTGCGACGTGCTGCAGGCCGACGGCGGCACGCGCTGCGCGTCGATCACCGGCGCCTACGTCGCCGCCTACCGGGCACTCGACCGCTTCGGCCTGTCCAAGGCGCTGCCCGGGTCGATCGCTGCGGTGTCCGTCGGCGTCGTCGACGGCGAGGCGGTGCTCGACCTGGACTACCCCGAGGACTCGAGCGCGGAGACGGACATGAACGTCGTCATGACCGGCGACGGCCGTCTCGTCGAGGTGCAGGCGACGGCCGAGCGCGACCCGTTCTCGCGCGAGCTGCTCGACGAGCTGCTCGACCTGGCCGCCGTCGGCATCGACGAGCTCGGCGCCGCGCAGGTTGCGGCCGCCACCGCTGCCCGCGTGTGAGAGCACGGCTCGCGAGCGGCAACCGGCACAAGCTCGAGGAGCTGCGGCGTGCGCTGCCCGGGTGGTCGATCGAGCTGCTCGAACGACACGACTTCCCGCCCGAGGCCGACGCGAGCTACGTCGAGAACGCGCGTGCCAAGGCCCTGTTCGGGAGGGCGCACGCAGCTCCGGACGAGTGGGCGATCGGCGAGGACTCCGGCATCGAGGCGGCCGGGCTCGGTGGGCGACCGGGTGTCGCCTCGGCCCGCTGGGCGGCGGACGGTGTCGCACGACTGCTCGAGGAGCTCGACGGCACGGACGACCTCCGGGCGCGGTACGTCTGCGTGATCGTGGCGATCGGCCCCGGCGGCGAGGAACGGGTCGCCGAGGGCGTGCTCGAGGGCAGGATCTCGAGCCCGCCACGGGGCGACGGCGGCTTCGGCTACGACCCGATCTTCGTCCCGCTCGGCGAGGCAGGCACCGTCGCCGAGCTCGGTGACGGCTGGAAGACGCTCAACTCGCACCGCGCCCGCGCGGCGGCGGCGCTCGCCGCGGCTCTCTGAGCCGCTGCCCGCCTACCCCTCCGGGGCGTGTTTCGGGCGTGGCTGCTCGCCGGTCTGCCCGTAGGCCCACTCGTAGTTGAGCGCCGCCCCGAAGACGATCACGTTCGCCATCACGTAGAGCCAGATGAGCAGCAGGAACGTCGTGCCGAGCGCCTGCAGAGCGACGACGTCGCTGGAGATGAACACGAACAGCGGCAGCCCCTGCAGCGTCACCTCGAGCACGACGGCCCCGACGATCGCCCCGGGCAGCACCTCCCGGCGTGTCAGGCGGGCGTTCGTGAGGCGGTAGTAGGCGGTGAGGAGGAAGACGAACAGCGCGAGCGCCGACGAGAGCACGGTGAGCCCGAGCGCGGCGCCGCTCGAGCCGACGACGTGCGGCGCGAAGCGGCGGAGCAGGTCGTAGCCGATCGTGCCGGCGACGAGGCCGGCGAAGAGGACGACGAGCGACACGGTCATGTACGTGACGGCGACGGCCTTGCCGCGCAGGAAGGGGCGGTTGGGCCGACCGTAGATGATGTTGAACGCCGACTCGAGGGCGGAGAACAGCGAGACCGAGCTCCAGAGCAGGGCCACGGCGCCGACGATCGAGAGCGTCGTCGCGTTCGACACGACGGCGTCCACGACCCGGACGATGCTGTCGACGGACTGGCCCGGGAAGGCCTCCTTGAGGTAGGTGACGAGCGCGCTCGACGCGTCGGCCTGGTCGAGGAACCCGAGGATCGCGAGCGCGAGGAAGATCAGCGGCACGAACGACGCGAGCGCGAAGTAGGCGACCATCGCCGCGAGGTGCGTGCCGCGCTCGCCGAAGAAATGGGCGAACGTCGCGCGGATCGGGGGCCGACGCATCCACACCAGTTTGCTAGGTTCGGCGGCCGATGGGTCCGGCAGACGCACTCACGGAGCTGACCGAGCTCTCCTCGCAGGTGGAGGACGCGGCCATCCTGGGCGAGTCGGGGTTCGTGCTCGCGAGCACCGGCACGCCGGAGCGCGGCGAGGAGCTGGCGCGTGTCGCCGCAGATCTGCTCGTCGTCGCGGCCGACGTGCGCCGTGACGGCCCCGCCGTCACCCGGGTCGAGGTCGCGCTCCCGGGAGGCAGCCTGTTCGTGGTGCGCGAGGATGGCCGCACGGCCGTCGCCACGACCGTGCCGGCACCGACTGCGGGCCTCGTCGTGTACGACCTCCGCACGGCGCTGCGCAGGCTTGCCGAGGACGACGGATGATCCGCAGGGCCCTGTTCCTCGGGGTGCTCGCCGGAGCGGCGTGGTGGCTGCTGCGCGGGCACCGCGGCAGCCGCGGCGCGTATGCGGTCGTCGGGTACGAAGACGGCTCTTCGGTGAAGCTCGACGTGGGAGCGCCGGAGCTCGACCGGCTGCTCGAGGTCGCGCGCGGAGCCGTGAGCGCATGACGGTCGACGCTCTCGGCGGCCTCCTCGTCGAGCACGCGCTCCTCGAGGGCGACTTCGTCCTGCGCTCGGGGAAGCGCTCGAGCTTCTACCTCGACAAGTACCGGTTCGAGACGCAACCGGACCTCCTGCGCGCCCTGGGCGAGCGTCTCGCGGCGGCGGCGCGCGAGGCGGAGCCGGACGCTTTGCGGCTGGTCGGGCCGGCGCTCGGAGCGGTCGCGCTCGCCGCTTCGGCGTCGATGGCGTCCGGACTGCCATTCATCATCGTACGCGGTGAAACCAAGGAATACGGCACGGCGAACCGCATCGAGGGCCCGTTCGCACCGGGTGACCTCGTGTGCCTCGTGGAGGATGTCGTCACGTCCGGCGGAGCGCTGGCCGAGTCGGTGTCTGCCCTCCGCGACGCGGGTCTCGTCGTCCGCAACGCGTTGTGCGTCGTCGATCGCGAAGAGGGCGGCGCAGACGGTCTCGCGCGGCTCGGCGTGCGCCTGCGCGCGCTGTACCGCGCAAGCGAGCTCCTCGCAGCGCGGAAAAGTGCCGCAAAGCCGCATGGTTGAGCCAAATCCGCCGGACTGTTAGGGTCCCAGGCGGGTCCATGCCAACGATCGACGATCAGGAGGAGAGGCAGTGACCAAACAGGAGTTCGTGGACGCAGTGGCCCACAAGACGGGCCTGTCGAAGCGGGACGCGGCAACGGCCGTGGACGCATTCCTCGACACGGTCGAGGGAGCGCTCAAGGCCGGCGACACCGTGACCTTCACCGGCTTCGGCAAGTTCCACACCACGCACCGGGCGGCCCGCGAGGGTGTCAACCCGCGCAACCCGAGCCAGAAGGTTCAGATCAGGGCGGCGACCGTGCCGAAGTTCTCGGCCGGCAGCAACCTCAAGAAGGCCGTCAACTAGCCCGCCCGGCCGCTCCTCCGTTTCAATGCGAAGGGGGCCCCGACGGGGCCCCTTCGCATTTGCGTGGAGCGCACGCTCGCTTGTAATCGAACATATGTTCGATTACAACTCCAACCATGCAACTCTCGTTCGACGCGGCCGACCGGCTCGTGGAGCTCGTGCAGGCGCGACGGGGGCCGGTCCCCGCCGACGAGGCGGCGCGACGCCTGTTCGCGCTGGCGTCGGCGCCGACGGCGATCGCCCGGTCGCTGCTCGACGATGTCGTGCGCGGCGACGCGCGGCTCGCCTGGCGGGGCGCCTCGGTCGGTCTCGCCGACGCCCCGGGCGCCGGCGTCGTGCTCGAGCAGGCGAGCTTCGTCGTCTTCGACCTGGAGACGACCGGGCTGTCGCCCACGAGCTCGAGGATCGTGGAGATCGGCGCGCAGAGGGTGGACGCGCTCGTGCCGGGGGCGACGTTCGAGACCCTCGTCAACCCTGCCCAGCCGTTGCCGCGGGCGATCTCCGTGCTCACCGGCATCGGGCCGGCGGACGTGCGTGGCGCACCGGGCCAGGAGCTGGCGGTGCGCCGCTTTCTGGCCTTCGCGGGCGAGGGCGTGCTCGTCGCCCACAACGCGCGCTTCGACATGGCGTTTCTCGACCGCGCCGTCGAGCGCCTGACGGGGCAGAGGGTGGCGGCGCCGGTCGTGGACACCGTCTGGCTGGCGCGGCGGCTGCTGCAGAGCCGCGTGCGACGCGTCGGCCTCGCCGAGCTCGCCCGGTTCTTCGGGACGAGCGTCGAGCCGTGCCACCGGGCACTGGCGGACGCCCGCGCCACCGCGGAGATCCTCGTCGCGCTCGTCGGGCTCGCGCAGGAACGTGGCGCCGTCACGGTCGCCGACCTGGTCGAGCTGTCGGCTCCACGCGCCCGCCGGCTGCACGGGAAGCGCGCGCTCGTTGCGGCGGCGCCGACACGACCCGGCGTCTACGTCTTTCGCGACAGGCACGGCCAGCCGCTCTACGTCGGCCGCGCGCGCGACCTGCGTGCGCGGCTGCGGTCGTACTTCGCGGGCGACCGGCAGCGGCCCGCGGTCGAGGCGGCGCTCGCGGCGCTCGAGCGCGTCGACTGGACGGAGCTCGGCTCCGAGCTCGAGGCGGCGCTCGAGGAGCTTCGCCTGCTGCGCGCGTTGCGTCCGCCCGCGAACGCTCGCGGCACACGGCCGGACCGGCACGTGTACCTGCGCCGCCGGGGCGAGCAGTGGGTGTGCGGCTCCGAGCCGACCCGGCACGGGCCGCTCAAGAGCCGGGCGGTCGCGCGCCGCGCCGCGCGCGCTCTCGACGGCTTCGACGGCGACGAGCTCGCGGCGGCGCTGCCGCCGCTGCACGCACGGCTGCGCCGGCTCTCGCGGGCGCTCCGCTACGAGGACGCCGCCCGGCTCCGCGACCGCATCGCGGCTCTCGAGCAGGTCGTGGACGCGGTGCAGGGCCTCGAGCGCCGCCGGCGCCTGCAGGCGTGCGTGCTCGTGCCCGCGCGCGAGCCGGGCTTCGTCCGGGCCGTGTTCGTCGCCCACGGACGGGTCGCGGCGACTCGCTCGCTGCCGCGGGGCGGCGGCGCGCGGGTCGAGATCGACGCCGGGCTCCGGCACGCCGCCGCCGTGACCGAGCCCTCGTTTGCCGCCGAGGACGCCGACGAGCTGCTCGTGATCGACGGCTTCCTGCGCCGTCCGCCGCCCGAGGTGCGCATCCTGCCCCTCGACGGCGCCGCGATTCTCGCGGCCGCGAACGGAGTAGCCTTGGCAGCGTGACCCAGGGCTTCGGCGAGACGGCCACCTCGACGCGTGTCGTTGCGTTCTCCGACCGCGTCGCCGAGGCGGTCGAGCGCAAGCGCAGCCAGCTCGTCGTGGGGCTCGATCCGCGCGTCGACCTGCTCCCGATGGAGCTGCGCGGCGAAGCGGTGCTCGGGCGTGCGCCCGCGGCCGCGGCCGTGGAGCGCTTCTGCAAGGGCATCGTCGACGCGGTCGCGCCCTACGCCGTCGCCGTCAAGCCCCAGGTCGCGTTCTTCGAGGTGCTCGGCTCCGACGGATGGGCGGCGCTCGAGTCCATCTGCCGCTACGCGTCCCAGGCGGGCCTGCTCGTCATCGCCGACGCGAAACGCGGCGACATCGGCTCGACCGCCCGCGCCTACGCCGCAGCCTTTCTCGAGCCCCGCGACCGCGAGCCGCCGCTGGCGGACGCGCTGACGGTGAACCCGTACCTCGGCACCGACGCGGTCGACCCGTTCCTCGCCGCCTGCCGTCGCCACGGCGCCGGCGTCTTCTTCCTCGTGCGCACGTCGAACGCCGGTGCGCGCGACATCCAGGACGCGATCCTCTCCGACGGCACGCCCGTCTGGCGGCACGTGGCGGAGCTCGTGCGCGAGTGGGGCGAGGATCTCGTCGGCGAGCGCGGCATCTCGAGCGCGGGAGCCGTCGTCGGCGCCACCGTGCCGCGCGCGATCGGCGAGGCCCGCCGCGCGATGCCGCAGGCGATCCTGCTGCTCCCGGGCGTGGGCGCGCAGGGCGCGTCGCCCGGAGACGTCGCCCGTGCGTTCACGAGCGGCCCGGCGAGCGCGCTCGTGAACGCGTCCCGCTCCGTCATCTACGCCTACCGCGACGGCGCCGACGACTGGCGGGCCGCGGCGGGTGGGGAGGCGGCCCGCCTCGCCGCCGAGATCTGGACTGCAGCGGGCTGGTAGCCGGATGAGCCGCGCCTCGGTCGCCCGCGTCGCTGCTCCCGTGGCGTTCCTCCTCGCCGTCACGATCGCGGTGCTGCTCGTGCGCTCGGGACTGCGCGAAGGCCCGGCGACGCCGCCCGGCGGCGTCGTCGCGGTGACGACGGGCGAGCAGGTGTACGTCGTGCGGAAGGGCGACACGCTCGAGGCGATTGCGGCCCGCTTCGGCACGACGGCGAGGGAGCTCGAGCGCCTGAACCCGGGCATCGACCCGGTCGAGCTGCGGGTCGGCCGGCGCCTGCGCGTCAAGTAGATTCCCGCCCGATGCGCAGGGCTCTTCTCGCGGCCGCGACCGCCGTCGCCGTGCTCGCTCCCTCGGCTGCCGGTGTGCCGCCGGGAATCCAGGCGCAGGCCTATCTCGTGCAGGGCGGCGTCGACGGCGGCGTGCTCGCCTCGCGCGCGGCGGACGAGCAGAGGCCGATGGCGAGCATCACGAAGCTGATGACGGTGCTCGTCGCACTCGATCACTCGAGGCTCGACGACGTGGTGGTGGTGACGCCGGCAGCGGCCGGGATCGGGGAGTCGACCCTCAACCTGCGCGTGGGCGAGCGGTTGACCGTGCGTGACCTGGCGATCGGCGCGCTCGTGCCGAGCGCAAACGACGCCGCCACCGCCCTCGCCGTCCACGCCGGCGGCGGCTCGGTGGCGCGCTTCGTCGGGCTGATGAACGCGAAGGCGCGTGCCCTCGGCCTCCGCCGCACCCGCTTCCGCAATCCGCACGGCCTCGACCAGGCGGGGCACCACTCGACCGCGCGGGACGTCGTCGCGCTGCTCACGGCCGCCTTGCGCCGCCCGTTCATCCGCTCGTGGTCGAGGCAGCGGACAGCCACCATCGCCGGCGGCCGCGTCGTCGAGTCGACCGACGACCTGATCGGACGGCTGCCGCAGCTCGTCGGCGGCAAGACCGGTCACACGACCGGGGCGGGCTGGGCGCAGGTGGCGGCGGCGCAGGAGGGCGACGTGCGCGTCACCGCCGCCGTGCTCGGCTCGCCCACGGAGGAGCAGCGCAATCGCGACCTCGAGGCGCTGCTGCGCTTCGGTCTGACGCAGTACCGCGCCGTCCGGGCGGTCGACGCCGCGCGAACGTACGCCACCGTCCGTGTCGGCTACGGGCTGCCGGAGCTCGAGCTCGTCGCCCGGGCCACGATCGTGCGCCCGGCCCGGGTGGGCCGGCCGCTGCTCGAGCGGATCGTCGCCCCGACGGCGATCGCGCTTGCCGGTCCGCGCCGGGCAACCGCTCGGTGCGATACGCATCTACGATGGCAACCGGCTCGTGGCCGTCGCCTCGCTCGTGGCCGCCCGCTCCGTCGCCGAGCCGGACGCCTCGGGCAAGATCGGCTGGTATACCCGGCGCACGGTGCATCACCTCGTCGGATTCGTGTCGTAGGAAGGGGTCAACGTGATCGTCACCGTCACGCTCAACGCCGCGCTCGACCGCTCGCTCACCGTGCCGATCTTCCAGCTCGGGCATCGTCACCGCTCGAGCGAGGTGCTCACGCTCGCCGGCGGCAAGGGCATCAACGTCGCGCGTGCGCTGAAGCGGCTGGAGGTGCCGGTCGTCGCAACGGGCCTCGCCGGAGGGCGCACGGGGACGCGCATCGTGGAGGAGCTGACGGAGGAGGCGATCCTCAACGACTTCGTCCGCATCCGCGACGAGTCCCGCACGTCGACCGCGGTCGTCGACCCGACCTCGGGGCTGTACACGGAGATCAACGAGTGGGGCCCGAAGGTGACGCCGGCGGAGCTCGAGATGCTGCTCGAGAAGCTCAGGTATCTCGTGCGCGGCGCGTCGTTCGTCGTGTTCGCAGGCTCGCTGCCGCGCGGCGTCGACGAGGGGTTCTACGCCGACGCGGTGCGCGAGCTGACGAAGCTCGGCGCGCGGGTGGTGCTCGACGCCGACGGCGAGCCGCTCCAGCGCGGGATCGAGGCGGAGCCGTGGCTCGTCTCGCCGAACCAGCACGAGGCCGAGCAGCTCGTCGGGCAGGAGCTCGAGGACGAGGAGGACTTCCTGATGGCGCTCGACACGATCAGCGAGATGGGGGCCCGCAACGTCCAGATCACGACGGAGAACGGGTGCTTCGCGCTGGTGCGGGAGGAGCGCCAGGTGCGGCGCTACAGGGCGCTGGCACCGCAGCTCGAGCCGGTGTCGGTGCTCGGAGCGGGCGACGCGCTGCTCGCCCAGTACCTGGCCGCCGTGCTCGACGACCGGCCCGCCGAGGAAGCGCTGCGGCTCGCAGTCGGCGTCGGCTCGGCGTCGGTGCTCGAGGTCGGGGCGGGCCGCTTCGACCCGAGAGAGGCTGCTCGCCTCGCGACCCTGGTCGAGACGAGCGAGCTCGAGCCCGTCGCCCGCACCTGAGCCCGATTCCGTCGACCGCGGTTGGTAGAGTCGGTCGACTCTTGGAGTTCGAACTCGATCGGGACGGCAAGTTCGGCAAGGAAGGCCTGACCTTCGACGACGTGCTGCTCCTGCCCGCCGAGTCGTCCGTGCTCCCGAACGACGTCGCCACGGCCGGCCGCCTGACGCGCACGATCGCGCTCGAGATCCCGATCGTCTCCTCGGCGATGGACACGGTCACGGAGGCGCGTCTCGCGATCGCGCTCGCACGCGAGGGCGGCATCGGCGTCCTGCACCGGAACCTCTCCATCGCCGACCAGGTGGCGGAGGTCGACAAGGTGAAGCGCTCGGAGGCGGGCATGATCGTCGAGCCGGTCACGCTCGGGCCGGACGACCTCGTCTCGGACGCGCTCGAGCTGATGGCCCGCTACCGCGTCTCCGGCGTGCCGATCACGGACGGCGAGGGCGTCCTGGTCGGCATCCTCACGAACCGCGACCTGCGCTTCGGCGCCGAGCCGACACAACGCACGCGCGACCTGATGACGAGCCGCAACCTGGTCACCGCGCCCGTGGGGACGACGCTCGAGACGGCCGAGCGCATCCTCGGGGAGCACAAGATCGAGAAGCTCCCGATCGTCGACGACGGCGGGCCGGCTCAAGGGCCTGATCACCGTCAAGGACATCCAGAAGCGCGAGCGCTACCCGCTCGCGACGAAGGACGAGCGGGGACGCCTGCGGGTGGCGGCGGCGATCGGCGTCGGCACCGACGCGCTCGAGCGTGCCGCCGCGCTCGTCGAGGCCGAGGTGGACGCGCTCGTCGTCGACACGGCGCACGGGCATTCCCACGCGGTCGTCGAGATGGTGCGCCGCCTCAAGTCCGACTTCGACGTGGAGGTGATCGCGGGGCAACATCGCGACCGGCGAGGCGGCCGAGGCGCTCATCGACGCGGGCGCGGACTGCCTCAAGGTCGGGGTCGGGCCCGGGTCGATCTGCACCACCCGGGTCGTCGCGGGCGTGGGCGTGCCGCAGATCACCGCGGTCTTCGACGTGGCCGAGGTGGCGATCCGGTACGGCGTCCCCGTCATCGCCGACGGCGGCATCACCTCGTCGGGCGACGTCGCCAAGGCGATCGCGGCGGGCGCCGACACGGTGATGCTGGGCTCCATGCTCGCGGGCACGGACGAGGCTCCCGGCGACGTGATCCTCGTGCAGGGGGAGCGCTTCAAGGAGTACCGGGGCATGGGCTCGCTCGGGGCCATGAAGGCGCGCTCGTTCTCGAAGGACCGCTACTTCCAGGGCGACGTCGAGGACGTCGACAAGCTCGTGCCCGAGGGCATCGAGGGGCGTGTCCCGTACAAGGGGCCTCTGGCGCCGATCGTGTACCAGCTCGTCGGCGGGCTGCGCCAGGCGATGGGCTACTGCGGTGCGCCCACGATCGAGGAGATGAAGGCCGGTAGCCGTTTCGTCCGCATCACCGGCGCGGGCCTGCGCGAGAGCCACCCGCACGACGTCACGATCACGAAGGACGCGCCCAACTATCGCCGTGTCTGAGGCCCGCGTGCTCCCGCTGCCGACCCCCGAGCCGGCCCACGAGGAGCGGCCGGTGCTCGTGATCGACTTCGGCGGCCAGTACAGCCAGCTGATCGCGCGCCGCGTGCGCGAGGCGCGCGTCTACTCCGAGCTCGTCAGCCACCGCATCGGCCCGGAGGAGATTCGTGCGCGCAACCCCGTGGCGCTGATTCTCTCGGGCGGCCCGGCGTCCGTGTACGCGCCCGGGGCGCCCCAGATGGACGTTCGCAACCTCGCGCTCGGCATTCCGACGCTCGGCATCTGCTACGGGATGCAGTTGATGGCGCAGCACCTCGGCGGTTGCGTCGAGTCGAACGACGTGTCCGAGTACGGCAAGGCGGAGGCCGAGCTCGGCGAGTCCACGCTCTTCCACGACCTCCCGCCCGAGCAGACCGTGTGGATGAGCCACCGGGACTCCGTCACGGCGCCGCCGACCGGCGCCCGCGGTCACCGCCTCCTCGCCGACGACGCCGATCGCCGCGTTCGAGGATCCCGCCCGCGGCCTCTACGCCGTCCAGTTCCATCCCGAGGTCGTGCACACGCCGTACGGCCAGGACATCCTGAAGAACTTCCTCTACGACGTCGCCGGCGCCCCGCCGCTGTGGACCCCCGCCGCCGTGATCGAGGAGCAGGTGGAGCGGATCCGCGACGCAGGTCGGGTCGGCCAAGGTGATCTGCGGCCTCTCGGGCGGCGTCGACTCGGCGGTCGCGGCGCTCCTCGTCCACAAGGCGGTCGGCGACCAGCTGACCTGCGTCTTCGTCGACCACGGCCTCATGCGCCACAACGAGGCCGAGCAGGTGGTGGAGACGTTCGGCGGCCACTTCCACGTGCCGCTCGTGCACGTGCAGGCGCAGGAGCGCTTCCTCACCCGGCTCGCCGGCGTCACCGACCCCGAGACGAAGCGGAAGATCGTGGGCGAGGAGTTCATCCGCGTCTTCGAGGAGGAGGCGCGCAAGCTCGGCTCGGTGCCTTTCCTCGTGCAGGGCACCCTCTACTCGGACGTGATCGAGTCGGGCGGCGGCGAGGACGGCGTGGCGGCGACGATCAAGTCGCACCACAACGTCGGCGGGCTGCCGGAGGAGATGGAGATGGAGCTCGTCGAGCCCCTGCGCCTGCTCTTCAAGGACGAGGTGCGGCGGGTCGGCGAGGAGCTCGGGCTGCCGGAGCGGATGGTGTGGCGGCAGCCGTTCCCCGGTCCAGGCCTGGCGATCCGGATCATCGGCGAGGTCACGTGCGAGCGCCTCGAGATCCTGCGCGCCGCCGACCTCGTGCTGCAGGAGGAGATCCGGCGCGCCGGGCTCTACCGCGACCTGTGGCAGAGCTTCGCGGTGCTGCCTGCGATCAAGTCGGTCGGGGTGCAGGGAGACGAGCGCACGTACGCCTACCCCGTCGTGATCCGTGCCGTCACCTCCGAGGACGCGATGACAGCCGACTGGGCGCGGATCCCCTACGACGTGCTGGAAGCGATCTCGACCCGGATCATCAACGAGGTACCGGGCGTCAACCGCGTCGCCCTCGACCTCTCGTCCAAGCCGCCCGCGACGATCGAGTGGGAGTAGGTCGCCGGTCGGAGGGCGGGGCCTGCCTCGCCCGCTCTCGCGCGGGGCGGTCAGCCGGGTTCGCGCCAGGCCGGCACGTTGACGACCCCCGCGGGGTCGATCTCGACGGCGACCCGGTCGCCGGGCGCGGGATGGTCGATGTCCGTCGTCACCGCCTCGAGCATGCCGCCGCCGTCGAGGCGGGCGCGGAGACGCAGGAGCGGCCCACGCCGCTCGGCGCTCACGATCGTCGCCTCACCGTCCCGGGCCGGGCTCAGGTGCACCGCCTCCGGCCGCGTCACGACCGCCCTGCCGTCGTGCTCCTCCACGTTCGCATGGCCGAGGAAGCGCGCCACCCAGGCATCGGCGGGCCGCGCCCACAGCCGGTCGGGCGTCGCCGCCTGGACCACCCGCCCGGCGCGCATCACCGCCACCCGGTGACCGAGCGCGAACGCGTCGGTGACGTCGTGGGTGACGGCCACGACCGTGATGCCGATGCGTGCGAAGAGCTCCTCGAGCTCTGACGAGCAGCCGGTCGTGCAGCGGCCGGTCGAGCGAGCCGAGCGGCTCGTCGAGCAGCAGCACCCGCGGCTCCGGCGCGAGCGCACGCGCGAGCGCGACGCGCTGGCGCTCGCCGCCCGAGAGCGAGGTGACCGACCGCCGCTCCAGCCCCGCCAGGCCGACGAGCTCGAGCAACTCGCCCACGCGCCGCTCGATCTCGGGCCTCGGTCGGTTCGCCATGCGCAGGCCGAAGGCGACGTTGCCCGCGACGTCGCGGTGAGGGAAGAGCACGTCGTCCTGGAACATCAGCCCGACCCCGCGTCGGTGCGGCGGCACGTCGCCGACGTCGCGGCCGTCCAGCTGCGACCGTGCCCGCCTCGGGTCGCTGCAGGCCGGCGATCACGCGTAGCAGCGTGGACTTCCCGCACCCGCTCGGGCCGAGCACGGCGAGGGTCTGCCCCTCGGGCACGTCGACGGTCGCGCCGTCCACGGCGACGACGCCGTCGAAGCGCACGCGGATCCCGGCCGCCCGCAGCATCAGAGCGGCCCCCGGCGTCCGGGTGCGGCGCGGTCGAGCGCGAGTGCGGCGACGACGGTGAGCCCGGCGAGGCAGACGGCGAGCGCGCCTGCGACGCTCTGGTTCTCGGCGCCGGGACGTCCGAGGAAGCGAAAGATGGCGACGGGGAGCGTCGGCCATTCGGCGCGCGCCACGAACACGGTGGCGCCGAACTCGCCGAGCGCGATCGCGAAGGCGAACCCGGCAGCGACGCTCACCGCGCGGGCGGTGAGCGGCAGGTCGATCTCGCGCCAGGCACGTCCCGGCGAGGCGCCGAGCACCGCCCCGGCCTCGCGCAGGCGCGGGTCGATCGAGCGCAGGGCGGGCGCGACGATGCGGACGACGAACGGCGCGGCGACGAGGGACTGTGCGACGGGCACGAGCCACCAGGAGGAGCGGAAGTCGAGCGGCGGCTCGTCGAAGGCGATCAGGAAGCCGAACCCGAGCATCACCGCCGAGGCGCCGAGCGGCAGCAGCACGAGCGCGTCGAGCGCGCCCGGGCGCACGCGCGCCAGCACCGCGGCCGCGAGGCCGCCGACGACGACGGCGAGGCCGGCAGCGACGGCGGCGAAGAGGATGGAGTTGGCGACGGCGTGCCACGGGGTGACGAGCAGCGCCGGCGTCTCCTCGAACAGCCGTCTCCACGCCGTCGTGCCGGTGTCGAGCGAGCGGGAGACGAGGAGCGCGAGGGGAAGAGCAAGTGCGACGCCGGAGACGGCCAGCACGGCGGCGACTGCGGTGCGCTCGCGCCCGGTGGGCCGTCGCAGCGCGTTTCGAGTCGTCACTCGCTGCCCGCCGCGGCCGCGGGTCTCGAGACGGCTGATCGCGAGGAGCGCGAGCGCCACCATCGCGAGCTGCAGCAGCGACAGCGCTGCGGCGGTGCGCAGGTCGAACGCCCGGGCGGCCTGGAGGTAGATCTCCGTCTCGAGCGTGGAGCGGCTGGGGCCGCCGAGGATCAGCACGATCCCGAAGGACGTGAAGCAGAACAGGAACGTCAGCGCGGCCGCGGCCGAGAGGGCCGGGGCGAGCAGCGGCAGCGTCAGCTCGCGCAGGCGTCGCCACGGCCCCGCCCCGAGCGTGGCCGCGGCTTCCCACGGCTCCCGTCCAAGCGCCTCCCAGGCACTGCCGACGACGAGCGTGACGATGGCGACGTTGAAGAACACGTGGGCGGCGAGGATCGCGGGAAGGCCCCGCTCGACGGCGTCGGGCAGCAGGGCGAGGAACGAGGTCGCGACGACGACCGTGGGGAGGACGAACGGCACGAGCACGAGCGCCCGCACGAGCGCTCGGCCCGGGAAGGCATGGCGGCCGACGGCCCAGGCGAGCGGGAGCCCGGCCGCGAGCGTCAGCAGCGTCGAGACGACGGCCTGCCACGTCGTGAACCAGACGATGCGCAGCGTCTCACCGGACAGCCAGACGTCGAACGGGAGCGAGAGCCCTCCGTCCTCGCCGAGCCCTCGACCGAGGATGGCCGCGAAGGGGACCACGAAGAAGAGCGCGACGAAGGCCGCCGGGATCAGGGCTGCGGCGGCGAGCCCGGCGCGCCGGGCTCTCAGCGGAGCACGATCTGCGTCCACTCGTCGACCCAGTCGTCGCGGCCCGCGGCGATCTCTTCGGGTGGGAGTGTGAGCGGCTGCTCGGGCTGGATCGCGTGCTTCCGGAACGCCTCCGGCAGGGGCGTGCCGTCTCGCACCGGATACACGAACATCGTCCCGGGCACGTCCGCCTGGAAGCGCTCCGAGAGCATGAAGTCGATCAGCTTCCTCGCCCCCTCCGCGTTGCGGGCGCCGCGGAGCACACCGGCGTACTCGACCTGGCGGAAGCAGCCGTCCTCGACCGCGGCCGTCGGGGACTCGTCGAGAGGCTTGCCGGCGAAGATCACCTCGGCGGCGGGGCTCGTCGCATAGGAGACGACGATCGGCCGCTTGCCGGGGCTGCCGGCTGCGCCCGAGAACTGCTGCGTGTACGCCTCTTCCCACCCGTCGACGACCCGGACGCCGTTCGCCCGGAGGCCGCGCCAGAAGGACTGCCAGCGCTCGTCGCCGTAGCGGGCGACCGTCGCGAGCAGGAACGCGAGCCCGGGGCTCGAGGTGGCCGGGTTCTCGACCACGAGCAGGTTGCGGTACCGGTTCAGGATCAGCTCGTCGATCGAGCGCGGCGGCGCGACGCCGCGCGTCACGGAACCAGGCCCGGTCGTAGTTGAGGCAGACCTCGCCGTGGTCGATCGGCGTCACCCGGTCGTCGGGAGGCGTGTAGTCGGCGTCGACGGCGTCGAGCTGCGGCGAGCCGTACGCGTCGAAGAGGTCGCCGTCGAGCGCGCGGGAGAGCAGGTTGTCGTCGACGCCGAAGAGCACGTCGCCCTGCGGGTCGCCGGCGGTCAGGAGCGCCCGGTTGAGGGCTTCGCCCGCGTCGCCCCCCTGCAGGATGCTTCAGCGTCAGGCCGGTCTCCTGCTCGAACGCCGCCTTGACGTCCTTCGAGACCGCGAACGAGTCGTGCGTGACGAGCACGACCTCGGTGGGGACGTCGTCCTCGCCGCCGCAGCCTGCGAGCCCGGCGGCTCCGAGCAGCAGCAGCGCCGCGAGCGCCGCAACCACGTGCTTGCGACCCCGATGCTTGTGACACTGTGTCACGAGGGTTGCTCCGGACGGACGGCGAGCAGCACGCCGCGCTCGACGTCGACGCGGGCCGTCTGCTCGGCGAACACGTTGGAGACGCCGCGGCTCTCCCCCGCGAAGAGCGTCTCGCCGGCGAGTGGATAGGCGAGCCCCGCGGTCGTGACGCCCTCCGCGGGGCCGTGCAGCGGCAGGAGCGAGACCAGCTCGCCGACTGCTCCCGAGAGCGTGCGCGAGCCGCGGATCACGTGCGCCTGGGCGCCGCCGAGGAGGGCGTCCACCTCGACGCCGGCGTAGCGCGTCCGAGCCGAGCAGGAGCAGGCTCGCGAGCAGGTGGTCGAGCCGCCCCGCCGGCGAGCCGACGACGAGCACCCGGGTGGGGGAGAGCTCGACGGCGGCGTCGAGCGCGAGCTCGAGGTCGGTCGCGTCCTTCGCCGCCGGGTGCCGCTCGATACGGGCGCCGTCCGCCTCGGCGGCGGCGAGCCCCGCAGCCGTCACCGAGTCGAAGTCGCCGATCGCGAGGTCGACGCGCAGGCCGAGGGCGTGGGCTCGGTCGACGCCGCCGTCGGCGGCGATCACCGTCGTGCTGCCGTCCGCCGCAACCGCGACCACGGGCCGGCGCACACCTCGTTCGGGATGGTCTCCCCCTGCGACGACGATGGCGGTTCCGTGCTGCACGCGCTTCCTCCGCTGGCATTACCCAGATCAGGTGTTGCGGGTCGGCGGCGCGGTAGCCGCCCTCTCAGCCCGGTTGCCCGAGCTCCCCGTATCGCACCGCGGATCCTAGACGATCGGGCGCGCGTTCGCGCGGCCCTTCACCTTGGCATCATGGGGCGATGTCGGTCGCCCACTGGGACGATGTCCAGTCGCATCGCAACGCGAGGGGCGAGATGGACGCGAGCTGGCAGCGTCTCGGGGCCGCCGCCGGTACGCGTGGCGTGGGCGTGAATCGCGTGCGTGTCGCTGCTACACTCCCCCGTCGTGCGGTCAGCCGGCCGCCTTCTTTCTGACTGATGAAGACCTACACCGCCAAGCCGGGAGAGATTCAGCGCGACTGGTACGTCGTCGACGCCGAGGGGAAGACCCTGGGCCGGCTCGCGACGCAGATCGCCGACACCCTGCGCGGCAAGCGGAAGCCGCAGTACACCCCGCACGTCGACACGGGCGACTTCGTGATCGTCGTCAACGCGGAGAAGATCCACGTGACCGGGCAGAAGCTCGATCAGAAGATGGTCTACCGCCACTCCGGCTTTCCCGGCGGCCTGAAGACGCGGACGCTGCGCGAGCAGCTCGAGCGGCGGCCCACCGAGGTGATCCGCAAGGCGGTCAAGGGCATGCTGCCGAGGAACAAGCTCGCCGCGGCACAGCTCACCAAGCTCAAGGTCTACGCCGGCCCCGAGCACCCGCACACGGCGCAGGCGCCGAAGACCCTGGAGCTCCGCTGATGGCAGAGATCGCACAGTACCTCGGCACCGGCAAGCGGAAGACGTCCGTCGCACGGGTGATCCTCCGGCCGGGCGACGGCAAGACCTGGATCAACGGGCGCACGCTGGAGGAGTACTTCCCGCGGGCCGCGCACCGCGTGGCCGCGCTCGCGCCGCTCAAGACGGCGGCGGCCGACGGCACCTACGACCTCCGCGTGCGGGTGCACGGCGGCGGCATCTCCGGCCAGGCCGGGGCCGTGCGGCACGGCATCGCACGAGCGCTCGTCGAGGCCGACCCCGAGCTGCGGGTCCCGCTCAAGCGCGAGGGCTTCCTCACGCGCGACGCACGCCAGGTCGAGCGCAAGAAGGCCGGCCTGCACAAGGCGCGCAAGGCGCCGCAATTCTCCAAACGGTAGGACTGCCGTAGCGGCGAGGCCGCGCCTCGCTCCTGCCGTCCGGAGACTTTCGGTGCGGCGTCAACCTCCATGGCCCGCACTCACTTCGGCACCGACGGCGTTCGCGGCATCGTGGGCGACACGCTCACGGCCGAGCTCGTGGAGCGCCTCGGCAGGGCCGTGACGGCCTGGTCCGGGCGCGGCCGGGTCCTCGTCGGGCGCGACACGCGGGGCTCCGGCCCGATGCTCGAGGAGGCGCTCACACGCGGGATCGTGGACGCGGGCGGGGTGGCGGTGCTCGGCGGTGTCCTGCCGACCCCCGCGGTGGCGCTGCTCGCCCAGGACCTCGGCATCGTCATCTCCGCCTCCCACAACCCGCCCGAGTACAACGGCGTCAAGTTCTTCGACGCCGAAGGTCACAAGCTGACCGACGCGCTCGAAGAGGAGATCGAGGCGCTGCTCGACGCGGCCGGTCCCGGCGGCGGCACGATCGAGCACGCCGAGTCGGCCGTGGACGGGTACGTCGAGCACGTCGTCGAGCATTTCGGCACCGATCTGACGGGACTGCGGATCGCGGTGGACTGCGCGAACGGCGCCTTCTCGGCGATCGCCCCCGGCGTGTTCGAGCGCCTCGGGGCCGAGGTGACGGCGATCGCGAACCGCCCCGACGGCGAGAACATCAACCTCGGCTGCGGCGCCACCGACCTGAAGCTCCTGCAGGAGGTCGTGCGGGCGGGCAGCTTCGATCTCGGCGTCGCCTTCGACGGCGACGGCGACCGCATGCTCGCGGTCGACGAGACGGGCGCGGCGATCGACGGAGACCAGATCCTCGCGGTCATCGCCCTCGCGCTCGGCGTCGACACCGTCGCCGTCACCTCGATGACCAACCTCGGCTTCCATCGGCTGATGGCCGAGCGCGGCGTGCGGGTGCTCACGACCGACGTCGGCGACCGCCACGTGCTCGAGGCGCTGCGCCGCGAGGGCGCCGTGCTGGGAGGCGAGCAGTCCGGGCACGTGATCTACCTCGACGGGCACGTCACCGGCGACGGCCTCGCGGCGGCGCTGCTCCTCTGCGGGTGCCTCGGCGAGCACACGCTCTCGCGGGCGGTCGCGGTGATGCAGCGCTTTCCGCAGGCCCAGGAGAACGTGCGCGTCGCCCGCGGCGAGCTGCCGCAGGCGGTGCTCATGGAGGTGGCCCGGCTGAACGAGGAGCTCGCCGGCCGCGGCCGTGTGCTCGTGCGCCCGTCGGGCACGGAGCCCCTCGTCAGGGTGCTCGCGGAGGTCGAGACCGCCGCAGAGGCGGAGGCCCTCTGTGGTAGCATCGCCCAACTCGTTCGACAGGAGCTCGGCGGCCACTAGCGGCGGTGCCCGGGCCACTGCGACCCCGAGGTGATCGGCGAAACCAGCCACGTAGCGGCAGGCGAGGACGAGAAGGGAGAGGCGCCTGACATGTGTGGGATCATCGGATACGTCGGCCCGAGGGAGTGCAAGCAGCTCCTGCTCCACGGCCTCGAGCGCCTCGAGTACAGAGGCTACGACTCGGCGGGAATCGCGTTGCTCGAGGCGGAAGGCCTCGCCTACACGCGCGCCGTCGGCAATCTGCAGAACCTGAAGCGCGAGGCCGGGGACGCGCCGTCGTCCGCCACGACCGGGCTCGGTCACACGCGCTGGGCGACGCACGGCGGTGTCACCGTCGAGAACGCCCATCCGCTGGCCGGCGACGAGCCCGCCGAGGTCGCGATCGTGCTGAACGGGATCGTGGAGAACTACCGTGAGCTGCGCGACCGCCTGCGCGAGGCCGGTCACGTGTTCCGCTCCGAGACGGACGCCGAGACGGTCACGCACCTCGTCGAGGAGCACTACGCCGGCGACCTCGTCGAGGCCACCCGGCTCGCGTTCAACGAGCTCGAGGGCCACTTCGCGTTCGTCGTCATCCACCGCGACCACCCGGGCGAGCTCGTGGGCGCACGGCACCAGTGCCCGCTCGTCGTCGGCGTCGGTCAGGGCGAGATGTTCCTCGCCTCCAATGCCGCCGCGTTCCTGCGCGAGACCCGCGACGTCCAGTTCCCGCAGGACGGCGACGTCGTCTCCCTGACCGCCGGCGGCCCGCGGTTCGTGTGCGCCGCCGACGGCAGCGCCGTCGAGCACGAGCTCGTCGAGCTCGACTGGGACGACGAGAGCGCCGAGAAGGCCGGGTTCGAGACCTTCATGCTGAAGGAGATCTACGAGCAGCCAGACGCAGTCGCCGAGACGATCGGCGACCGCGTGCGACACGGCCGTCTCGAGCTCGAGGGCCTCGGCATGTCCGACGACGTGCTCCGGGTGCTGCGCCGGATCGTGATCCTCTCCGCCGGCACCTCGTACCACGCTGCCGTCGCAGGCCGCTACGCGATCGAGGAGTGGGCGCGCGTCCCGGTCGAGCACGACATCGCATCGGAGTGGATCTACCGCAACCCCGTGCTCGACACGAGCACGCTCGTGGTCGGCATCTCGCAGTCCGGCGAGACGCGCGACACGATCGAGGCGATGAAGCTCGCCCGCGAGATGGGTGCGCACACGGTCGCGATCACGAACATGATGGGCTCGCAGATCACCCGTGAGGTCGACTCGGTCCTGTACACGCGCGCGGGCCTCGAGGTGAGCGTGGCAGCGTCGAAGACGTTCACGGCGCAGCTGTCGCTGCTGTTCCTCGTCGCCCTCAAGCTCGCGCAGGTGCGGGAGACGATGCCCCGGGAGGAGCACACGTTCATCCTCGACCAGGTCTATGCGTTGCCGGAGAAGATCGAGACGTTCCTGCGCGGCGACCACCCGATCGACGACATCGCCCGCCGCCATTTCGACAAGCCGTTCTTCCTCTACCTCGGACGCAACATCGGCCTGCCGGTGGCGCTCGAGGGGGCGCTCAAGCTGAAGGAGATCTCGTACATCCCGACCGAGGCGTACTCGGCGGGCGAGATGAAGCACGGCCCGATCGCCCTGCTCGACGAGAACACCCCGGTCGTCGTCGTCGCCACCGACCACAAGCGCGTGTACGACAAGATCGTCTCCAACATCCAGGAAGTGCGGGCACGCGGCGCCCACGTGATCGCGATCGCGACCGACGGCAACGAGGACATCCAGCACCACGCCGACGACGTCATCTACATCCCGCGCTCACCGGCCTTCCTGCAGGCGGTGCTCGCGGTCGTGCCGCTGCAGCTCCTCGCCTACCGCATCGCCCGCCTGCGCGGCCTCAACGTCGACCAGCCCCGGAACCTGGCGAAGACCGTCACGGTGGAGTGAGTCGGTAGGGGAGGGCGGGCCCTCCCGCCGCTGACGAGCCTGTGGCGGCTACGGCCTGTGCAAGAAGGCGTGCACGGTCACCGTGCCCCACCAGCGTCGCGCGGCGGCGGCACGACCGAAGCGCTGTCCGGCAGCGGGCTCCGCAGCAGGCTCCGGAGCGGGCGCGGCGACAGGCCGGTACCCGGCCTTCCCGGCCCGGCGACCGAAACGGGGGTCGTCTCCCAGAAGTATGGCGGCTCGCATGGGGCACCTATCGGCACGCGGGACCTGCTGCTGGACCCCCCGAACGGGGCGTGCGCCTCTGTGGCGTCTCTCGGGTCGAAGGCTGTCGCCTGGTTTCTTGACTCATTCCAGAAAATGCGCCACACTCGCACGGTGCCGACGACGTTGGATGCCGAGCACCTGCTGCGCGGGGCTGCTCTGCGTGTGACGCGTCCCCGGGTGGCGGTGCTGACCGCGGTGCTACGAGCATCCGCACGCCGACACGGACTCGATCGTCGGTGTCGTGCGTGAGGATCTCGGTGAGGTGTCCACGCAGGCCGTCTACGACGTGCTGCGTGCGCTGACCGCCGCGGGCCTGGTACGGCGCATCGAGCCGCCGGGCTCCGTGGCCCGCTACGAGTCGCGGGTCGGAGACAACCATCACCACGTCGTGTGCCGGTCGTGCGGTGCCATCGCCGATGTCGACTGCGCCGTCGGTGACACGCCCTGCCTGACCGCGTCCGACGACCACGGCTACGCGATCGACGAGGCCGAGGTCGTCTACTGGGGCCTGTGCCCCGACTGCTCCACCGCACGCAGCTCCTGACCCCACCCCCTGATCCCGGAAGGATTCCCATGTCTGACAGTCCTGACGCAGTCGTCGGAGAGATGAACGAGGAGAGCGACGAGCAAGTGCCCGGTCGCGCGCCCGACGGGGCAGGTCGAACCGGGACTGGTGGCCGAACCAGCTGGACCTGAGCGTCCTCCACCAGAACCCCCCCATGGCCGATCCCATGGGCGAGGAGTTCGACTACGCCGAGGAGTTCGAGACCCTCGACCTCGATGCCGTGCAAGCGGGACATCGAGGCGGTGATGACGACGTCGCAGGACTGGTGGCCGGCCGACTACGGCCACTACGGGCCGCTCTTCATCCGGATGGCCTGGCACAGCGCGGGCACGTACCGCATCAGCGACGGCCGCGGCGGCGCCGGGTCCGGCGAGCAGCGCTTCGCGCCCCTCAACAGCTGGCCCGACAACGCGAACCTCGACAAGGCGCGCCGGCTGCTCTGGCCGGTCAAGCAGAAGTACGGCCGGAAGATCTCGTGGGCCGACCTGATGGTCCTCGCCGGCAACTGCGCCCTGGAGTCGATGGGCTTCGCGACGTTCGGCTTCGCCGGCGGGCGCGAGGACGTCTGGGAGCCCGAGCAGATCAACTGGGGCACCGAGGACACGTGGCTCGGCGACGAGCGCTACAGCGGCGACCGGGAGCTCGCGAATCCGCTCGCCGCCGTCCAGATGGGCCTCATCTACGTGAACCCGGAGGGGCCGAACGGCAACCCGAGCGCGCTGGCCGCGGCCAGGGACATCCGCGAGACGTTCCGTCGCATGGCGATGAACGACGAGGAGACGGTCGCGCTCATCGCCGGCGGGCACACGTTCGGCAAGACCCACGGTGCGGGCGATGCCGCGCTCGTCGGCCCCGAGCCCGAGGCCGCCCCGCTGCAGGAGATGGGCCTCGGCTGGAGGAACGGCTACGGCACCGGCGAGGGCGGCGACACCATCACCAGCGGGCTGGAGGGCGCCTGGACGCCCACCCCGGTGACCTGGGACAACAGCTTCTTCGAGACCCTGTTCGGCTACGAGTGGGATCTGACGAAGAGCCCGGCCGGTGCGTGGCAGTGGGTGCCGACGGATCCCGCCGCGGCGACCGCCGTGCCGGATCGCCCACGACCCGTCGAAGACGCACGCGCCGGTGATGCTGACGACCGACCTCGCGCTGCGGATGGACCCGATCTACGAGCCGATCTCGCGGCGCTTCCACGAGAACCCGCAGGAGTTCGCCGACGCCTTCGCCAAGGCCTGGTTCAAGCTGACGCACCGCGACATGGGACCGATCACGCGCTACCTCGGCCCGCTGGTGCCTGCGGAGCCGCAGCTGTGGCAGGACCCCGTGCCCGCGGTCACGCACGAGCTGATCGGCGCGGAGGACATCGCCGCCCTCAAGGGCAGATCCTCGCCTCGGGACTGTCCGTCTCCCAGCTGGTCTCGACCGCCTGGGCCTCGGCGTCGACGTTCCGCGGCACCGACAAGCGCGGTGGCGCCAACGGCGCGCGCATCCGCCTCGCGCCGCAGAACGACTGGGAGGTCAACAACCCCGCCGAGCTGGCGAAGGTGCTGCCGACCCTGGAGGGGATCCAGCCGGAGTTCAACGCGTGCGCAGGCCGGCGGCAGCAAGCAGGTCTCGCTCGCCGACCTGATCGTGCTCGGCGGGTGCGCAGCCGTCGAGCAGGCCGCGAAGAACGCCGGGCACGACGTCGAGGTCCCCTTCACGCCGGGACGCACGGACGCGTCGCAGGAGCAGACCGACGTGGAGTCCTTCGCCGTGCTCGAGCCGACCGCGGACGGGTTCCGCAACTACCTCGGCAAGGGACACGAGCTGCCGGCGGAGGCTCTGCTGGTCGACCGGGCGCAGCTGCTGACGCTGACCGCTCCCGAGATGACCGTCCTCGTGGGCGGCCTGCGCGTCCTGAACGCGAACCACGACGGGTCCGAGCTCGGCGTCCTCACCGACGCGGCCCGGGGCGTTGACCAACGACTTCTTCGTCAACCTGCTCGACCTGGGCACGACGTGGCAGCCGACGTCCGAGGCCGAGGAGACCTTCGAGGGCCGCGATCGCGCGACGGGCGAGCTGCAGGTGGACCGGCAGCCGCGTCGACCTCGTCTTCGGCTCGAACTCCCAGCTCCGTGCGCTCGCGGAGGTCTACGCGAGCGACGACGCGCAGCAGAAGTTCGTGCGCGACTTCGTCGCCGCGTGGGACAAGGTCATGAACCTCGATCGGTTCGACCTTGCCTGATCCCGACGTTCGGGTCGACCTTCGTCAGTCGGCCTGAACGTCCTCGGCCCGGTGATCGGTTCCCATCCCCCGAGTGCGACTACGGCAGACCGCCTTCGGCCTCGTCCGCTCCTGGAGCGAGGGGCGCTCCTGGCGCGTCGACCTGAGGCAGGGCCGGGTCGCTGCAGCAGGAGACGCCGTGCCGCCGATGTTCCTCGAGAGCGAGCCGCGCGCGTTCTACGGCTGATCGTCCGTCGGCTACCGTTCGGATCACGATGGCCTTCGAGCCAGAGGCGGCCTCGCCGCTGCCGTACGCGACCGCCGCAGCGAGCGTGCTACGGCTTCCCGACGGCTCGGAGGAGCTCGACCGTCTCGCAGTGGAGGAGCCGCTCGAGATCCGCATCGGCGGCCGGCCCGTGGCCGTGACGATGCGGACGCCCGGCCACGACGAGGAGCTCGCGCTCGGCTTCTGCCTCTCCGAGGGGCTGCAGCCGCAGTCGGCCCGGTTGCCGGACGATCTCGCGCAGAACACCGTCGACGTCGACGCGCCCGGCTTCGACCCGGAGCTGATCGCGCGCAGCTTCTACACCTCCTCCTCGTGCGGGGTCTGCGGCAAGGGGGCTCTCGAGGCGGTGGGCGTCGACACCGTCCCCGTCGCGAGCCGCCTCTGCGTGCCGCTGGCCGTGATCGTCGAGCTGCCCGCCCGCCTGCGCGAGGCGCAGCCGTCGTTTGCGCGCACGGGCGGCATCCACGCCACCGGGCTGTTCACGGCGGCAGGGGAGCGGCTCGTCGTCCGCGAGGACGTCGGACGCCACAACGCGCTCGACAAGGTGATCGGCCGGGCGTTCCTCGACGGGCTGTTGCCGCTCTCGGACAGCGTGCTCTGCGTCAGCGGCAGGCTCTCGTTCGAGCTCGTGCAGAAGGCCGCCGTCGCCGGCTGTCCCGTGCTCGTCGCCGTCGGCGCCCCCTCGTCGCTCGCGGTCGAGCTCGCGAGCGACCGCGGCATCACCTTGTGCGGCTTCGTCCGCGGCGGGCACGCGAACGTCTACACCGAGTCGTGGCGGATCGTCGGCTGACCGGCGTCCTGCTCGTCGGCGGGACGTCGTCGCGGTTCGGTGGGCCCAAGGCGCTTGCGCGCATCGGCGGCGAGACGTTCGCCGAGCGAGCGTGGCGAGTGCTCGGCGAGGCGTGCGACGAGGTGCTCGCCGCCGGCAAGCTCGCCGACGGGCTCGAGCTGCCGTTCCCGCTGCTCGACGACGGCACGGCCGAGCGCGCTCCCGTGTTCGGCGTCATCGCCGGCCTGCGCGCGGCCTCCGCCGGCGTCTGCGTCGTCCTCCCCGTCGACTGCGTCGCGATCACCGCCGAGGTGCTGAGGGCGCTCGGCGAGGCGGTCGCGGTGCCCCAGACGGGCCCGCTGCCCGGTGCGTACGCCACCTCGACGCTCCCGCTCCTCGAGGAGCGGGTCGCGCGGGGACAGCTCTCCCTCCGTGGCGTCAACCCGACCGTGCTGCGCGTCGACGAGGCGCTACTCGCGGACGTCGACACCCCCGGCGAGCTCGACCTCGCCGCTCTCGACCACGATCGTCGCTCCTGAGTCGAGCACGACTGTGAGCCCTCCGCCCGGAGCGATGCCCGCCGCGACGCCGGGCTCCTCGCCGACGCGCACCGGCCGCCCCTGCAGCGCGTTGCGCCGTTCGAGCTCGCCGCGAACCGGCTCCAGGCCGCCCGCGCGCCAGGCGTCGTAGGCGAGCTCCAGGCGCAGCAGCACGCCGGCCAGCAGCGCCCCGCGGTCGTGCCGGCGGCCGGTGGCGCTGCGCAGCGAGCCGGCGGGCGTGCGCGCGGCTGCGGGCAGCTCGTCGCTCGCCTGCCCCACGTTGACGCCGATGCCGGCGACGACCGCCTGCTCGACGGCCTCGAGCAGGATGCCCGCGACCTTGCGGCCGTCCACCAGCACGTCGTTCGGCCACTTCACCCGCGCCTCCCGCCCGGTCAGCTCCTCGACCGCCTCGGCGGTGGCGAGCGCGACGACGAGCGACAGCTGCGGCAGCCGGCCTCCGCCGGGACGCAGCAGGACGGAGCAGAGCAGTGAGTCGCCCGGGGCGTCCTCCCACGTGCGCCCGAGCCGGCCGCGACCCGCCGTCTGGTGCTCGGCGACGGCGACTGCGCCCTCCGGCAGGGCTGCGTCCCGCAACAGCTCCTGTGTCGACCTGCACTCGTGGACGTACAGGTACGGCTCGCCGAAGCGGCCGCGGCGCCACGGCCCGAACGACTCGGGGCTCAAGTCACTCGTCATCGCGCTGCCGTCGCAGCTGCTTGACGGCGCCCCGCCGCTTCTTCGCCGCCAGCCGCTCCTCGGTGGCACCGCGGGTCGGGCGCGTCGGCACCCGTCGGCGCTCGACGCGGAGCGCCTCCGCCAGGCGCGCCACCAGCCTCTCGACCGCGAGCTCCCGGTTGCGCGCCTGGCTGCGCTCGTCCTGGGCGATCGCCCGCAGCACCGGGCCTGCCTTGGCGAGCACCCGGTGCTTCTGCGCGTCCGTCAGCGCCGCCGACGCCGCCACCTCGAAGGTCGCCTCGACGCGCGTCTCGGCGGTGTTGGCGTGCTGGCCGCCCGGGCCGCTCGACCGTGAGACGCGCAGGCGGATCTCGGCCAGTGGGAGCGTGACGGAGCGCGTCACGCGGACGGTGTCTCTCTCGGCCACGAGAGCTCGAACGATACGCGCAGGCGCCTGAGGAGGTGCGGGAGAGCGGGTTGCCCGCATAGACTCCGGCGCGATGGCGTGCATCCTGCTCGACGTCGACGGCGTCCTCCACGTGTCGGGTGAACCGATCCCGGGCGCCGTCGAGGCCGTAGCCCGCCTGCGCCGCCAGGGGCATTCGTTGCGCTTCGTCACGAACAACTCGACGCGCCCGTGCGCGGTGCTGGCGGACGAGCTGCACGGGCTGGGCTTCGAGCTCGACGAGGACGAGATCCAGACGACCCCACGTGCCGCGGCGCGCGAGCTCGCGGGCAAGCGCGTGTTCGCCCTCGTGATGGCCGCGATCGTGCCCGACCTCGAGGGCATCGAGCTCGTCGGCGAGCACGCCGACGCGGTCCTGCTCGGCGGCTGCGACGAGACCCTCGAACCGAATCAGGTCTTCTCGTACATGAACCTCGGACGCGCGTTCGGCGAGCTGCAGATGGGTGCCGATCTCTACTGCCTGCACAAGAACAAGTGGTGGCAGACGAGCAGGGGCCAGATGCTCGACGCCGGCGCCTTCGTCGCCGGGCTCGAGTACGCGACGGGTATCGACGCCGTCGTGCTCGGCAAGCCGAGCCCGGCCTATTTCGCGGCTGCGCTCGACGCGCTCAACGCCGAGCCCGAGCTGACCTGGATGGTCACCGACGACGTCGAGGCGGACGTCCGAGGCGCCCAGCTCTTCGGCATGCGCACCGCCCTCGTCCGTACCGGCAAGTTTCGCCCGGAGACGCTCGACAGCTCGGGCCTCGTGCCGGAGATCGTGCTCAGCTCGCTGGCGCAGTTCCCGGACTGGCTCGAGCGCTCGCTGTAGGGGCGGGGCCATGCCTCGCCCCTACTCGAGGCCATGCCTCGCCCGTCCCGAGGCGTGCTGTGTGGTAGAAGCGTGACATGGCCGTCCGGATCGGTACCGACCTGATCGAGATCGAGCGGGTCGTCCGCGCGCTCGAGCGGCCGGGCTTCCGCGACCGCTGTTTCACGAAGGCCGAGCAGGCGTACTGCGAGACCCGGCGCAACCCGGCCGAGAGCTATGCCGCCCGCTTCTGCGGCAAGGAGGCCGTCGGGAAGGCACTCGGCTGCGGCGTCCGCTTCACGTGGAAGGAGATCGAGATCGTGGGAGCGCCTCGCTCCAAGCCCGGTGTCATGCTCAGCGGTCGTACGGCGCTGTGGGCGGACAAGGTCGGCATGCGCGAGCTCGACGTCTCGCTGACGCATTCCCGGACGATGGCCGGCGCCGCCTGTGTCGCGTCGCTGGAAGGCTGAGATCCCTCCCGGCGTGTTCGAGCCTCTCTACACCGCAGCCGAGATGCGCGCAGCGGAGGCCGGCTACCCCGGCTACCCCGCGTCAGCGCCCGAGCTCATGGACCGTGCCGGCTCTGCCGTCGCGCGCGAGGCGATGCGCGCCTTCCCGCGCGCTCGGCGCTTCGCCGTCGTCTGCGGCAGCGGCGCGAACGGCGGCGACGGCGCCGTCGCTGCGCGCGTGCTGGGCGAAGCCGGTCGCGAAGCCGTCGAGACGGATGATCCGGAGGGCTTCGACGTCGTCGTGGACGCGCTGTTCGGCACCGGCTTTCGCGGTGCTCCGCGGGCGGAGGCCGCCGCGCTGATCGCCCGTATCAACGACTCGGGCCTGCCGGTCGTGTCTGTCGACCTCCCGTCGGGCGTGAACGCGTCCACCGGGGAGGTCGAGGGGGCTGCCGTCCGGGCTTCCCTCACCGTCACCTTCCACGGCCGCAAGGTGGGCCTCGTCGTCGCCCCGGGCCGCTTCCACGCCGGCCGCGTGATCGTCGCCGACATCGGGCTCGAGCATCTCGCCACCGACGCACGCCGCACGACGGACGCCCAGCTCCGTCAGGTGCCGCGGCGTGCCCCGCACGACTCGAAGTACACGGCGGGAGTCGTGCTCGTCGTCGGCGGCTCGCCGGGCCTGACCGGCGCCGCCGTGCTCACGGCCACGGCCGCGCTCCGAGCCGACGCAGGCTACGTCACGCTGGCCGTTCCCCTCGAGGCGCTGCCCGTCGTCGAGACGCTCGCGCTCGAGCCGGTCAAGCGGGGCTTCGCGTGGGCCTCTGCCGCCGACGAGATCCTGGCCGAAGCGGCCCGCGCGGACGCGGTCGCGATCGGGCCGGGGCTCGGTCGCAGCGACGTGGCTCGCGCGCTCGTGCACGAGCTGCTCGCCCGGCTCGAGCTACCCGTCGTCGTCGACGCGGACGCGCTCTTCGGCCTCGAGCCGGCCGCCCGTCCGGCCGCGACCGTGCTCACCCCGCATGCCGGTGAGCTCGCGCGCCTGCTCGGGATCACCGCCGAGGAGGTCGGCCGGCACCGGCTCGAATCGGCGCGCCGGTGTGCCGAGGCCTTCGGCGCCGTCGTCCTGCTGAAGGGAGCCGACACGATCGTGCAGGGGCCTTCCGGAGGCCCCATCGTCTCGGACGTGGCTCCGCCCTCGCTTGCCACCGCCGGCAGCGGTGACGTCCTCACCGGTGTGATCGCCGCCTTCCTCGCCAAGGGCGTCGAGCCGGTGACGGCTGCGGCCGCGGCGGCGACGGCCCACGGCATCGCGGCCGCGTCGGTGCCCCACCAGGCCGGTCTCGTCGCGAGCGACGTCGTGGCCGCGCTCCCTGCCGCGCTCTCGTAGGGCGTGAAGGTCGAGATCCTCGGTTCCGGCGGCGCCGCCACGATCCCGCGGCCCGGCTGCGCCTGCCGCGTGTGTGCGGAGGCTCGCGCCCGAGGGTGGCCGTACACCCGCACCGGGCCGTCGACCTTCGTCCACGGCCCGAACGTCGTCTTCGACACGCCCGAGGAGTCGAAGGCGCAGATCGAACGGGCGGGTCTCGGCGAGATCGCGGCCTGCTTCTACTCGCACGACGACCTGGAGCGACTGCGCAGGCGGCTCCAGGCTGAGGGCCGGCACGTCAGGTTCGCGCACGACGGCATGGCCGTCGACCTGCCGTAGGCTCACGGCCGTTCGTTCGAGACAATGGGGGAGGTGGCGCGCTCACACTTCACCCTCGACCTCGCGGCGATCCGCCACAACGCGCATGCGCTGCGCGCCGTGCTCGACGGGACGGAGCTGTGGGCCGTCGTCAAGGGCGACGGCTACGGGCACGGTGCGATGGACGTCGCCGGGGCGGCGCTCGACGCCGGTGCGACCGCTCTCTGCCTGGCCACCGTCGACGAGGCTGCCGCCCTTCGGCCCGCGTTTCCCGGCGTGCGCCTGATCGTGCTCGGCCCATCGGATCCGGCGGGCGTCGGCGTCGCCCGGGACGCCGGCCTCGAGCTCGTCGTCACCGGCGGTTCTCTGCCCGAGGGGGTCCCCCTCCATCTCAAGCTCGACACGGGCATGGGCCGCTGGGGGCTATCCGAGCTGCCGCCGCCCGGTCGCGGCGTCGTCGGGCTGATGAGCCATTTCGCGTCGGCCGACTGCGATCCCGCCTTCACACGCCTGCAGACCGAGCGCTTTCTCGAGGCGACCGCTCCCTACGCCCACCTGACGCGGCACCTCGCGAACAGCGCCGGCGCGTTGCGGTACCCGGACGCTCGGCTCGATGCGGCCCGTTGCGGCATCGCGCTCTACGGGATCTCGCCGTTCGGCGGCGATCCGGGCGACGACGGGTTGCGCCCCGCGCTGCGCTGGCAGTCCGAGATCGCCCAGGTGCGCCTGCTCGCGCCGGGCGAGAGCACCGGGTACGGCCGTCGCTTCGTCGCGGCCGCTCCCACCTGGATCGGGCTCGTCCCCGTCGGCTACGCCGACGGCTTCCGCCGGGACCTGAGCGGGACGGAGGTGCTCGTGCAAGGCAGCCGAAGGCGTATCGTCGGAGCTGTGTCGATGGACGTGATCGCGGTGGAGCTCGGCGGCGCCGTCCCCGTGGGGGCGCCCGTGACGCTCGTCGGCGACGGCATCACGATCGAGGGCCACGCCCGCGTCGCCGGGACGATCGGCTACGAGCTCGCCTGCGGCCTCGTCACGCGCCGGCCGCGCGCGAGCCGGGAGGTGGTCGGTGACTGACGCCGTCGCGTTGCGCCGCGCGCTGCAGGACGATCGCGCTGCCGACCTCGAGGCGCGCGTCGCACGCCTGCTCGCCCCGCTCGCCGGCGACGAGCGGGCGCTCGACGCGGGGTGCGGCACCGGTGCGCTCGCCTACGCGCTCGCACCGCGGGTCGCGCGAGGTGATCGGCGTCGATCCGTCCCCGGCCTTCCTCGAGGCGGCGCGTCGCGGGGCACCCCGGAACTGCACGTTCCTCGAAGGAGATGCGACGGCGCTGCCGTTCGACTACGGCGCGTTCGGCCTGAGCGGCTGCCTGCGGGTTCTCCATCACGTGCGCCGGCCGGAGCTCGTCGTCTCGGAGCTCGCCCGCGTGACCCGGCCCGGCGGGCGCATCCTCGTCGCCGACCAGCTCGGCGACGTCGACCCCTCGGTCTCGATCGAGCTCGACCGCTTCGAGCGGGCCCGCGACCCCTCGCACCAGCGGCTGCTCCCGGACGGTGACATCCGCTATCTGCTCGACGCCAACGACCTCGTGGTGCTGACGAACGAGATCGTGCGCGAGACCCGGGAGCTCGAGCGCTTCCTCGACCTCGCGGGTCTCGAGGGCGAGCAGCGCGAGCGGGTACGCCGGATGGCGCCGGGGCCGGTCTACGAGATCGAGGTCGGCTGGTACGTGGCCCAGAAGCGCGGCACTTGACAGATACCCCTTAGGGGTATATGGTGGTCGGATGGAGCGTTTTCGTGTGGTGGCTTTCGTGCTCGCACTTGCGGCCCTCTTCGTGGGCGCCGCCATCGCCGGGAGCATCGCCGACGTCGCGCCGCGCTCGGCCGGCGAGGCCGGCGGGGACGTGGCGCACGGTGAAGCCGCGATGGCCGCGGCGGAGCCCGTCGGGCTGTCGCTCTCGGACGGCGGCCTCGTGCTCGCACCGCTCGAGCGGACGCTCGTACCGGGTGCGCGCTCCCTCGTGCGCTTCCGGGTGCTGGATGCGGAGCGGCACCCCGTGCGCGCGTTCGACCTCGAGCACGAGCGCCTCATGCACGCGATCGTCGTCCGACGCGACCTGACGGGGTTCCAGCACCTGCATCCGACGATGGCGGCGGACGGGACCTGGAGCATGCCCCTGCGCATCGCCGAGCCCGGCGCCTACCGGCTGTTCGCCGACTTCTCCACCGGCGGCGAGCGCCGGGTGCTCGGCATCGACCTCGACGTCCCCGGCGCCTACGCGCCGCGGCCGCTGCCTGCGCCCGCCGCTGTCGCCTCGGTGGACGGCTACACCGTCTCGCTGCGCCGCGACAGCCGGGCAGCGGGGGCCGTCACCTTCACGTCGCGCATCGAGCGAAGCGGGCGGGCCGTGACACCCGGTCCGTATCTCGGTGCGCGCGGCCACCTCGTCGTGCTGCGCGAGGGCGATCTCGCCTTCGTGCACGCGCACCCCGATGAAGGCGCCTCCGGCCCGGAGGTCGTGTTCACGTCGGAGTTGCCGAGCGCCGGCCGCTACCGGCTCTTCTTCCAGTTCGCGCACGGCGGCTCGGTGCACACGGCGGCGTTCACGGTGGAGGCGGGCTCGTGACGGCCGTAGCGGAGCGCACCCGTCTCGAGCTGCCGATCGAGGGGATGACGTGCTCCTCGTGTGCGGCGCGCATCGAGAAGAAGCTGAACCGGCTCGACGGCGTCGAGGCGACGGTCAACTACGCGACCGAGCGCGCCACCGTCGAGTACGACCCGGTGGGCATCACGCCCGAGCGGCTCGTCGAGGTGGTCGAGCAGACCGGCTACCACGCCGTCCTGCCGCTGCCGGCCGCGGCCGGCGCGCCCGACGCGGAGCCGGCGACCGATCCCGCTGCGCCCTGGCGGCTGCGCCTGCTCGTCTCGGCCGCGTTGACCCTGCCCGTGCTCCTCCTCTCGATGGTGGAGCCGTTGCAGTTCGACGGCTGGCAGTGGCTCGCGCTCCAGCTCGCGACCCCCGTCGTGCTCTGGGGCGCCTGGCCGTTCCATCGCGCCGCCGTGCTCAACCTCCGGCACGGCAGCGCCACGATGGACACGCTGATCTCGCTCGGCACCCTCGCCGCCTGGGGCTGGTCGGTGGCAGCGCTCTTCTTCCTCGGCGCCGGCGAGCTCGACATGCGCATGGGCTTCTCGTTCGAGCTCGGCGCGGGCTCGGGCGGCGGCGAGCTCTACCTCGAGGTGGCCACGGTCGTGACGACGCTGATCCTGACGGGGCGGTTCTTCGAGGCTCGCGCGAAGCGCCGGGCGGGCGCGGCTCTGCGCGCGCTGCTCGAGCTGGGCGCGAAGGACGTCGCCATCCTCGCGCCCGACGGCACGGAGCGGCGCGCACCGGTCGAAGAGCTGCGTGCCGGCGACCGCTTCGTCGTCCGACCCGGCGAGAAGGTCGCGACGGACGGCGTCGTCGTCGAGGGGATCTCGGCGATCGACACCTCGATCGTCACCGGCGAGAGCGTGCCGGTCGAGGTCGGCCCGGGCGACGACGTGATCGGCGCCACGGTCAACGTCGGCGGGCGCCTCGTGCTGCAGGCGACGAAGGTCGGCTCGGAGACCGCGCTCGCCCAGATCGCCCGGCTCGTGACAGAGGCGCAGAGCGGCAAGGCGGACGTGCAGCGGCTCGCCGACCGCGTCTCGGCCGTGTTCGTGCCGATCGTGATCGCCCTGGCCGTGGCGACCCTCGGCTTCTGGCTCGGCACGGGCTCCGACGCCTCCTACGCGTTCGCGACGGCGGTGGCCGTGCTGATCATCGCGTGCCCGTGCGCGCTCGGCCTCGCCACGCCGACCGCGCTCCTCGTCGGCACGGGCCGCGGCGCCCAGCTCGGCGTGCTCATCCGAGGGCCGGAGGTGCTCGAGTCGACGCGCCGCACGGACACGATCGTGCTCGACAAGACCGGCACGGTCACGGCCGGGAGGATGACGCCTCGTCGCGGTGCACGCCGCTCCCGGCGAGGACGAGGACACCGTGCTGCGCCTCGCCGGGGCTGTCGAGCACGCGTCCGAGCACCCGATTGCGGCTGCGATCGCGGCCGGCGCGGCCGGCCGGCTCGGAGGCGTCGCGCCGGTCGAGAGCTTCCTGGCGCGCACCGGGATGGGTGCGCAAGGTGTGGTGGAGGGGCACGCCGTCGTCGTCGGCCGTCCGGCTCTCCTGGCGGACTGGGGCCTCGCGCTGCCGGAGTCGCTGCAGGCGCTCTGCCGCGGGGCCGAGGCCGCGGGTCACACCGCCGTCGCAACGGGCTGGGACGGTGCCGTCCGGGGTGTGCTCGTCGTGGCAGACACGGTCAAGCCGACGAGCGCCGAGGCCGTCTCGGAGCTCCGGGCCCTCGGGCTGCGGCCGGTGCTGCTGACGGGTGACAACGAGCCGACGGCACGCTCGGTCGCTGCCGCCGTCGGCATCACCGACGTGATCGCCGAGGTGCTACCGGCCGACAAGGCGGAGATGATCTCTCGCCTCCAGGCGGAAGGCGCTGTCGTGGCGATGGTGGGCGACGGCGTCAACGATGCCCCCGCGCTTGCGGGCGCCGACCTCGGGATCGCGATCGGCACGGGCACGGACGTCGCCATCGAGGCCGCCGACCTGACGCTCGTCTCCGGCGACCTGCGCTCCGCGGTCGACGCGATCCGGCTCTCCCGGCGGACGCTGGCGACGATCAAGGGCAACCTCTTCTGGGCGTTCGCCTACAACGTGGCCGCCATCCCGCTCGCCGCCGGCGGGTATCTCAATCCGATGATCGCAGGCGCTGCGATGGCGTTCTCCAGCGTCTTCGTCGTCACCAACTCACTGCGACTACGACGATTCAGGAGCGTGCGAGCATGACCCACGGGTACAGCGCGGACACGAAGAAGCTGCAGAACCGGCTGCGGCGCATCGAGGGACAGGTGCGGGGGATCGAGAAGATGGTGGAGGAGGACCGGTACTGCATCGACATCCTCACCCAGATCGCGGCGACCACGACCGCGCTCGAGTCGGTGGGGTTGAAGATCCTCGAGGATCACACGCGGCACTGTGTGGCCGGGGCGCTTGCCGCGGGCGACGAGGCAGTGGCGCGGGAAAAGACCGACGAGCTGCTCGCCGCCGTGCAGCGCTTCACGAAGGCGCGCTGACGACCTCTACGGAAGCTCGTCGGGATACTCGGCGTTGCGGAGCACCCTCGCCGTCAGCGTCGGCGCGAGCGCCTGGGCGATCGCGCCGAGGCCGTACGGGAACCACGGAATCACGACCTCCGCCTTGCCGTCCTCGATCGCCGAGAGCACCTCCCTCGCGACGCGGTCGGGCCCGACCACGAAGCGCCGGCCGAGACGGGTGGAGAAGACCTTCGGGTGCGGGAAGCCCGGGGTCGTCACGAACCCCGGCAGGATCGTGTGCACCTCGATGCCGGTGCCGCCGAGTGCCGCGCGGAGAGAACGGGAGAATGCGACCTGCGCGTGCTTCGAGGCCGAGTAGGGCGCGGCCGGGGTGAAGACGATCGAGCCGCCGATCGACGCGATCGTGGCCACGTGCGCGCGCCCGCGTGCTCGCGCCGCCTCCCGCAACCCGTCCAGCAGCCCGCGCGTCGTCCAGACGCCTCCCAGGTAGTTGACCGCGAGCGCCCGCTCGACGAGCTCGAGCGGCGCGTCGACGAAGCTTCCGCGGACGAGGATGCCGGCGCTGTTGACGAGAAGATCCACGGCGGGATGCCGCTCGAGGATGCGCGACGTCGTGCGCGCCACGGCCGCGCGGTCGGCGACGTCGCAGACCTCGACCTCGCCGCCGATCTCCGCTGCGAGGCTCCGGAGGACGTCCTCGCGCCGGGCGACGAGCACGCAGTGCCAGCCTCGCTCCGCGAGCAGCCGGGCCGTCGCCTCGCCGATCCCCGAGGACGCCCCGGTCACGACGGCCACCCGGCGCGGTGTCATGCGTCCCCCGGCGACCGCTCCGCCGCCTTCGCCCGGAAGGCGCGGCTCCTCCGCACGACGCGGGCACCCAGCCGCGACACGAGCGCGGGGGCGACTCCGTGCAGCACGCTGGCAGGACGGTAGGGGAACCACGGCACGACGACCTCGCTGCGGCCCCGGTCGACCGCCGCGACGATCGCCTCCGCGACGCGCTCCGGCTGCACGACGATGCGCCGCAGCAGGGGATGCTCGAGGAGCGACTGCTGCGGGAAGCCCTCGGTCTGGACGTACCCGGGCAGGATCGTGTGCACGTCGACGCCGCTGCCGCGCAGCGTCGCGCGCAGCGAGCGCGAGAACGCGAGTTGCGCGTGCTTGGAGGCCGCGTAGGCCCCCGACGGGGCGAACGCGACAGCACCGGCGATGGAGACGACGTTGACGACGTGCGAGCGGCCCGTTCCTGCTGCGAGCCGCAGGCCCGGGAGCAGCGAGCGCGTCACCCAGACGCCGCCGAGGTAGTTCACGCGTGCGACCTCCTCGACGAGGTCGAGGTCGACCTCGTCGAGCGTGCGGCGTGCCGGGATGCCGGCGTTGTTGACGACGAGGTGCACCGCGGGATGCCGCGCGAGCACGCGGGCCGCCGTCGCCTCCACCGCGTCGCGATCGCCCACGTCGCAGGTCTCGGCCTCACCGTCGAGCTGCTCGGCGAGGCGACGCAAACGGTCCTCCCGTCGTGCCAGCAGCACGCACTGCCAGCCGCGTTCGGCGAGCAGGCGGGCGGTGGCCTCGCCGATGCCCGATGACGCTCCGGTCACCACTGCTACGCGCTGAATGTCCGCACCGTCCCCAGGTTGATCTCAACCGTGTCGCGGATGTCCTCCGCGTACCCGCCGGCGAGCGTAACGCAGACGGGAACTCCCGCCGAGCGCAGCGTGTCCCGAACGTACGCGTCCCGGGCGAGCAGGCCGTGCTTGGAGAGCGCCAGCCGGCCGAGCCGGTCGCCCGCGTACGGGTCGGCTCCGGCGAGCAGGAAGGCGAGCTCGGGCCTCGAGCGGCGCAGCGCCTGCGGCAGCAGCCGGTGGAGGCCCTCGAGGTAGGCGTCGTCGCCGGTGCCGTCCGGCAGGTCGAGCTCGAGGTCGCCCGGCACGCGCTTGAACGGGTAGTTGCGGAAGCCGTTGATCGAGAGCGTGAAGGCGTCGGCGTCCCCCGCGAGCAACGAGTGGGTGCCGTCCCCCTGGTGGACGTCGAGGTCGACGACGAGCACCCGGTGCACCCCGCCCTGGGATCGCAGCGCCCGGTAGGCGGTGACGACGTCGTTGAAGACGCAGAAGCCGCGCCCGGTGTCGGCGAACGCGTGGTGCGTGCCACCGCCCAGGTTCATCGCGACGCCGTGCTCGAGTGCGACCGCCGCCGCCTGGATCGTCGCGCCGGTGGCGCGGCGCGAGCGCTCGACGAGCTCGGACGACCACGGCAGCCCGAGCGCGAGCTGCTCGCGTCGCGCGAGCCGGCCCTCGTCCATGCGCTCCAGGTACCCGGCCGTGTGCGTGCGAGCGAGCTCTCGCCTGGTTGCGGCCCGCGCCTGCTCGACCTCGACCCCGGGAAGTGCCTCGGCCGCCTCGCGCACCATGCGGTACTTCGGCAAGGGGAAGCGGTGTCCCTCGGGGAGGGGATACGTGTAGACGTCGTGGGCAAAGGCCTGCACGAGGCGACGGTACCGACGGTCGGAGGGGCGAGGCGTCCCTCACCCCGAGTAGGATCGCCGCATGGCGGGGAGGTTCGAGGGCAAGCAGGCGTTGATCCTGGGGGTCGCGAACAAGCGCTCGATCGCCTGGGCGATCGCGAGGCGGCTCCACGACGAGGGCGCCGAGCTCGCCTTCACCTACCAGGGGGAGCGCATCGAGAAGGGCGTGCGCGAGCTCGCCGACTCGGTCGGCGCGAAGCTCGTGACCGAATGCGACGTTCGCTCCGACGAGGACGTGGCGCGGGTCCTCGCCGAGACCGGCGAGGCGTTCGGCGGCGGCCTCGACGTGCTCGTGCACTCGGTGGCGTTCGCGGCCGCCGAGGATCTCGAGGGCCGCTTCGTCGACACCCCCCGTGACCGCTTCTGGATGGCGGTGGACATCTCCGCCTACTCGCTGGTCGCGTGCGCGAAGGCGGCAGAGCCGCTCATGCAAGCACGCGGCGGCGGCTCCATCGTGACGATGACCTATCTCGGCGGCGTGCGCGCCGTGCCGCACTACAACGTGATGGGTGTCGCCAAGGCCACGCTCGACGCCTCCATGCGCTACCTCGCCTGGGACCTGGGGCAGAGCGGCATCCGCGTCAACGCCGTCTCCGCCGGGCCGGTCCGTACGCTGGCAGCGCGCTCGATCGCCGGCTTCACGACGATGGAGGAGATGTTCGCGCAGCGCGCGCCGCTGCACAGGCAGATCGACGCCGAGGACGTCGGTGCCGCCGCCGCCTACCTGCTGTCGGACGACGCCGCGAACGTGACCGGGACGATGCTGTACGTCGACGCCGGCTATCACGCCATGGGCATGTGACCCGGTCGCACCGGGCTTGCGCGCCGCGAGCAGGGGCTACCATGGAGTCGAGTGACGAAGCGCCTCTCCCCGGTTCGCATCGTCCCGTGCACGGGCGCGACGGTGCCTGCGCTCCTCGCGCAGGAGATCGCCGCCCGGCTGGAGAGCGTCCCGTTCGACGGCGCTGAGGTCGTGATCGCGGTCGACGGCTGCGCGGACGCGTGTGCCAGCCGGACGCTCGGCGCGCGTGGCGTGCGTGCGACGTCGGTCGGCCTGCACGACCTCGGCGCGGTCCCCGGTGAGCCCCTCGGCCGGGAGGGGTACGAGCTGCTGCTGGCGAAGGTGGTCGAGCGGCTGCGGCATGCAGCCGAGGCAGGCCCGGCCGCCAGGGCGACGCACAGGCGGCCGGCGGCTCCGAGCCCCGGGGGGGCCGGTGAGAGGCGCCCGCACACGCAAGACGACTACCTCTACGCGATCCGCACGCTGACCTCCCCCCTCGTGCACTGCGGCACCGTCGTCGCCGACCTCCCGACCCTGGCCGCTCACGTCGCGCGTGCGCTCTCGGTGTCACGACCGACGGCGGGCGCGATGCTTCATCGCCTCGAGCTCGACGGGCTGGTCGAGCGGGGTCCCGGGCGCGAGATCCTGCTGACTGGCGACGGGCGCCGCCGCGCCGATCGGCTCGCCCGCGCGCAGAGGGTGGTCGAGCGCCTCCTCGCCGACGAGCTCGGCTACACCGTGGCCGAATGTCATGGGCTGGCGCTCCAGGTCCGCGGCGAGTTCGACGAGTCGATGATCGAACGGCTGGCGGCTCAGCTCCCACCGCCCGAGCGTTGCCCGCACGGCTGGCCGCTCGACCCGGACCTCGAGCGCGAGCAGTTCGCCGACGTGGTCGCTCTCTCTGCGCTGCCCCACGGGGCGGCAGCGGTCGTCGCCCTCGTCGAGGACGACGCCGACGCCGTCAGCCGGCTCGCGGGGCTCGGCCTGACTCCGGGTGCCGAGATCGAGCTCGTGGACGGAGCGCCCGGGACGGCGACCGTCGTCGTGGACGGCGCGCACCATCTGGTCGACGAGGCGTGTGCAGCCTCACTGCTCGTCCGCGCGCGCTGATCAGGCCACTGCAGCGCCGGTACGGTCACGGCTCTGCGCGATCCGGCCTGCGACTGCCACGACCTCGCCGACGACGACGAGCGCCGGCGACGCGAGCCCTGCAGCCGCGCCGGGCAGGTCTGCCAGCGTCGCCGTCACGACCTCCTGCTCCGGCAGCGTGCCGCGCGAGACGACGGCGGCGGGCGTGAGGGCGGACAGCCCGGCGCCGATCAGCCCCGCGCAGAGCTGCGGCACCCGCTCGAGCCCCATGAACAGCACGAGCGTGCCGCCCGCGGCCGCGAGCCGCGCGTAGTCGGGCTCGCCGCCGTCGGCGCCGTGCCCACTCGCGATCGTGACGCGGTCGGAGACGCCCCGGTGCGTCACCGGGATGAGCGCCGCAGCAGGGACTGCGGCCACCGACGAGACGCCCGGCACGACGTCGAAGGCAACGCCCGCGTCCGCGAGCGCGAGCGCCTCCTCGCCGCCGCGCCCGAACACGAATGGATCTCCGCCCTTCAGTCGCACGACGTCGAGGCCCCGCCGGCCGAGATCGACGAGCAGCCGGTTGACCTCGTCCTGGCGGAGCCCCTTGCGCGAGACGACGAGCGCGTCGTCGGGGGCCTCGGCGACGAGCTCCGGTGCCACGAGCGCGTCGTGGACGAGCGCGTCGCACGAGCGCAGCAGCTCGAGCCCACGTGCGGTGATCAGGCCCGGGTCGCCGGGGCCTGCGCCGACGAGGTGAACGGTCATCCGAGCGCCTCCTGCACGAGCCCTGCGAAGTACGCCTTGCGCTCCTCGTAGGTCGCGAAGTGCGACTTGGCCCACGGGCGCAGCTCCTGCAAGGTGCGCGCGAGGGCCGCGTGCTCGGGGCCCACGACTCGCGCGATCTCGTCGCGGAGCCGCTGCGCGAGCGCGGGCGAGGCGCCGCCCGTCGAGACCGCGACCGCGATCGGGTCCTCCCGGTGGACGGCGGGGAGGATGAACGAGCACAGCTCTGGCACGTCGACGACGTTGCAGAGCAACGCGCGCGCCTCGGCGTCGCGGAAGACGCGGCGGTTGACGGACGTGGTCGAGGTGGCGGCGACGACGAGGAAGCGGCCCTCGAGGTCGTCCCGCAGGTAGCCGCGGCGGACGAGCGTGACGTCGAGGGCCGCGAGCTCCGGCACGATCTGCGGCGCGACGACGGTGACGACGGCGCCGCAGTCGAGCAGGCCCTCGGCCTTCTCCAACGCGACGCGGCCCCCTCCGACCACGAGCACGTCGCGGCCGGTCAGGTCGAGGCAGGCGATGTAGTAGCGCGTCATCAGACCTCGACCGACGTCAGCCGTGCCCCTTGCCGATCCAGGCGCACGGAGAGCCGGGCCTCCCCGGTCGTGAGCGAGAGCGTGTACGAGCCGGGCCCGACCGCTGTCAGGGTGGCGCCCTCGAGCGTCCGGCCCTGCAGCGAGCCCAGCGCCGCGGACACTTCCCGGGCGCTCTCGGCGAGCGCCGCTCCGCGCGGCAGCCGGCGGTACAGCCTCAGTGCCGTCTGCTCGCCGGGCGGGCCGTAGACGGCGCGGATGCGACCTGCCTGCAACGCGAGCTCGACGATCCGCTCGAGCGTCAGGGCGTGCTCGGCCTCGAGCCGGCCCGCACCGATCGCGGTCACGAGCCGGGCAAGCTCCTGCCGGTACTCGGGCCGCACGGCGGCAGCGAGGACGGCCTGCGTCTCCGCGAGCGCGATCTCCTGCTCGGCGGCGCTCAGCGTCAGCTCACTCATGGGAGCCTTCGCCCACGATCGCGTGCAGCTCGTGCTCGAAGCCGCCCGTCTCGATCGCGCAGTGCATGCCGCACTCCTTCGGGGCGTTCGTCTCCCACCACCAGCGTCCCGCCCGCACCGGCTCGCCCTTCGCAACCGGGCGCGTGCAGGGAAAGCAGCCGATCGACGAATACCCCTGCGCGTAGAGCGTGTGGGTGGGGACGTCGTTCTCGCGCAGGTAGTCCCACACCTCGTCCTCCGACCACTCGGCGAGCGGGTTCAGCTTCACGATCGCGCCGTGATCGTGGTCGATCTCGATCTTGCGGATGTCCGAGCGCGACGCCCACTGGTCGCGGCGCAGCCCGGTCACCCACGCGTCGAGCCCGACGAGCATCCGCGTCAGGGGTTGCACCTTGCGGACGTTGCAGCAGAGCAGCCGGTTCTCGACCGACGCCCGGAAGCCGTTCGGGCCGTGCCGCTTGACGAGCCGCTCGACCTGCTGCGCATCCGGCGAGAGCAGGTCGAGCTCGAGGCCCGGGTACCGTTCGCGCAGCTCCATGACGAGGTCGTGCGTCTCCTGCGGCAGCCTGCCGGTGTCGATCGAGAACACGCGCACGGACGGGTCGATGCGGTAGGCCATGTCGATCAGCGCGACGTCGCCCTCCTGGAACGCCGTCGAGAGCGCGAGCCCTCGGCCGAAGCGCTCGATCGCCCATTCGAGCAGCTCCCACGGCTCCTGGCCTTCGAACTCGACCGACAGCTCGCCGGCCTCCAGGTCGTCCAGTAGCTCGACGCTCATGCTGCCTCCTCCTCTTCGGTTGTCTCGGCCGCCCGGCGCGAGCGGGCCGGCTCCCGGCCGATCAGCACACCGAGCTCGTCGTCGGAATGTCGGTCGCAGAACGAGCGGAAGCTCTCGCTCTCGCTGCGGGCGTCGAGCCAGGCGACGACGAGCCCCTCCACCATCTCGTCGAGCTCTTCGCTCGGGATCCGCCGGAACACGGGCCGCCCGATCGCGGCGCTCGGTCCCAGGGCCCCGCGCAGCAGGACGTCGTAGGCCTGCCGGCGCTTGCCCTCTGCGTCCCGCACGGTGGTGCCCTGGAAGCCGAGGTCGCCGACCCAGTGCTGCCCGCACGCGTGGGGGCAGCCGTCCAGGTTGAGCCGCAGACCCGCGACATCGTCGCCGAAGCGCCGCTCCAGGTGCTCGATCAGGCCGCCGAGCCGGCTCTTGGTCTCGGTCACCGCGAAGTTGCAGTGGGGCTCGCCGGTGCAGCCGATCGATCCGGCCCGCAGCCGGTTCGCGTCGACCGGAAAGCCGAGCTCGGCGAGCGACTCGAGCACCCGCTCGAGCTCGGCGTTGTCGACGCCCGTGAGCACGACGTTCTGCTGCCGGGTGACACGCAGGTCGCCCTGGACGCTCTCGGCCAGCTCGGCTACCCGGATCATCTGGGCCCCCGAGATGAGGCCGAGGTGGACGGGTGCTCCGACGGAGCTCGAGCCGTGCCGCTGCTCGGGAGCAACGCCCATGTGGTCGGACGGCTCGCCTGCGAGCGGCGGCAGGTCGAAGTCCGGCAGCGCGTAGCCGAGGCGCCGCTCGACCTCCGCGCGCATGCCGTCGGCGCCGCGGTCGTCGACCATGAACTTGATCCGCGCCTTGACGCGCGAGATGCGGTAGCGGAGATCCTCCTTCCACGCGTCGAGCAGGGCCCGCAGGACCGGCAGCACCTCGTCGGGCCGGATCCACACGCCGAGGTCGCGTGCGAGCCGCGGCACGGAGGAGAGCCCACCGCCCACGAGGACGGCGAACCCGGGCTCGCCGTCGCGGAGCGCGCCCACGAGCGAGATGCAGTTGATCTCCGGCGCGTTGCAGCGGTGGGCGCAGGCGGCGATCGTGATCTTGTGCTTCCGCGGCAGGTCGGAGTACTCGGGGTTGCCGTAGAAGAACGCGGTGATCTCGTCGAGGAGCGGGGTGACGTCGAACAGCTCGTCGTGTGCGAGCCCGGCCACGGGGCAGCCGGTGACGTTGCGCACGGCGTCGCCGCAGGCGCCGACCGTTGTCAGGCCCACCTCCCGCAATCGCTCGAAGACGGCCGGAAGCGATCCCAGCTCGAGGTAGTGCAGCTGGATCGTCTGGCGCGTCGTCAGCTCGCCGGCACCGCGCCCGACCGTCTCGGAGATCTCGCCGACGGCTCGCAGCTGCGCCGGCGTGATGCGTCCGGCGGGCAGCTTGATGCGGAGCATGAAGGTGCCGATCTTCGGCTTGTCGTGGTAGAGGCCCCACCACTTGAGGCGGACGATGTCCTCCTCGGCGATGTCGGCATAGCCCGTCGCGATCAGGGCCGGGAGCTCGTCGAGCATCCCGAGCGGGCTCTTCTCGCGCTTGAGCCGCTCCTGCGGGTTGCGCTTGAGTACGAGCTCGAGGCTCGGAGCCTCCTTCAGGATGCGCTCGCCCGGGGGACTGCCTGTCATCGCTCCGCCTCTCTCTGCTCGCGTCCCGGAGACAGAAGAGGCTCCGTTCCCGGAGCCTTGTCGCTCCCGCCGGCGGGCGGTCGCTGCGCTTTTCCATCTTCCCGCTCACCGTTCCGGGACGGACGGCAGGCGGCTGGAGTTCGCACCTGGCGGGCCCGTGCCTGGCAGGCCCGGTCCCCGGTTGCGGCGGTGTCGCAGGGCCAGTTCCCTCGACCGCTCGTGATGGGCAACGCTATCGCATGTATAGCAACGATACTTCACTAATGCAAGTAATGGTGCGATCGGGTCGCGCCGCCACCGCTCGTGGCGTTGCTTTAAGGTTTGAAGTGGAAAGTCCGGGGTGAGGCCCGACGCGGGGCCCCGCTCCGGCTTTGCCGACCGCATGCTCGGGGGCGCCCGCTGCCGAGATCGAAGGAGTGGAACGACCTTGAGACCGACCCGCCCGATTGGCCTCTACGACCCGGCGTACGAGCACGATGCCTGCGGGGTCGCCTTCGTGGCGCGCCTCGACGCGGTCCCGAGTCACGAGACGGTGCGGCGGGCGATCCAGGCCCTCGAGAACCTCGAGCATCGCGGCGCGTCCGGGGCCGACCCGGACACCGGCGACGGCGCCGGCATGCTGCTGCAGCTGCCGGACGCGTTCTTCCGGGGCGTCGTCGAGGAGCCGCTTCCCGCCGCAGGTGCGTACGGCGTGGCGGTGTGCTTCATGCCGCACGACGAGACCCGGCGGCGCGAGCTCGAGCAGATCCTCGTGGACACGGTCGAGGCCGAGGGACAGCGGGTCGTCTGCTGGCGCAACGTCGGCGTCGACACGAACCACGTCGGGCGCGTCGCCGGCGAGGTGCGCCCCTACACGGAGCACCTCGTGGTCGCCGCCTCGGCCGATCTCGCCGGCGCCCAGGATGCGTTCGAGCGCAAGCTGTACGTGATCCGGCGGGCGGCCGAGCTCGCGGCGGGGCCGGACCTCGTGATCCCGAGCTTCTCGTCACGCACGATCGTCTACAAGGGGATGCTCACCGCCCGCCAGCTCCTCGGCTACTACCCGGAGCTCCAGGACGAGCGCATGCAGTCGGCGCTCGCGCTCGTGCACTCCCGCTTCTCGACGAACACCTTCCCGAGCTGGGAGCTCGCCCATCCGTACCGCATGATCGCCCACAACGGCGAGATCAACACGTTGCGCGGCAACGTCAACTGGATGAGGGCCCGCGAGTCCCAGCTCGCCTCCGAGCTCTTCGGCGACGACCTCGCGAAGGTGCTGCCGGTCGTCCGGCCGGGAGGCTCCGACTCGGCCACCTTCGACAACGTGCTCGAGCTGCTCGTGCTCGCCGGCCGTTCGCTGCCCCACGCGATGATGATGATGATCCCGGAGGCGTACCGCGGTCGTGACGACGTCGGCGACGAGTTGCGGGGCTTCTACGAGTACCACCAGTGCCTGATGGAGGCCTGGGACGGCCCGGCCGCGATCGCCTTCACCGACGGCCGTGTGATCGGCGCGACGCTCGACCGCAACGGGCTGCGCCCGGGCCGCTGGCTCGAGACGCGCGACGGCTGGGTCGTGCTCGCCTCGGAGACCGGTGTGCTCGACGAGGCGCCGGAGAACGTCCTGCGCAAGGGCCGCCTGCAGCCCGGCAAGCTGTTCCTCGTCGACCTCGCCCGCGGCCGGATCGTGGCCGACGAGGAGGTCAAGCACGCCGTCGCGACGCGGCGCCCGTACGCAGCCTGGTACGAGCAGGAGGTCGTGCGGCTGTCCGACCTGCCGGCGCGGCCGGCGCGCGAAGCCCCGAGCGAGCCGCTGCGGCAGCGCCAGCTCGCCTTCGGCTACTCGCAGGAGGACATGAAGGTGATCCTCGCCCCGCTCGCGCGGAACGCCGAGGAGGCGGTCTCGTCGATGGGCAACGACACCCCGCTCGCGGTGCTGTCGGGCCGCCACCCGCTCATCTACTCGTACTTCAAGCAGCTGTTCGCACAGGTCACGAACCCGCCGATCGACTCCATCCGCGAGGCGGTCGTGATGAGCGTCGGGGCGAGCGTCGGCTCCGAGCGCAACCTGCTCGACGAGACCCCGGAGCACGCGCGCCAGCTCGTGATCGACAACCCGATCCTGCTCGACGCGGAGCTCGAGAGCCTCCGTCAGGTGGACTCGGACGTGTTCAAGGCGCACACGCTCGACGCGACCTGGCCGGTGGAGGAGGGCGAGCAGGGCCTCGAGGCCGCGATCGGGCGCATCTGCGCCGAGGCCGACGCGGCCCTCGCCGGCGGGGTCAACATCCTGGTCCTCTCGGATCGCGCCGTCGGGCCGGAACGCGCCGGCATCCCGTCGCTGCTCGCCGTCGCGGCCGTGCACCACCATCTCGTGCGCGAGGGCACGCGGCTGCAGGCGGGGCTCGTCGTGGAGTCGGGCGAGACGCGCAGCGTGCACAGCGTCGCCACCGTGATCGGGTACGGCGCCGCGGCGGTCAACCCGTACCTGATGCTCGAGACGCTCGCGGAGCTCGTCGACCTCGGCTGGCTGCCGGAGGAGATGACGAAGGAGCAGGCGCAGCAGCGTGCCGTCAAGGGGATCGCCAAGGGCCTGCTGAAGACCCTGTCGAAGATGGGCATCTCGACGATCCCGTCCTACTGCGGCGCGCAGATCTTCGAGGCGGTGGGGCTCTCGCCCGCCCTCGTCGACCGGCACTTCACCGGCACGGCCTCCCGCATCGGCGGCATCGGCATCGCCGACCTGGCGCGTGAGACGCTCGCGCGCCACGCGCGTGCCTACCCGGGCGAGGCGGACGCGCTCCTGCCCGTGATCGGGCTCTACGCGTGGCGCCGCGACGGCGAGCACCACCAGTGGAACCCCGAGACGATCGCGCTGCTGCAGCACGCTGTGCGCAGCGGCGGCTGGGAGACCTACGAGCAGTACTCCGGCGCCGCCAACGACGAGGCGGCCCGCCGGTCGACGCTGCGTGGGCTGATGCGGTTCCGCTTCCCGGCAGGCGGCGAGATCCCGCTCGAGGAGGTCGAGCCCGCCGCCGAGATCGTGAAGCGCTTCGCGACCGGTGCGATGTCGCTCGGGTCGATCTCCCGGGAGGCGCACGAGACGCTCGCGATCGCGATGAACCGCATCGGCGGCCGGTCGAACACGGGGGAGGGGGGCGAGGACCCCGTCCGCTTCGAGCGCGAGCCGAACGGCGACCTCCGCCGCTCTGCGATCAAGCAGGTGGCCTCCGGCCGCTTCGGCGTCAACGTCAACTACCTCACGAACGCGGACGAGCTGCAGATCAAGATGGCGCAGGGCGCCAAGCCCGGCGAGGGAGGGCAGCTGCCCGGCCACAAGGTCGACCGCTACATCGCGAGCGTGCGCCTGACGACCCCGGGCGTGGGCCTGATCTCGCCCCCTCCGCACCACGACATCTACTCGATCGAGGACCTGAAGCAGCTGATCTACGACCTTCGCTGCGCCAACCCGGAGGCTCGCATCTCGGTCAAGCTCGTGTCCGAGGTCGGCGTGGGCACGGTCGCCGCCGGCGTCGCGAAGGCGAACTCCGACCACGTCCTCATCTCCGGTCACGAGGGAGGCACCGGCGCCTCGCCGCTCTCGTCGATCCTCTTCGCCGGCATCCCGTGGGAGATCGGGCTCGCCGAGACGCAGCAGACGCTCGTCCTCAACGACCTGCGCTCACGGATCTGGGTGCAGACCGACGGGCAGCTGAAGACCGGTCGCGACGTCGTCGTGGCCGCGCTGCTCGGCGCGGACGAGATGGGCTTCGCCACGGCGCCGCTCGTCGCCACCGGCTGCGTGATGATGCGCGCCTGCCATCTCAACACGTGCCCGGTCGGGATCGCCACCCAGGACCCGGAGCTGCGCCAGCGCTTCCAGGGCCAGCCCGAGCATGTCGTCAACTTCTTCTTCTTCGTGGCCGAGGAGGCCCGGCGGATCATGGCCCGGCTCGGTGTGAGCCGCTTCGAGGACCTGATCGGCCGCGTCGACCTGCTCGAGGCCGACGAGGCGATCGAGCGCTGGCAGGCGCGCGGCATCGACCTCTCGAACATCCTGCGCCTGCCGGACGTGCCCGCCGGCACGCCGCTGCGGCGGACGCGCGCGCAGGAGTCGCCCCTGGCCGACGCGCTCGACTGGCAGCTGATCGAGGCCGCCAGGCCTGCGCTCGAGCATGGCCGGCAGGTGTCCGCCGAGTTCCGCATCCGGAACGTCAACCGCACGGTGGGCGGGCTGCTGTCGCACCACGTCACCAAGGCGTGCGGGGCCGACGGGCTTCCGGCCGGGTCGGTGCGGATCGCGCTGACCGGCTCCGCCGGCCAGTCGTTCGGCGCGTGGCTCGCCCCCGGCGTCGAGCTGACGCTCGTCGGCGACGCGAACGACTACGTCGGCAAGGGGCTCTCGGGCGGAGTGCTCGCCGTGACGCCGCCGCCGGAGGCCGGCTTCGCAGCCGAGGAGAACGTGATCGTCGGCAACACCGTCCTCTACGGGGCGACCGCCGGGCGCGCCTTCTTCCGCGGACTCGCCGGCGAGCGCTTCGCAGTGCGCAACTCGGGTGCGAGGACGGTCGTCGAGGGGGTGGGCGACCACGGCTGCGAGTACATGACCGGCGGCATCGCCGTCGTCCTCGGGCCGACGGGGCGGAACTTCGCCGCGGGCATGAGCGGCGGCGTCGCGTACGTCCTGGACGAGAGCGGCGTGTTCGAGCGGCGGTGCAACACCGAGCTCGTCGGCTTCGACCCGATCGAGGCGGCCGACGCCGAGACGCTCAGAGGCGCTCCTCGAGGAGCATCGCGAGCGCACCGGCTCGGCGGTTGCCGGGCGCCTGCTCGAGGATTGGGAGTCGGCGCTCACCCGCTTCGTCAAGGTGATGCCACACGACTACAAGCGAGCCCTTGCCGACCTCGAGGTCGATGCGTACGACCACCCGGTCTCGACCGGCGGCGACGGCTTCGTCACGACCGAGACGGAGACCGAGACCGAGGATGAGGAGGCGGCGTAGTGGGACAGCTGGGCGCCTTCCTCAAGATCGGCCGGGCCGACCCGCTCGAGCGCGACCCGCGTGAGCGCGTCGGCGACCACCGCGAATTCGTGCGGCCGCTCCCGGTGGCAGAGCTGCAGCGGCAGGGTGCCCGCTGCATGGAATGCGGCGTCCCGTTCTGCCATCACGGCTGCCCGCTCGGAAACCTGATCCCCGACTGGAACGACCTCGTCTACCGCGATCGCTGGCGCGAGGCGATCGGCGAGCTGCACCGCACGAACAACTTCCCGGAGTTCACGGGGCGGCTCTGCCCGGCGCCGTGCGAGGCCGCGTGCGTGCTCGAGATCCGCGAGGGCGAGGCCGTCACGATCAAGCAGATCGAGGTCTCGATCATCGATCGAGCCTGGGAGGAGGGCTGGGTCGTGCCCCAGCCGCCCGCCGTGCGCAGCGGTCGCTCGGTCGCGGTGATCGGCGCCGGCCCGGCAGGGCTTGCCTGCGCGCAGCAGCTCAACCGGCTCGGCCACTCCGTCACGGTGCTCGAGCGGGACGAGGCGGGAGGAGGTCTCGTGCGCTTCGGCGTGCCCGACTTCAAGATCGAGAAGCACGTGATCGAGCGACGTCTCGCGCAGCTCGTGGCGGAGGGGGTCGAGCTCCGCTTCGGCGTCGAGGTCGGGAGGGACGTCGAGGCGCAGGAGCTGCGCGACCGCTACGACGCGGTCGTCGTCGCGACGGGCTCGCGCGTCCCCCGTGACCTGCCCGTGCCGGGTCGGGAGCTCGGCGGTGTCCATTTCGCGATGGACTACCTCTATCAGCGCACGCGCTTCGTGGCGCGCGAGCAGGGCGCCGCGCCCGCCGGTGCCCCGCCCGAGCCTGCTCCGGAGGAGACGATCAGCGCCGCCGGCAAGCACGTGATCGTGATCGGCGGCGGCGACACGGGCGCCGACTGCGTCGGGCAGGCACACCGCGAGCGCGCGGCCTCGGTCACGCAGATCGAGCTGCTCGGCGAGCCGCCGCCGCACCGTCCCGACGAGGTGACGCCGTGGCCGCGCTGGCCGATGAAGCTGCGCACCTCCTATGCGCTGAAGGAGGGCGGCGAGCGTGACTTCGCCATCTCCACCACGCATTTCGCCGGCTCGGGCGGCCGGGTCGAGCAGATCCACTGGGCGCAGAACAGCGGCGTGCCGCCGTTCGAGCTCGTGCCGGGCACGGAGGAGTCGCGATCCGGCGGAGCTCGTCCTCCTCGCGATGGGGTTCCTCTACCCGGAGCCGGGGCTCCTCGAGAGCCTCGGTGTCGAGCGTGACGAGCGCGGGAACGCGCTCGCCCCCGCGTACGCCACGTCGGCCGACGGCGTCTTCGCCGCCGGCGACGCGCGCCGCGGGCAGTCGCTGATCGTGTGGGCGATCAACGAGGGCCGCCAGTGCGCCGCGGTCGTCGACCGCCGGCTCGCCTGACGGACGGAGGGAGCGGTCAGGGGCGGCACCCGGCGCGACGCCGCTCAGCCCGCCTGCTCCTCCTCGAGCACCCGGGCGAGCTGCAGCAGACGGCCGCGGAGCTCGTCTGCGCCCGCGCCCTCGAGGTCGCCCAGCATGCGCCGCTCGAGGGCGTCGACGGCGCGGTTGCAGGCGGTGAGCGTGCGGGCACCGGCGCGGGTCAGCTCGGTGCGCATGATGCGGCCGTGCGCCGGGTCGGCGGTGCGGCGGACATATCCCTGCTGCTCGAGCGCCTTCAGTACCTCGTTCATCGATTGGGGCGTGATCAGGGCACGGCGTGCGAGCTGGGCGTTGGAGAGGCCGCGGCGGGAAGCGATCACCGACAGCGTCGTGTACTCGGGCACGGTGAGGCCGTGCGGTGCAAGCGCCGTCCGCAGCGCGCGGAGCAGGACGCGGCCGAGACGACCGACCGCGTAGCTGAGGCGGGTGGGGCCGGGCGCGGCGGCCCGTCCTGCGTGCGTCATGCTGCGAGGCTACACACGGTGCGTCCGTGGCAACCGGTACGCGCTCCGCACCGGCCCTACCCGCGCAGGAAGAGCTCGGCGGCGGGGTTGGCGGTCTCGTCCACGTACGGGTAGCCGAGCCGCTCGAGGAAGGCCCGGAACTGGCGCTTGGCGCCGGGGGGCACCTGGATGCCGGCGAGCACGCGGCCGTAGTCGGCGCCGTGGTTTCTGTAGTGGAAGAGGCTGATGTTCCAGTCCTCGCCGATCGAGTCGAGGAACCGCATCAGCGCCCCGGGTCGCTCGGGGAACTCGAAGCGGTACAGCACCTCGTGCTCCGCCCTCGCGCGCCCTCCGACGAGGTGGCGAACGTGCAGCTTGGCCATCTCGTTGTCGGTCAGGTCGAGCGTGCGAATGCGATGTCGTTCGAGGGAGGCGAGCAGCTTGTCCTTCTCGGCGACGTTCCGCACCTCGACGCCGACGAACACGTGGGCCTCGTCGGCGTCGTCGTAGCGGTAGTTGAACTCGGTGATGGCGCGGGTGCCGACGAGACGGCAGAACGACTTGAAGCTGCCGGGCCGCTCCGGGATGGTGGCCGCGAACACCGCCTCGCGCTGCTCGCCGAGCTCGGCCCGCTCGGCGACGAAGCGCAGCCGGTCGAAGTTGACGTTGGCGCCGCAGAGCACCGTGACGAGATTCTTGCCCTGCAGCCGCTCCCGCTCGACGTACCGCTTGGCGCCGGCGACCCCGAGCGCAGCCGACGGCTCGACGACGGTGCGCGTGTCCTCGAACACGTCCTTCATCGCCGCGCAGATCTCGTCGGTGTCGACGAGCAGCACCTCGTCGACGTGGCGGCGGGCGATCCGGAACGGCTCCGCCCCGACCTGGCGCACCGCGACGCCGTCCGCGAAGAGGCCGACGTGGGAGAGCGTGACCCGCCGGCCTGCGCGCAGCGAGCGCGCCATCGCGTCCGCGTCGGTCGGCTCGACGCCCACGATTCGCGTCTCGGGCCGGAGCCGCTTCACGTAGGCCGCGATGCCGGCGATCAGGCCGCCGCCGCCGACCGCGACGAAGATCGAGTGGATCGGCTCCCGCAGCTGATGCAGCACCTCCATCGCGATCGTCCCCTGGCCTGCGATCACGTCCGGGTCGTCGTAGGGGTGCACGAAGGTGAGCCGGTGGCGACGCTCGAGGCGCACGGCCTCCTCGTAGGCGTCGTCGTAGGAGTCGCCGTGGAGGACGACGACGGCTCCGAGCGCGGCGACGGAGTCGACCTTGATGTGCGGCGTCGTCACGGGCATCACGATCGTCGCGCGAGTGCCGAGCTTCCGTGCTGCGAGCGCCACGCCCTGCGCATGGTTGCCGGCCGACGCGGTCACGACGCCGCGGCGCAGCTCGCCGGCGGTGAGCCGGGACATCTTGTTGTACGCGCCGCGCAGCTTGAAGGAGAAGACCGGCTGCAGGTCCTCCCGCTTCAGGAGCAGCCGGTTGCCGAGGCGTGCCGACAGGAGCGGTGCGTCGTGCAGCGGCGACTCGATCGCGACGTCGTAGACGTTGGCGTTGAGGATCTTCTCCAGGTAGTCGAGCTCGCGCGGCGGCACCGTGTGCTGACGGTACCCGACCGGTCAGCGGGTCGTCGCGAGGGGGCGCCCATCCCGCATGGGCGGGCGCCGCCGTGCGGTGCGTCGCAGGACGTGCAGGAGCAGCGGGGCGAGGAGCACCACGGAGCCGTCGATGACGGCGTAGCCGCCCGCGATCGCCGACGGAGGGTTCCCCGCCGAGAGGTGGCTCCAGGGCGCGGCCTCGACCCACGTCCAGCAGCCGGCGAGCGTCCCCGCGATCTCGAGCGTCGCCGTTGCGACCCAGATCGCCGCGAACAGCGTCGGTCGGCTGGAGCGCAGCAGGCACCAGGCGAGCAGCGGCCACAGCGCAGCTCCCAGCAGGTCGAGGCGGTGCCCCGTCAGCGGGAGCACCGTCAGGCCGGCGAGCGCCCACGCCGTCGCAAGCGCGAGTACGGCGTGGACGATCGTCGTCCCGTGCCTGCGCACGACCGGCAGCGAGCCCGCCGTGATCCCGAAGACGTAGACGAGCGCGTGGCCCGGCGGCACGTACAGCGGGATGTTGTCCAGGCGGTAGTGATAGCCGCCCCAGATCAGCGAGCCGAAGACCTCGAAGAGCGTTGCCACGGGCACGCAGACCCAAGCCTGCCAGCGGTCGGCTGCGGGTGCGCTGCGCAGGCAGGCCCAGAGCACCGTGAACGTCAGCAGCCCGAGCGCGAGCTGCGGCCCCCAGGCCGCGGTCTGTCCGTCGACGAACAGGAGCGCCGGCGTGTACGCGAGCAGGAAGGCGTGCATCCGATAGGGCTGCAGCGTCGTCCCGAGAGAGGAGGTTCCCATCGCCGCGCGTTATTCGCCCGCGGCGGCGAGCGGTTCGGTCCGGCGCCGAATCCGTCAGGGGCGCTGCCAGGCGGAGATGGTGCCGTCGCGGGCGAGCAGGGTCCAGCCGAGCGCCTGCAGCCGGGCCTCGGCGGCCGCAGCGCAACCGGGGCCGAAGAACCGACTCTGGGCGTAGAGGCCGCGGTGCACGGTGACGAAGCGGATCGCGAGCCCGGGTGGGATCGTGCCGCGGCCGCACGAGAGCGCCCGGAGCTCCCGTGCGAGCCGGTCGGCGGCCGGCGGCGCCGTCGTGGAGTAGCCTTGCGGCCGCTCGCGCGGCGACTGCCGCGCGTAGGCGAGGTGGACGGAGCCGAAGTGGAGGTCCGGCCGGAACACGGGCAACTCGAGCAGGCGGCCGTCGCCGCGGATCGCCGCATACGCGGCGTTCGCCCGGTCGGGGGCGACGGCCCCGAACACCGGCACGCGTACGTCGATCGCCAGCATGACCAGCGCGATGCCCGTCGTCGCCGCGGCGGCCGTCGCACGGCGAGCGCTGCTGTTGCCTTTGTGGTGATTCACCACAAAGGCAACAGCGTGCGCCACGAGCGCGGCGATCGCCAGGCAGGCGATCGGCAGCAGGCGCTCCGGGACGCGGGCGAAGCGGAGCGGTGGCAGCGCCCGCCAGAGCGGCTCGTACAGCGGCACGCTCGCGCCGAGCGCGAGGACGCACGGCACCACGGCGGCGAGCCCGAGGACGAGCGCCAGCCGGTGCTGGCGCCTGATCGTCCAGAGGCCGGCGACCGCGAGCAGCGGCGTCGCCCAGCCGACGAAGACGAGCTCCTCGATGCCGGCGCCCACCCCGCGTGTGACGAAGTCGGACAGCTCCGCCGAGTAGCGCTCGACCTGCGCGAACGAGCGGCCGCCTCCCGCGATCGAGCCTGCCACCACCGTCTGTTGCACCACCACTCCGGCGCCGGCGGCGACGAGTGCCCCGATCCCCGCCTTCCACCAGTCGGCGCGCGGGACGCGCGCCCAGGCGTAGCCGAGAAAGAGCGCGACGGCGCCGAGCGCCAGGTGGATCTGGCCCGACAGCGGGATCGCGGCGAGCGCGAGCCCGGCCAGGACGAAGCGACGCCGCTCGAGGGCCAGCAAGCCGGCGGGCAGCAGGAACGCGATCAGCCCGAGCAGGTGTCCGGTCGACTGGCCCACGCGGTAGGGGGCGAGCGCGAACACGAGCCCGCCGGCGAGCGCGGCGCCGCGGGCGAGCCCGAGCGCGCGCAGCCACCGGCACGTGAGCCCACCCGCCGCGAGAAACGAGAGCAGGACGATCAGGTTGTAGGCCCAGACGTTGCCGACGAGATGACGCAGCGGCCAGAACGGGATCCCGGGCAGCCACCCCTGCAGGTTCGGCGCCGCCTTCGCCTCCGGACGGAACGAGTACGGGTCGGCCCACGGCGCCGCGCCGCGCTCGAGCTGGTGACCGGGCAGCCAGAACGCCCATGCGAGCTGCAGGTGGTCGCCGGCCGCCGCCTCGCCGTGGCCTGCTGCGGGTCGGGCGAGGTAGTGGCCGTCGACGTGGCGGATCGCCGGCCACGTCGCCCACACCGCGCATGCGGCGTAGACGGCGAGGGCTAGCGCGACGAAGCGGCCGCGATGATCGCGTCCACGTCCGGCAACTCCCTCCCCAGCATCCATGCGGCCCTGACCGTATCGCCCTCGATCAGGAACGCGCTGCGCGCGGCGACGTCCGCCATCTCCAGGAGCTCCACCGCGATCCCGAAGCCGCGCGTCGCCTCGCCGTTCCAGTCGGAGAGGAGCGGTGTCTCGATTCCCAGGGTCATCGTCCAGGAGGCGTGCGACCAGGGGGAGTCGCGGGAGATCCCGAACGGGCGCACGGCTGCGGCCGCGAGGTCTGGGCCCCTGTCACGCAGGAGCAGCAGCTCGTTCGTTCAGCCGGGCGACCAGTCGTAGAAGTAGAAGCACAGCAACGCGAGACCGTCGCCTGCGATCGCGTCGCGGAGTGCCGTCGGCCCCTCCCGCGGCGCCCTCCAGACGCGGGCGTCGGGGATGCGGTCGCCGGCATCGAGCACGGGCATAGCCTACTTCGTGCAGCACCAGCCCTCGAGTCGCGGCAACGATGCGGAGCGGAACTGCTCCGACACGTTCGAGACGGCGCTGATGCGGCGGCGGCCGTCCGCGCCGACGAAGACCCATTGATCCGCCGTCGGCCATCCGACGAGCAGCCAGCGGCCGTCGGGCGACGGTACGAGCCCTTCGAAGACGCCCGTGCCGCGGAAGAGAAGGCGGCCGCTGCGGAGCAGGAGCACGTCGCTCTGAGCTCCGTGGACGCGGATCAGGGCGATCCGCCGCGTGCCCGGGATGAACGCGGCCGCAGCGTCGACTGCGCCGTCGGACGGGTCGTCCCGTGCGACGAGGCGTCCGCGGGCGTCGTAGACGCGCAGCGCGTGGGGGGCCAGGACGAGCAGCCTGCTGCCGTCGGTCGACCAGGAGAGCGAGCTGACCGCCTCCGCGGGGCCGCGACCTGCTCGCCACACCACTCGCCCGGAGTCTGCATCCTGGACGCGCACCTCGCTCGCCGAGACGTAGGCGAGCTCTCTGCCAGGCCCGGGCCGCCAGGCGGCCGGGCCGGTCGCGGCCGGGGCCAGCAGGCGGTCCCCCGTCCCGTCCCCGGCAACCACGCGCAGACCGGTGCGGTCGAAGTAGGCGATGCGCGTATCCGTCGGTGTCCCCGTCCAGCGCGGGAAGAGGACGGCCGGCCGGGCGAGCGACCAGCGCACGTCGCCGTCCGGCGCGAGTGCCACGAGCTCGTCGGTACGCGCCGCCGCCACGTAGAGACCGCGTGGCGACCAGGTCGCACTCGCGTACTCGCCGAGCAGCCGCCGAGAGCCGTCGGGCTGCACGATCCACGTCCCCGCCTCCGAGCTGACGAGCAGGCGCCCGCTCGACGGAAGCGAGAAGAGCGCCGGCTGGGCGCGCTCGACTCCGACCGCTTCGCGTACGTGCTCCACGACGGCGCGGCCGGGGGGGCTCGCAAGGGCGGCGATCGCCGCCGCCGCCACGGCGACCGTCAGGGCCGCTCGGAGTACGGGCGGGCGGCGAGCCTGCACCGGGGGGCGCTGCGCAAACGCTGCCTCGATCACGCGCCACGACCGCTCCTCGGCGCCGTCCGCACTCCGGAGAGGAACCCGTTCGAGCCGATCCTTCATCGTCGGCCGCCTCCGAGTGCATCGAGACCGCGGCGCAGGCGCGAGTTGACGGTGCCGCGCGGCAGCCCCGTGATCTCCGCGATCTCGCCGGGCGTGTACTCGAGCAGGTGCCGGAGCACGATCACCGCGCGCTGCTCCGGCGGCAACGCGTGGATCGCCGCCACGAGGCCGCCGTCGAGGCCGTCCGCGACCTCGGGCGCGGCGAGCCACGGCTCCAGGCCGGCCTCGGCGCGGAGTGAACGGGCGCGCGCCCAGTCGATGGCACGGTTGACCACGATCCGGTGCAGCCAGGGGCCGAAGGGCCGGCGTCGATCGAAGCGGTCGAGGTTCCGCACCGCGGCCAGGAACGCCTCCTGGGCGATGTCCTCGGCGGCCGCCTCGTCGTGCACGACGAGGTACGCGGCGCGATGGCAGCGGCGCCAGTGCAGGCGGAAGAGCTCCTCCAGGGCGGTGTGCGACCCGCCTTGTGCGCCCTGCACGAGTTCGCGCTCGTCGCGCCATCGCGTCGCCATGCCGTGACGACTGTACGACGGGAGCTGCCACGGAGGTCCATCGCCCGTAGTACGGGCGAAGGGCACCGGCAGGTCCACGGGACCTCCCGGCCGCCCCGGCCCGTATCGGTCACATGAAACGTCGCGAGCTTCATCGGCGCAGCACTCGCCGCCCCCCTCGCTCTCGCCCTGGCGCCACGCCTCCCGGCGGCGATTCGCGGCGGCTCGCCGCTCGCGCTCGTCACGGCGGACGCCGAGTCGCACGTCGTTGCCCTCGGCCTCGGGGACGGAGCGGTCGTGAAGCGCATCGCCACGCCCGCCGGGCCGAGGAGCATCGAGAGCTGGCTGGAGACGACGGCGGTGGTCGCCCACACCGAGGCCGGCCTCGTCAGCGTCGTCGACGGCGTCACCCTCACGCTCCGCCACGTGATCCGGGGCTTCGGCGCACCGCGGTACACGGCGACGCGTCCCGGCGCGGACATGTGGGGCGGCTCCGACGCGATCGCCTACGTGTCCGACTCGGAACGGCGCGAGGTCGTCACGGTCGACCTCGGAGGCGGGGCGATCCTGCACCGCACCCGCGTACCCGGCCCCGCACGGCACATCACGATCAGCCCCGACGGGGAGTCCGTCTGGACCTCCCTCGGCTCCGACGCAGCACGGATCGCCGTTCTCGACGTCCGCAACGCGCGGCGCCCACGGCTGCTCAGGACGATCGAGACCCCTTTCCCGGCGCACGACGTCGTCTTCGCACCGGACGGAAAGCACGTCTGGGTGACCTCCGGCTCCCGCCGCCGGATCGCCGTGTATGCGGCCGCAGGCACGGAGCCTGCCCGCGTCCTCGCCGCAGACGCAGCGCCGCAGCACGTCGCGTTCGTGGGCGGCAGGGCCTTCGTCGCGAGCGGCGACGACGGCACGGTGCAGGTTCACGCCCACGACGGCCGGCTCGTCGGCTCTGCCCGCGTGCCGGTCGGCTCCTACAACATCACGTTCGGCTGGCAGCGGGCTGTGACGCCGTCCCTCGAGCGGGGCACGGTCTGCCTGCTCGACGCCGCCGGGCGGGTGCGCGCGACCCGTCGCCTGGCGCGGGCGGCACACGATGCCTGCGTCGTCGTCAGCGCCTGAGCGGAACCGCAACGAGAGACACGGTGTATTCCTGTCAACGCTCCTACGGAGGTATCGCGATGAGAGCCCTTCTCTGCACGGCAGTCGTCGTCAGCCTGGTCGCAGCCGCGGGCTCGCAGGCCGTCGCCGGCGGACGTGGTCCCGCCCCGGGCGTGATCGTGGGCTGGGACGGTGTCCGAGCGCCCGGGTCCCCGCTGCGCTACGTCGCCCTCCCGGCCGGCGCCGGCCGGACGACCGTGGCGGCGATCTCGGCTCGCAGCGGCAGGGTGATCCGGCACGCACTGGTCGACGGCGAGCTCGGCGTGCCGCTCGTCACGTTCAACGGCGTCACCGACGGGGTGTCGGCCGACGGGAGACGGCTCGTGCTCACGTCGTGGGCGCAGCCGGGCTCCGCCTCCGAGACGCGCTTCGCCGTCCTGCGGACGGCGACCCTCCGGCTGGAACGGGCGATCTCACTCCCCGGCGCCTGGGCGTTCGACGCGCTGTCGCCCGACGGCGCGACCATCTTCGCCCTGGAGTACCTCGCGCAGGGCGACATCCCGGTCTACAGCGTCCGCGCCGTCGACGTGGCGAGCGGCCGGCCGTTGCCGGGGGCGATCGTCGACAGTCGCGAGCCCGCCGAGAAGATGCTGGGCAGCCCGTACGCGCGCGCCCGCGGCGAGCGGGGACTCGTCTACACGCTCTACGCGAAGCCCGACGGCACCGCCTTCGTCCACGCGCTCGACACGGTGAAGCGGACGGCCCGCTGCATCGACCTGCCCTGGCGGGGTGTCGGCGACGCGATCCCGCGCGTGCGGCTCGTCGTGCACGGCGACACCGTGACGCTTCGTCAGCCCGGGGTCGGTCGCCTCGCGACCTTCGACATGGCCCGCCTCGAGGTACGCGCCTTCCGCCACTCCGGTCGCGTAGGGCTAGGAGAGCGCGGGAGCCGTCTCCGTGGCCAGCGCGATCTCCTCCGCCACCTCGACGATGTCGCGGTTCGCGTTGAAGATGCGCAGCTGACGCTCGGCGCTGTTGCCGCGACCGAGGATGGCCGCGACGCCCTCGAGCTCGCGCTCCGAGCCGAGCTCGCGGGCGTGCCCCTCGATCTCGCGCAGCGTGCGGCGCACGAGCTGCGCGACGGGAATCCGGTTGCGGCGCCCCGTGGTGAGATCCATGATCGGCGCCTCGAGCCCGTAGCGTGCCGCGAGCCACTTGTTCTCGCTCGTGAGGATGCGATGGTAGGAGGGGATCTCCTCTCCCGCCTCGTAACGCTCGCAGAGGCGCTTGACGAGCGCCTGGCAGTAGGCGGCGAGCGCGACCGCGTCCTCGATCCGCGTGACCGCGTCGCAGATGCGGATCTCGATCGTGCCGAGCCGCGGATGCGGGCGGATGTCCCACCAGATGTGGGTGTAGTCGGCGATGCAGCCGGTGCGCTCGAGCTGCCCCACGACCTCGGCGTAGTCGGCGTAGTCGCGGAAGCGCGGCGGCGGCCCGGAGCGGGGGAACGCCGAGAAGATCATCTGCCGGCTCGACGCGAGCCCTGTCGGCTCGCCCCGCCAGAACGGGGAGCTGGCCGACAGCGCGAGGAGGGCCGCGAGCTGGGGGAGGAGGCCGGAGACGACCTTGATCGCCTTCTCCGGGTCGTCGATCGCCACGTGGATGTGCATGCCGAAGATGAGCTCGCGCCGGGCCACGTACTGCAGCTGGTCGACCAGCGCCCGGTACCGGTCCTTGGCCGTGATGCGCTGGCGCTCGAAGAGGCTGAACGGATGGGTGCCGGCCGAACCGACGCGCAGGCCGTGCTCGCGGGCGACCGTGCAGACGTATCCGCGCAGCTTCGTCAGCTCCGTCATCACGTCGCCGGCCGTCGTGCACACGGGAGTCGCGATCTCGAGCACCGACTGCATCAGCTCCGCGTTCACCTGGGGCTCGAGCTCGTGCCCCTGCATTGCCGCCAGGACCGTGTCGATGTGCTGGACGAGGTCGAACGTGGTGCCGTCGAGCAGCATGTACTCCTCCTCGACCCCGAGCGTGTACGGATCGCTCTGGCCGAACCTGTGCTCGAGCACGCTGCCCGCGTAGAAGCCGCCTTTGCCTGTGACGCTCTCGGGCAGTACCTGCTTCACGGCGACAGCACCGCCTCCGCTTCGATCTCGACCTTCCAGCGTGCGTCGAGCAGGCCCGTGACGACGCAGGTCGCCGCCGGGCGGATGTCGCGGAACACCTCGCCGTGCGCGCGCGAGACCTCACCCCAGTGGGACGCGTCCGTCACGAAGATGCGCGTCCGGAAGACGTCCTCGAGCGAGGAGCCGGCACGGCCGAGCGCCTCGCCGATGATCGCGAGGCACAGATGCGCCTGCTCGTAGGCGCCTTCCGGCGGCGGCGACCCGTCGCGTGGGATGGGCGCGGTGCCGGCGACGTGCACCTTCCTCCCGACGACGACGGCCCGCGAGAACCCTGCCTCGAGCTCGAACGGGGAGTGCCCGGAGATGAGCCGCCGCTCCATCGTGGGGCTAGTATCGCCCCGCGTGGAGGCGTTGCGCCAGATCGACGAGTGGGACGCCCCGTTCGCCACGGCCGGCGTCACGCGCGCGGACGCGACGGTCGCCACCCGCGGCGACGTTCGTCGCTCCGTCAGACTGGCCTCGGTCTCGAAGCCGGTCACCGCGCTCGCCGTGCTCGTCGCCGCCGAGGAGGGCGTGCTCGACCTCGACGATCCCGCCGGGCCGCCCGGCGCGACCGTGCGGCACCTGCTCGCCCACGCGTCGGGGCTGCCCTTCGAGGGCGGGATCCCGATCGCTCCGCCCGGCCGGCGGCGCATCTACTCGAACGAGGGCTTCGGGATCGTCGGTGCGGCGCTCGAGGCACGCGCCGAGATGCCGTTCGCCGAGTACGTCCGGGCGGCGGTGTGCGACCCGCTCGGCATCGCCCTCGACCCGCGCGGGCACCCGGGCGCAGGCATGCACGCCTGCCTCGAGGACGTGCTCGCGCTCGGACGCGAGCTGCTCGCGCCGACGCTCATCGCCGCGGAGACGCTGGCCGAGATGACGACGGTGCAGTTCCCGGGCCTCGACGGCGTGCTGCCCGATTTCGGGCGCTTCAGCCCGATGGACTGGGGCCTCGGCGTCGAGCTCAAGGACGGGAAGAGCCCTCACTGGACGGGCACGCTCACCTCGCCGAGGACGTTCGGGCACTTCGGTGGCAGCGGCACGTTTCTCTGGGTCGACCCCGCCGTGGGGCTCGCCTGCGCCTGCCTGACGACGCGCGACTTCGGCGAATGGGCGAAGGAGGCCTGGCCGCGCCTCTCGGACGCCGTCCTGCGGGAGACTCGGGGCGGCCACCGAGGCCTGAGCCGCCTCCCCGCTACGGGGCGTCGTCGGCGAACAGGGGCCGCAACAGCTCCTCGAAGGTGGCGCGGTCGCAGCTCGCCACGACGCACCCGGTCATCGCGGTCACCGTTGCGGTGCGGGGGACGCCCATCAGCGCCGCGACCTCGCCGAAGTACTCCCCCGGCCGGATCACGGCGCGCGCGCCGCGTTCGTCCTGCGAGACGCCCGCGAGGCCGCTGAGCAGCACGTAGAAGCGAGCGGTCGCCTCGTTCTCGATCACGATCTTCGTGCCGGCGGCCACCTCCTCGCGCGTCATCCGCTCGGCGAGCGCCTTCAGCGTCTCACCCGGCATGGAGCCGAACAGGCCGATGCGCTGCAGCTCGGTGACCGACGCGGGTACGTGACGAGGGCTCACGACGGGATACGGTACCGCGGCGATGGCGATCCTCCACGGCTGGCGCTACTGCCCGCGTTGCGCCTGCGACCTCGAGCCCGGGGACGGGTGCGTCACCTGCCCGTCCTGCGGGTTCGTCGGCTATGCGAACTCGGCGCCGTGCGCGGTCGCGCTCGTCGAGGACGGCGAGGGCCGGCTGCTGCTCGGGCGCCGGGCGATCGCGCCGCACGAGGGCATGTGGGACACCCCCGGCGGCTACCTCAACGAGCACGAGCATCCGCTCGAGGCGCTCCGCCGCGAGCTGCTCGAAGAGACCGGCCTCGAGATCGAGCCGACGAGGTTCCTCGGCGTGTGGATGGACTGGTACGGGGACGGTCCCGCGGCCAACTCGACGCTGAACATGGTGTGGACGGCCAGGGTGACCGGAGGCGTGCTGCGTGCTGCCGACGACGTCGCCGAGCTGGCCTGGTTCGCGCCCGACGAGCTGCCGCCTCCCGCGGAGCTCGCGTTCACGCTGCTTCCGGAGGTCTTCGCCGCCTGGCGCTCGGCGACAGGGGCCGACGCGAGCCCTCCACACGGGTCTTTCACACGACGAGCCGGCAGGACCGGCTCGTCGCGGGGGGAGGGGGGAGGGGAGTCCTAGTCGGCGAGGCCGAACTGGCGCTCGATCGCGCCCTTCGGCTGCGCCCCGACGACGGCCGCGGCCGGCTCGCCGTTCCTGAACAGGATCATCGTCGGGATCGAGGCGATGCCGTACTTCTCTGCCAGCTCGCGCTCCTCGTCGATGTTCACCTTCACGAGCTTGATCTCGCCGGGGCGCTCCGCGACGATCTTGTCGAGCACCGGTGCGACAGCATGGCACGGGCCACACCACTCGGCCCAGAAGTCCACGATCACGGGAGTCTCGCTCTTGATCACTTCCTGGTCGAACGTGTCGTTCTTGACTGCGGTTGCCATCGAATCCTTTCGTTGCCTGGGTTCTGATCTTCTAAACGTCGGGGGCGCTCGGACTCTTCCCTAGAATCGCTGCATGTTCGCACCGCTTCCGGACAAGCCGGATCACGACGCGCTCGAGCGCGCCGTGCTCGAGCTCTGGGAGCGCGAGCGGACGTTCGAGCAGCTGCGCGCGCTCAACGCGGACGGCCCGACCTTCAGCTTCTTCGACGGCCCGGTCACGGCCAACAAGTCGCTGGCCGTGCACACCGCGTGGGGGCGGACGCTGAAGGACGTGTTCCAGCGCTACAAGGCGCTGCGCGGCTATCACCAGCGCTACCAGAACGGCTTCGACTGCCAGGGCCTGTGGATCGAGGTCGGCGTCGAACGCGACCTCGGGCTCAACTCGAAGCGCGAGATCGAGGAGTACGGGCTGGCCGAGTTCGCCCGCAAGTGCAGGGACGTCGTCGTGCGCTCGTCCCAGGACCTGACGAAGGGGTCGATCCGGCTCGGCCAGTGGATGGACTGGGGCAACGACTACTTCACGTTCTCCGACACGAACATCGAGTACATCTGGCGCTTCCTCCGCATCGTCCACGAGCGTGGCTGGCTGACGACCGGCCACCGCTCGACGGAGTGGTGCCCGCGGTGCGGCACCTCGATCTCGGCCCACGAGCTGCACGGCCACTACGAGGATCGTCTCGACCCGTCCCTGTACGTGCGCTTTCCGCTTCTCGACGCCGCCGGTGAGCACCTCGTCGTCTGGACGACGACCCCGTGGACGCTGCCCGCCAACGTCGCCGCCGCCGTCAACCCGGCCGCCGAGTACGGGCTGCTCGGGAACGGCGACTGGGTCGCGGTGGCGCTCTTCCCCGACGAGACGTTCACCCGCCGTGCCGGCGGCGCAGATCTCGTCGGGCTCCGCTACCGGGGCCCGTTCGACCTGCTCGAGCCTGGCTCGCAGGTCGAGCACCGGGTGATCCCCTGGGACGAGGTGGCGCTCGACACGGGCACGGGCATCGTCCACATCGCGCCGGGGTGCGGCGGTGAGGACTTCGAGCTCTCGCGGGTGCACGATCTGGCCGTGCTCACTCCGGTCGACGAGAGCGGCCGCTTCTACCCCGAGTACGGCTGGCTGCACGGCATCTCCACCGTCGAGGCGGCCGACCAGATCGTCGGTGACCTCGGCGACCGCGGCCTGCTCGTCCGCGCCGAGACGTACGAGCACAGCTACCCGTTCTGCTGGCGCTGCCACACGCCGCTCATCTTCCGGCTCTCCGACGACTGGTTCATCGCAGTCGACGACATCCGGCAGCCGCTGCTCGACGCGAACGCGACCGTCGAGTGGACGCCCGCCTACATGGGCAAGCGCATGGACGACTGGCTGCGCAACATGGGCGACTGGAACATCTCGCGCCGCCGCTATTACGGGCTGCCGCTGCCGTTCTACCCCTGCGACTGCGGGCACCTGAACGTGATCGGCTCGCGGGCGGAGCTCGAGGAGCGGGCCGTCTCGGGCCTCGACCAGCTCGAGGAGTTGCGTCGCCCCTGGATCGACGAGATCCCGATTCGCTGCGAGAGCTGCGGCGAGGCGGTGCGTCGCATCCCCGAGGTCGGAGACGTGTGGCTCGACGCCGGCATCGTGCCGTTCTCGACGCTCGGCTGGCAGCAGGACGAGTACACGCCGGAGGGGTACGCGACCGGCGCGGCGAAAGGCCTGACGACGGCCGACCTCCCCGACCACGCCACGTGGGAGCGATGGTTCCCGGCCGACTGGGTGTCCGAGATGCGGGAGCAGATCCGCCTCTGGTTCTACTCGCAGCTGCTGATGTCGGTGATCCTCACCGGCCGGGCGCCGTTCCGGAAGGTGCTGGGCTACGAGAAGATGCTCGACGAGCACGGCAAGGAGATGCACGGCTCCTGGGGCAACATGATCGAGGCGGAAGACGCGTTCGCCCGCATGGGTGCCGACGTGATGCGCTGGCAGTACTGCGCCCAGCCGCCCGACCGGAACCTGCTGTTCGGCTTCGGCCCGGCGCAGGAGATCAAGCGACGGCTGCTGACGCTCTGGAACTCGGCCAAGTTCCTCGGCGACTACGGAGCGATCGAGTCGTTCCAGCCCGTGTACGCGGACCTGGCACGGGGCGGGCCGGACGCCGACCTGCAGCCGCTCGACCGCTGGCTCGTCGAGCGGACGGCCCAGCTCGTCACGGACGCCGAGGACGGGTACGAGCGCTGGCTCACGGTCGACGTCACGCGCGCCTTCGACGCCTACGTCGACGACCTCTCGAACTGGTACATCCGGCGGTCGCGGCGGCGCTTCTGGGAGGGCGACGAGACCGCGCTCCGCACGCTCTGGTTCGGGCTCGTGCAGGGACTGCGCGTGGTCGCGCCCGTGATGCCGTTCCTCGCCGAGCATCTCTGGCAGGTCCTCGTCACCGACGTGGTCGAAGACGCGCCGCGCTCGGTGTTCCTCGCCGGCTGGCCGGAGTCGAGACCCCCGGCTGCGGGACTTGCTGGCCGAGGTGGCGGAGCTGCGCCGCGTCGTCGCGCTCGGCCACCAGGCGCGGCAGTCGTCCGGGCTCAAGGTGCGGCAGCCGCTGCGGCGCCTCGTCGTCGACGGAGCGCCGCTCGCGGCTTCGCTCGGGGACGAGATCCGCGCCGAGCTACGGGTCAAGCACGTCGAGTTCGGCCCCGTCGAGGCAACCGAGCTGCACGTCAAGCCGCACCTGCCCGCGCTCGGCCCCAGGCTCGGCAAGGAGCTCGCGGCCGTGCGTGCCGCTCTCGCTGCCGGCGACTTCGAAGAGCTCGACGGCGGGCGCTTTCGTGCCGCGGGGCACGAGCTCGGCCCCGACGACGTGCTCGTCGAGCGCTCCGGCAAGGAGGGGTGGGCCGTGGCGGCGGAGGACGGTGTCACCGTTGCGCTCGACGTCGCGCTCGACCAGGAGCTCGAGCGCGAGGGCCGCGTCTACGACCTCATCCACACCGTCAACTCGATGCGCAAGGACGCGGGCCTCGCGCTCACGGACCGCATCACGCTGACGCTGCCGGCCGCCGACGCCGACCTGCTCGAGCACGCCGACTGGATCAAGGCCGAGACGCTCGCCGTCGCCGTCGACGTGGACGGTGGCAGCGCGCCCGCGATCGCCCTGGCCTGACCGGCCGCCCCTAGGTCGGCTGCGCGTCGGCGAGTGCGAGCTCGCGCCGCAACTCCACCGGCAGCTTGAAGGTGACGTCCTCTTCGACCATCCGGAACGGCTCGATGCGCTCGACGCCGCGGTCGCGGAACCAGTCGCACAGCCGCGTGACGAGGCGCTCGGGCGCCGAGGCGCCGGAGGAGATGCCGACCGTGCGCACGCCGTCGAGCCAGCGCTCGTCGATCTCCGTCTCGTCGTCGATCAGGTGCCCGGACACGCCGGCGGCGCGTGCCACGTCGACGAGGCGGTTCGAGTTGGACGAGTTCTTCGACCCGATCACGAGCAGCAGGTCGATCTCGGCGAGCATCTCCTTGACCGCCCACTGCCGGTTCGACGTCGCGTAACAGATGTCTTCCTTCCTCGGCGCATAGATCTGGGGAAAGCGGCGGCGCAGGGTGGCGATGATGTCGGCCGTCTCGTCCACGGAGAGGGTCGTCTGGGTGATGTAGGCGACGCGGGTGTCCACCGGCAACTCGAGCGCCTCGGCCTCGGCCACGTCCTGCACCAGGATCGTGGCGCCGGGCGCCTCGCCCATCGTTCCGACCACCTCCTCGTGCCCGGCGTGGCCGATCAGGATCACGGTGTAGCCGTCGTCCGCGTACCGGCGCGCCTGCACGTGCACCTTCGTCACGAGCGGGCAGGTGGCGTCGATCACGTTGTGGCCGAGCCGCGTCGAGTTCCCGTGCACCGTCGGGGCGACGCCGTGTGCCGAGTAGACGACGGTCGCGCCCTCGGGCACCTCGGTCTCCTCGTCGACGAAGATCGCTCCCCGTGCCTCGAGGTCGCGCACCACGTGGATGTTGTGGACGATCTGCTTGCGGACGTAGACGGGGGCACCGTAGTGGTCGAGCGCGCGCTCGACCGACTCGACGGCGCGTTCGACACCGGCGCAGTAGCCTCGCGGCGAGGCGAGGAGGACGCGGTCGACCATCACGACAGGGTATCGGGCGCGCGAGGAGGGCCTACCGGGACGTCTCCGCGAGCACGATCCCGACGAGCACGACCACGCCGCCGAGGATCTGCACCGCGACGAGCGACTCGCCGAGCCAGGCCCAGGCGACGACCGCGGCGGCCACCGGCTCGAACGTGGCGACGATGCCGACCGTCGTCGCCGGCAGGTGGCGCAGCGCGCCGATCGAGAGCACGAACGGCGCGATCGTGCCGAGGACGATCGTCCAGAGGGCGAGCAGCCAGACCGGCGCCCAGCCGAGCAGGTCGCCCGGGAGAGGTGCGTCGACCGCCAGCGAGGCGAAGGGGAAGCTCCACCAGGGCTGGACGAGAGCCCAGAGCAGCGCTGCGAAGCCGAGCGCGAGGCAGACGACCGTGAGCGGGTCCCTCCTGCCGGCCAGCCGCTCGCCCTCGAGATAGAAGAAGGCGAGCGCCACCGCGGCGAGCAGCCCCGCCGCGACGCCGACGCCGTCGAGCGTGGCGCCCCGCCACACCTGCGCGACCAGGACCAGGCCGGCGACGACGAGCGTGAGGGCGGCCCAGACCCGTCGCCGCACCGGCTCGTGCCAGGCGAAACGCGCCCACAACGCGATCAGCACCGGTGCCGTGAACTCGAACAGGAGCCCGATCCCGATCGGGAGCCGGTTGATCGCGACGAAGTAGAGCCACTGCACGAGCGCGAACCCGAAGAGGCCGTAGAGCGCGAGCGACGTGAGCTCCGCGCGGCCCACCTTCAGACGCGCGGGGGCGAGCAGCGCGATGCCGATCGCCAGCCCGACGAAGCCGCCGGTGGAGCGGAGCTCCGTCCACCGCAGTGTCCCCATCTCGCTTGCTCCCAGGGCGATCTTCGAAACGGCGCCGTTGACCGCGAACAGGGTCGCAGCAGCAAGCGTCATTCCGTACCCGACCCGCGGCCGCCGCCGGTGCGCAGGACGGCCGGCGGGGAACGCGAGCTCGACCATCAGGCGAGGCTATCCCTTCTGTCGCGGCGGCATCCCAGTAGGCTGATCATCGATGATCGATCGTGTCGGCCTGTTCGTCACGTGCCTCGCGGACACGCTGTTCCCGCAGGTGGGCAAGGCGACCGTGACCGTCCTCGAGCGGCTCGGGCTCGAGGTGGTGTTCCCGGTGGAGCAGACCTGTTGCGGCCAGATGCACGCGAACTCGGGCTACCCGGACGAGACCCGCACTCTGGCCCGGCGCTTCGTCGAGATCTTCGAGCCCTTCGACGCCGTCGTGTCGCCCTCGGCGTCGTGCGTCGCGCTCGTACGCGACCAGTATCCCCGCCTCCTCGACGGCGACGACAGGGGCGTACCGGGTCGTACGTGGGAGCTCTCCCAGTTCCTGGCCGGCGTGCTCGGCGTCGACGACGTCGGCTCCACCTTCGAGGGCGCGGTCACCTACCACCCGACCTGCCACTCGCTGCGTCACCTGCACGTCGGCGACGCACCGCTGCGGCTGCTCCGCGCCGTGCCGGGCCTGCAGCTCGTAGAGCTCGAGGAGGCGGACGAGTGCTGCGGCTTCGGCGGCACCTTCGCAGTGAAGAACGCCGACGTGTCGGCCGCGATGCTGGACGAGAAGGTCGAGCGCGTGCTCGCGACGGGGGCGGGCGCCGTGTGCGCCTGCGACGCGTCGTGCCTCATGCACATGGCCGGCGGCCTGCGCCGCCGGGGGGCGGACGTGCGCCCGCTCCACCTGGCGGAGATTCTCGCCTCGTGAGCGCCGCCGCGCGGGACGCGCGAGCCGAGAGCTTCCCGCACGCGGCGCCGGAGGCGCTCGCGAACGGCCTGTTGCGGGCGAACGTGCGTGCGGCGACGACGTCGATCCGCGCGAGACGCGCCGGCGTCGTGGCGGAACTGGCCGACTGGGAGGAGCTGCGCGAGGCCGGTGCCGCGATCAAGGACCACGCGTTGTGGCGGTTGGACGAGACGCTCGTGGAGCTCGAGCGGGCGGTCGTGCATGCCGGTGGCGTGGTCCACTGGGCGCGCGACGCGGCGGAGGCGAACCAGGTCGTGACCGCTCTCGTCGTGGCGGAGGGCGTCGGCGAGGTCGTCAAGGTGAAGTCGCTCGCAACGGACGAGATCCGCCTCAACGAGGCGCTCGAGGCAGCCGGCGTGACGCCGATCGAGACCGACCTCGCCGAGCTGATCGTGCAGCTCGCCGGCGAGCGCCCGTCGCACCTGCTCGTCCCGGCGTTGCACAAGAACCGGACCGAGATCCGCGACCTGTTCCGTGAGCAGCTCGGCCTTCCCGGCCTTTCGGACGACCCGGCGGAGCTCGCAGAGGCGGCGCGGCTGCACCTTCGGGCAGCGTTCCTCCGTGCCCGGGTGGCGATCTCCGGCGCGAACTTCGCCGTCGCCGAGACCGGGAGCATCTGCGTCGTGGAGTCGGAGGGCAACGGCCGCATGTGCACGACGCTGCCGGAGGTGCTGATCACCGTGATGGGGATCGAGAAGGTGATTCCGGAGTGGCGGGACCTCGGGGTGATGCTGCAGCTCCTGCCGCGCTCGGCGACCGGCGAGCGCATGAACCCGTACACGTCGCTGTGGACCGGGACGCGCGAGGGGGACGGGCCTCGTGCCTTCCACCTCGTCCTGCTCGATGCGGGACGCAGCCGCGTGCTCGCCGACGCGGTCGGCCGGAACGCGTTGCGTTGCATACGCTGCTCGGCGTGCATCAACGTCTGCCCCGTCTACCGGCAGACGGGCGGGCACGCCTACCACACGCCCTACGCCGGCCCGATCGGAGCGATCCTCGCCCCCCAGCTCGAGGGCGAGCGCGGCGCGGTCGGCTCCCTTCCTTTTGCCTCGTCGCTCTGCGGCGCCTGCTACGACGTCTGCCCCGTCAAGATCGACATCCCGTCGATCCTCGTGCACGAGCGGGCGAAGGTGGTGCGCGGCGAGCGGGCCGGCATCGAGGGGCTGTCGCTGCGCTGGCTCGGCCGGGCCTTCTCCTCGCGGGCGGGGTACGAGCGGGCACAGCGGCTCGCGCGGCGCTGGCAGCGGCTCGTCGTGCGGGACGGCTGGGTGCGGCGCTTCCCGCCCGGGCCGCTCGCCGCCTGGGGCCGGGCGCGCGACCTGCCCGCCGTGCCCGAGGAGTCCTTCCGCGAGTGGTGGGAGCGGCGTGCCCGGCCGTGACGCGGTGCTCGCGCAGGTGCGGGCTGCCCTGCGCCACGCGCCTTTCCCGGTCGAGGTGCCGCGTGCCTACCGCCTGCGCGGCGAGGCGGGCGAGGCCGAGGTGGTGCAGCGATTCGTGGAGCGTGTGCGCGACTACGGCGCAACGGTCGTCCAGACCGCCGACGCGGCAGCTGCCGCCGCCGAGGCGCTGCGGGTCGAGGGTGCCGCGCGGATCGTCGTCGCACCCGACCTGCCCGAGTCGCTGCGGCCCGCGGGCATCGAGCTGGTCGAGGACGGCGGCCTCGTCGCGGCCGAGCTCGACGGGCTCGACGGCACCCTGACGACGTGCGCGCTTGCGTGCGCCGACACCGGCACGATCGCCCTCGACGGCGGGTCCGGGCAAGGTCGTCGGGCGATCAGCCTCGTACCCGATCTGCACGTGTGCATCGTGCGGCGGGAACAGGTCGTCGAGACGGTGCCGGAGCTGATCGAGCGTCTCGAGCCGAGCGCGCGCGAGGGCAGGCCGATCGTGCTCGTGTCTGGCCCGTCCGCGACGTCGGACATCGGCCTCGAGCGAGTGGAGGGCGTGCACGGCCCGCGCCGGCTCGTCGTGATCGTCGGCCCGTAGACTGTTCTCCACGGGACGTGGCGCAGCCTGGTAGCGCGCTCGGTTTGGGGCCGAGAGGCCGCGAGTTCGAATCTCGCCGTCCCGACTGACCGATGAGGCTCGCCGTTCTCCTCGCCGCGGGTGCGGCGCTCGTAGGGGTGACCCACGCCTCGGGTGCCGGCAACGGGTTCGGAGGGTCGATCGCGTCCGTCACGCCTGCGCTGGCAAAGCGGATGAGCGGCGTCTCGTGGCGGCCGGGCTGCCCGGTGCCGCTGCGCGACCTCCGCGTCGTCCGCGCCACCCATCGCGGCTTCGACGGCCGCGACCGGGTCGGCACGCTGATCGTGCACCGCGACGTCGCCGCCCGCGTGCTCGCCGCGCTGCGGCGGCTCCACGCCGACGGCTTCCCGATCCGCCGCATGGTCCCGGTCGACGCCTACGGCGGCAGCGACTTCCGCTCCATCGAGGCCGACAACACGTCGGCGTTCAACTGCCGCTACGTCGACGGCACGACGCGGTGGTCGGAGCACGCCTACGGCCGTGCCGTCGACGTCAACCCGATCGAGAACCCGTACGTCGGGGCATCCGGCACGACGTCGCACGCGGCGAGCAGGCCGTACCTGCTGCGCACGCCGTTCCGGCCCGGCATGGCGGCCGAGGGGCGGGCGCTCGTGCGTGCCTTCGACGCGGCCGGTTGGGGCTGGGGCGGCCGCTGGTCGGGCGCCAGGGACTACCAGCATTTCTCCGCCTCCGGGCGCTAGCCGACGACGACGTCGCCGCGGTGTCGGCCGAACCGCTCTGCGTAGAGGCGCCGTCACCGCCTAGTGTTCACCTGCACGACCGCGCCGATGCGCACCTCGCTGCCCGCCCCGACCCGCGCGCCGGGGAAGATCGAGCTGCCGGTGGCGAGGAAGACCTCGTCCTCCACCACCGCCCCGTTCACGTGGGCGTGCGGCCCCACGAGCGTGTTGGCGCCGAGGCGCGTGGGGTGGCCCGGGCGCCCGCGCACGACCGCGTTCTCCATCACGATGCAGCGCTCGCCGACCTCGATCGGCCCGCCCGCGGCGGTGAGCACGGCCCCGAAGAGGATGCGTGCGTCCTCGCCCACGACGACGTCGCCGCAGACCACGGCGGTGGGAGCGACGTAGGCGGATGCCGCGATGCTCGGGCGGCGTCCTTCGTGCTCGATCAGCATGCGCCGACCTTGCCATCGCCTCCGGACGGTGAGGCGGCCCGGTTTGCACGGTCGCAGGGAGGGGTAGACCGGTCCCGGGAGAGGGGGCAGGGGCGCGCCTCGATCCTTCCCTGGAACCGGCGTACCCCTTCCCCGATCCCAGTCGTCAGGCGGCGGTACGGCGTTGTGGGGCGGCTGCGGCCTCGACGAGTGCAGTGATGAGCTCGGCCGCGGCTGCTCCGGTGATGCCGTTGGCTGCAAGGGAGCGCCAGGTGGGGATTCGACCTCTACGGGCATCTCATGCCGGGTAACGAGGACGAGGCTGTCGCGCTCATCGACGCCTACCTCGAGTGGGCGACCACGGCACGCCGGATCGCTCAGCTGGATCCTTGACGTGAGGGACTTGTCTGTCTAGATCACTAGACGACTGTCCGCCTACCTCGATAGACTATACTCGTGAAGGTTCGATCACTCAGACGGCTCTTGCGCCGTCTCGGCTGCGAGGAGGTACGGCAGAGCGGATCACACCTGATCGTCCGGTGCGGAAACTGTCAGACGGTCGTTCCGGTCCACAGCGGCGACATTCCGCCCGGCACCCTGAGGACGATCGAGCGCGATCTCGAGCCCTGCCTGGGAGAACGATGGCAACAGCAGTGAGTGCGCCCACATATGTCGCCGAGGTCGAGCGCGACGAATCGGGGAACTGGATCGCCAGCGTCCCCGCGTTGCGAGGTGTACACACACACGCGCGGACGCTTGCGAACCTTCGCCGCTACCTCCAAGACGCAATCGCGCTCTGGCTCGAAGTCGACCTGCTGGACGGGGGCGAACCGGATCCGCACATCGATCGCAAGAGCATCACGGTCGACCTGTCGGTGAAGCTGCCTGCGCAGGCGCGGCGCGCCACCGATGGCGCACGACGCCGTCGCGAGCGCGCGCGGAACGCCGAGGCAGAGGCCGCCGCTGCGACGCGTGACGCCGCGCGGGCCCTCGTCGAGTCTGGTCTCTCCCGTCGAGACGCAGCCGAACTGCTCGGACTTTCGCACCAGCGGGTTCAGCAACTCCTTCGCTCGGCCTGAGCGTTCTCGGAGGATCTGCGCCGAGCTCGACATCGAGGCGTTGAGCGCGTCGCGCTGACCCCGCGCGTGTGGGGTAGTTGTGGGGAAGTCTTACACCGAAAAGGGCCGATTTCGGCGGTCTCGAGCGGATCGGCACGATCTCGGCCGTGGGCCGCAAACTCATGCTATGACTGGGATTGCGCCTATTTTCGGGGAAGCGGGTGGAGAGAATCGAACTCTCATAGCCAGCTTGGAAGGCTGGAGCTCTACCATTGAGCTACACCCGCACGGGCTGAAGCGTAGCGTTGCGGCGTGAGCGCCTCCGACTGGTCGTGGAATCCCGAGGCGCTCGCGGGGGTCGTCCTCGCGGCCGGCTACCTCGTGGCGAGCCGGCGCTATCCGGCACCGTGGTGGCGCAGCGTGTGCTTCCTCGCAGGCTGCGCCCTGCTCGTCCTCATCTGGGTGACCCCGATGGACACCGTCGCGCTGGGTTTCCTGCTCGTCGTGCACCTGTGGCAGAACGTCGTGCTGGCGGAATGGGTGCCGCTCCTGCTCGTGCTCGGTCTGCCGGCGGCGCGGGCCGCGCGCATCGCGCGGCCCGCGCCGGTGCGCGTGCTCACGCACCCGTTCGTGGCGCTCCCCGTCTGGGTCGCGAACTACACGCTCTGGCACGTGCCCCTGCTCTACGACACGTCGCTGCGACACCCACACTCCCTGCTCCTCGTCGAGCACGCCCTCTACCTGCTCACGGGCCTCGCCCTGTGGTGGCCCGTCTGGCAGGACGCGCCCCACCGCCTCTCGAGCCAGGCCCGCGCCGCGTACGTGTTCGCAGGGTTCGTGCTCTCGGCGCCGCTCGGGCTCGTGCTCGCGCTCGTGCCGGAGCCGCTCTACGACTTCTACACGTCGGCGCCGGAGCGGCTGTGGGGCCTGTCCCGCATCGCCGACCAGCAGTACGGCGGCATCGCGATGGCATCCGAGCAGTCCGTCGTCTTCTTCGCCCTCTTCGCCTACTGGTTCATCCGCTTCCTGCAGGAGCAGGATCGCGAGCCGGTGCGCGACGTTTGACCGCCGGCGGGTCGGTCCGTAGGGTCGCTGGCGTGCGTTGCGCCCCGGCCATCTGCGCGCTCGCGGCCTGCGCCCTGATGCTTGCCCCTGCCGCTGCGGCCGACGGCTTTGCCCAAGGCGTCGCCGCGGGTGAGGTCACCTCGACGGCAGCGGTGCTCTGGACGCGCGCCCCGAAGGCCGGTCGTGTCGTGCTCGAGGGGTCGGCGAGCGGCCGGATGAGTGCCGCAGGGTTCGAAGGCCTCGGCATCGCGGAGGCCGCGAACGACCTCACCGTCTCGATCCCGGTGCGGGGACTGCTGCCCGGCACCCGCTAAGTTGCCCTACGACCGCTGGGAAGGCTATGCGGCGGAGCGAAGGAGGGTGCTGCAGGCGCTCCAGAGCGTGCCCAACGTCGTCTTCCTGACGACGGACACACACGCGAACATGATCGGGGAGGTCCGGCTGCAGACGCTGGAGGGCCCGCCGCTCGGGACCGGCATCTGGGAGGCGGTGACCGGCCCGGTGGCGACGAGCAGCTACGCGAAGGAGCTCGACGCCGTCATCGGCGTCCCCGGCACCGGCGACGTCGTCACCGCCCTCTTCCTGAAGCCGCAGCCCTTGCTCGGGATCGGCTTGCAGTGCGCCGCCACCGACGTCTTCAGCTACAGCGAGGTCGTCGTCACCGCCGCCAGGCTGACCGTGACGCCGAAGACGGCCACGGGTGCCCTGTGACGGAGAAGACCGGCGCCGAGTGCGCGCCGCTCGTCGTGCGCGCGCGCTGAGCGCCGGCCGCCGGCCGCGCGCGACCGCCGGGGCCGTCGGGAGCGGGCCGTATGCTCGCTGGATGGAAGAGCGCCTGATCCGCTTCCGGCCCCGGGCCATCCTCGTCGTCCTCGGCGTCATCCTGGGGGCCGCGATCGTCCTCGAGATCCTCTGGGTGACGCGCTCGGTGCTGATCTGGGTGCTGATCGCGATCTTCCTCGCGATGGCGCTCAATCCCGCCGTCGACTGGCTCGTGGCCCGCGGTCTCAGACGGGGAGCCGCCGTCGGAATCGTCTTCGTGGGAACGATCCTCGTCATCACCGGCATCGCGGCAACCTTCGTGCCCACGCTCGTGCGCGAGGTCAACGACCTCGTCGACGCAGTCCCCGGCTATGTCGACGACCTCACGCGCGGCCGCGGCAAGCTCGGGTTCCTCGAGCGCGACTACCAGATCGTCGAGAAGATCCGGGAGGCGATCGAGAAGAGCGGCGCGAGCGGCGTGCTCGGCCTCTCGACGACGGCTCTCTCGCTCACGAAGAGCGTGATCAACGCCGTTGTCGCCACCGTGACGATCGCCTTCCTGACGCTGTTCATGTTGCTCGAGGGCCCTGCCTGGGTCGAGCGCGCGTTCGGCCTGCTCCCCGAGACGTCCCAGCCGCGCTGGCGGAAGGTGGGCAGCGACATCTACAAGACCGTCGGTGGGTACGTTACCGGCAACCTCGCCATCAGCCTCATCGCGAGCGTCGTCTCTACTTCCGTGCTGCTCGTCCTCGGGGTGCCCTACGCCGTCGCGCTCGGGCTCATCGTCGGCCTGCTCGACCTGATCCCGCTCGCCGGCGCGACGATCGCTGCGGTGCTCGTGAGCACGGTCGGCTTCCTCCACTCGACGACAGCCGGGATCGCCCTGATCGTGTTCTTCGTCCTCTACCAGCAGCTCGAAAACCATGTCCTGCAGCCCCTCGTCTACGGACGAACGGTGCAGCTGTCGCCACTCGTGGTGCTGGTCGCCGTCCTCATGGGCGCGGAGCTGGCGGGGGTGATCGGGGCGCTCGGCGCCATCCCGATCGCCGGTTCGATCCAGGTGCTCGTGATCGACTGGCTCGCCGAGCGGCGGCGCCGGATCGTCGAGCCGGGAGGGCCGCCGCCGTCGGCCCTCGAGCTGCCCTCCTAGCGCGTGCTCACCGGGGACGAGTCGCGGGGCGTCGCGCGCTACCGCGCGCTGATGCGCGTGCCGTCCGTGCCGGCCCTGTTCGGCTGGGCGATCGTCGCCCGCCTCCCGGCCGGCATGGCGGGTCTCGCGCTCGTTCTGCTCGTGCGCTCCACAGGGGCCGGCTACGGCGAGGCGGGCGTCGTCGCGGCCTCCTACACGGCCGCGGTGGCGGTCGGTGCCCCGTATGCCGGACGCCGGGTCGACCGGCGCGGCGTGGCCTCCGCCCTGCGGCTGCGCGTGGTCGCCTACCCCGGACTGCTGGCCCTCGTGGCCCTGCTCGGCGCGATCGCCGCCCCACTCGCCTTGCTGGCGCTGGCCGCAGCGCTCGCCGGTCTCACGATGCCCCCCGTCTCGTCTGCGCTCCGGTCGATCTGGCCGCGTGTGCTCGGCGAGGACGATGCCCGCACCGCCTATGCCCTCGAGGCTGCGCTGCAGGAGGTGATCTTCGTCGGCGGACCACTCATCGTCGCCGTGCTCGCCTCGTTCTGGGCCGCGGGAGGAGTGCTCGGCGCGGCCGTCTTCGCCGCCGTCGGCACCGTCGCCTTCGTGCGCCTCGAGCCCGTGCGCACGGCTGGGCCTGCCGAGCATCGGCACGGGTCTCCGCTCGGCGCGCTCTCCTCGGCCGGTGTGCGCACGATCACGCTGCTGGCCCTCTTCCTCGGGCTCGCCTTTGCCTGCGTGGAGATCGCTGTGCCGGCGTTCGCCGAGGGGCACGGCGGCAGGGCGCTCGCCGGCGTCGCGCTGGCCGGGTTCGCCGCCGGCAGCCTCGTCGGCGGTCTCGCCGCGGGCCTGCGGGCGTCGAGCAACGAGCCGCGCCGCCTGCTGCTCGGCGCAGCAGTGCTTGCCGCGGCGCTGGCATTGCCGCTCCTCTCCACCTCGGTCGCCGTGATGACCGTGCTCCTGTTCGTGGCCGGGCTGCCGATCGCCCCCATGATCGCCGCCGCGTACGGGATCATCGGCCGCGTTGCCGCGCTCGGGTCGGTGGCCGAGGCCTTCGCGTGGTTCGGCACCGCAGTGTCGACGGGCTTTGCGGGAGGAGCGATCGCGGGCGGCTGGGTCATCGACGAGCGTGGCTGGCGCGCGTCCGTCGTGCTCGGCGTCGGCTTCGCGGTCGTCGGCGTCGCCCTGCTCGCGGTGCAGCGCCGGGCACTGCCGGGCATGCCTCACGAGGACGACGTTCACTGAGCCTGGAGCGCCCGCCCGAGGCGGCCGGGACCGTCGCAGAAAGTTGCCCGTCGCTCGCACGGCTCCTCAAAGTCGCCTTCCAGGCCGTCTGGGAAACAGGTCTCACGTTCGAGGAGGCGTCCAAGCAGCTCACCGTCGAGCGGAGGAGCGCGTGAAAGGCCCGGCACGCCTGTGCCGGCCGGCGCTCGCCGAGGCGGGAGACGCCTACTTCACGGCCGGCAAGACGACCGTGGGCTCGCTGCCGTCGAAAGTGCAGCGACTGCGCCGCGAGGCGATCTCCGCCATCGCGAAGGCGGAATACGCCTTCGCCCACTTCGACTTCGTCCGTGCGACCTTCTCCGCCCAGCTCGCGTGGCGGAAGGCCGCAGCCTACCGCGACGTCGCGCTCGGGCTCGCGTCCGGGACGAGCGAGCTCCAGAAGGGAACCGAGAAGGACGGCGCCTCCGGCTGTCCGTCGTCGAACAGCTGACGTGTGAGGAGGGGCGTTCCCCCTCTCCGTCCCTCCTCCCGCCGTCGGGGCCTGCTACGTGGCGGGCCCCCGACGTATCGAGGGTCAGCCGCGACCCCGGCTCGCATCCGTCCGATCCTGGTGCGATATGCTCGGCGGGTACGGGGGGCGTGGTGCCGAGGTCGCCGACCTCAGCACACCTTCGATCGGTAGCGGACGACGAAGGTCGAGGGCAGCTAGCTCTCGCTCGGAAGTTGGCGAGCAGGGGAGTCGCAGCGATGAAGCGCATCCTTCTGATCATGGCCGCGGCGCTGGTCGCGGCCGGCGCCGGGAGCCGAGCGGCTGCTCCGACGCAGACGGTGCTGCCCGTCACGTTCAAGGGCAAGTACGTCGCGAGCGCAGGGGAGGTGATCACTGCTGCCGGGCCCCTCTCGGACGTCTCGATCCGCGTTTCCGTCCCGGACGTCGTCATCCACGACGTCAACTTCCTGAACGCCACGAGGGACGTCGCCCGCCCGGCGACGATCGACGGGTCGGGATCGACGAACCTGGTGATCCAAAACGTGGAGATCCGCGGCGACGGAACGCAGCAGGCCCAGGCGATCTACGTGGCCGGCGGGTCCGGCCTTCACGTGATCGGAGGGGAGTGCGTCGACCCGGGCAACGACCGCTATTTCGATCACTGCCTGTATCTCAACAACACGAAGGACTTCTTGATCGAGGGCTATACGGCGAAGGCCGCTCACGGTGCGGCGCTTCACCTGTATTCGGGCGGCTCGACCGGCAGGGTGGTCGATTCCGACTTCGGTCGCGCTGCGTGGAACGTCGTCGCGTGGGGCGCGGGTAACGACGTCACCGTCAGCGGGTCGAGGCTGCACGACGCGTACAGGGTCGAGAGCGGTCGCGGCTACGCCGTCGAGGCAGCGTCGGGCGGCAAGGTGACCCTGTCGAACAGCCACGTGTGGGGCGCGGAATCCGCGGGCAACGTCACCGGAGCGCCGGGTGTGAACCAGAACGGTGGCACGTTCGTGGACGCCGGCGGCAACGTCTTTGCTCCTCCGTCGGCCGGAGGGCAGCCATCGCCACCGCCGCCGCCGGTCGAGGAGCCTGTGCCTCCGCTGCCGCCGGTCGAGGAGCCTGTGCCGCCGCCGCCGCCGCCGGTCGAGGAGCCTGTGCCTCCGCCGCCTGTGCAAGACGCGACTCCGCCGTCTGCTCCCGAGGGAGTTGCCGCTGCCGCGCGCAACAGCGGCGTGCGGCTCGACTGGATCGACAACGGCGAGCCCGACCTTGGCGGCTACGCCGTCTACCGCCGGAGCGCGGACGGCTCCTGGCCCGACGCTCCGCTCGCGGCGCCGCCGGCGGCGTCGTTCATCGACACGGCCCTCGACAACGGCACGGAGTACGCCTACCGGGTGACTGCCCGTGACACGGCCGGCAACGAGAGCGCTCCGTCGGCGGTGGTGTCGGCGACGCCGGTGCAGCCGTCGGTCGCGAGGACGTACCAGCCGGAGGGCTACACGATTGTCTCGGGCGCCGTCCGCTACGACCGGGGTGCACTCTCGCGCCTCTTTGCTGCCGACCGCAGCCGTGTCGAGATCTCTGCGCGCCGCAGCGGAGGCTCGTATGTGTCCGAGATCCGGGTGTCGGCGACCATCGCCGCGGCCGAGCTGGCGACGTTGCGGTCACTGACGATCACGGAGGACGGAAGCGCCTCGAGCGGGGCTGCGGTGCTGACGCTGAGCATCTACGACTGGCGTGCCGGTTCGTGGGCGGTGCTCGACGGTCCGCGCACCGGCGTCACCTGGGACCGAACGGCGATCGTGTCGCCTCCGGGGGCGGTGGCCGACTACGTCTCCCCCGTCGGCGAGGTGCTGGTCGCCGTCAAGGGCACGCGCTCGAGCTCGTTCACGCTGCGCACAGACCTGGTGTGGTTCACGATTCAGTCCTGAGCCGCACGCTTCCGGCCGTGGTGCGGGCACTCGGTTTCACGAGCGCTTGCCTGCCGCGTCGACGAACTGCCGGAAGATGGCGAGGAAGCGCCGGTCGACCCGCCACTCCTCCTGGAGCTCGAACTGCGCTCCCAGTACGTAGCTATCGGGGTCGGCGAGTTCGACGACCTCGACGACGCCGTCCTTTGCCCGCCCGGTGACGACGAGTCCGTCGCCTAGCCGGTCGATCGCCTGATGGTGGAAGCTGTGCACAAGCTGCTCGACTGGCGCACCGTCACCTATCACGACCCCTGCCGGCTGAACAAGCGCATGGGTGTGTGGCGGGCCCCCGTGAGATCCTGCGGGCCATTCCGGGCCTGACCTTCGTCGACGTCGACCATGTCACGCAGTGGTCGTACTGCTCCGGCGTTTGCTTTCCAGGTGCAGGTCGACGGTCAGGTTGCAGTCGGTTCGGGTTTCTCGGTCTCGCGGCGGCTGAGCCAGAGTCCGACGACGATCAGCCACACTGGCAGAAGCATGAAACCGAAGAACCCGACCGGCGTGAGGAGCGATGCGCCGATGACGATCGTGACCCAGGCGAGCGGAGACGGCAGCATCCGATTGCGGCGAGCGCCGAGGCCGGTTGCGAGGAGCACGGCCGCGAAGGCCGCATTCCAGCCCAGCCAGTCGTACGAGTGGAGCTGGTTGAGCGTGTATACGGTTTGCTGCTCGCCTTCGTGGGCGGCGTTCGTCATCGCGGATTCGAGCATGCCGACCAGGCCGAAGGTGGCGGCGGCGAGGAGTGCGCCGCCGAAGGCGACCGAGCCATGGCCGGAGTCGCCGCTGCCGTGCTCGAGCCGTCGCTTCAGACCAGCCCCGAAGAAGATGAGCAGGAACGCGATCAGAGGCGCCACGAGGAGGCCGACGATCTGGTGCTGTCCGTGGTTGTCGTGCCAGTACGCGAAGGTCTTGGCAGGCCCTGTCTCGCTGCTCGGGTCGGTTCGGTTCAGGAAAAGACCGACGAGGAACAACAGCCCTGCCAACACGCCGGCGAGCGGTAGGAAGCGGTCGAAGCGGTTGGAGGTCATCTCAGCTGAGAGCTGCGACGATCAAGAAGGCCGCGGTCCAGAGGACGGGAACCGCGCCGAGGACGACCGCGATCGTTGCCTCGCGTCCTCCGCCCTTGCGTCGCGCGTCCACGCCGAGGACGATGGCGCCGAGTCCGACGACCGGTCCGAGTATCCAGAAGATCCCCCCCACGGTGAACCCACCGCCGATGTACAGCAGCAGCGACGCCACCCCGAGCATCAGTGCCGTGCGCCCGTGTCCGCCTCCTGCCCGTGTGACTGCCAGATCGCTCATGTCCGCTCCTTCTGTGGCTCGTCGGCGTCGATGCGCCGGTCGATGACGACGGTAGGAGCGCCGTGCGTCCCGCCGCCAGGGGTCAGCGTCCCGACTATGTCCCGGCGCGGTCACGAATCGCGTGCGCGCCTGTCGGGCGGCGTCCTGGCGTCTACGCTCGACTGATGGCGCAGACCGAGACGGTGGCGTGATGGAGGCCGTGGCGACGGCGGGAGCCCCGCCGACGTCCGCTCCGCGCGAGGAAGGGTGAAGCTGGGCTGGGCCCTGTGCGTCGTGACGTCCGTCGCTGTGTCGCCGCGCTCGCGCTCGACGTTGCACGCGGCAACTACAAGGCGTTCCCCTATGTCGGGGTCACCAGGCGCTCGCGCTGATCGGGGTCTTGCTGACGACGCGTAGGCCTGAGCATCGGATCTCGTGGGTTCTGGCGATCATGGCCCTCTGGGGAACGGTCGGCGGCCTCTGCTACGCGTATGCCGTCGAGGCGCTCGTCGCTGACCCTGGTTCGCTCCCGGGTGGGCTGGTGGCAGCCTGGTTCGACAACTGGTGGTGGCTGCCGGGCTTGGCCCTGCCGCTGGGTGCGCTGCTGCTCCTGATGCCGGACGGCCACCTCGCGTCGGCCGGTGGTGGCCCGTCCCCGCTGCCGTCGCGGTCGGAACGGTACTCGGGTCCGCTCGCCGTCTCGACCTCTCCGACGTTCGACCTCGGCACTGCTACGCCGATCGAGAACCCGCTCGCACGTGCCGGCGGCACCCACGGTCGCTGCGGCCGGGATCGTCGGTGTGATCCTCGTCATCGGCGGCCTGGTCGCGTCACTCGCGGCCTTCATCGTCCGCTACCGGCGCTCAGACGGCGACGAGCGGCAGCAGTTGCGCTGGGTCGGCGTTTCGCTTGGCCTCGCCGTACCGCTCTTCGTCGTCGGTGCTCTCTTGTGGGGCGTTGTCCCGGGTGCCGAGTTGTTGCCGGTGCTGGCGTTCCTCGCCTCCCGACCGGAATCGCCGTCGCGGTCCTCAAGTACCGGCTCTACGAGATCGACCTCGTCATCAACCGCGCGCTCGTCTACGGCGTCATGACGATCGGCGTCGTCGCCAGCTATGTCGCCATCGTCGGGTTGGTCGGCGCGACGCTCTCATCCCGCGGCGACCTTTTCGTCTCGCTCGTCGTGACCGGCGTTGTGGCCGTCTGCTTCCAGCCCCTGCGTGAACGCGTCCAGCGGTTCGTCAACCGGCTCATGTACGGCGAACGTGACGATCCCTACACCGCGATCGCGAGGCTCGGCCGAACGCTCGCGAGCTCGCTGCAGCTCGACACCGTACTCCCGACCATCGTCGAGACGATCGGTCAGACACTCGCGCTCCAGTACGTCGGGCTCGCCCTCGCGGCGAAGGCGCTTCACGGGAAGCTGCGGTCGCCGCCGAATACGGCACGCCCGGGCACCGACCTCCTCGACGCTCCCGCTCGTCCACCAGGGCGTCGCCGTCGGGGAACTCCGGCTCGCACCGCGGCCCGGCGAGCGCCTTCGGGAGCGCGACCACCGCCTGATCGCCGACCTTGCACCCCAGGTCGCCGCCGCCGTCCACGCAGTCGGGCTCTCGCAGGAGCTGCAGTCGGCGCGACAGCGCATCGTCGCAGCTTCGCGAAGAGGAGCGGCGACGCATCCGCCGCGACCTCCACGACGGGCTCGGGCCTGCCCTGGCCGGGCTCACGTTCACACTCGAGGCCGTCCGCAACCTCACCGGCTCGGATCTCCAGCGCGCCGACGAACTCCTCGTCTCGGCCACCGAGCAGGTGCAGACGATGATCGGAGACGTCCGCCGGCTGATCTACGGCCTCCGTCCGCCGGCGCTCGACCAACTCGGGCTCGCCGCCTCACTCCGCGGTCTCGCAACGCAGGAGTCCTCGCCGGGAACCTCCGTCACCGATCGACGCTCCGAACTCGATGCCCCCGCTCCCCGCCGCCGTCGAGGTCGCCGCCTACTGGATCGCGCAGGAAGCGCTGACGAACGTCAAGCGGCACGCACATGCCCGACACCTGCAACGTTCGCGTGGCCGTCGAACCGACCGCGCTGCGGCTCGAGATCGCAGACAACGGAGGAGGGCTCTCGAACGGGTCGACCGGGATCGGGCTCCACACGATGAAGGAGCGTGCGGCAGAGGTCGGCGGCACCTGCGAGATCGGCGTCCGAGAACAGGCGGCGGGACGCTCGTGTCGCATCTCTCCCACGGCTTGCCGAGGCCATCGCTTGACGAGCAGCCCGATCCGGATCCTCATCGCCGACGACCACCCGCTCTTCCGGGGCGGCCTCCGCGCGCTGCTCGAGTCGGTCGCCGACACCGAGGTCGTCGGCGAGGCGGCGACCGGCGAGGAGGCCGTCGAGGTCGCCCTGGCCCTCGTTCCTGACGTCGTCGTCATGGACATCAACATGCCCGGCCTCAACGGCATCGACGCCACCCGCCGCATCGTCGACGAAACGAAGGACGTCAACGTGCTCGTGATGACGATGCACGACGACGACGACGCCGTCTTCGCCGCCATCCGAGCCGGCGCCCGCGGCTACCAGCTAAAGGGCGCTGCCCAAGACGAAACGCTCCGCGCGATCCGGTCGGTCGCCAACGGCGAGGCGATCTTCGGCCCCGGCATCGCCGACCGGCTGCAGCGGTTCCTCGCCGCGCCACCCACGACCGACCCGAGCGTCAGGCGTTCCCGCAGCTCACCGACCGCGAGCTCGAGATCCTGCAGCTCCTCGCCCAGCGGCAGACAAACGCCGAGATCGCCGCGACCGCTCTTCCTGAGCCAGAAGACCGTCCGCAACTACGTGTCGGCCATCTTCGCAAAGCTCCAGGTCGCCGACCGCGCCGAGGCCGGCCTCGTAGCCCGAACCGCAGGGCTCCGAGAGCACCCGCTCCCCGACGAGTAGAGACGGCAGCCTGGACTAGAATCGGGTGATGCGCTTGACGGCGGCGATCACGCACGAAGCTCCCTGGTGTATGTCGCCCGCTGCCTCGAGGTCGAAGTCGCGAGCCAGGGCGAGACGGTCGAGGAGGCGCTCGGCAACCTTCGCGAGGCGCTCGAGTTGCTCGCACCGTGTCCGGGCCCGAGACGACGGGAGGCGTGGGCTCACGCAGCGATGTCGACCGACGCGATGATCGGCGGCTCCGCCAGATCCGGCACGGGAGCGTCCTCGAAGTAGACATATCGTGAGCTCGCCGGCAAGCTCGGTCTGCCGCATCCGCTCGTCCAGAGGGCGCTCCATCGTGCCGAGGAGGCTGAGCTCTATTCGAGCGAAAGCCGTGAAGTGCACCGTTCGAATATGGAGGAGTTCCTCCTCCACGGTCTGCGTTTCCTCGCTCCTGTCAAGCTCGGAGGCGTGGTGCCCGGCGTTCCGGCTGCCTGGGCGGCGCCGCCGGTGTCGCGAGTCATTCGCGAGTCCGGCGATCTCGCTCCTGTCTGGCCGGTGGCAGATGGGCGTGTGCGCGGTCAAGCGCTGCCGCCGCTGCACAAGGCAGCGGTGAAGGCCGCCGAGGAGACACCGCAGCTCGGAGAACTGCTAGTGTGTTGAGTCTTTAGTTCGGGTGGTGTTTGTGGTAGTGTTTGGGGATGGCAGCGGCTACTCGTGGTCCTCGGAAGGCGGTGTTGGAGCTGTCTGCTGGGGAGCGGGGTCAGCTTCGAGCGGTGGGCGAGGCGTCCGGGAAGACGGCGCAGGCGTTGGCGTCGCGGTCGCGGATCGTGCTTGCCTGCGCGGGCGGCGCCTCGAATCTGGAGGTGGCGCGGCGGTTGCGGGTGTCGGCGGCGACGGTCGGCAAGTGGCGTTCGCGGTTTGTCAGCAGCCGTCTGGATGGTCTGGTCGACGAGCCGCGGCCGGGCCGGCCGCGGACGGTCAGCGATGAGCGGGTTGAGGCGGTGATCGTGCGGACGCTGGAGAGTGCGCCGCCGGATGGCGGCACGCACTGGTCGACGCGCCAGATGGCCGCGGTGAGCGGGCTCTCGCAGTCGACGATCTCGCGGGTCTGGCGGGCGTTCGGGCTGCAGCCCCACCGGGTCGAGCAGTGGAAGCTGTCCAAGGACCCGTTGTTTGTGGAGAAAGTCAGAGACGTCGTCGGGCTCTACCTCGACCCGCCGGAGCGGGCGCTGGTGCTCTGCGTCGACGAGAAGTCCCACGTCGACCCAGACCGAGTGGCCGACCTGCAGCTGTGGCACAACGCCCGGGAGCGAGCACTCGACCGCGATAGCCTGCCGGCCGCCTTCCTGCGCGCCCGGCTCGGTGTAACGCGAACGTCGTTCCCTGCGTCACGCGCACCTCGTCGGTGCCGCCGCGCACCACCCCCGTGCGTGCGCGGGGGCCTCCGATGTCCATGCTCACCCGGCGCAGTCGTCCGGTCTCGACCTCGGCGCGGCGCACGTGCGCCGCCATTCGCCGCCAGGCGGCGGCGCCGTCGTGGGAGCAGAAACGATCGCCGCTCGATCCGCGGCTGCCACTCCTCCAACTGCTCAGCCGCCTCCAACCACACCGCACCGCGCAGTTGCAGCGAGGTCAGCCACCTGCGCCAGGATCGCCGCATCGGACAGCCGCAGCGGCAGCCCCTGTGACGCACACGACGCCTCCACCCAGGCGGACAGCACCGCCGGATCAGCCATCCCACGCCACCCAACAGGCAGGCGGCCCCTGCCACCCATCCCGGCTCGATGAGTGCCATCATCGACACCGGCAGCGAATCGTGGCGCTTCCACCACGGCCTCACCCAGAACCGCCGCCGCCGCGCAACGTCAGCCGCATGACCCGGACCGCGCCGCGCTACCGCCCCTCCGCTCCGCCTACGGCTCCGCTCCGGAACGGCAGCGCGGCGCACCATCAGCTATCAATCAAAAGACACAAAAACCCGACGACAGGTGGGGCCACTTCAAGCCGTCGCAGTGGGGCCAGTGCAAGCCGTCGCGGCGAGCCAACCCCGACGCCCCGCACCGGCTTGTTGTGCTCGGATGCTCACGGCCGTCAACGGGACTTGCCCGTTCCCCTTCGGTGACAGCCACTCTCGCCCGGATCTCGCTTGCCATCGGGGCATCGGAGGAGTCCCGGCAGCTCCGAAATCGCGTTTTCCGCCACGGTCGCCCGCCCCGGAAGCGGCGCCGCCGCTTGTTCGGGCGCGGCCGCGGCCCGCTAACGTGAGGGCTGTCATCTTCGATCAGGCAGAGCGTGGCGACGAAGCGGCCGCCCTTGCCGTCGCAGGTCGCGTTCAGATGCAGAACGGCGACTACCTTGCCGGCCGTGACGAAGCGGCCGACGATCGACCAGACAGTGAGGCTCCCGGTGTTACTGAACGCCTTGAAGCTGCCGTCCTTCTTGATCGCGAACGAGATCCAGTTCGCCGGCCGCTGACTTCCGCCGAACGTCGTCCGAGCGCCCGTGCCCGTCGAAGAGACCTTGATCACGACCTTCTTCGTCAGAGCCAGTTCGCCGCTGGCGTACAGTGTGCCTGCGTACGAGCTGCCCTTCTTCGGCACAGCGCCGGCCGCGAGCGTAGGAACAGCGAGCATCGTGAGTGCCACGACCCCCGCTGTGAGCAGTGGTGAGATGCGATTCATGACCCCTCTTTCGTTTTTCGTCGCCTGGATCGCACGACGCGACCCGTTGCGATCACGATCGGGGTGGTGGCCTGTTGACGTGGCGCCGACGACGCTCTATGCAGATAAAGCGTCACAGCCGGGCCGCCCTCAACGTTCCGCGACGCCGGGAGCATCCTTGGCGGCACCGCCGGGTGCTTGGAACGGGGGTGGGCCGAGGACCTTCATGCCGCCGGAGCGCTCCGCCGACTCGCGCACCCGGGCGAAGTCAACGGGGCCGGAGGGGTCGGTGTCGGCGCTCGCCGGCTCGCTTGCGCCGCGGTAGAACGGCTCCGCGCTGCCAGGCGTCTGCAGGGTGAGCACGCGCGCTGTCTGCGAGGTGACCAGGAACGCGTGGGGAACCCCGCGCGGAGCGATCGCGACTCCGCGCGGGCCGACGGGATAGTCCTTCCCGTCGATGTGCACTAGGATCTCGCCCTCCAGCACGTACAGCCCCTCGTCCTCGTTTTCATGGACGTGCAGGGGCGTCGTCTTGCCCCGCGACATGAGGTCTTCGAAGAGCAGGAACGCGCCGCCCGTCTCCTCGGCGGTCGCCTTCATGGTCATGACGCCCCCTCCCCAGAAGCGGAGGCGCTCCCCCTCTCCGTCAGCCCGGACGATCGGAACGGCAGTGCTCATGTCATCGGCTCCTTCTGCAACCTAAGATGCAATTGGATTCTTTATGATACACACTGTACCATGATGGGTATGACCGTACCATATGAGCGCACCGGCCGCATCAATCAGAAAGTCCGGACGCGCGATGCCCTGATCGCCGCCACGCGCGGCCTGCTCGCGCAGGGCGTCACGCCGACGATGGAGGGGGCAGCCGCCGCCGCATCGATCTCCCGCACCACGGCCTACCGCTACTTCCCCAGTCTGCGTGCGCTGCTCGTCGCTGCGTATCCCCACATCGAAGAACAGTCGCTCCTTGGCCCGGAACCACCAGAGGATCCCGCCGCGCGCTTGGAGATCGTGGCCGAGGACCAGACTCACAGGATCCTCAAGTACGAGCCGGAGATGCGCGCGGTGCTGCGGCTATCGCTCGAGCCTGACTCCCCCGGGGGCCCTGACCTGCCGATGCACCGGAGGTTGCGGATCGGCTGGATCGAGGACGCCCTCACGCCGCTACGCGGGCAGATGGCCGAGCACGACTTGCGACAGCTGATCTACGGCATCGGCGCGACGCTCGGCATCGAAGCGTTCGTCTGGCTGACCGACATCGCCCGACTCTCGCGCGAGGAGGCGACCGCGATCATGCGCTCGAACGCGTCCGCACTCCTGCGATCTGCCATCACGGAGGACGCCGTGACCGATAGCTACCGGGAAGCAGGATGCCTGCAGCGAGTGCTCGCCGCAGGCGAGCCGCGGCCCCAAAACGAGTTCGACGAAGAGTGATCGCCGCCTAGGATTGTTCCTAACCGAGCTTCCAAGAGACCCAGGGTGGATCAATGCGGGGCAGAAGCGCATCAGCGCCTCAGCGGTCGGGGTTGTCGGGCTCGGCGGCCTCGGCTCTCACGTCGCGCAGCAGCTCGTCTACCTCGGCGTCCGCGATCTCACCTATGTCGACGACGATCAGATCACGACGTCGAGCCTCAACCGAGTCGTGACGGCGATCGAGGACGACGCGAGTGTCGACAGCGAAGGTCGATTCGGCGGCGCGCCTGGCTCACGCCGTTGCCGTGGACGCCAGCGTTGTTGCGCTGCGCGCGAGACTGGAGGATGCGCACGCGCAGGCGGCGCTTGGGCGCTGCACCAGCATCTTCGGCTGCCTTGACAGCGACCCGGCTTGAATCGGGCTGATCGAACTGTGCGCGCGGCACAGAATTCCCTTCTTCGACCTCGCAACCGACACGGGTGCTGACGAGAGGATCGCCTGGTATGGGGGGCCGCGTGCTCTTCTCGGGAGAGGGCGAGCGCTGTCCTTCCTGCATGGATCTGCTCGACCAGCGGGCGATGTCGCTCGCAGCCATGAACGACATCCAGCGGAAGATCGACGACCGCATCTACGGAGTGCAGCGGAGCGCGCTCGACGGCACTGGCCCGGCGGTCGTCGGACTCAACGGTGTCGTCTCCTCGCTCGCGGTGATGGAGTGGACGGTCTGGACGACCGGGCTCCGCGAGCCGCGCACGTTGCTCGAGTACCGGGGTGCGAACGGGGCGGTGTTTGCGAGCACCGATGAGCCCGCTGCAGGCTGCTACTACTGCGGGCTCTGGCAGCAACCGCGCCAGGGTGAGACCGATCGCTTGAGAGGGCTACTCGCGCCGCTGCGAATAGAACTCGTTGAGCCGGTCGTGCGCTTCCTGCTCGCTCATCGCGGCGACCTCTTCCGGCGCGAGTCCGACGTTGCGGATCAGCTTGTTCACGAGCCAGCCGGGCAACGAAGGTCCGCTGGGCTCGAGAGAGGCGAGGGAGCGATCGACCGGCTCGCCCGTCCCGAGCACTTCCCAAGAGACCTCCTCGCTCTCTACCTCAAGCTGGTCCCGCCAGATGTGGCGCCAGAGGCTCGGATCGCCGATCTCGTCGTCTCCGTGCGAAACCCTTGTGCGAAGGATGCGCCCATCGTCGAGGGTCTTGCGGAAGCGGCGGTGATTACCGCGCTTGCCAGTCGCTCCCTTCGTTTCCTCCCAGCCATCGATCTCGCAAAAGCGCTGGATGTCCGACGGTCTAGGCTGGCGCAAGAGCTTCCTCACGTGACCCGGTTGCGGCATCGGACGGCTCCGCCAAGAGCACGTCGAGCAGATCGCCGCTGCGGTCAGCGAGGTGAGCGCGCATGAGATACGGGAAGTGCGACGCTCGGTTCGGCGCCTTGCGGTACCTGTCGATCTCCGACCAGTACTCCTCGATGTAGTCCCTGACCTCGTCGATGAGATCCTCTGCAGCTTCCTCGTAGGAGTCGCCGCGGCCGTAGAGGGACAGTTCGGGTACCCAGAAGCTGACGGCCTTAGGCTCGAAGAAAACCTCGGTATGGAACTCATAGGGCACGAGCAGGTCGATCGCGTCGTCGACGCCGACGAAGACGCCTGCATGGTTCTGACGTTCAATCAGCGCAGGACGGTGCGCGACCACGACGTCGCTAAAAAGCGGCCCCATCTCCCTCCGGGCCTGGGTAATCGAAACTCGCTTCGGCAAGTCTAAGCAGCTCCTCTGGTCGATATGTACATAGTAGGCACTATGTACGGCCTTGGCAAGATGTACATCGATGACTAGGTCGCTTACGCACCCGGTGACGCGGTGCTGGTGTGATGGTGAGACGTTGCTTCCTCCAATGCACCAGACGCGGCGAGCCCGTTCTGTACGCCCCCACGTACGCGCACGGCTCGTCATCTGCTCGATTAACGCGAAGAAGCCGTAAGCGTTCAGTCGCTCGGGTCGTTCAGGCGAGTGCCGGCGTCGGGTCGCCGCGGGCGTGCGCGGTGATGACCTGGGTGAGGTAGCTGAAGAGCGAGCGTTTCTGCAGGCGGCAGGTGATCGAGGCGGAGAGGAGCCGCTCGATCGTGCGCTCGCCCTGCTCGGATTGGCTGCCGAGGGAGAGCTTCCGGTGGATGACCGCTCCGCGCAGGCCGCGTTCGGCGTGGTTGTTGGTCGGCTCGACCCCGTCGACCTCGACGAACGTCCACAGCGCGGGCCAGAGCTTGAGCAGGTTGTTGCTGATCGTGCGGGTGTAGCGGTTGCGCGCGCGTTTGGTCGCGTTGGTCTCGAGCAGTGAACGCAGCTCACGCTTGAGCGGGGCGACCCGGCGTTTGAGCGCCCGCCGGTCGCCGTCCTGCTTGTAGATCTTCCAGGCAGCGAAGAGCTCTTCCGCGATCCGCAAGCCGGCCTCGCCGAGTTGCTTCTGTGCGGCCATGCCTTCGCTGTGGGCGGTGAAGTCGCGGAGCAGGTGCGACCAGCACACCTGCCGTCTGTCGGCGGCGAACCGGTTGTAGGCCCACCAGCGGTCGGAGCAGGCGATCCCGGCGAACTCCTCGCCAAGGAGCGCTGCGAGTTCGCGCTCGTGCCGGTCGGTCGCGACCCGCAGCAGCGCGTGGGTTTGGGTGAACGCGCCCCAGAGGGTGCGCTTCCCGCCGCGGAGTCGCCACCCGGTCTCATCGACGTTGACGGCCGGCGCCGCCCGCACATGAGCGAGCAGCGTTTGGTAGGGCTGCTCGAGCGCCTCGCCGGTGCGCTGCACGATCGCGTCGACCGTTCCGGTCGAGATCGGGCAGCCGAACAGCTCGCCGACCAACTCGACCAGGTCGCGTCGCGAGACGCGGTTGCGGGTAGCGAGCGTCGCGACGGCGGCCTGCAACCTGGGCCCGAACGCCCCCGACGGGATCCCGGCCGGAAGCTCGGCACGAGCGACCCGGCCGCAACCTGGGCAGCAGACCCGGTGCAGCCGATGCTCGGTCACAACGACAGTGACCGGCGGCAGCTCAGCGACCTGGTGGCGCGCCGGCTCAGCAGCCGCGACCCGTTCCGTCTCGCTGAACACGCGGCCGCAGCCGCACCGGTCAGGCCAATGCTCGACGATCCCGTCGACGCGCTCGAGCGGCCGGAACCGGCGGCCGTGGCCGGGATGGCCAGGCTGCCCGCCCGGCTCTCGCCCCGACGGCGGCTGCGTCCGCTTCGCCGCCCCGGGCGGATCCTGGCTCGGCGGCAGCGACGAGTTCCGCGAACTCCGGCTCAGCCGCCGCTCGAGCTCCTCCATCCGAGCCGTCAGCCTCGCGATCTGCGCGTCCTGGGCAGCCATCCGCTCCGACAACGCCACAAGCACCGCGACAACGGCGTCGCGACCCTCCTCGTAGATCGCCTCCGCCTCAGCCCGCTCCACACCACCACGTTCGACACCCAGGCAGAGGACCCTTCAACTGAACGCTTACAAGAAGCCTCCTATTTGCAGGAGAATTGTGTGCGCCCGGGAGGATTCGAACCTCCGACCCGCGGATTAGAAGTCCAGCCGGATGGACTGCAGGGAGCCGCAACTGACTGAATCTCCCTGCAAGTGAGCGGTTTCAATGCTGCAACGAACTGCACCGAAGTGCACCTTGCGGAGACAGGCCGGTACGCTCACCGTACGCGCAATCTCGCCCACGTAGTAGCCCTGTTGTGGAGCGAGCGCGAGCCGCCGGCGAGCGCCGAGTGGTGAAGGAGTTCGCGGAGGCGCTGATGAGCGCCTACGCTGACCTGGTCTGCGGTGCCGGCTACGGGGAACGCTCGCCGGAGCGGGTCAACCGACGTGGGGTCTCCAGACGGCGGAGGGCTCTTGGCTCGCTATCTACTCGCCGGGATATTGGCAGGCCGTCACGCCGCCTTCTCGGGATGTGATCGGCTGAAGTTCTTCGGCGTGTGGCACGTGTCCGTCCGGCCGGTCTGTTAGACAACACGGTCCTTTGCAGGACGCGGAAGCCACGGTGCGGGTCAGGCGGAGCGACCCTGTGGGCGCCCACCGACAGCAGTCGACGCCTTCAGAGGGGTCTGAGTCGCTCGTCGATGGATTCGAGCTGGCGTCTGCGCCTCCTTCCGATTTCGAGCCGGCGGCCGTGCGGTCGGATCGGCAGCGCGTCTTCGAGCGCAAGCCCGCGATCGCGTACGCAGGGGCAGAGAACGCCGATGTCTATCAGCGGGTGATGCGTGTCCTCTTCGAGAACAAGCGTGTGCTCGGCGCACGGTTGACGGAGGATGTGATCGCCGATCGGCTCTGGAGGGATCACGGGTACGAGTGCGATTCGGCGGCGCTCGTCCGTCACCTCGATCAGCTGGCCGCCTGGGGTGCGATCGATCGCCAGTACGACGCAGGGCACGCGCGCAACCTCGACGAGTTCAAGCGTCGTCGCCATAACTACGCGATCACGCAGGCCGGCGAGCTGGCGGAGCGCTTTCTCGAGGATCTCGACAACTTGCGCGAGCGTGTCGGCGCGCTGGAGGCGTCGCGGCTGCAGGCGATTTTCGCCGAGCTCGCTGTGATCGTGCGTGAGCTCGAGTCCGGCGAGCCCGACCCGCAGTTGCTGCGAACCGGCCTCGACAACCTTCGTGGCGAGCTGGAAGCGCTCGACCAGGGCGCCTCCGATTTCATGGCCCAGCTGGCGAACGTGCTCGCCTCGACCGAAGCCGTCAACGACGACAGCTTTCTCGTCTACAAGGACAGAGTCATTCGCTACCTGAGCGGGTTCGCGAGCGACTTCCGCCGCTGCGCGCAGCGGGTCGAGGATCAGATCCTGCGTGTGGAGGAGCTCGGCGTCGAGCCGATGCTGGCGCTCGCCGCGGCGGTCGACGAGCCGCCCGTGTTCGGAAAGACCGCGGAGGAGGTCGCCGAGCTGCGCCGTGCCGAGAAGCGCGATGCCTGGCGGGCGCTTTCGGCGTGGTTCGTGTCCGCCGGCCTCGAGACGGCGCCCTGGCGGAAGCTGACCGCGACGCTCGGCGCCGCGATCGACTGGGTCGTTGCCAGCGCCACACGGCTCGATGCACGGCGCGCGCAGCGGATCGACCGTTCGGCCGAGTACCGGCATCTGGCGGCGCTCGCGCTGCGCGCCGACGCCGGCGAGTGCCACCGCGTCTTCGCCGCCGTCTTCGGGCTGGGCGCGCCCCGTCACTTCTACGGCATCGACGACGACCCGCAGAAAGCAGAGCTGCCGCAGATCGGCTGGCAGCAGGGGCCGGCGGCGCCGGTCGAGGCGTCGCTCTATCGCCCAGGAGCGCGCGCCGCCGGCTCCGGCCACGGCGCGCGGCTGGTCGACACGACTGCCCGTTCCGAGCGCTTCGCCGAGCAGTGCGTGCGAGAGCAGGCCGAGCTCGAACGGGCGCTCGAGCGATTCCGTGGCAAGGGCGCGCTCGCGCTCTCCGATCTCGGAACGCTCGAGACCGAGGAGTTCCGCCATCTGCTCGGCTGGCTCGACCGGGCGCTGCTCGCCCGTGCGGGTCCCGATGGCGTCGTCCGCGCCCTCTCCGCCGACGGCCTGTACGAGCTCGAGCTGCACCCGCCTGCAAGCGCAGAGAAGCGGGCGCGGATCGCCACGGCTGCCGGCGTGCTCGTGGCGCCCGACTTCCGGCTGGAGGTGCGGGAGCGGTGAGCGAGCTGCTGAACGAGCTCGAGCTGGAGCGGCAGGCGGAGCTGCGCCAGGCGCTGCGGGCGCTGCTCGAGCGGCCGCTCCTCGGCCAGCCCGAGGCCGCCGCGGCGTTCCGGCTCGTGCGCAAGCACGAGGACGAGCTACGCCGGCGTGCGAACGAGCTGCTCGGCTACCAGCTTGCCGTCCGGGCCGACCACGCCCGCCTGTTCCGGCCTGCCTGGCGGGTCGACGAGAGCCGCTGCGCGACTGTTCCCTCGAAGACGCTCCCGCGCGACCGCTGGCAGCCGTTCACGCCGCGTCATTACCTCGTCCTTTACCTCGTCCTCAGCCTGCTCGAGGAGCGTCACGCGCTCGTGCAACTGCCGCTGACCGAGCTCGCCGAGCTCGTCTGCCAGCTCGGCGTCGACCTCGGCGCGCCGATCAACTTCGACCAGCGCGGCGAGCGGAAGCTGTTCGTAGAGGTACTGCGCTGGCTCACGGACTGGGGCGTGCTCCGCGTCTCCGACGGTGAGACCCAGGACGACTACGTCGACCGTGGCCGCGACGGCGACTGCCTGCTCACGGTCGACCAGGGCAGGCTCGGCTCCCTCACGAGCACCCACCGTCCCCTAACCGAGATCGGCGGCTCATCCGACCTGATCGACGAGGGCGAGTACCCTCCGACCGCCGAGGGCCGCCGCGCGCGTGTCCGGCGTTCGCTCGCCCGCCGCCTCGTCGAGGACCCGGTCGTCTACGTCGACGAGCTGAGCGAGGACGAGCGCGCCTACTTCCTCGCGCAGCGGCCCACGAACCTGACCCGCTCGATCGAGGAGGCGACCGGGCTGCGCGCCGAGCACCGGGCCGAAGGCACCGCGTTCGTCGATCCGGAGCGGAAGCTGACCGACACGCGCTTCCCCGGCCGTGGCATCGACCGGCAGCTGCCGCTGCTGCTGTGTCCGTTCCTCGCCGCCGAGCTCGAAGCCGGGCGCGCCGAAGTGGCGGCGCCGAGTCTGCGCGCCGCCGTGCGCGAACTCTACGAGCGCCACCGGGCGCAGTGGACGGTCGATCCCGAAGACCTCGACGCCGTCGATCACGCCGCCGCCGCCGCACTTCAACTGCTGGCACGGATGCGTCTCGTCGAGCCGACGCAGGCAGGTCTGCGCGTCCTGCCGGCCGTGCACCGCTACCGCAGCCCGTCGGTCCGCACGACCCGGAAGGAGCAGTCGTGAGCGAGCCCCGCGCACGCTGGCGCGTCTGTCGCGCCGGCTTGATCAACGTCTTCGAGTACGGCGAGCAGGTGTTCGAGTTCGGCGGCGGCCGGCTGCTGCTCCGCGGCCCGAACGGCTCGGGCAAGTCGAAGGCGATGGAGCTGCTCTTCCCGTTCCTGTTCGAGGGCGACATGGCCGCGGCCAAGCTGGACCCGTTCGGCAAGCGGGCGCGGAAGATGAAGTGGAACCTGCTGATGGACGGCAAGCACGAGCGCCGCACCGGCTACGCGTGGTTCGAGCTCCGCCACGACGACCCGCGCCAGACGCCGCAGTACGCCACCTTCGGCGTCTGCCTGGACGCGCACCGGGAGTGGGACGACGTCAAGTCGCGCTTCTTCCACGTCGCGGGCAAGCGCGTCGGGCACGATTTCGAGCTCGTCGACGACGACCGGCGCCCGCTCGGTCGCCGGCAGCTGCACGAGCTGATGAGCGGCCTGGGCGGGGAGACGTTCGTGCAGGCCAACTCCTACCAGGAGCGGCTGAACCAGATCGCGTTCGGCTATCCGAACCTGAAGCGGCTCGGCCAGCAGATCAGGCTTCAGCGCACCCTGCGGCGGCCGCAGCTCTCGGACACGCTCGACGAGCAGCTGCTGAACGAGCTGCTCTCCGACGCGCTGCCGGAGATCGACGGCGAGTTGCTGACCCAGTCCTCGCGCCGCCTCGATCAGATCGAGGAAAGCCGGGTCCGCCTCGAGACGCTCAAGCGCAACGAGGCCGCCGTCCGCGCGTTCGCCGTCACCTACGCGAGCTACGCCCGCGCCGAGCTCCGCGAGCGTCGTGACGCGCTGCGCGAAGCGGCAGCCTCGATCGAGGCGGCGCAGGGCGACCACGACGAGCGGGCGCGCGAGCTCACCGTGGCGCAGTCGGCGCTCAAAGGCGCACTCGCCGAGCTCGCGCAGACCCGGGCGGACGTGGAACGGCTCCGGGCCGCCGAGCGGACGCTGCTCTCCTCGCCCGAGATGAAGGCCGCCGACGAGCTGGCCCGGGCACGCGAGCGGCTCGCCCGGGCGCGCTCCTCGGTCGAGCGGGCAGCTGAGCAGCACGCGCAGGCCGCCGCCGAGCTCGCGCGCGCCGAGAAGGGCCGTGACGAGCAGGAGCGGCAGCTGAACGCGGCGGTCGCGCGCTTCCAGGCCGAGTTCGAGCGGCTCGGCGATCTCGCCGAGGCCGCCGGCGTTGCCGCGCACGCGCAGCTCGCAGCTGCGCTCGCCGGGGAGGGCGAGACCGATTCTGTCGTCGACCAGCTCGAGCGCGCGGTGCGGGAGCGCCGCGCCCAGATCGACGAGGTCCGCCGCCTCCGGGCGATCGCCGACGACAAGGCCGCCTTCTCCCGCAAGCGCGCCGAGGTGCGCGAGGAGGCCCGGGAGCGCGCGGGCGACGCGCGCGCCGGGCGGGTCGAGGCCGAGCGGGCCCTCGTCGTCGAGCGCGTCCGGCTCGGCGAGCAGCTCGGCTGCTGGGCCGACGCGCTCGAGGAGACCGCGGTCGACGAGGAGCTGCGGGCACGGCTCGAGGAGGCGATCGAAACCGCCGGGGCGCCCGAGACAGAGAGGCTCGCGGACATCCTCGCCGTCGCGTTCGCGGCGGCCGAGGCAGCGGTCGGGGGCGCCGAGCTCGAGCTCGATCGCCTCGCCGACCGCCTCGCCGAGGAGACGCGGCCACTCGAAGCCGAGCGCGCAACGCTCGAGGCCGGTGTCGACCCGATGCCGTCGCCGATGCCGACCCGCGCCCTGCGCGAGGAAGGTCGTCCCGGCGCGGCGTTCTGGCACCTGGTCGAGTTCAACGAAGGGCTCGGCGAGCGCGAGCGCGCCGGCATCGAGGGCGCGCTCGAAGGCTCCGGGCTGCTCGACGCCTGGGTGCTGCCGAGCGGTGAGCTGCTCGCGACAGGAAGCGACGACGTCGCGCTCATCCCGGCGGAGCTCGGCGACGGCCCCACGCTGACCGACCACCTCCATCCCGCGCCGGGTGAGCTGCCGGTCGAACCAGACGTGCTCCGGCGGATCCTGCGCTCGATCACGGTCGGCGACGTCGAGGCCGGGGGCTGCGCCGTCGGCCTCGACGGCGGCTTCGCCTTCGGGCCTGCCCGCGGCGCGCATCCGAAGCACGAGGCACAGTTCATCGGCGCGGCCGCGCGCGCCGCCAACCGCGCACGCCGCCTCGCCGAGCTCGCCGATGCGCTGGCGCAACTCGCCGTCACCGAGCGCGAGCTCGAGCAGCGGCGCGAGGAGATCGCAGGGCGCCGGCACACGATCGCGGCCGAGCGGGCGGCGCTCCCGTCCGAGCACCTCGCGCGCCAGGCGCACGCCGCGCTGGTTCGCGCCCGCCAGGCAGAGGAAGGCGCTCGGCGCGCGTTCGACGACGCCGAGCAGGCGACGATCGAGTCCGAACGGGAAGCCGATCTCGCCCGCGGCGACGTCGAGGTGTTCGCCGGCCGACACCGCCTCGACCCGGCCGGAGACGAGACGGCGCTGCGCGCGGTCGCCGATCGGCTCGACCGCTACAGCGACACGCTGGGCCAGCTCCGCCACGCCGCCTTCGACCGCCGCGGCGCGCTGAGCATGATCGAGCAACTCACGAGCGCCGTGCACGATCACAGCCGCCGGCTCCAAGACCGCTCCGCCGATCTCGAGCACGCCGAGGCGGAGCTGCACGAGGCCGAAGGCCGAGCGACCGCCCTCGAAGCGCTGAGCGACGACGCCCAGCGGGCACTCGAGCAGGCGGCGGAGCTGAAGCGGCGGCTCGACGTTGCCGACGCACGCTCGCGCCGCCTCGGCGACGAGCGGGTCGACCTGAGCGCCCAAGTGGCGGCACTCGAGGAGAAGCGCACCCGCGCGGCCGAGCACCTGACCGGTGCCGAGCAGCGCCGCCACGAAGCAGTCGCGTCACTCGCGGCCTACGTCCGCGGCGATCTGCTCTCGCTCGCACTGGGCGACCGCACGCTCGCACCCGCCCGCGAGCAGGCGCTTGCCTGGGACGCGGCCGGCTGGCTGCAGTTCTTCACAAGCATCCCACCGGAGGCTCTCACCACCCGCGGCGGCCGCGAGCACCTGATGAACACCCTCGACCGCGACTACGAGACGCTGCGGCAGCAGGTCGACGCGGGCCAGCTCCAGATCTCGCGCGAGCACGTCGACGGAGTGCTCGTCGTGCGCGGCTATGCGCACGGCTCCGAGCAGTCGCTCGCGGCCCTTATCGACTCGCTCGTCGATGAGGTCGCCGAGAGCGAGCGCCGCCTCTCCGAGGACGACCGCCGCCTGTTCGAGGAGTTCGTCACCGGTGGCCTCGCCGACCACCTGCACCAGCGCATCAACGAGGCGAAGGAGACGGTCGAGCGGATGAACGAGGAGATCGCCAAGGTGCAGGCCTCCTCCGGGATGTCGATCGACATCCACTGGCAGCGGGCAGACGCCGGCGGCACGACCCTGCGGCGCGCCCTCGAGTTACTCCAGGCATCCCCGTCACGACTGACCCCCGACGAGCAGCGCGAGCTCCAGGAGTTCGTTCGCGAGCAGGTACGCAGCGTCCGCATCGAGGCTGCCGAGAACGAGACGACGCTGGCGCAGCTCGAGAGGGCTCTCGATTACCGCCGCTGGCACACGTTCAAGCTGCGCAAGAAGAGCGGGGGCGGCGCCGAGGCGCGCGACCTGACCCGGCACGAGCACGACAGCGGCTCCGGCGGCGAGAAGGCGATCTCGCTCCACCTACCCCTGCTCGCCGCGGCCGCCAGCTATCCGGCTTCCGGAAAGCCGGATGCGCTACGGATGGTGATGCTCGACGAGGCGTTCACCCGTATCGACGATGAGGGCCGCCGCGGGATCATGGGCCTGATCAGCAAGTTCGACCTCGACATCATGCTGACGAGCCCCGAGTACTGGGGCTGCTGCGCCGAAGTGCCCGAGCTCGACATCTACGTCCTTGCGCCCCGCGACGCCAGCGCGCCGGGCGTCGTTGCCCGCCACTTCCACTGGGACGGCGAGCGCAGAGCCCTCGTCGACGACCCGCCACGGCGCCACGGCAACGGGATCGTCGAGCTCACCCCGCAGCTCGACGACGGGCAGCTCGATCTCGACGGCCCCACTGCCGGGGGCGGCGTCTCGTGACCGCCCAGACCGAGACGTACCTCGGCGAGCGGTCGTTCACGCGGCTGTGGCAGGCAGCCCGCATTGCGTTCGAGCGAAACGGCGGCCTCGGCGGTCAGGCGCTCGTGACCGACCTGAGCGCGGAAGAAGCCACGGCGCTCAACGGACTCCTGCGCCGGCGCCAGCCGCTCCGCGCCGGAGCCGACCTCCGGCTCCCTCTCGTGCATCTCGACGAAACGCTGCGCGAGTTCGCCTGCCCACTCGAGGACGTGCTCGTCCAGTTCGGCGGTCGCCTCGCGAACCGGCCCGCCCAGCGCGCAGCCGCCGCGGCACGGGAGGAGGATCTCTGGCGCGATCTCACCGAGTGGGCGCATCGATCGCCGGCGTTGCTTGCAGCCGTGGCTGACTTCCGCTCCAGCGGTCTTCTGAAGCGATTGGCGCCAGGCGACGAGCTGCAACTCGGTGCGCAGACACTCGGCGTTCTCGAGTCGCTGCTCGGCGGTGAGCCCGCGACGGTCGACCTTGCCGTCCTCGCCGCCAGGCTCTGCGGCGACGCGAAAGCACTGAACGACGGCAAGCCGGTGGCCACCCTCGTCCTCCGCGCCCTCGCCCTGGACGACGACGTGCTGACACCGGCGAACGCGATCGAACGACGCGCCCTCTGGGAACGCCACGGCGTGGTCTGCGACCCGCTCTCATCGCACGTCCTCTGCCTCAACCTGCCGCTCGCGGCCGACGGCCCGGTCGGCACCGCAGCAACAGCCCACGCCGACGCCGGAGAGCCCATGCGGCTCACCCTGCGCGCGCTGCGCCGCTTTCCACCCCGGTTCGACGAACCGGTGACGATCTACGTCTGCGAGAACCCGACAGTCGTCAGCGCCGCCGCCGAAGCGCTCGGCGAGCGCTGCGCACCGCTCGTCTGCACCGACGGCCGACCGGTCGTCGCCGTCACCTGCCTGCTCGAGCACGCCGCCGAGCAGGGTTGCACCCTCCGCTACCACGGCGACTTCGACTGGCCCGGCATCGACCTGGCCACGGAAGCGCTCCGCCGACACCACGCCGAGCCGTGGCGACTCGGCGCAACCGACTACCGCCGCGCGGTCGGCGCCGGCGCCGGCAAGAAGACGCTGCAGGGACGCCCGGCCAACACGCCGTGGGACCCCGATCTTTGCCGCGCGATGAGCGAAGCTGGCCTGATGGTCGAGGAGGAAGCCGTCGTCACCGAGCTCCTCGAAGACCTTGCCGCCGGCGCTCCGCGTTCGCATGCAGGTCAACGACGACCCTGACCGGCACGGATCTCTCGCGACCCTTCGACCTATTCTCGTTAGGACTCGGGGCCGAATCCGCGCTCGTGCGCTTGACCGGGCTCGCGACGCTGGGAGAGTGCGAGCGCTTGCTCGCGCCAGCCGACGATCTCGCGGGCGAGCTGCTCGTAGTGCTGAGCGTCAATTCTCAAACTCGTCCTGGCGGAGCCGCGAGAATCGGCCCAGCATCTCGGCCAACAGCGCCGGCGTGAACCCGCCGTCCTTCTCGGTGGCGAGCGCACAGAGTCGGTCGAGTCCGTACCGTGGCTCGAGCGCCATCAGGTCGACGAAGTCTCGGGCCTCGGCCCGTCCGAACACTGCAAGCACCTTGTCGACCGCGAGCTCCTCACTGGTGAGCGTCGGCGCGAGCCGACCGGGCTCCGCTGGGAAGAGCCGGGCATCGGCGCCCAGGTCCAGTTCCGTGCGGTCGTCGCCGCTCTCGACGATCAGGCGAGCGAAGCCCGGATTCTTTTGGACGTGGTGCACGACGAACCCGGCGTCCTGCAGAGCTTGATCGACGGCCGGAACGAGCCGATCGACAGCGTCGGCTGTGAGTCCGAAGAAGTCGAGGTCGCGCGTCTGGCGGCGAACGTCGCCGCGGACGATCAGCGCGCCATCGCCGGCGAGCGCGAAGCCCTCCGCTTCCTTCAGGTCGGCGATGATCGCGGCGACCTGCTCCTGGAGCGGGCTGAGCATCTACGCGGCGAGGCGGCTGCGCTCGATCCAGCCTGTCCACGCCTCCCGAACTGCGGGCGGCAGCACGAGCTCGTCCCAGACCTCGAGGAGCCGATCGGCGTCGACGTAGAAGCGCACGTCGTCTGCGGTACCTTCTCGCAGGACCTGCTCGTAGACACGGGCGTGATCGACGCGGTTGTCGAGATCGTAGGTGAGGGCTGGGCCGCTCCAGCGGATGTGGAGTGGAAGCTCGATTCGACCGCTCGCCTTTGGCAGCGACTGGTCGTCCAGGTCGGCGGGCACGGCGACGGGCCGCGCGGCGGGGCCAAGGGTGCGAGTTCGCGTCTGTGCCATCCCGAAACAGTCTACGGACGCGGGAGAACGGCGCCCACAAACCGCACGACGGCGCGCACCGTCGCTCGCCACCCTCGGCGCCCGTGCCCGCTCGGGATCGACACGGCAGTCGAGCGAGCACTCGCTTCGTGTGCGCGCATCCGCGCCGTCGCGCCACCACTCGTGATCGCCACAAAGCTCGCCGCCTGGCGTGGGCGTGGGCACGGCGACGTCCTCCGAAGCCTCGACGTCCACGACATCATCGTCCTCACCAACGGTCGCCCCGAGCTCGCCGACGAACTCGCCGCCCACGGCGACGAACTGCGCGCTTACGTCACCGCGGAGCTCGGCGGACTGATCGAACAGCCCTACTTCGAATACGTCATCCAAAGGGCCGTCGCCGGCTACGGAGACGGCGCCCCAGCCCGAGCCACAATCGTACGTGACCGCCTAGCGGCGATCATTGAGCGTGTCTTACCCGCACGTGACCGTGCGAGATCCCACTCGATGACGTGTCCTCAGGGTCGGACACCCGACAGGATGGTGAATGCCTTTGAATGGGCTGCAACGAACTGAAAGAGGCTGCGAGGTACTGCAGGGTGACGGAGTGAGCGTACGCACATACGTACGTATATCGATTCAGGAATGACAACAAAAGAGTTAGTTTTTGCAGGGAATTTACGATGCGCCCGGGAGGATTCGAACCTCCGACCCGCGGATTAGAAGTCCGCCGCTCTGTCCGCTGAGCTACGGGCGCGTGCCCAAGAGGGTAATCGGCGCCGCCGTCGACCGCTGTGAGCTGCTCTCGATCGTGCCGCCCGGGGAGGCCGCGGGTGTCGCCGCCTCGGTCGCGGCAGCGGCCACACGAACGGGTGCGAGGCCGCTCGTCGCCGACCTGAACGCGACTGCCCCCGCCACGGCACGCTCGCTGGCGGCGGCGCTCGGCCGTGCCGGGCTCGGATGCGTCGACGGATCGATCTCCGGAGGCCCTCCACTGCCGCACGGTGCGACGATCGTGTACCTCGCCGGCCCGCGAGCGGCCGAGGTGGCGAGGCTTCCGGCGCCCGGCGTCGACATGCGCGTGGTCGGAGACGAGATCGGCCTCGCCTCGGCGGTGAAGATGTCGACCGCCTCCGTCTACAAGGGACGCCTCGCATTGCTCATCCAGGCGCTGCGCGCCGCACATGCGAACGGCGTGCTGGAGCACGTGCTCGCCGACCTCCGCCGTTCCGATGCCGCGCTCGTCGACCGGGCCTCGCCCATGCTGCAACGGGGCGCATCCGTCTCGGGCCGCTACGTCGGAGAGATGAGCGAGATCGCGGCGAGCCAGGCGGCTGCCGGCCTCGGTTCCGCCCTGTTCGAGGCATTCGGCGAGGTGTTCGCCGACATCAGCCGCTCCTCGCTCGCGGCGCTCGAGCCCGAGCAGGTCGATCCGACCGTCCCGGTCGAGGATCTGCTCGACCGGCTCTGAGTGAGCTCGAGCTCCGAGCCCGTCAGCGGGGCAGGTGCAGCCCGAGGCGGCGCGGCAGCGAGGCCACGAACGCCGTCAGTAGGCCCGGCTCGAGGCCTGCGTCGTGGGCGGTGTCGCGGCGGACGAGCGCGGACCGGATCGCCGTGCCGCCGGCCCACCGGAACGGCTCCGGCGGCATCAGCTTGCGGTCGGGCTCGACGAGCGCGAGCCGCGTGAGCTCGTCCCGCCGGTCGAGTGCCAGACGCGCGAGGATCTCGCCTCCCAGGTACGACGGCCCAACACCGTTGCCGGTGAAGCCGAACCCGTGGTGCACGCGCCCGCGCGAGCCGAAGATCGGCAGGTGCGTGGGGGAGATGTCGATCGGACCGCCCCAGGCATGGGTGGCGGCGCGGCCGCGGAGCTGCGGGAAGAGCCGGACCAGGGAGTCGCGGGCATGGCGGGTTGCGGCAGGATCGACCTCGAGGCGGCCCGTGCGGCGACCGCCGAAGCCCATCTGCCCGCCGCCCCAGCCCAGCGCGATGCGGCCGTCTCGGGTCGTCCGGAAATAGCAGAGCAGCGTGCGGCAGTCGTGGATGTTCTCGCCGCCGGTCCAGCCGAGCTCCTCGATCACGTCCGGCACCGGCTCCGTCACGACCATGTGACTCGAGGCCACGCCGAGCGACAGGCGATATCCCGGGAACGAGGGGGTGGCACTGTTGACGGCGAGCACTGCGGCGCCGGCTCGGACCGAGCCCCGTGGCGTCCGCGCCATCGCGTCGGGCGTCAACCCGCGCACGGGGCTTCTCTCGTACAGGCGCACGCCCGCCGCGAGCACCGTGGCGCGGAGGCCGAGCGAGAGCCGCGCCGGATGCACGTTCGCGGCCGTCCGCAGCAGGGCTGCGCCGAGGAAGAGCGGGGAGTCGCACCGCCGGCGCGCCTCATCGGCCGACAGGAGCTCCACCTCGGCCGGCGCGCCGACGGCGTTGCACGCCTCCACGAGCTCGTTCCAGTCGCCGAGCTGGGCCTCGGAGGTGGCAGCCATCATCGTCGGTGCCGAGACGTACCACGCGTCCACTCCGGTCGCGACGCACCAGTCGCCGATCCCCCGCACTCCGCGCTCGGAGGCGCGGCAGACCTCCACGGCGCGCGCGTCGCCCACACGCTCGCGCAGGCCCGGCAGGTCATCCCAGAGCGTCGACACGAACCCGCCGTTGCGTCCGCTCGGGCCGTGCCCGGCAAGGCCCGCGTCGAGCACGACAACGTCCAGCCCGGGCTCCAGCTGCTTCAGCTGCCAGGCGCTCCAGAGCCCGAGATAGCCGCCGCCGACGATCACCACGTCGGCAGTCGTGTCCGACTCGAGCGGCTGCGTCGCCTCGATCGCACCGGCCTCCTCGAGCCACCAGCCGTAGCGCGTGTGCCGCATGTTTCGATCCTATTTCGGTTCGGCGCGGGTCGCCCCGCTATCCTGTCTGCGCTCGTGGTGGCGGTAGCTCAGTTGGTAGAGCCCCGGGTTGTGGTCCCGGTGGTCGCGGGTTCGAATCCCGTCCGCCACCTGTATTTGCTGCGCAGACCCGGATCCACTCGCGCGGATCCCGGTCGCGCAAACCCCTGAAGCCGGGAACCTTACGGTTCCCAGTGCACCTCCCTTGGCAACAATGCCTCGGAACGAGCGAGCACACCGCGTGTGTTTCGGAGCCGCTGCCTCGCGCCTGCGTGTCTGCGTGGCGCGGCCACTACTCTCTAGTTGATCGCGCAGGCGATCCACTGGCCCCGTAGCTCAGCGGATAGAGCGGTGGACTTCGAATCCACGCGCGGAGGTTCGATTCCTCCCGGGGCCATTTTCCTCGGTGCCGCGGTGACGTCCAGCACGGCGCCGTTCTCGAGAGAGGATCATCATGAGCGCACCGGGCGTCATTCCCGCCGCAGAGGCTCTGCGGCTTGCGGAGCTGATCACACCCACCGAGGGAGGTCTCGCCAGCCGCGTGCTGGCCAAGTCCGGAGGCCGCAGGTGACGCTCTTCGCCTTCGATCAGGGTGAAGGGCTCAGCGAGCACACGACGCCGTTCGACGCGCTGGTGCTGGTGCTCGAAGGGCAGCTCCAGCTGACGATCGGCGGAACGGCGGTGACCGCCAGCCCGGGCACGATCGTGCGCATGCCCGCCGCCGTGCCGCACAGCGTGGACGCGAGCACGCCGGCGCGGATGCTGCTGGTGATGTTGCGCGAACCGAAAGCCTGAGCGGACGGCCACACGGCAACGTGGTGCCCTCGCCGCTTCCGTCTGGCAACGTGAGACGTGCTGGAGAGAGCGGGTGTACCCTGCGGCCATGAAGGATGCGGTCGTGCTGACGGTGGTTTCCGACGAGGCCGAGGCCGAGATCGCGTGTGGTCTGCTGCGCTCGGCCGGGATGGAGTGTGGCTACCGCGACACGGACGCGATCGACTCGTCGCTCGAGGACTTCACGGCTGCCGGCCCGCGCGAGATCCTGGTGCACGCCTCGGATCTGGAAGCCGCACGAGCATTGCTGGGCGAAGCCGCCCGCTGAGCCTGCGCCCAGGTTTCAGGTCACGGTTTCAGCGCATGCGCCCTCGGAGACATTCCCGACTGCGTACGGTGACCTGCTACGTGTCGGAATCGAGCGGCCATGGGAGGCGCACCGGCAGGTACTCGCCCGGCCAACCGGCGTATGCCTCGTCTGGCTCGTCGGTCTCCTTCGCGGCGGACGCGCCGTACCTCGCCGCGACCTCGCTCACCGGGTAGCGCAGCGTCTCGACCTCGGGACGCGAACCGATCATGAGAATCGCGCACGGCCCGGCCCCGGCACCGACGATCACGTGGCTGGTGTCGGCCGGGCAATGGAAGTAGTCCCACTGCTGCAGCGGCCGTTCCTCCTCTTCGACGATCAGCGTGCACTCGCCCGACAGCACGAGGAACCCTTCCTGCACGCCCTCCGAGTGGTAGAGCGCGCTCGGGTCGCCGGGCCAGACGACACGGACGTTGACACCGACGTCGCGAAACGGTGCCTTCCGCGGCTCGAGCGGGTACACGGCGCCCCCCTTCTCCTCGTTGCGCACCGCCAGCGCAGCCGCCAGGTTGAGCACGAACCAGCCGTCAGACGTCACGTAGCGGCCGTACGGGGTCTCTTCCGAGCGTGCTTCCTCGACGGGCATTCAGCCTCCTCGGTCGGGCGCAATACAGCCGCCGGGCGGCGGCGTGGTGCGCCCGTCGCGGGTCAAGTCCGCGATCATGCCCCATCTGAGCTGCGGATATTCGGTGGACTGGAACGCCGCCCGCCCAGACGAATCTCGCGAACGGCGCCGCGCTTTCAGTGCGCGGCGACGCTGCTGGAACGCTCGCGGATCGCGACGGCCAGCGCATGCACGATCTGCCGGTCGAACTGGGTGCCGGCGCAGCGCTCGAGCTCGGCCAGCGCGGCTGCTTCGCTCATCGCCTTCCGGTACGGCCGGTCGGCAGTCATCGCGCCGAACGCGTCGCATGCGAACACGATCCGCGCTTCGATCGGGATCTCTCTTCCGGCGAGGCCGTCCGGATAGCCGGCGCCGTCCCAGCGCTCGTGCGTCGCACGCACGATGCGCGCGATCGGCCGCAGAGACGGTGAGGCGCCGAGGATGCGCTCGCCGACGACCGTATGCTGCCTGACGAACTCCCACTCGTCGTCGTCGAGCGGCCCGGCCTTGTGCAGGATCTCGTCCGGAATGGCGATCTTGCCGATGTCGTGGAGCATCGCCGCGCGGGTCAGTTCGTCCAGTGCCGCGTCGTCGAGACCCACGGCCCTGCCCACGTCCTGAGCGAGATCGGCAACGCCGTGCAGATGGCTGTGGATCTCCGGCTCTCGCTCGAAGAGCGCCTGCAGCAGCATCTCGTGCGGCCGGTCGCGGGTCGTGTGCTTGGTGCGCTTCTGCGAGTAGAGCCGTCCGTCCGCCGTGCGCAGGGCTTCCGACCCTTCCATCGCCTCGTCGGGAAGGAGCACCGCCCCGAAGGAGCTCGTCACCGCGAACCCTTCACCGTGCTCGGTGAGGGCCTCGAGCGACGCGTCGAGCACGCGTCCCGCTTCGACGGCGCCCGCCGGTACGAGCACACAGAACTCGTCGCCGCCGAGGCGGTACGCATCGCCCTTCGCCCCCGGCACCGTCGCGAGCTTCGCGCCCAGGCGGGCGAGCAGCGCGTCTCCGGCCGGGTGGCCGAACGTGTCGTTGTAGGACTTGAAGCCGTCGAGGTCGTAGATCGCGAGCAGCCACGGACGCTCCGGGCCCAGATCTTCGAGCACCACGTCGAGATCGGTCATCAGCCGGCGCCGATTGCCGAGCCCGGTGAGGAGGTCGGTGACCGACTCCAGCTGTGTCCGGTCGAGCAGCTTCCCGTTCTCGCGGAACGCCAGTGCCAGCCGGGCGAGCACGCCCACGAGCGCCAGCGTCGCCAGCGCCAACGCCAGCAGGTTGAAGCGCTGGAAATGGTCGGCGAGCAGGATGCCGACGGCGATGGCGGCGCACACCGCAGGCACGGCGACGAGTGCCCGCCCGCGCATGTCCAATGTCCGCGGCCGCTCGGTGTCCTGCCAGCCCGCGAACGCGATCAGGAGCAAGGCGGCCGGCCAGGAGGCATCGAGGAGGGTGCCCTCGCGGTAGCTGCCCGTCGCGGTGGCGTACAGGTAGACGCTGTCGGCCAGGGCGCTGACGGCGAGCGACGCGCCGAGCAGCAGCCACGCCCGCCCCGGCCGCCAGCCTGTCAGCGAGAACGCGCCGACGATGAGCGACAGCAGCAGGACGTCTCCGAGCGGATAGGCGAGATTCGTGACGACGACCGAGCGCGATCCGTCGGTGGTGTCGAGCACCGTCTCCACCACCATGGCGCTGCCGACTGCCGCAACCGCAAGCGCGGCGGTGACCCCGTCGACCCACACCCCCGGCGTCAACGACTTCGCTCTGTTGCGGAAGAGCAGGATCAGGCCGGCGTAGCTCGCCGGGTAGAAGCCGAGGTAGAGCGCATCGGCGATCGAGGGGTAGGGCGCACTCTCGGCGTCGGCGTAGAGCGCCTGCCAGACGAACTCCGCGGCGGCGAACGACGTCACGCCGACCGCCAGGGCGACCCACGCAGCGCGATGGAGCGGCACGAGCACCGCACGAGCGACGATGAGCGCCACCGCCAGCGCGACGAGGACGTAGTAGAGCCGGTCGTCGAAGAACTGTGCGACCGCGCCCTCGTCCGGTACGAGCGTGTGCACCGCATACGCGATCAGGCCGACGAGTGCCACGAGCTGGGTCGTGGCGACACTGCGTTGAAGCACGCGTGGGCTCACCCAGCATTGATCGGCGTCTACGGCCCGTCGCTTGAGGAGCAGCTGATCCGACTGGACGTGTCTCGGCGAGCGTGCGTGGGCCGACCCTGCGAGCCAGTGCGGGCGAGAGGACTCGAACCTCCAAGAGCCGAAGCCCAGCGGGTCCTAAACCCGCCGCGTCTACCAGTTCCGCCACACCCGCGGGCGAACGTCTCAGACTAGACGATCGTTCAACGTCCGATCAGCAGGCTCACGGTCTCGCGCACGGAGTCGGCGACGAGCCCGAGCAGCGAGATCAGCGCGAACGTGGCAAACCCCACCTCTGGCTCGTGCGTCTGCAGGACGACCGCGGCGACGAACGCGGCGACCACCACCGAAGCGGTCGCCAGAGGCCGGCGGGTGACCGTTCCGAGCGCGAGCCCGACGAGGAAGACGGCGCCGAACACGACGATTCCAAGCAGCATGCGCGGAGGGTAGGACCAGCACCGGACGGACCGGACCGCGCCGGCCGGCTGACAACCCGGCGGGACGGGCCCACCTGTCTGCTTGAATGGCCCCCGATGACCGGCCAGGTCGAGCAGCTCGGGGACAACCGCGTTCGCCTCACGGTGGACGTCTCGCCGCACGAGCTGGGGCACGCTGTCGAGCACGCGACCAGCGATCTCGCGGAGAGCGTCAAGATTCCGGGCTTCCGCAAGGGCAAGGTGCCGATGCCGGTGCTCGTCTCCAGGATCGGTAAGGAGCGGATCTGGGCGGAAGCCGTCGACTCCCACATCAGCGGCTGGTTCTGGAGCACCGCCGCGCGCACTCGCCTGCGGCCGGTCTCCGCACCCGAGTTCGACTTCGAGCTGCCGACGAGCGAGGACGAGCCGTGGACGTTCAGGGCCACCGTCGAGGTACAGCCCACCCCGGAGATCGTCGACTGGACGCAGCTCGAGGTGCCTCGCGCCGAGGCGGAGATCCCGCAGGAGCTCGTCGACCAGGAGCTCGAGGCGCTGCGCGAGTCGGTTGCGGAGCTCGTGTCCGCGGAGGACCGCGGCGCCAAAGAGGGCGACGCTCTCGTCGTCAACCTCGTCAGCCCGTCGGGCGAGTCCCAGTCCGACACGGTCGTCGAGCTCGGGTCGGGCCGGCTGGTCGGGGAAGTCGAACAGGCGCTGCTCGGTGCCAAGGCCGGCGACGTGCGGGACGTCAGCTACGAGCTGGCCGACGGCTCCACGACGACCGTGTCGGTGAGCGTCAAGCACGTGAACGAGAAGGTGTTGCCCGAGATCGACGACGAGCTCGCGCGCTCCGCGAGCGAGTTCGACTCGCTTGCGGACCTGCGCTCCGACATCGAAGGCCGCATCGGCGTCGCGCTCGCGGAGGAGATCGACGTCGCCTTCCGTGCGGCGGCTGTCGACCGCCTCGTCGCCGAGTCCAAGGTCCAGCCCGCCGGCCCGCTCGTCGAGTCCCGCGCACGCGAGCTTCTCGACGGGTTCGTCCGGTCGCTGGGCCGCCGCGGCGTCGCGCCCGAGACCTACTTCCAGGTCACCGGTCAGTCGCCCGAGCTCCTCGTCTCGCAGATGCGCGCGGAGGCTGCCCAATCCGTCGCCCGCGAGCTTGCGCTCGAGGCGGTCGCCGAGAAGGCCGGCATCGAGGTGTCCGACGACGAGGTCAAGGAGATGATTCGCGAGCAAGCGCAGGCCTCCGGTGACGACCCGGACGAGATGATCGCCGACATCTGGGCTCACGGGCACCAGGAGACGTTGCGCGAGGACCTGCGGCTCAAGGCCGCGCTCGACCGCCTCGCCGCCGACGTGACGCCCATCTCGGCCGAGCTCGCCGACGCCCGCGAGAAGCTGTGGACGCCGGACAAGGAGAACACCGAGCCCGAGAAGAAGTTGTGGACCCCCGGCAGCAAGGAGCCCCAATGAGCCCGTTGATCCCGATGGTGATCGAGCAGACCTCGCGTGGCGAGCGGTCGTTCGACATCTACTCCCGCCTGCTGAACGAGCGGATCATCTTCCTCGGCACGCAGGTCGACGACCAGATCGCCAACCTCACCGTCGCGCAGCTGCTCCACCTCGAGTCCGAGGACCCCGAGAAGGACATCTACGTGTACATCAACTCCCCGGGCGGCTCCGTGTACGCCGGCCTCGCCATCTACGACACGATGCAGTTCATCAAGCCGGACGTGTCGACGATCTGCGTCGGCATCGCCATGAGCATGGGGGCGCTGCTGCTCGCGGGGGGCGCAGCCGGGAAGCGGATGGCGCTGCCGAACGCGAAGATCCTGATCCACCAGGTGTGGGGCGGGTACCAGGGCCAGGCATCCGACATCGAGATCCACGCCAAGGAGACCATCGCCCTGAAGCGAAAGCTCGAAGAGATCATGGCGCACCACACGGGACAGCAGATCGACAAGGTGCGCCAGGACATGGATCGTGACTACTTCATGACCTCCGAGGAGGCCACGGAGTACGGGATCATCGACAGGGTGATCACCCACCGTTGACCGTCCACCGGTAGCCGAAACCGGCAAATCGGAGTAAAAGGAGAGACGTGGCCCGAGCGAGCGACGGGAATGAGCAGCTGCTCTGCAGCTTCTGCGGCAAGAGCCAGCGCCAGGTCAAAAAGTTGATCGCCGGTCCCGGTGTCTACATCTGCGACGAGTGCATCGATCTCTGCAACGAGATCATCGACGAGGAGCTCACCGCCCCCTCCTCGCTCGACCTCGACAACCTGCCGCGCCCGCGCGACATCTACGCGGTGCTGAACGACTACGTCGTCTCCCAGGAAGAGGCGAAGCGGACGCTGTCGGTGGCCGTCTACAACCACTACAAGCGGGTTCGCATGGGCCAGGCGGAGGAGAGCGACGTCGAGCTGCAGAAGTCGAACATCCTGCTGCTCGGCCCGACGGGCTGCGGCAAGACGCTGCTCGCCCAGACGCTCGCTCGCATCCTCAACGTCCCCTTCGCCATCGCCGACGCGACCGCGCTGACGGAGGCCGGGTATGTCGGCGAGGACGTCGAGAACATCCTCCTGAAGCTGATCCAGGCCGCCGATTTCGACATCAAGAAGGCGGAGACGGGGATCATCTACATCGACGAGGTCGACAAGATCGCGCGCAAGGCCGACAACCCGTCGATCACGCGCGACGTGTCCGGCGAAGGCGTGCAGCAGGCGCTCCTCAAGATCCTCGAGGGAACGGTCGCATCCGTCCCGCCGCAGGGTGGGCGCAAGCACCCCCACCAGGAGTTCCTCTCGATCGACACCACGAACATCCTCTTCATCTGCGGCGGGGCCTTCGCCGGGCTCGACCGCATCATCGAGCGCCGGATCGGCAAGAACGCGGTCGGCTTCGGCGCCAACGTGCGGTCGAAGCAGTCGGAGGAGGGTGCCGATCTGCTCTCCGACGTGATGCCGGAGGATCTCGTCAATTTCGGGCTGATTCCGGAGTTCATCGGCCGGTTGCCGGTCGTCTCGGCGGTGCACCAGCTCCGGCGCGACGACCTGGTGCAGATCCTGACCGAGCCGAAGAACGCGCTCACCCGCCAGTATCAGCGCTTCTTCGGGTACGACTCGATCGAGCTCGTCTTCACCGAGGACGCGCTCTGGGAGATCGCCGAGAAGGCGCTGGAGCGGGAGACAGGCGCGCGCGGCCTGCGCTCGATCATCGAAGGGGCGCTGCTCGACGTCATGTTCGAGCTGCCGTCGCGCAAGGACGTCTCCAAGTGCGTGATCACGAAGGAGACGATCTCGAAGGGCCTCAAGCCGACGCTCGTGACGAGCGCCGACGGGTCGCTCGACGAGCTCGACGCTGCCGCCGGCAGCTCCGCCTGACCGGCCGAGTGACGCCGCAGGTGCTGACCGGCTTCGGAGGCGCGCCGGGGCCTGGGTGCTCCATGGGCGAGCTCATCCCCTCGTGACGCCCGCCCCCTCGAAGCCGGTGGCGTTGTCGGTTCCGTCCGCGGACGGAGCGAACTGCGACGACGTGACGTAGCTCTTCTGGGCGCTGGCGCCCGTGCCGTCGCCGCCGGAGGCGTACACCCAGGCGACGGCGCCACCGATCGCCTTCTCCGTGGAGTTGCAGTTCGCCGTCGCAGAGCGGAACTTCGCACCCGCCGCGTTGCCGGTGGGCGTCGAGAACGCGAGCACCTGACGGGCAGGGCGGGCCAGTCCCGAGTCCTGCACTGCAACCGGCGGCGGTGAGGTCGCGCCGCCGACGCGCCCGCCTCGGTGCCGGCAGCGAAGAGATCGGCGGATCTGCACCGCCACCCGATCTCCCGATTCGGGGATCCGGCTGTGCCGATCCCTCGTCGCGGGCCGCCGTACACTTAGCGACCCGATGGAGAAACTGTACGAACCGGCCGGTGTGGAGCGCCGTTGGCAGCAGGCCTGGGAGGAGGAAGGCCTCTACGCGGCCGGGGTGGGCGCGTGCCGCAACGAGAGCTTCGTCATCTGCGTGCCGCCGCCGAACGTGACCGGCGAGCTCCATCTCGGTCACGCGCTCAACGGCTCGATCCAGGACGTGCTCGTGCGCTGGCATCGGATGCGGGGCTTCAGGACGCTGTGGCAGCCCGGGTACGACCACGCCGGCATCTCCACCCAGAACGTGGTCGAGAAACAGCTGGCTGCGGAGGGGCTCACCCGGCACGACCTCGGCCGCGACGCGTTCGTCGAGCGCACGTGGGAGTGGCTCGAGCAGACGGGCAGGACGATCATGGGCCAGTACCGGCGCCTCGGCGCCTCGCTCGACTACTCCCGCGAGCGCTTCACCATGGACCCGGAGTACGTGCGCGCCGTGCTCACGTTCTTCGTGCGTCTGTGGGACCACGGCTGGATCTACCGCGCCAACCGGATCGTCAACTGGTGCCCCTTCCACCAGACCGCGATCTCCGATCTCGAGGTGGCGCACGAGGACATGGACGACACCCTCACGTTCGTCCGCTATCCGTTCGTAAGCGACGAGGGGAACGGAATCACCGTCGCCACGGTCCGCCCGGCCACGATTCTCGGGGACGTCGCCGTCGCGGTGCACCCTGACGACGAGCGCTACCGTGACGCGGTCGGCCGCGAGGTGGTCGTCCCGTACGTCGAGCGGCACGTGCCGGTGATCGCGGACGCCCGCGTCGACCCGTCGTTCGGCTCCGGCGCGGTGAAGGTGACGCCCGGCCACGATCCGATGGACTTCGAGATCGGCCGGGACCACGGCCTGCCCGAGCCGATGGTGATCGGCCCTGACGGGCGCATGAGCGCCGAGGCCGGCGACCTCCGCGGCAAGACGCAGGCGGAGGCCGACGAGGCCGTGCTCGCCTGGGTCAAGGATCGGGGCTGGCTCGTCAAGCGCGAGCACTACCGGCATGCGGTCGGGACGTGCGAGCGCTGTCACTCACGCATCGAGCCTCTCATCTCGCTGCAGTGGTGGTGCCGCATGGACGAGCCGGCGCGGCCCGCGATCGCGGCACTGAAGGAGCGCACGGTGCGGTACCACCCGGAATCGCAACACCGCTTCGCCATCCAGTCGCTCGAGGAGGCGCCGGACTGGTGCCTCTCGCGGCAGCTGTGGTGGGGCCATCAACTGCCGATCTGGTACACGCCCGACGGCGAGGCGGTCTGCGCCGCCAACGAGGAGGAGGCGCAGGCACGAGCAGGGGCAGGCGTCGCGCTGACCCGCGACCCCGACGTCCTCGACACGTGGTTCTCGTCGGCGCTGTGGCCGTATGCCACGCTCGGCTGGCCGGACGAGACGCCCGAGCTGGCGCTCTACTACCCGGGCAACGTCAACTCGACGGCCCGGGAGATCATCCGCCTTTGGGAGAACCGGATGATCTGGACCGGCCTCGAGGTGATGGGGGAGGTGCCGTTCACCGACGTGATCATCCACTCCACCGTCCTCGCTCCCGACGGCCGCCGCATGTCCAAGAGCCTCGGCACCGGCATCGACCCGATCGAGACGATCGACGCCCACGGCGCCGACGCGACCCGGTACGGCCTGCTCAAGATCTCGTCGACCCAGGACGTGCGCTTCTCGGTCGGCGCCATCGAGGAGGGACGCAAGCTCGCGAACAAGCTGTGGAACGTCGCCCGTCTGATCCTGCAGAGCGCGCACCACGTGACCGCCTCGCTCCAGGCGCGGTCGCTCGAGGAACGGTGGATCGTCGCCCGCCTGGACGCTGCCCGTGCCGAGGTGGAGGAGTGCTGGGCCAGCTTCGACTTCGCGTCCGCGACCGGCGTCCTCTACCACCTCACGTTCGACGACTTCTGCGACTGGTACGCGGAGGCGATCAAGCCCCGGCTCTACGACCACGACGTCGATGCGATCGCGACCGCTCTGGCCGGGCTCGAGCGGCTGCTCTGCCTGCTCCACCCGGTGATGCCGCACGTGACCGAGGAGATCTGGTCGCACCTGCCGAACCGCAAGAGCCGACTGATCGTCTCGCATTGGCCCGACCCGGACGACCGGTTTGCCGCCGCCCTGCACGCACTCGACCGCGTGCAGGAGGCCGCTGTCATGTTCCGCCGCAGCGGTGTCGTCGTCGAGCTCGGGAGCGACGACGAGCGGCGCATCTTCAACGCGGTCGTGCGCCCCGAGCGGCAGCGCTCGAGCGGCGACGCGACGGCAGAGATCGAGCGTCTGCGCAAGGAGATCGCGCGCTCCGAGGCGATGCTCGAGAACGACCGCTTCGTGCAGAGCGCGCCGGCGCAGGTCGTCGACGGAGAGCGCGAGAAGCTGGAGCGCTACCGCCGCGAGCTCGAAGCGCTCGGCGGCACGGGCTGACGTCAGGTGAGCGCGGTCGCTTGGGTCGCGGGGCTCAGCCCGTGGCCGGTGGACGGCTTCGGCCTCGATCGCATGCGCGCTCTGCTCCATGCTCTCGGTGACCCGCAGGAGGCGTTCGGCGCGGTCCACGTGGTCGGCACGAACGGCAAGTCCACGGCCACCGTCACGATCGAGCAGCTGCTGCTCGCCGACGGCCTCTCGACCGGGGCGACCATCTCCCCCCACGTGCGCGCGTTCTCGGAGCGGATCAGGATCGACGGACGGGAGGCGGACCTGGAGGAGGCGCTCGGCCGTGTCCGCGCCGCCGCCGAGGAGCTCGGGGCGACCCAGTTCGAGACGCTCACCGCGGCGGCGCTCGCGGCGTTCGCTGCGGCCGGTGTCGACGCCGCCGTCGTCGAGGCCGGTCTCGGGGGTCGGCTCGACGCCACCAACGTCCTGCGCTCGCGCGTCGTTCTGCTCACGAACGTCGGGCTCGAGCACACGGATGTGCTCGGGGCAACGGTCGACGAGATCGCACGAGAGAAGCTCGCTGTTGTCCATGACGCCAACACACTAGTGGTGCTGCCGGACGACACCTTCGCCGACCTCGTGCCTGCCGGCCGCGTCGTCATCGGCGGCGCCCGCGAGGCCGCCGAGGCGTTCGCCGGCCATGCCCTCGGGGCGCAGCCCACGTTCACGCTTCCCGGCAGGCTCGAGCATCGCCACGGCGAGGTGCGCGACGGCGCCCACAACCTCGACGGCGTCCACTGGCTGCTGCAGCGGCTCTCCGCGGCCGACTACACGGTCTGCGCGTCGATCCTGCGCGACAAGAACGCCGACGCCATGCTCGCTGCGCTCGCCACCGCCGGCAGCAGGTTCGTCGCCACCCGCTCGAGCAACCCCCGGGCGCTGCCACACGACGAGCTCGCCGGTCTCGCGGCCCCGCATTTCGCGCTCGTGGAGGCAGTCGCAGACCCGATGCGGGCGCTCCGGCGCGCCCATGCGCTCGGCGAGCCGGTGCTCGTCACGGGGTCCCTCTACCTTCTCGCCGACCTCGCCGGCGCGGAGGCCGGCAGGGACACCGCGTACCGCGCATGAGAGAGCGGATCACCGTCGTCGCCTTCGCGCTGCTCGTGCTGGCGACGATCATCGGTGTCTCGTTTGCCGCCGGGTATATCCTCGGCAAGCTCCTCCTCTGAGCCAAGACCCGTGTTCATCGCCGCTGACGACAACTTCTTCGATTCGAGCTCCTGGGCCGTGACCCGGAACCTGTCGTTGTTCCTCGTCGTCGTCTTCTGGCTCGCGACCGCGTACTGGGTCTACAAGGACGCGCGCCGCCGCATCGCCGATCCCTGGCTCGTCGCCATGGCAACCCTGCTCGGGCTCGTGCCGCCGTTCCTCGGCCCCATCATCTACCTGTTCTTCCGTCCGCCCGAGTCCCTCTCCGAGCGGCGCGAGCGCGAGCTCGAGATCCGCGCCATCGAGGACAGGCTCGCCCAGCGCGACCTGCGCTGCCCCGTCTGCCGCGGCCAGGTCGACGCTTCCTACCTCGTCTGCCCCGTCTGCACGACACGGCTCAAGCAGGCCTGTGGCGAGTGCGGCGCGCCGCTCGAGCCGATCTGGCAGGCATGCCCGTACTGCGCCGCCCCCGTGCCGCCGGGCGCCGTCACGGGCGAGCAGCCGCTGCAGCCGCTGCGCACCCGTCGCACGTCCTCGTAGGCGCCGGGCCGGGGCAGCCCGCACGGGTGGCGCCGCAGCGCCACCTGCGCTCGACTACCCTTCCCGCGCCATGGCTACCGAAACCACACTCGTCCTCGTCAAGCCGGACGGCGTCTCCCGCGGGCTCTGCGGCGAGATCGTCTCCCGCTTCGAGCGTCGCGGCTACGAGCTCCGCGGCGCCCGCCTGCTGAAGGTCACCCGTGCCCTCGCCCAGCAGCACTACGCAGAGCACAAAGGCAAGCCGTTCTTCGGCGAGCTCGTCTCGTTCATCACCTCGGGCCCCGTGCTCGCGCTCGCCGTTCGCGGCGAGAACGCGATCGCGGGCGTTCGCGCGATGATGGGCGCCACCCATCCGGCCGACTCCGCCCCGGGCACGATCCGCGGCGACCTCGCCACGCTTCTCTCCGAGAACATCGTCCACGGCTCGGACTCGAAGGCGAGCGCCAGGCGAGAGCTCGGCCTGTTCTTCCCCGACGGACTGATCTGACTCGTCGGTACGGGTTGGGCGCCGGGCTGCGTCCGGCACCGACCCGCACCTGCCGTCACCGGGGTACGGATGACCGCGCCGTGACTACGATCACGCCATGGCCGAGATCTCCGACGACGCCCGCCGCAACCGCGAGGACTGGACGAAGGCGAATGCCGAGTACACCGACGCCAAGGCTCACGACGCCTGGGCCGAGGACACGATCACCTGGGGCGTGTGGAACGTCCCCGAGGACACGCTCGGCACCCTCGGCGACGTCGGCGGCCTCGACGTCGTCGAGCTCGGCTGCGGCACCGCGTACGTCTCCGCCTGGCTCGCGCGACGCGGAGCACGCCCCGTCGGCGTCGACGTGACGCCGGCCCAGCTCGCCACCGCCCGCCGCTGTCAGGCCGAGTTCGGGCTCGACTTTCCGCTCGTCGAAGCCAGCGCCGAGAGCGTCCCACTCGCACCGGAGAGCTTCGACCTCGCCGTCTCGGAATACGGCGCCAGCATCTGGTGCGACCCTCATCTCTGGCTCCCCGAGGCCCACCGGCTGCTTCGCCCCGGCGGCAGGCTCTGGTTCCTCAGGAACAGCACTCTCTCGATCCTCTGCGCACCCGACCAGGGCCCGCCGACGCCGGCCCTGCAACGGCCGCAACGCGGGCTCGGTCGCCTCGAATGGCCGGGCGAGCTCGGCGTCGAGTGGCAACTCCCGCACGGCGAGCTCTTCCGCCTCCTGCGTCGCACCGGCTTCGACGTCGTCGACCTCGTCGAGCTCTACCCTCCCGACGACGCCGTCGACCACCCCTGCTACGACGCGTTCTCCGTCGAGTGGGCGCGCGCCTGGCCGGCCGAGGAGATCTGGGTCGCCGAGAAGCGCGACTGACGCAGCGTGGCCGTGCTCGACGTCGTCACCGGGGCGTTCTCGTACACCGGGAGACACGTCGCCGAGGAGCTGCTGGCACGCGGCCGCCGCGTCCGCACGCTGAGCCGGCGCCCCGATCCGGCGCACCCGCTGGCCGCCCGGGTGGAGGTGATGCCGCTCACCATCGACGACTCGCTTCTCGAGAGCCTGCGCGGTGCGGACACGCTCGGCGACGTGGTCGTCGACGCCGCGGGACCCGAGCGCTTCGCGTTCGAGTCCGTCGTCCGGCTGATCGCAGGTGCGGTGGAGAGCAAGGCCCGCATCCGCACCGGCCGGCCCGGCTCGCGCTTGCCGCGTCGCGGATGCTCGGCCTGCTCGTGCGAGACGTCGTGCTCACCCGCGGCGAGGTGGAGGCGCTGATGGCGGGGCCGCTGGTCTCGGACGAGCCGCCGAGGGGTCGCGAGCGGTTCGAGGACTGGCTCTCGACCACCGCGTCGACGCTCGGCCGCAGCTACCAGTCCGGGCTGCGGAGGAACTTCCGTGGCCCCTCCTGACCAGTCTCTCGTCCTCGCCTCGACGTCTCCCCAGCGACGTGCCATCCTCACCCAGCTCGAGATCCCCTTCACCGTCCGCGCGCCCGACTACGACGAGCACGACCCGCCCGACGCCGACCCGATCCAGCTCGTCCGCGCGCACGCAGGCGGCAAGGCCCGCTCCGTCCACGAGCCGGGAGCTGTCACTCTCGGGGTCGACACGACGGTGCACCTCGGCGGCCGTGTCTACGGCAAGCCCGACGACGTTGCCGCCGCCGGCCGGATGCTCCGCGAGCTCGGCGGGCGCACACACCACGTGGTGTCAGGGCTCTGCCTTCTCGGTCCGGGCTTCGCGGTGCTCGAGCACGAGGTGACGCGCGTCACCTTTCGCCCGCTCGCCGACCTCGAGCTCGACGCCTATCTCGCGAGCGGAGAATGGCGAGGCAGGGCGGGCGCCTATGCAATCCAGGGGCTCGGAGGACGTCTCGTACGGCGGATCGAAGGCGACTACCTGAACGTCGTCGGTCTGCCGGGGGCGCTGCTCGTCACCGAGCTCGAGCGATATGCGCCGAACCTCCTGCAAAACGACAGCTAGACTCGTACGTCCGATGAGCTGGATCAACGCTCTCACCGGCTTCGGCGGCCGCGACATGGCCGTCGACCTCGGTACCGCCAACACCCTTGTGTACGTGCGCGGTCGCGGCATCGTGCTCTCCGAGCCGTCCGTTGTCGCCATCGACCAGCGCACCGGCGACGTCCACGCCGTCGGCGTCGAGGCAAAGCGGATGATCGGTCGCACGCCCGGCACGATCTCGGCCATCCGGCCGCTCAAGGACGGCGTCATCGCCGACTTCGACGTGACCGAGCAGATGCTCCGCCATTTCATCCAGAAGGTGCACCAGCATCGCTTCGCCCATCCGCGCGTCGTCGTCTGCGTCCCCTCCGGCGTCACCGGGGTCGAGAAGCGCGCCGTCGAGGAAGCCACCCTTTCCGCCGGGGCACGCCAGGCCTACCTGATCGAGGAGCCCATGGCGGCCGCGATCGGCGCCGGTCTGCCCGTCGCCGAGCCGACAGGGAACATGATCGTCGACATCGGCGGCGGCACGACCGAGGTCGCCGTCATCTCGCTCGGCGGCATCGTCGTCTCCCAGTCGCTCCGCGTCGGGGGCGACGAGATGGACGAGGCGATCGTCAATCACATCAAGAAGGAGTACAAGCTCCTCGTCGGCCAGCAGACGGCCGAGGAGATCAAGCTCGAGGTCGGCTCCGCCTACCGGCTCTCCGACGAGGTGCAGGCGGAGGTGCGCGGCCGCGACATGCTCACCGGGCTCCCCAAGACCGTGGTCATCACCTCCGACGAGGTGCGCCGCGCACTCGACGAGCCCGTCTCCCAGATCATCGACGCGATCAAGTCGACTCTCGACAAGACGCCCCCCGAGCTCGCCGCGGACATCATGGATCGCGGCATCGTGCTGGCCGGCGGCGGCGCCCTGCTCCAGGGGCTCGACGAGCGGCTGCGCCACGAGACCCAGATGCCCGTCCACCTGGCCGAGAGCCCGCTCACCTGCGTTGCCGTCGGCTCCGGGCGCAGCCTCGAGGAGTTCGAGGCGATCCACCGCTCGAACCGCTCCCGCGCCCGCCGCCGCAACGGCTCCCGCCGCTAGCCGTCGCGCACAGACCGCGGCCCCTCCCGGCCGGCGGAGCCGGCCTCCGGAGCCGCTCGCGCCGCTGCGGGTGCCGGGCTCTGCGGGTCTGTGCTGTCGCGCTCCGGCCCGGCACCCGCAGCGACGCGTCTGAGCGCGACGGCTGACACCACCGGCCGCAGGTGGCCCGCGCCGGGCGGGGCCCGGCTGACTGTGCCGGGTTTGCCTGCACAGGGCGAGGCATGGCCTCGTCCCTACGGGGCTTTCCTCGTTCGCAGGGAGGGTTCGCAGGGAACCGTAGGTTCCCGGCTTTGGGAGGTTTTCGCGCGGTGGAAGCCCGCGCGAGCGGGTTTCCGGCTTCGCGAAGCGAAGCCCCGCTGCAGGCTACACTGACCTTCTGTGCCTCGAAACCGCACCGCACGCACGGCGGTGCTGGGCGTGAGCGTCCGGCGTCCTGCCGCGGGCAGGCTTTCTTCACGAAACACCACCGCGTTGCGGCGCCGTGTGGTCGTGGGGTCGCTCGTCGTGCTCGCGCTCGTTCTCATCACCCTCTCGTTCCGCCAGTCGGACGACGGGCCGGTGGCATCGGCGCAGAGCGCGGCTGCGGAGGCGCTACGGCCGTTCGAGATCGCAGCCGAGCGCGTGGCACAGCCCTTCCGTGACGTCTACGCGTGGGCCGACTCCCTGTTCGACGCACGCTCGGACGCGAAGCGGCTGAAGGAGGAGAACGATGCGCTGCGCCAGCAGGTGATCCAGAATCAGTTCGCCGTGCGCGAGAACGCACGATTGCGCAGCCTGCTCGACTTCCGCGACGGGCCGGCCTTCCCCCGCGACTACGAAGGCCTCGCCGCCTCCGTGATCGCGCGGCCCGCCGGTGCGTTCGCCCAGGCCATCGTCGTCGCCGTCGGCGCGAAGGACGGCGTCACGCTGAACGCGCCGGTCGTCACCGAAGACGGTCTCGTCGGCCTCGTCACGCGCGTCACGTCGCGCACGTCGCGCGTGACGCTGCTCAGCGACGAGCAACTCGCGGTCTCCGCGCTCGACGTGAAGTCGAACGCCACGGGCGTCGTTCGCCACGGGCGTGCATCCGCAGCGACGCTGATCCTCGACCGCGTTCCCAAAGAAGAGGTGGTGGAGATCGGAGACACGGTCGTGACCGCGGGGTGGCGCTCGAACAAGCTGGCGTCCCTCTACCCGAAGGGCATCCAGATCGGGAAGGTGACGAGCGTCGGCCAGACCGACACCGACCCGTACAAGCAGGTGCAGGTGACGCCGTTCGCGAGGCTCTCGTCGCTGGACGCCGTGCTCGTGCTCGTGCGCAAGGACGAGGCTGTCCCGTGAGCTCCACCGTGGCGGCACGTCTCGCGGTGATCGTGTTCGTCGTCGCGATCTTCCAGGTATCGGCGATCTCGTCCCTGCACCCACTCGGCGCCACGCCCGACCTGCTCCTCGTCGTCCTCGTCTCCGTCGCGCTCGTCAGAGGCGCGCTCGCGGGAGCGACCGCCGGCTTCGCCGCCGGCCTGATCGTCGACGTGGCGACGCTCGGGACGCTCGGGTTGACAGCGCTCCTCCTCACGCTCATGGGCTACTGGGCGGGCCGCTACGCCGAGACTGCCGGTCGCAGCCGGGCATCTGCCCCGCTGCTCGCGGTCGTGGCCATCACCGCGCTCTACGGGATCGCAGCGTACGTCCTCACGTTCATGCTCGGGGATGCGGTCGCCGCGCGCAGCGCGCTGGCGCCGCTGTTGCCCGCGATGCTCCTCAACGCCGTCCTCGCGCTTCCGGTCTACGGCGTCATGAGACGTCTCGCGGGAGGTGGCGAGCCCCTCGAGCGCGCACGCGAGGTCGAGCTGCTTGTCTAGCTCCACGCCTCCCTACGGAGAGAGGCGCAGCACGTCGCGGCGGTTTCTCCCACCCGATGCGAAGGTGGCGGCGCCGCACCGCCTCACACCGGGCCTCGCGGTGCGCGTCGGCATCCTCGGCGCCGTCGCGATTGCCGTCTTCGGCGTCCTGCTGTTCCGGCTCTGGTCGCTGCAGGTGCTGTCCGGTGACCGCTACCTCGATGCTGCCCAGAACAACCAGTTGCGGACGATCCGCGTCGAGGCGCCGCGCGGGCCGGTGCTCGACCGCAACGGCAAGGTGATCGTCGGCAACGTGCCCGGCACGGCGGTCAAGCTCTGGGTCGGCGACATGCCCAAGCAGCGCCGGTACGACATGATCAAGCGTCTCGCGGCCGTCCTCGACGTCGCGCCCGGCAGGCTCGCCAAGGAGGTCGACGACCGCCACGGCGACCCCTTGACGCCGATCACCGTGAAGACCGCCGTGCACGCCGACCAGGTCAACTACCTGCTGGAGCACCAGACCGAGTTCCCCGGCGTCCAGATCCAGGGCACGTCGCTGCGCAGCTACCGATACCAGTCCCTCGGGGCACAGATCCTCGGCTACGTCGGCGAGATCTCCGCCGAGGAGCTGAAGGACAAGCAGAAGCTGAAGCTCGGCTACCGGGGCGGCGACAAGATCGGCAAGTCGGGCGTCGAGTCGGCGTTCGACGGGTTCCTGCGCGGCACCCCGGGGCTCGCCCAGATCACGGTCGACTCGCTCGGGCGGCCGCAGAGCGGCATCGAGCTCCGACGGGACGCCCGGCCGGGGCCCGCAGTGCGCCTGACCCTGGACATCGACCTGCAGCGCGCCGCCGAGAGGGCGCTCCGCGCCGGCATCGACCTCGCCAAGCAGAACGAGTCGTACAACGCCGACGGCGGCGCCATCGTCGCCCTCGACCCGAGGGACGGCGCGATCCTCGCGATGGCGTCGTATCCGACGTACAAGCCGTCCGTGTACGTCGGCCGCGTCGACCCGCAGAAGATCAAGCCGCTCGTGAACGACGCCGCCGCGGAGGAGGCGAACTTCCCCGGGCTCAACCGCGTCACCCAGGTCGCCTATCCGCCCGGCTCGACGTGGAAGCCCGTCACCGCGCTCGCCGCCATGCAGGAGCACCTGCTCTCGCCGTACCAGTCGATCCGGTGCACGCCGACCGCCGAGTACGGGCTCGACAAGAAGGTGTTCAAGAACTGGGACCCGTACGTGAACCGTCCCATGGCGCTCCCGGAGGCGCTCGCGACGTCGTGCGACACCTACTTCTACGAGGTCGGCAACCGCTTCTACACCGAGGGCAAGGCGGGGTGGAGCCGCATGCAGCAGTGGGCGCTGAAGTGGGGCTTCGGTGGCCCGACGGGCATCGACATCGGCAACGAGGCGCCGAGCTGGCAGACGATCGTGCCGACGCCCGCCTGGCGCAAGCAGCATTTCAAGAGCGACTGGGACCGCGCCTGGAACCCGGGCGACTCGATCCAGCTCGCGATCGGCCAGAAGGACGTCACGGTGACGCCGCTGCAGCTCGCGCGCTTCTACGCGATGATCGCGAACGGCGGCAAGCTCGTCACCCCGTACGTCGTCTCCGGGATCGAGCAACCCGGCGCGAACGGCCAGGACCCGGTCGTCAAGAGGCAGTTCCCGCCCGACCCGCCACGCGACGCCGGTGTCGATCCCGCGGCGCTGCTCGCAGTGCAGGACGGCCTGTACAGCGCGACACACTCCAAGGACGGCACCTCGTCGGGCGTGTTCGGCACCTATCCCGTCCCGATCGCCGGCAAGACGGGCACCGCCGAGAAGGTCGTCAACATTCCCGGCTACCCGCCGGGCCACCTCGAGGACCAGTCCTGGTGGTGCGGCTACGGCCCGCGTGACGATGCCCGTCTCGTCGTCTGCGCGCTGATCGAGAACGGCGGGCACGGCTCGACGGCGGCCGCCCCCACGGCGCTGCGCGTGTTCGAGAAGTACTTCAAGGTGAAGGCCGGGCCTCAGGTGCTGGTGAGCACGGATTGATCGTCGACACGCGCCACCGACCGGTTGCCTTCCGGACACGACGGCTCGACGCGCTCGAGCTCACGGGCATCCTGCGCCGTGTCGACTGGCTGCTCCTGCTCGCCGTCGGCCTCCTCGTCGGCTACGGGCTCTGGGCGATCGCCGGCATCACACGGTTCGACGTGCCGGGTGAGCCCGACTACTTCGTCAGGCGGCAGGCGATCGCGGTCGCGCTCGGCACCGCGGGCCTCGTCGTCGCGGCGATCGTGCCGCCGTCCCGGTACCGCCGGCACTGGCGGCTCGTGTACGGCGCCACGATCGGCCTGATGATCTTCGTCTTCGCCTTCGCCGAGGCGATTCGCGGCTCGAAGCGCTGGCTCGACATCGGCCCGTTCCAGTTCCAGCCCTCCGAGTTCGGCAAGCTCTTCTTCGTGCTCGCCATCGCCGGCTTCCTCGTCGAGCGCAGCGACCGGCTCGGCGAGCTGCGCACCGTGTGGACGGCGCTCGCGCTCGGCGCCGTCCCGCTCGGCCTCGTCTTCCTGCAGCCCGACCTCGGCACGGCGCTCGTGTACTCGGCGGCGCTCATCGCCGTGCTCTTCGTCGCCGGCGTCCGCTGGCTGCACCTGGCCGTGCTCACCGTCGGGGCGGCACTGCTCGTCCTCAGCATGCTGTGGTGGCTGCCGGCTGCCGGCGTGCAGGTGCTGAAGCCCTACCAGACCGCACGTCTGACGGGGTTCACGAATCCGGACAGCGACCCGAGCGGGCTCACGTACAACGTCGACCAGTCGATCACGTCGATCGGCGCGGGCGGCATCTCCGGCCGAGGTGTCGACGATGCCAGCCAGACCCGGCTCGACTACCTGCCCGAGCACGCCACCGACTTCGTGTTCGCCTCGCTGGCCGAGCAGCGCGGCTTCATGGGGGCGTCGATCCTGCTCCTGCTGTACCTGCTCGTCGTCTGGCGCGGCCTGCGCGTGATCACCGTGTCGGGCGACCTGTACGGCGCCGTCGTCGCCGGCGGGATCGTGTTCGCGTTCCTTTTCCAGGTGTTCGTCAACGTCGGCATGACGATGGGCATCGCACCCGTCACCGGGATCCCGTTGCCGTTCGTCACCGTCGGCGGCTCGTCCATGGTCGCGAACCTGCTCGCCGTCGGGGTGCTGCAGGCGATCCACGTGCGCGGCAGCGTCCGCGGGGGTCGCTGATGGTTGCCGGAATCGGCCTCGGCCAGCTCTGGGGGCTCGTTCGCGAGGTTCGCTCGTCCGAGCGGCGCGAGCCGTCGATCGTCGTCTCCGGGCCGGGCGCGGACCGGCTCGCGGCCGCGCTTGGCGCCGGCGGCGAAGCCGGCGCGGTCAGGGTCGGCGCCGACCCGGCCCGGGCCGCCGCCTCCGTCGTCGTGCTCGGCGCCGCTCCGACGGCAACGGAGCGCGACGCGATGCGCCGCGTCGCACGGGCCGGAGCTGCCCTTGTCGTCGTGCGCGTCGCCGGCTTCGGCGGCGCAGTCCCGTACGCGCTGCCGTCGGACGTGATCGACGCGGCTGCAGACGACATCCCGCTCGCCCCGGTCGCCGCTGCGCTCGCGGCCGCGCTGCCCGACGAGGACGCGGTCGCTCTCGCCGGACGCCTGCCCACGCTGCGGGAGGCCGTGCAGCGACGGGTGATCGGGCGCACGGCGCTCGCGAACGCCGCCGTCGCCGTCGCTCCGTGGATCAAGCAGGCGCACCTGCCGCTCATGACCCTGGCGCAGGGGCGCATGCTGCTCGTCTCCGGGATCGCGGCGGGGAACGCGCTCCCGCGCGAGCCACAGCGGCTCGCCGCGACCGCCGGCGTGCCGCTCGCCGCCGCGCTCGGCGCGGGCATCGGGCTGCGCGCGCTCGTTCGCCGCCTGCCCGTGCGCGGGCCCCTCGTCGCGGCGGCCGTGGCGTACGCGGGCACGAGAGCGCTCGGCGAGGCCCGCAGCCGCCTGCCCTGACGCGTGGGTCGCCGGTTGCGTCGAGCGGGCGGGCACTTGGCGTGCGTTTCCCTCTCCGGGCGAGTCCGTCCGGACCGGGTCCTAGGATCGCATCCGACCCCGGACACGAGGGAAGGAAGCGACAGGTGGCGGACACGGAGCTCGCGCAGGAGCTGCTGCAGATCGAGGAGGCGGATGCCTGGTTCGAGTACCTGGAGGCCACACGCGGTCAGAACGAGACGCGCTATGCCGAGGTGGAGCCGTGGGCGTGGGCCCGCCTGAACCAGCGCCTTCGCGCCGTGCGAGCCCGTCGCTCGCGGCTGCGGCCCGCTGCAGCGTAGGTCCGGCCGCGGCGCCGCCGCGCGGCCGTGCCGCACGCGGCACTGATAGGCTGGGCCACGAGGCCCGACTGAACATGGCCAAGGTATTCATCATCCGCAGCGCGGAGGCCGGCATCCCGGTGGGGTGCTTTGCGCCCGCGCGCGCTACCACGAGGAGACATTCGTTTTGCCCTGGTTTCGACGGAAGAAGCAGAAGCTCGAGCACGAGGCGCCGCAGAGCGCCGTAGCGGAGGCTCTCGCCCCGGCACCGCCGGAGCAGGCCGACGAGGCCGCCCCCGCAGTTGAGGCGGTCGAGCCCGGAGACGGGCCGGAGACACCGAGAAAGAAGCGTCGACGCGGCACCCGCGGGGGACGCGGCCGCAAGAAGCCGGGAGTCGCGGGCGCCGCCGAAGGCGACGCAACGCCGGACGCGTCGGCGAGGGACGTGAGCGACTCGGCGGCGCAGGCGCCCGCGCGGGAGAAGCGCGAGCGGAGCCAGCGGGCGGAGCGTGCCGCCGACCGCCGTTCGCGCACCCAGAGCGGCTCGCAGCGCCGGCGCCAGCCCCCTCGCCGGGCGCCGCTACCTGCCGCCAAGCGTGAGTTGCTGATCTCGGTCGACATCGGCGAGCAGCGGGTCGCCGTGCTCGAGGACGATCGTGTGGCAGAGGTCTACCTCGAGCGGCCGGAGCGCCGTTCGATCGCCGGGAACATCTATCTCGGCGTCGTCGACAACGTGCTGCCCGGCATGGAGGCCGCATTCGTCGAGATCGGTCTCGAGAAGAACGGGTTCCTCTACGTCGACGAGATCGTCGTGCCCGAGCTCGAGGGCAAGCGGCACGGCAAGAAGATCCAGGACCTGATCTCCCGCGGCGAGCAGCTGCTCGTGCAGGCCGTGAAGGATCCCATGAAGACGAAGGGTGCCCGCCTCACCACCGAGATCTCGCTTCCCGGGCGGTTCCTCGTGTACGTGCCGAACGGCGAGGGCCTCGGGGTCTCACGGCGGCTCGACGACGCCGAGCGTGCCCGCCTGAAGGACATCATCAAGAGCCTCGACGTGACCGAGGGCGGCGTAATCGTGCGGACAGCCGCGGACGGTGCCTCGGCCGAGGACATGGAGCGCGACCTCGTGTTCCTGCAGCGCCTCTGGAAGACGATCCAGGCGCGCGCCAAGGGCGCCGAGGCCCCCGAGCTCGTCTACCAGGAGGCGGAGCTGCCGTTGCGGATCGTGCGCGACCTGTTCGCGGGCGACTTCGAGTCGGCGCACGTCGACAACGACCGGGCGCACAAGCGGATCGTCAGCTACCTGAAGAAGACGTCGCCGCACATGATCGAGCGCGTCCACCGGTACAAGGAGCGGGAGTCGCTGTTCGAGCGCTTCGGCGTCGAGCGGGAGATCGCCTCGACGCTCGATCGCCGCGTCGATCTCCCCTCCGGGGGCTACCTCGTGTTCGACTACGCAGAGGCGTTCACCGTCGTCGACGTGAACACAGGGCGCTTCGTCGGCTCGCGGTCGAAGACCTCGAACCAGCGGCTCGAGGACACGATCACGAAGAACAACCTCGAGGCGGTCAAGGAGGTCGTGCGCCAGCTGCGGCTGCGCGACATCGGAGGCATCATCGTGATCGACTTCATCGACATGGCGAACCCGAAGAACCGGGCGTCGGTCGAGGAGGCGCTCCGGAGCGAGCTCGATCGGGACCGGACGAAGACCTATGTCGTGGAGATCTCGCCGCTCGGCCTCGTGGAGATGACGAGGCAGAACGTGACGGACGGTCCCCGCGAGATCCTCACCCGCAAGTGCCCGACATGTGCCGGCGACGGCATCGTCGTGTCGGACCAGACGGTCGCGATGCAGGTCGAGCGCCGTCTCCGTGCCTTGCCGGCGCCGGGCAGCCGCGTGCAGGCGTACCGCGTGGCGGTGCACCCGCGCACGCTCGCGCTGCTCGCAGGTCCCGGCGGCGCACGGCTCGCCGCGATCGAGGAGGCGACCCGGAAGCGCTTCTTCCTCGTTGCCGCCGAGGGGCACGTTCACACCGACCATCTCGAGCTGCTCGCCGAGGGCAAGCTCGTCGACCTCCAGCCCTCCTCTGCCGTGGCCGAGGGAGCGACGCTCGAGCTCAAGCTCGTCGAGGTCGGCCTGCACGACGCCACCGCCGCGGTGGGCAAGGTCGAGGGGATCGACGTGACCGTGGCCGGTGCCGCCAAGCTCGTCGGCAAGAAGGCGGCGGTCGTGGTCGGGCGTGTGCTCGAGGGCCAGGCGTTCGCGACACTGGTCGCAGTCGGCGAGACCGTCGAGGGCGCGATCACCTTCGAGAGCGAGGCCGAGAAGCCGACCCGCGCCCCGGCCCGTCGCAGGGTCGCCGGCGCCGAGCCGGCCGGCGAGGCAGACATGGAGCCGTCGGAGCTCGACGTCGAGCCCGTGATGCAGGAGCCCGGGGTGCCGGAGCTCGAGCAGGCCGAGGCAGCGGACCTCGACGAGGACGGAGACGAGCCCGAGCCCGACGAGGAAGCGGAGCCCGGTGCCGTCGCCGACGGCGCGGTGCCGGCCAAGAAGAAGACGCGGCGCGGGTCTCGCGGCGGCAAGCGACGCCGCAAGAAGCCCGTCGTGGAAGGCGACGAGGTGACGGGGGACGAAGCGTCGCCCGCCGCCGCCGAGCTCGAGCAGGGCGCTCCGAGTGACGACGGCCGCCCGGGCGACGCGCCGTCGGAGCCTGCGGGCGGCGACGCGGCCGCCGTGCGGCCGCCGCGTCCGCGCCGCCCGCGCACGCCGAAGATTCACGTTCCGGGCTCCGAGGCGGAGGCCGGGGCGAACGGCGGCCGGACCTCTGCGAAGGCCGCAGCCGTCGTCGAGAACGCGGTTGCCGAACCGGACGTCGAGCCTCTCGACGGCGCCGACGGCGACGAGCCGACCGATGGTGCCGCGCCGAAGAAGCGCACGCGCCGCGGCACGCGAGGCGGACGGGGCCGACGCAAGCCGGCCGGTACCGTGCCGAACGGCGACGGTGCCGAGGCGGTGCCGGAGCCGGAGGCGCCGGAGGGCGAGGAGGAGCCTGCGCTCGAGCGCGTCTCCGAGCCGGCCGCTGTCGAGGTTGCCGTCGAGCCGCCCGCTCTCGAGGTCGCTGCCGAGACGCCCGAGGGCTACGTGCCGATGTCGGAATGGCTCGACGACTTCGACCGCAGGTAGGGCCTGCTTTCGCTACAATCCTCTGGCTCGCGGGCGCCTGCCCGCGTTTTCCACGCTAGAGAGCACCCATGAGCTACGCGATCATCTCCCTCGGCGGCAAGCAGTATCGCGTTCGCGAGGGTGAGCGGCTGCTCGTCGACCGCCTTCCCACCGAGGACGGTAGGACCTTCACGCCGGACGTCCTTCTCGTCGGCGGCGACGGTGCTGCGACGCTCTCCCCGAAGGACGTGACCGTGACGGTCAAGGTCCTGGGGCAGCAGCGGGGCCCGAAGATCCGGATCGGCAAGTACAAGAAGCGCACCGGCTACAAGCGGCACACCGGCTTTCGCGCGGCGCTGACGCAGATCGAGATCGAGTCGATCGGTGCCGGCAGGGCGCGTGCGGTCAAGGCCAAGGACGGGGAGGCTGCGCCGGCGGAGGAGAAGCCGAAGACGACACGCACGCGGACGGCGAAGCCGAAGGAAGCAGCCGCCGCCACGGCCGCCGCGCCGGCGACGGAGGAGGAGAGCTAGATGGCACACAAGAAGGGTCTCGGCTCCTCGAAGAACGGGCGCGACTCGAATGCCCAGCGGCTCGGCGTGAAGATCTTCGCCGGCCAGCAGGTCAAGGCGGGCATGATCATCGTGCGCCAGCGCGGGACGAGGTTTCGCCCCGGCCCCGGCGCCGGCCTCGGTCGCGACGACACGATCTTCGCCATGCGCGAGGGCGTCGTCGAGTTCCGCCGCAGCGGCGAGAAGCGCTTCATCTCAGTGGTTTCCGGCTGACGCCCGAAACCACTAGCTACGTGCGAGGCGTTTCCCGCAGTAGCCTCCGTCCACCCTTGTAGTCGGGCGGGCGAGATCGGGCATGGCTGACGAGGTCACATCTAGCGATCCGGGGCGAAGCCACGGATCGCTGTTCCACGATCGCACCCGCATCCGCGTGAAGGCGGGACGCGGCGGCGACGGCGGCCTCAGCTTCCGCCGCGAGAAGCACGTCCCCCGGGGCGGCCCCGACGGCGGCGACGGTGGGCGCGGCGGCAGCATCGTGCTCGTAGCCGACGCCGACCTGCGCGATCTTTCGGCCTTCCGGGCGAAGACGGTCTTCGAGGCGGAGCGCGGGGGCAACGGCCGCGGCACGCGCAAGCACGGCGCCGACGGCGGCGACATCGAGATCAGGGTGCCCGTCGGGACGCAGGTCTACGACGTCGCCGACGGCACGCTCGTCGTCGACCTCGCCCAGGCCGGCGTCCGTACGGTCGTGGCCCGCGGGGGACAGGGCGGCCGGGGCAACGCGACCTTCACCTCGCCGACGCGTCAGACGCCCCGCTTCGCGGAGACCGGGCTGCCCGGTACCGCCTGCGAGCTCGACCTGCGTCTGAAGCTGATGGCCGACGCAGCCTGCGCCGGCTTGCCGAATGCCGGCAAGTCGTCGCTCCTGCGGCGCATCTCGAACGCGAAGCCCAAGGTGGCCGACTATCCGTTCACGACGCTCGCGCCGGTTCTCGGGATCGTCGACGGCCCGGACGGCCGCCAGCTGACCGTCGCAGACGTGCCCGGCTTGATCGAGGGCGCGAGCGAGGGTATCGGCCTCGGTCACGAGTTCCTCGCCCACCTCGAGCGCGCCCGCCTGCTCCTGCACGTGATCGACGCCTCCGAGGGGGACGCCGACGAGCGGTTCCGTGTCATCTCGCGTGAGCTCGCCGAGTACGGCGCGGGGCTCGCGGAGCGTCCGCAGGCGATCGTCCTCAACAAGGCCGACCTCCTGCCGGAGCCGGCGGCCGTTCGCCGTCGAGGACGAGCGGATCGTCGGCGTCTTCAGGGTCTCGTGCGCGACGGGCGCGGGCATCGAGGAGCTGAAGCGGGCGCTGTTCGAGCTCTGCCCGGCCGCGCCGCCGCTCGAGGAGGCGACCGTGGCCCCCGAGCTGCCGGAGTTCCTCGAGTACCGCCCGCACCCGCCCGAGCATCGCCGCTTCAAGGTGCTCCGCACCCAGAGCGGGTTCCGGGTCGTCGGCACGGCGCCGGAGGGCGAGGAGCTGCTGGAGGCCCTCCGCAGCGCCGGTGCGAAGAAGGGTGTCGAGGTCGAGATCGGCGACGAGGTGTACGAGTGGGAGTAGTCCCTGGGGGCGTCGGCATCCTGGGCGGCGCCTTCGACCCGCCGCACGTCGGGCACGTCGCCCTGGCCGAGGAGGCGGTGCGGCGGTTCGGGCTACGCCGGCTGCTCGTGCGGGTCGTCGCCGACCCGGGTCACAAGGCTGTCGACACGGCGCCGGAGATCAGGCTGCGCCTGGCCGTGCTCGCGTTCGCGCCGCTTCCGCGAGGCCGAGGTCACGCTCGACCCGTTCGGTCGCACGGTCGACTCGCTGGCGGCGCTCGCCCTCGACGACCCGCTCTTCCTGGTCGGCGCCGACGAGTTCGCGGACTTCCTCGCGTGGAAGGAGCCGGAGCGCATCCTCCAGCTCGCGCGCGTAGGCGTCGCCACCCGCCCGGGAACCGACGGCGCCCGGGTCGAGCAGGTGCTGCAGAGGCTGTCGCGGCCGGACCGGGTGGAGCTGTTCCCGATCGCCCCGCACGACGTCTCCTCGTCCGAGATCCGCGCCCGCGTGGCGGCGGGCGAGCCCGTCGACGAGCTCGTGCCGCCGCCCGTCGCGGCCGAGCTCGTGCGGCTCGGCCTGTATCGGGCGGGGTGACGTCCGCGGGCCGCCGGTACACTCACCGCACCCGACCGAGGACGCTGACCGACCTGACATCGCCCGAGCTAGCCCGCCGCATCGCCGCTCTCTGCGAGGAGAAGCTGGCCGCCGACGTCGTCGTCCTCGACATGCGCGGCGTGTGCGACTACACCGACTTCTTCGTCATCGCCACGGGGGCGAACACCCGCCAGACGAAGGCCGTCTACGACGAGGTCCACTTCGCGCTCAAGCGCGACGAGACGCTGCTGCCGCGGTCGGCGGGCGGTGTGCAGGAGGCGACCTGGATCGTGTCGGACTACAACGACGTCGTGCTGCACGTGTTCACGCCCGAGACCCGCGGCTTCTACCGGCTCGAGGATCTCTGGAACGACGTGCCCAAGCTCGAGGTCGCAGCCAGCGCCTGAGTCGTTGCCCGTATGGGCGACGACGACGTCCGAGGTGTTCTCTAAACTGAGAACATGCTGTCGACGGATCAGAAGGGTGCGATCGCGGAGTTGGCGATCGCGCTTCGCGCCGTCGAGCTTGGGATCGATGTGTACCGGCCGATCGTCGGAAGGCGGACGTTATGACCTCATCTTCGATCTCGGGCGAGCGCCTGCTTCGTGTCCAGTGCAAGTGGGCGACCAAGCATGCGGCAGTTGTCCTCGTTCGCTGTAGACGTTGCCGCCGTACGGACGAGACGGGATTCTGCACCGCGGCTATGAACAACACGAGATCGATGGGGTGGCGGCCTACTGTGCGGAGCTCGACCGCTGCTTCTTCCTTCCGTCGACCAGATTCGCAGGGCCGAAGCGCGATCCATCTCCGGCTCGGCTCCAGCTCGAAACAACCAGAGTCGGCTGGTCAACTGGGCCGACGATTTCAGGCTTCGAGTCTCTACAATCGGAGGTGCTCGTGGGGCCGTAGCTCAGCTGGGAGAGCGCCAGAGTGGCACTCTGGAGGTCGCGGTTCGATCCCGGCTCGGCTCCACTCCGAGACCCGCCACGTTGGCGGGTCTCGTCGTTCACTGCGCGGGCTCCGTGGGGCCGGCTGCTACGGTGGAGCAAGTGACCGGGCGCCGCAGGGGGCGCTCGGAACCGGCTTCGAGGCCTCGGGCGCTGCGCCCGGGGCCTTTTTTCGTGCCGGAACCGTGTTGGACCGACGAAGAGAGGGGAATGCCCATGCCTGTATCCACGACAGCAGCCAATGTCCTGACGGTCGAGGACGACCCGATCGTCCGCGCCGAGCTACGTCTCGTGCTCGAGAGCGCCGGCTTCGAGGTGTGTGCCGACACCGGTGACGGGGTCGAGGCGGTCGAGCTGGCGCGCGAGCACGAGCCCGACGCGATCCTGCTCGACCTGGGACTGCGCCGGCTCGACGGCGTCGAGGCGACACGGCGCATCCTGGCGGAGCGAGACGTCCCGATCGTGGCGCTCACGGGGCGCTCTCGCGGCCTCGCCGAGCAGGCGGTCGAGGCGGGGGCCGCCTCGTATCGTGCTGAAGCCGTTCCGCGAGGGAGAGGTCGTGCGGGCGCTGCAGGACGCGATCGTCGCCCGTGCGCGCCGGCGGTCGCGTCGCGCGATCGCGGAGATGCTGGGCCTGCTCGGCTACCCGGAGAGCTGGTCGGACGACCTCGAAGCAGCGGGCGTACGCGCGGGGTCGCGTGTGGCGGCGCACGCGGTGATGCCCGCCGGAGCCCGACCCGTCAGCCGACGACGGCTCCGGGGTCGAGCAACGTCTCCAGGTCGGTCTCCCGGGCGACGTCGAGCAGCGCCCGGGTGAGGAGCGGCTCGGGGTCGCGATCGAGCCAGACGAGCCCGATCGAGCGGGTCGTGGCCGGCTCGACGAGGGGGATCGCGCGCATGCCGTCCGGCACGGCGAAGAGGTGGAGCCAGGCGGTCGCGATCACGGCCGACCAGGCTCCGTCGCGGACGTGCCCGTAGAGCGTCGAGATCGAGTTCGTCTCCACCGTCGGGCGCGGCTCGGCGCCTGCCTCGCGGAAGATGCCGTTGACGATCCTGCGGTTCTGCATGTCCTCCGTCAGCAGCGCCAGCGGGACCGTCGCTGCGTCCGCCCACGCGACGGTGGCGCGGTCGCCGAGAGGCCCGTCGGCGCCGGTGAGCAACACGTAGCGCTCGGAGTACAGCGGCAGCGCGCGCACGCCGGTGAGCGGCTCCGAGTCCAGGTAGGTGAAGCCGGCATCGAGCTCGAACGCATGCAGGCCCCGCTCGATCTGCATCGAGTTGAGCGAGTGCACGGCGACCCGGACGCCGGGGTGCCGGGCCGCGAGCGGCGTCGTCAGGAGCGACACCGACGACAACGACGTCGGGATGGCCCCGACCCGCAGCAGCCCCGTGAGGCCGAGGCGCATCGCGCGTACCTCGCCGTGCAGCCCGTCCACGTCCGCGAGCACGCGGCGGGCCCACTCCAGCACCTGCGCACCCTCGGGGGTGAGCCCTTCGTAGCGCTGGGTGCGGCGCACGATCGGCAGTCCCAGCTCCTCCTCCAGCCGTCGGATCCCGGCCGACAGCGTCGGCTGGGAGACGTGACACGCGGCCGCGGCGCGCCCGAAGTGGCCCTCCCGCGCGAGCGCCGCCAGGTACTCGAGCTGGCGTACGATCATCGGCGCGCACAATACCGATGTTGATAGACATGGTCTATCACGGTGTCGCCCTTCTCACTTTGACCTGCTCTGCCGGCGGCGGCATCCTGTGTCTCGGTCGATCAACGTCGAAGGGAGCCGTCTATGTCCAGGTCGAAGGGCCGTCTCACCACACCGCTCGTCCGGAACGGCGGCGAGCTGCGGCCCGCGAGCTGGGACGAGGCGCTCGACCGGGCGGCCGCCGGCTTCGCGCGTGCGCGAGCGGCCGACACGTCGACGTCGTTCGGGATCTTCTCGTGCTCGAAGGCCTCGAACGAGATGAACTACCTGGCGCAGAAGTTCGCACGCCAGGTGATGGGCACGAACAACATCGACTCCTGCAACAGAACCTGACACGCGCCCAGCGTCGTCGGTCTGGCGACGGTGTTCGGAGCGGGCGGCGGCACGTCGTCGTACCGCGAGATCGAGGAGACGGACGTGATCCTCCTGTGGGGCTCGAACGCGCGGGAGACGCACCCGATCTTCTTCCATCACCTGCTCGACGGCATCCACAACGGCGCCAGGCTCTACGTGATCGACCCGCGCCGCACCTCGTCGGCCCAGTGGGCCGACCGCTGGCTCGGCCTCGACGTCGGCTCCGACATCGCGCTCTCGAACACGATGGCGCGCGAGATCATCCGCGCAGGCCTGCACAATCGCGGCTTCGTCGACCGTGCCACCGAGGGCTTCGAGGCCTATGCCGCCTCGGTCGAGGCGTTCACGCTCGAGGAGGGTGAGCGGCTGACCGGCGTCCCGGCGGACGTGATCCGGGAGACCGCGCACGCGTTCGCGAAGGCCGACCGGGCGATGATCTGCTGGACGCTCGGCATCACCGAGCACCACAACGCCGTCGACAACGTCCTCTCGCTGATCAACCTGGGCCTGCTGTGCGGCCACGTCGGCCGTTACGGATCCGGTCTCAATCCCCTGCGCGGCCAGAACAACGTGCAGGGCGGCGGCGACATGGGCGCGATCCCGAACAAGCTGCCCGGCTTCCAGGACATCGAGCGGGACGACGCGGCGCGGAGCCGCTTCGAGGCGGCGTGGGGAGCGCCGATCCGCCCGCAGTACGGCTGGCACCTGACGCAGATGTTCCACGGCATGGAGCGCGGCGAGCTGCGCACCCTGTACGTGATCGGCGAGAACCCGGCCCAGTCCGAGGCCGACATCAACCAGGCTCGCAGGCTCCTCGCCGGGCTCGACTTCCTCGTCGTGCAGGACATCGTGATGACGAAGACGGCGGAGACGGCGGACGTCGTGTTCCCCTCGGCGGCATCGTGGTGCGAGGCCGAGGGCACCGTCACGAACAGCGAGCGCCGCGTCCAGCGTGTGCGCAAGGCGCTCGATCCGCCCGGCGAGGCGCGCGACGACATGTGGATCATCGCCGAGCTCGCCCGGCGCCTCGGTCACGACTGGGGACAGCCGACCGCCGAGCAGGCATGGGACGAGCTGCGCTCGCTCTCGCCGATGCACGGAGGCATGAGCTATGCACGGCTCGAGGAGCACGGCGGCCTGCAGTGGCCGTGCCCGGACGAGGAGCACCCGGGCTCGCCGCTCCTGCACGAGCGGCTGTGGGCCGACCCGGTCGAGGGCCCTCGGGCGCCGTTCTCGGTGGTGGAGAACAGGCCGCCGTTCGAGGCGCTCGACGCCGAGTTCCCGCTGCGGTTGACGACGGGACGCCGGCTCGAGTCGTACAACACGGGCGCCCAGACGAACCTGTACCGCTCGCCGCTGCACCGCGGCGAGTCGCTCGACCTCTCACCCGAGGACGCCGAGCGGCTGGAGCTCGCCGAGGGCGAGGTGGCGCGGGTCTCCTCCCGTCGCGGCTCGGTCGAGGCGCCGGTGCGCATCGACCCGTCGCTGCGACCGGGGCTCGCGTTCATGACGTTCCACTTCCCCGATCAGGTCGACACGAATCAGCTCACGATCGACGCCACCGACCCGAAGTCGGGCACCGCGGAGTTCAAGGCGGCGGCGATCCGCGTCGACAAGCTCGACCCCGGCGCGCGCTCTGTCGCGGCACGGCAGCAGGAGCCGGTCGCGGTCGGGGGCGGAGAGCCGGCGGTGGCGGGCTAGCCGTGGACATCCACCTCGTTCCGGGAGCCGAGGAGACGCCCGCCGAGAGGGCCGCCGTCGACGACGTGCTCGGCCTGCCCGAGAGCGGGTGGGACGGAGGCGTCCGCCGCGGCGGTGCGGCCGGAAACACCGCCCATGGCGGCCACGACGCCCGGGGACGGCGCCACCTGCTCCTGCCCGCCCTGTGGGCGCTCCAGGAGCGCGTCGGCTGGATCAGCCCCGGTGGGCTCAACTACGTCTGCCGCCGCCTGACGATCCCGCCTGCGGACGCGTATGGGGTGGCCACCTTCTATGCACTGCTCGCAGTCGAGCCACGACCGCCGCGGGTCGTCCACGTCTGCGAGGACATCGCCTGCCGCTGCCACGGCTCGCAGGAGCTGATCGCGCAGCTCGAAGAGCGCTTCGGCGGCGAGGGCGAGCTGTCGGACGACGGCTCGGCCACCTGGTATCGCAGCCCCTGCCTCGGTCAGTGCGACCGTGCCCCGGCCGCGATGCTCACGGTCGCCGGCGACCGTCCCGAGGAGTGCGTCTGCGCCCCGACGAGCGCCGCCGGCGTTCTCGGCGTGCTCGCCGGCGCGGAGGCGCCGCCCGAGCCGGTGATGAGCCCACCGCAGGCGGGCGAGGACGGCCTGCGGCTTCTGCGACGCGTCGGTCGCGTCGATCCCGCGAGCCTGGACGAATACCGTGCCCACGGCGGCTACGCGGCCTTGCGTCGGGCGATCGAGCTCGGGCCGGAGGGGGTGATCCGCGAGCTGAAGGACTCCAAGCTGCAGGGGCGCGGCGGTGCCGCCTTCCCGACCGGCGTCAAGTGGGAGGCGGTGGCGCGCCAGCCCGCACGCCCGCACTATCTCGTCTGCAACGCCGACGAGTCCGAGCCGGGCACCTTCAAGGACCGGGCCATCGTCGAGGGCGACCCGTTCTCCCTGATCGAGTCGATGACGATCGCCGCCTATGCGACCGGTTGCGAGAGCGGCTACGTCTACCTGCGCGGCGAGTATCCGCAGGCGCATCGTGCCCTCGAGCACGCGATCGGCGAGGCGCGCCGCCGCGGCTACCTCGGTGACGACGTCCTCGGCGAGGGGTTCGCGTTCGAGATCGAGATCCGCAAGGGCGCGGGCGCGTACATCTGCGGCGAGGAGACGGCCATCTTCGAGTCGATCGAGGGATACCGCGGCGAGCCGCGCAACAAGCCGCCGTTCCCGGTCGTCGAGGGTCTCTTCGGCAAGCCGACCGTCGTCAACAACGTCGAGACGCTCGTGAACGCGCTCGACATCGTCATCGGCTCGGGGCCGTCGTACGCCGAGACCGGCACCGACCTGTCGACGGGGACGAAGCTCTTCTGTTTGTCGGGCCACGTCGAGCGGCCGGGAGTCTACGAGGTGCCGTTCGGCGCGAGCCTCCGGGAGCTCCTCGAGCTCGCCGGCGGCGTCGCGGGCGGCCGTCCGTTGCAGTGCGTGCTGATGGGCGGCGCCGCCGGCAGCTTCCTCCGGCCGGACGAGCTCGACGTCGCACTCACGTTCGAGGGTGCCCGCGAGGCGCAGACGACGCTCGGCTCCGGTGTCGTGCTCGTGCTCGACGACACCGTCGACCTGCCGCGCCTGCTGATGCGCATCGCCGCGTTCTTCCGCAACGAGTCGTGCGGTCAGTGCGTCCCCTGCCGCGTCGGCACCGTTCGCCAGCAGGAGGCGCTCGCGCGCCTGCTCGCCGGGAAGACGCGCGGAGGCGTCGAGCGCGAGCTTGCGGTCATCGCCGACGTCGGCCAGTGCATGCGCGACGCGTCGATCTGCGGTCTCGGCCAGACGGCGTCGAGCGCGATCGAGTCGGCGATCGGACGACTCGGGGTCTTCTCGTGACGGACCTGCTGCTCTCGCCGAAGCGCATGCTCGAGCTCGAGGTGGACGGGAGGCCGGTGCGCGTGTTCGAAGGCGAGACGATCCTCGGAGCCTGCCGGCGACTCGGGATCGACACGCCGACGCTGTGCTACGGCGACACGCTCGAGCCGGCGAACGCCTGCCGCGTGTGCGTCGTCGAGGTCGAGGGGTCGCGTGTGCTCGCGCCCGCCTGCTCGCGCAAGGCCGAGGCGGGCATGAAGGTGCGGACCGACTCGGAGCGCGTCCGCCATTCGCGGAGGCTCGTCCTCGAGCTGCTCGCCTCCTCGGTCGACCTCTCGACCACGGACGTGGCGCCGGATTACCTCGGGCGGTACGAGGCTGAGCCTGAGCGGTTCGGGCCTCCTGCGCCTCCCGATCCCGACCGCGACCGCAAGCGCACCGGGCATCACGTCGAACCGGACGGCCAGACCGCCGCGACCGTCCACGCCCCGGTCAAGATCGACAACGACCTCTATGTGCGCGACTACTCGAAATGCATCCTTTGCTACAAGTGCGTCGACGCCTGCGGCGTGCAGTACCAGAACACGTTCGCCATCCACGTCGCCGGCCGCGGCTTCGACGCGCGCATCTCGACCGAGTACGTGGCCGAGCTGCCCGAGTCGGCGTGCGTCTACTGCGGCAACTGCATCGCCGTGTGCCCGACCGGCGCGCTCATGTTCCGCTCCGAGCACGAGCTGCGCGACGCGGGGGAGTGGCGGGAGCACGAGCAGGTGGTGACGCAGACCATCTGCCCGTACTGCGGTGTCGGCTGCAACCTCGAGCTACACGTCCAGGACAACACGATCGTCAAGGTGACGAGCCCCGACGACCACGACATCACGCGCGGCAACCTCTGCATCAAGGGCCGCTTCGGCTTCCAGCACGTCCAGCCCCGCGACCGCGGCAGGTAGTGCGCCGTGGCTTTGGCAGGGAGGGGTCGCGGGGAACCGTAGGTTCCCGGCTCGAGGAGGTGTGTGCGCGGCGGGGATCCGCGTGAGCGGATTCGCGAACTTCGCGCAGCGAAGTCCGCTTGCAGGTAAGGCACGCGCAGCGGCCTACACTCGGTGCATGTCGGCGGACGCGTCCCTTCGTGCCAACGTGCGCCTGCTCGGCGATCTGCTCGGACGTGTCCTCGTCGAGCAGGGCGGCCCGGAGCTGCTCGAGGACGAGGAGCGCGTCCGTGCGCTTGCGCGGGCGGCGCGGGAGGGAGGGTCGCGCGCGAACCTGCGCGAAGCCGTCGCGCAGCTCGGCGTCGAGCGGCGGGGGGCGGTGCTGCGTGCGTTCGCGCTGTTCTTCCAGCTCGTCAACATCGCCGAGCAGCACCACCGGATCCGCCGCCGGCGCGAGTACGAGCACGAGGGCCGTGTGCCGAACGAGTCGCTCGCACAGGCGTTCGCTCTCCTCGGCGCCGGCGGCGCCGGCGCCGGCGCGCTGCAGGACGCGGGGGCGAGGCTCGCCGTCGAGCTCGTGCTGACGGCGCACCCGACGGAGGCCACCCGCCGTTCCGTGCTCGAGGCGCATCGACGCATCGCCGCGTTGCTGGCCCTGCTCGACGACGCCACCGCGCCGCCCTCGGAGCGCGGGCGCGTGGAAGCGGCACTGGCGGAGGAGATCACGATCCTCTGGCAGACCGACGAGGTGCGCTCGCGCCGACCGAAGGTGGTCGACGAGATCCGCCGCGGCCTCTGGTTCTTCGAGCAGAGTCTCTGGGACGTCGTCCCGGGGATGGCGCGCACGCTCGCCGACCACCTTGGCCCCGATGCTGCCCCGCTCTCGTTCGGCACCTGGATCGGGGGCGACCTCGACGGCAACCCCCATGCGGGCCCGGAGACGATCGAGGACGCGCTCGAGCGCGCACGCCGTCTCGCGCTGCAGCTCTACCGCGACGCGCTCACCGCGCTCGGCGCGGCCTGGGGGATGTCGACCACGGTCATCGGCGCAGTGCCCGAGCTCGGCGGCGAGGACGAGCCGTTTCGCGCCCGGCTCGTCGAGATCTGGGATCGCCTCACCGACGACGGCTACGCGGATGGGGCGTCGCTGCTCGCCGACCTGGACGGCCTGGATGCGGTGCTGCGGGCGCACGGCGGCAGCCGCATCGCGGACGGCGGCCTCGCCGACCTGCGTGCGCGCGTCAGGGTGTTCGGTCTCCACCTCGCCAAGCTCGACGTGCGCGTGCACGCCTCGGCCGTGAGGGCCGCCGATGACGGGCTGCAGGCAGCGCTCGAAGCTGCCGCGCGTGCGCAGCACCGTCACGGGGCCGGCGCCGTGAACCGTCTCATCGTCTCGATGACGCACGAGGCGGACGACGTGATCCTCGCGGAGGCGCGCGCGGCCGAGGCGGGGCTCGTGGCGCAGGGCGTGCCCCTGCTCGAGACGATCGACGACCTGCGGCGGGCACCGGCGCTCGTCGGCGAGCTCCTCGACCGCAGTCCTCGGCCTGCCCTCGAGGTGATGGTGGGGTATTCGGACTCGGGCAAGGACGGCGGCCCGCTCACCGCCCAGTGGGAGATCTACCGCGCGCAGGAGCGCCTCGTCGAGCTCGCCCGGGCGCGCGACGTCCGGCTGACCGTCTTTCACGGCCGCGGTGGCTCCGCGGGCCGCGGCGGCGGGCCGACGCATGCCGCCATCCTCGCCCAACCGCCCGGGGCCGTGGACGGTCGCCTGAAGCTGACCGAGCAGGGCGAGACGATCGCCTTCAAGTACGGCCTGCCCGGGCTCGCAGAGCGGAATCTCGAAGCGGCCGTCGCCGCCACGCTGCTGACTGCGTTCCCCGCCGTCGCCGGGCTCGAGCCTCCGAATGCGGGTGCGCGGGACACCATGTCCGAGCTCGCGGACACCGCGTACCGGTCCTACCGCGGTTTCGTGTGGGACGACCCCGGCTTCGTTCGCTTCTTCCGCAGCTTCACGCCGGTCGACGAGCTGGCGCTGCTCGAGATCGGCTCACGGCCGGTGTCGCGACCCGAGGCGGCCGCGAGCGGTGAGCTCGAGGCGCTTCGCGCCATCCCGTGGGTGTTCGCCTGGACGCAGAACCGCTGCCTGCTGCCCGCCTGGTACGGCTGCGGCACCGCCTTCCATGCGTACGGGCTCTCGGGCGAGCGGCTCGCCTGGCTGCGGCGGCTCTACCGCGAATGGCCGTTCTTCCGCGCCTTTCTCGAGAACCTCGAGATGACGCTGGCGAAGTCGAGCTTCGAGATCGCCGAGTCCTACCTCTCGCTCGTGCCCGCCGCGGCCGAGCCCCGGCGTTTCTGGTCGGCGCTCTCCGACGAGCACCGCCGGACGGTCGAGGCGGTGCTGGCCATCGTCCAGGCGGACGAGCTGCTCGACCGCCAGCCGGTGCTGCAGCGCTCGATCAGGCTCCGCAATCCGTACGTCGACCCGATGAACGCGATCCAGGTGGAGTTGCTGCGCGCCTGGCGCGCGGGCGACGAGGCCTCGAGGCGGCCGCTGCTGCGCTCGATCGCGGGCATCGCTGCCGCGTTGCGCAATACCGGCTGAAGCCTGGCAGGCCGGTCATGTCTTTGCGACGGGAAGATGCGAGCCCGACGGCGGTGCCGCCGGAGGCCGGCCTGGCCGGCCGGGAGGCAGGTTGCCCGGCGCGAGTCGTGGCGCTGGAGGAGGGGGTTGGTGGGGGAACCAGGGGTTCCTCCACCCGAGCTACGCCGCCAGCACGACATCGCCGCCTTCTACGCGGACGACGTCCTTGAGCTGGTGCTGGAGGCGGGTGAGGGCCCGCGCCTCGATCTGCCGCACGCGCTCGCGCGTGAGGCCGAGCTCCTTCCCGATCGCTTCGAGCGTCCACTGGTCGCCGGCGAACCCGAAGCGGAGCTCGAGCACGCGCCGGTCGGGCTCCTGCAGCGCCTCGACGGCACGCCGCACCTCGAGCCGCTGCAGCGTCTCGTCGGCCTCGTCTGCCGGGTCGACGGCGCTGCGGTCGGCGAACAGGTCGCCGAGCTCGCCGTCGCCGTCGGAGCCGACGGACTGGTTGAGCGAGACGGATGCGTCCGCGGTGGAGAGCGCCTCCTCGATGTGCGACTCCTTCAGGCCGGTCTCCTTCGCGAGCTCCTCGACCGTCGGCTCGCGCTCGAGCTTGACCTCGAGGCGCTGCCGGGCACGGGCCAGCTTCTGCTGCCGCTCCTGGACGTGCACGGGCACGCGGATCGTGGCGCCCTGGTTGGAGATTGCGCGCTGGCAGGCCTGGCGGATCCACCAGGTCGCGTACGTGGAGAACTTGTAGCCCTTGCGCCAGTCGAACTTCTCGACAGCGCGGTTGAGGCCGATGACGCCGTCCTGGATCAGGTCGAGGAACGGCACGCCGTGGCCGCGGTACTTCTTCGCGATCGAGACGACGAGGCGCAGGTTGGCGTTGATCATGCGCTCCTTGGCGGCCTTGTCGCCGCGCTCCACGCGCTTCGCCAGCGTGACCTCTTCGGCGGCGGTGAGCAGCTTGTGCCTGCCGACGTCCTGGAGGAACAGTTGCAGGGAGTCGGTCAGCACGGGAGAGGCGTCCGCGGTCCACGCGGCCTCCTCGGCCGCGTCTGCGCCTTCCGTCTCGCCGACCGTGATGGCGCGATCCGCGAGGGCGGCGCGCACGTCCTCGATGGCGGGCTCGTCGAGGTCGAGCTCGAGCGCGAGCGCCTCGAGCTCAGAAACCTCTATGCGGCCGCGCTCCTGGGCGTCGGTCAGGAAGGCGTCGATGGCAGGGATGTCGATCGTGGTGGTCAGCTCGATGTCCTTTCGGCTTTGTTCGTCCGTTGCCGCGTGCGCGCGCGTTGCCGTTTCGTGTGCGTTCCTCGCGGCGGTGAGGCGACACCGTTCGCTTCGAGGCCACAAGCACGAGGCCGCGTCAACGCGTTCCCGCGGGAACGGTGTAGGCACAGTGTACAACGGTTCGACGTTCAGGGGAATTCCCGGTTAGAAGGTCTTTTCCTTCTCTTTACAAATGCCCGCCGGGAATCGGGCCTGGCTGCCTACACGCCGGCGATCGTGATCGTCCGGGTCAGCGCGTTGCCGTTCTTCGTGTTCAGGTCGATCTCCACGGTGTAGGTCTTGCCCTTCGCGACGGTGAGGCCAGTGACCCTGTAGGCCACCGTGCAGTCGCGCGCGAGCGCCACCCGTGCCTGCGAGACGGCGACGAGCTGCCCTGCGAGTGTCGTTCTCGAGTTGAGGCCGACCGGCTCGCCGACAGGGTTGTTGACGCAGAGCGAGCGGGCATAGACGGTGAGTGCCGGGCTCTTGACGCCGCCCTTCACGCTCACCTTGCCGTTGATCGGGCTGAGCGACGCCGCGGCGGCCGCCCATTTCGAACGCGCAGGCTTCGTCGCGCCGGAGGTCCGGTAGATGCCGCTCTGCCAGGGGCTGCCGGCCGAGTCGCGCATGACGAACCAGACGAACAGCTGCACGCGCCGGTCCTGCTTCGCGATGTTGATCGCCTGCGGAGCGTACTGCGCCTGCTTGGCGTCGGTGACGCCCTTGGGCTCGCCGGGCTTCGTCTCGTGGCCGTACTCGGTGATCCAGATGGGGATGTTCTTCCGTCCGAACCACTTGTCGAGCGACGTCTCGAACTGCGGGAGTGACGACAGCGTCACGTTCGGCCACTTCACCTTCTGGGTGGGCTTCATGTTGACCGGGAAGGGGTACGGATGCTGGGCCCAGGCGTCGAACCTGAGCCGCTTGTTCGCCTTGGCGACGAGCTCCGCGAACTTCCCGGGCGACACCTTGTCGGTGCCGCTCTTCTTCTTGTCGTTGCCGGTCGAGGACGTCTCGCCGATCGCGACGAGCGCCTTCGGGCTGCCGGCCTTGATCCCCGCGTAGGCGGCCGTCGCGAGCTTTGCGTACGCGGCAGGGCCGATGATCTTGCCCTGCGCGTTGAACTGGGGTGTCAGGAACGTCCCCAGGTTCGACTCGTTCCAGACCCCGTAGAAGCGCACGAACGGATAGCCCGGGAGGCGGCCGGAGTAGCGCGACGCGACGGCGCGCGCGAAGTTCTGGAAATCCGACACCTTGGTCGGCAGGTAGTTCGGCGTCTTGTTGCCGTTCGCCCACTTCGGCGTGCCCCAGAGCGTGATCAGCACCTCCATGTCGCGCGCCTGCGCGTTGCGGACGAACTCGTCGAGGTCGTCGAACCTGTAGGCGGGGTCGAACGAGTTGACGGCGGAAGCGGGCTTCGTGGGGGCGACGTCGGCCCAGGTCACGAGCGTCCGGAGCACCGTCGCGTTGTTCGCGCTCGCGACGTCCAGCTCGGATTGCCGGTCGTCGGCGAAGCGCAGGACGGGGTCGTCGTGGAAGCCGATCCACATCCGCTCGGCAGCAAGGCCGGCGGGAGCGAGAACGGCTGCGGTGATCGCGGCGGTGAGGAGCAGGCGAACGGAGCGCATAGGCATTCCTCCTTGGACGGGTTATGCGGGTCACCGTACCGAACCCCATGTGAGGGGAATGTGAGGAACCTGCGCTCGGGGACGGCAGGTGCACTTTCGGCACGAACACGGCACACACCTGTCGCTGTTGCCTCTCTAGCGTGATCTGTGTCACCTCAACACGACCGAAGGGAGGACGCATGGGAACCGCGCTCGCACTTGCGGGGCCTTCGTACGCTGCACCCGCTCTGGCCTACCAGGGTGAGCTCGCCGAGACCGAGGACGCCGTCTGGTGGGTCGTCGTCGTCGGGTTCGCGTACGCAATCGCACTCGCCTACGCGGCCTGGTGCCGCCGCGGCGGCGGCAGCGCCGAGATCTCGTTCGGCTGGTCGGGCTTCAAGGTTGTCTGCAAGAAGTAACTCGGTCGACGGGAGGGCGGCCGGCCGCCCTCCCCGCGGCCCGGCGGCGCCGCTCGAGGCCAGGGGTCTCTGCAAGCGCTACGGCGGCGTCGTCGCCCTCGACGGCGTCGGCCTGCACGTGCGCGCCGGCTCCGTCGTCGGCCTCGTCGGGCCGAACGGCTCGGGGAAGACGACGCTGCTCCATGTCGTGGCGGGCCTCGCGCGGGCCGACCACGGTGAGGCGCTCGTCGGAGGCGCAGCGGCCGGCAGCCGCGCAGCGCGGCGGGCGCTCGCGCTCGTCCCCGACGAGCCGTCCGGCTTCGACGAGCTCACCGTCGCCGAGCTCGTTGCGCTCGTCCAGGTGCTCTGGGGCGCAGGCCCCGACGCGGCCGCTCGCGCTCGCGTGCTGATCGGTGCATTCGGGCTGGAGGGCCGTCTCGGCATGCCGCTCGGGTCGCTCTCCCGCGGCTTGCGACGCCAGGCGAGCGCGGTCGCGGCGCTCTCGCTGGCTCCGCCTCTGCTGCTCGTGGACGAGGCGTCGGCGACGCTCGACCCCGAAGCGGTCGTCGTGCTGCGCGAGGCAGTCGGGGCGCTGGCAGCCCGTGGCAGCGGCGTGTTGCTCGCGACTCAGGATCTGCATTTCGCCTCGAGGACGTGCGACGTCGTCGTCCTGCTCGCCCGCGGCTCCGTCCTCGAGCAGGGGACGCCGGCCGGGTTGTGCAGTCGCTACGCCGTCGAGACGCTCGAGGACGTCTTCCTCGCCGTTCTCGGCGAGCAGGCGCTGGCGGAGAGGGTGCGGGTTGGCCTGGCAGCTGTCTAGGGCGGTGCTCCGCTGCCAGCGGCGCCGCATCCTCGGCGCGCTGCGAGCCGCACCGCTGCCGGGAGCCTGTGTGCTCGTCGCCGCCGTGGCTGCACCACTGGCATCCTGGCGCCTCGGCCACGCGCTCGGCACCGTGCTGCGGCCGCTGCTGCAGGACCCTGCGTTCGCGAGCCGTCTCGCGCTCGCCCCTGCGGTCGCCGGCGCGAGCGCGGGCGCCGCCGTCTGCGTCACGACGGCGGGGCGTCGATCCCTTGGCCCCCAGCTCGCAGCATTGCCTGTCGGGCCCCGGGCGGCACTTTTCGCCACCGTGCTCTTCCCGGCCTGTGCGGCCCTCGCAGTGGGCCTGCCTGCAGCTCTCGCGCTCGCCGTCCCGCTCGGTGCCGCCTCTGCCGGCGGTGTCATCGCCGGGATCGGTCTCGTCGCCGCCGCAGGGACAGGGGCGGCGGCCGGCGCGGTTGCGGCCGAGAGCGTGCTCCACGCCTGGTCGGGAGCCCCGCACCGCGGTCTCGCCTCGCTGCTGTCCCTCGGCGCGGCCTGGACGGGGGCAGGCACGCTCCTCGGATCGGCGGAGCTTGGTCCGCTCGCTCCCGTCGGCGCTGCGCTCGCCGGTGGCGCCGACGCCGCTCTCGCGCTCACCGCGGCGGTCGGAGCGGCCGTCCTGGGCGGTCTGGCCTGGCTCGAGCTGGCCGCTCGCCGTCCCGACCGGATGCCGGCGGCGCGCTCATCCCGGCGCTGCCGTGTGTCCGGGCCTCTCGTGACGGCGCTCGCCTCTGCCGCCACGGTGCTGCTGGTACGACGTCGTGACCTGCGGCTCGCCGTGTCCGCAGCCGTCGGGCTCGGTCTCGGCGGCGTCGTGCTCGCTCGCGGAGCCGGAGTCCCGGCGCCTGGACCTCTGCACCTCGGTGCGAGCACGACCTTGCTCGGTGCAGCTCTCGTCCCTCTTGTCGTGGGCGGCGTGCTGGGGGCCGGCCGTTGGACGTGGGCCTGCGCGCCCCGTGGGCGCATGCTCCCGTGCGTCGCGCTCGTCGGTGCAGCCCACGCCGTGCTGCTGGCTGCCCTGATCCCGATCCTCGCCCTCTCCGCAGTCGTCTCCGCGGTTGCACCGCACGCACTCGCCGAGGTCGCCTTCGTCGCGCTCGGGCTGGCGGCCGCGGCGGCGCTCGCGGGCGCGCTCGTGCCCTGGCGCGGGGCGACGATGGGCGACCAGGTCGCGTCCTTCGCGGTGTTCGCGGCGTGTGCCGGCCTGCTGTCTGCGGCCGCGGGCGTGGCCGGCCCACGGCTCGTCGCGGCCGGCGTTCCCGACGCTCCTGCCGCGGCGTGCGTGCTCGTCGCTGCCGCCGCCGTCTCGTTGGGGGCGCTCACGCGCCGGGTGGGCTGATGCTCGAGGCCTCCGACAGGATCGCCCTCGCCGACGGCGTCGCCTTGCGTGACAGGATTCTCGTCGACCGCGTCGCCCGCAGGTCGTGGCCGGTGAACGCCACAGGCGCGTTCGTGCTCGCCCGTCAAGGACGCACACTCGGGGAGGTGGCCGACAGCGTCGCAGTCGCCTACTCGCTCCCCGTCGAGCGCGCGCGCGGCGACGTGCTCGCCTTTGCCTGGCAGCTCAACCGCCTCGCGCTCGCGAACGTCGACCGCCGCGCCGGCCGCCTGCGCCACGCGGTCGCCTGGCTGCGCCTCGCGGTGCGCCTCGCACCTGCCGGCGCGGTGCCGCCGTTCGACGTGCGCCGGCGGCCGCTGGACACGAGCACGGTCCTTCGCGCGGTTGCCGGCGTCGGCCGGGCGCTCGCGGTGCGGTGCGCAGCGCTTGCGCTCGTGGCGGCAGCTCTCGTGGCGCACGTCGGGCTGGTCGCCGGCCGCCCGTCGCTCGTCGTTCCCGGCATCGTCGGCCTCGCTGTCGGCGCGGCGATCGTGGCCCACGAAGCCGCCCATGCGGCGGCTCTCCGTGGCGTGCCGAGCGCGCTCGTCGTGCGCGGCAGCCGCGTCTCGGTCGTGCACGCCCCGGCTGGTGTCGCCCGGCGTGCCCTGGTCGCGGTAGCCGGACCTGCGCTCGTCGCCGCTGTCGGCACGGGGTTGCTGGCCGTGGCCGTCTCGCTCGGCATCCCGACGCTCGCGGCGGCCGGCGGGCCGGCGGCGTTGCACGCCCTCGGGCTGACCGTGCTGGCGTCGGACGGGAGGACGGCATGCGGGCCGTGGTCGTGAGGGCGTTCGTGCTCGGCGCCGCCGCGGCCGGCCTGCTCGGGTACGCGCTCGCCGCTGCGGTCGCCGTCGTCGCGCAGTCCGGCGGTCGCACGGTCGACGTGCACGCAGGCCCGCTCGTGCTCGTCGCGGTCACCCGTACGGGAGCGAGCACGGCGACGACGTTCGGAAGCGGGCTCCTCGCGGTGGCGCTGCTCGGCGGCGTCGTCAACGTGCTCGCGGCGGCGTTGCTCGCCCGCCGTCAACGACGACTCGGGCGGATGCCGTAGACTTGCCGCTCATGGTGTGGGAGATCGTCTTCATGCTGCTGATCCTCAAGATCCCGATCGTCTACCTCTGCGTGGTCGTCTGGTACGCGATCCGCGGCGAGCCGCGTCCCGCCGAGCCTGTCGGGGTCGTGGCGATCGAGGACACGCCGCCCGCGGCCGCCGGCCCGCACTGGACGAGAGGCGGTCGGCCGCGTCCCTCCGGGCACCCGCGACCGTCCCGGCGCCCCGGACGTCCTCCGCGCGTTGCCACCTCGACCCGAGCGGAGGTGCGGCAGTGAGCACGATCGATTCGCCGTCGCAGCGGTTCTCGCCGGTCGACGCCGTCGCGGGCGTGCTCGCGGTCGGCTCGATCGTGCTCTCGGGCATCGCGATGGGATTGGGGCTGCTCCTCGAGCTCGACGCCCGCCCGGCGCGGCTGGCCCCGGTCGCGATCATCGCAGCGCTCGTGGCCGCACGGATGAGCCCGCGGTTCCAGAGCCTGGCGCTCAAGGCAGCCGTGTTCGCGATGGTCGCGTGGATCGTGGGGATGACTCTGGTGGTCATCACCGAAAACCCGCTCATCTGACCGTAGAAGCCTCCATCACGACGAAGCACACGCCGTCTGGCCGCCGCCAGAAGCTCAGTGCAGAACGACGCCGCTGGTACAACACGAGCGGATGAGCGCAGGCGATCTCAACGGCCTCAACGCCGGCTACGTCAGCCAGCTGCTCGAGGACTACCTGGAGGCGCCCGCCAGCGTCCCGGCCGAATGGCGCGCCGTCTTCGAGCGCGATCCGGACGTCGCGCTCGCCGCCCTCCCGGGGCTCGCCCGCCTGCTGGAGCAGCGCCTGCCTGCGAACGGCAAGCCCGGCCGGGAGGTCGTCGCCGCCGCTCCTCCCGCTCGCTCCTCCCGCCGCCGTTCCTGCTCCGGTGCCCGCCGCGGCGGCCGCGGCGACCATCCCGCCTGCTGCCGCAGGTGTCGACGAGACGCTCCTCGGCGGCGTCGCCGCCGCGATGGCGCTCGTGAAGGCGTATCGCATGCACGGCCATCTCGCCGCCCGGCTCGACCCTCTCGGTTCGGAGCCGCCCGGTGACCCTGCCCTCGACGAGTCCCGCCTCGTCCCCGCCCTGACACCCGAGCTGCAGGCCCGCATTCCGGCTTCGCTGCTGCGCCTGTACGTCGAGGGCGAGACGCTCCTCGACGTGCTGCCGCGCCTGCGCGAGGTCTACACCGGCTCCATCGCCTACGAGATCGAGCACATCTCCGACCATGCGGAGCGCGTCTGGCTCCGCCAGGCGATCGAGTCGGGGCGCTTCCGCACCCCGCTCGAGCCGGAGCAGCGCACCGCGTTGCTGCGACGACTCTCGCAGGCGGAGGGCTTCGAGCAGTACCTGCGCCGGTCGTTCCTGGGGCAGAAGCAGTTCTCGCTGGAGGGCCTCGAGTCCCTCGTGCCGATGCTCGACACGGCCATCGAGCTCGCCGCCGAGGCGGGGGCGCACGAGGTCGTGATCGGCATGGCCCACCGCGGCCGGCTGAACGCCCTCGTGCACACCGTCGGGCGCTCGTACGAGTCGATCCTGCGCGAGTTCGAGGGCGAGCGGTCGATCGACGCGCTCGTGCGCGACCCGGAGGGCGGCACCGGCGACGTGAAGTACCACCTGCCCGCGTCGGGCGCGCGCGTCACGCCCGCTGGAGAGATCGACGTGACGGTCGTGCCCAACCCGAGCCACCTCGAAGCCGAGGGTCCGGTCGTCGAGGGCCGCGCCCGAGCGGAGCAGACGGACCGCGGCGGCGGTGCGGGTCGCCACGATCCGGCGGTGGCGCTGCCGGTGCTCATCCACGGCGACGCGGCCTTTCCGGGGCAGGGGGTCGTAGCCGAGACGCTCAACCTGCAGAGCCTGGAGGGGTATGCGACCGGCGGTACGCTCCACCTGATCACGAACAACCAGGTGGGCTACACGACCGATCCGGCCGAAAGTCGCTCCACCCGCTATTCGAGCGACCTCGCGAAGGGCTTCGACGTGCCCATCGTGCACGTGAACGCCGACGACCCCGAGGCGGCTCTCGCCTCCGTGCGCCTCGCGCTCGCCTACCGGGCCGAGTTCGGCCACGACTTCGTCATCGACCTGGTCGGCTACCGGCGTCTCGGTCACAACGAGCAGGACGACGCCGCGTACACGCAACCGTTGATGGCCGAGCGCATCCAGCAGCACCCGACCGTGCGGGAGCTCTACGCAGCCCGTCTCGTCGAGGAGGCCGTGATCACGGCAAACGAGGCGCAAGCAGCGGTCGACGAGGTCGCCCACGCGCTGCGGGCAGCGCACGAGCGGCTCAAGTCTCTGATCGGGCAGGTGGTGTCACCACCGCCGGCACCTGCGCCGCCTCTTGCGTCCGATCCCGTGCCCGCCGCGACGACCGGCGACGCGGTCGTCACCGCGGTCCCGGAGGAGCGGCTGCAGCAGCTGAACGAGCAACTGCTGGCAGTCCCCGACGGGTTCACGATCAACGAGAAGCTGGCACGGCAGCTCGAGCGCCGGCGGGTCACGATCGTCGAAGGCGGTATCGACTGGGGGCAGGCGGAGGCGCTCGCCTACGGCTCGCTGCTCGAGGAGGGCATCCCCGTGCGGCTGTCCGGGCAGGATGCGGAGCGCGGCACGTTCGCCCACCGCCATCTGGTGTTCCACGACCCCCACACCGGGGAGACGTACGCGCCGATCCAGCATCTTCCCGGTGCAACCGCTTCGTTCGAGGTGTACAACTCCCCGCTGTCCGAGTACGCGGCCCTCGGCTTCGAGTACGGCTACTCGGTGGCCGCGCCCGACGCGCTCGTCCTCTGGGAGGCGCAGTTCGGTGACTTCGTCAACGGCGCCCAGATCGTGATCGACCAGTTCCTCGTGGCGGGCCGCTCGAAGTGGGGCCAGACGTCGCGCCTGACGCTCCTCCTGCCACACGGCTACGAGGGCAACGGGCCCGAGCATTCGAGCGCGCGCCTCGAGCGGTTCCTGCAGCAGGGTGCGCAGGACAACATCCGCATCGCGAACTGCACCACGGCCGCCCAGTTCTTCCACCTGCTGCGCCGGCAGGCGCTCGACGCCACCGCGCGGCCGCTCGTCGTGATGACGCCGAAGGGCCTGCTGCGGCTCCGCCAGGCATCGTCGACGCTGGCCGGCCTGTCGGGCGGTCGCTTTCGCCCCGTGCTCGACGATCCCCTGGTCACCGATCGCGCCGGCGTCCACCGGCTCGTGCTCTGCAGCGGCAAGCTCTTCTACGACATCGAAAGCCACGACGAGCGCGCCGCCGCGACCACGGTCGCAGTCGTCCGCCTGGAGCAGCTGTATCCGTTCCCGGTGGCCGCCGTGGCCGAGCTCGTGGCGGCCTACCCCGGCCTCAGGGAGATCGTCTGGGCCCAGGAGGAGCCCCAGAACATGGGCGCGTGGCGCTCGATCCGCCACCGGCTCGACGACGCCACCCGATCGAGCTCGACCGCACCGGGTGTCACCTACGTCGGCAGGCCGTGGCGCGCCGCGCCGAGCGAGGGCTACCCCACCGCGCATCAGCGTGGGCAGGACCGCATCGTGCGGGCCGCGCTCGGCGTCGAGCCCGTCTAGCCGGAGCGCTTCTTCTTGCTCTTCGCCACCTTGCTCTTCGCTCGCGTCGCCGCGGCGGCCGCCGCGGCCGACGCGACGCGCGGGCCGTGGGTGCGGGCCGCCTCGAGCAGCTGACGGCGCTGCTTCGGCGGCAGCCGGCGCCAGAGCTTGTAGAGCACCCAGCCCATGGCGACGGGGCTCTTGGGAACACGTGTCAGGCGAGGCGACATGCCTCCATCCTCGCACACGGCTGCAGGGGGTGGTGCGGCGGCCGCAGCGCACCGGCTCCGACGATCGTGCGCGATCGGCGCGATCCTCGCTTTGCAGGGATTTCGGTGTCCGGTAGACTTGACCTCCTGGTTCACTGCAGTTCTGCCCTGTCCCCGATCGCAGGAGGCCCGATGCAAGTGCAGACGGAGTCACCCTTCGCACGTGTGATCCAGGATCACCTGGAATTGAAGGAACGCAACGCGGACCTCGACGGCGACATGCCGCTCGGCCGCTACCAGTCCGAGGATCCGTTCGAGAACCACCCGCTGTTCAAGTCCGAGGAACAGGCCCGCCTCGAGGAGACCCTCGACGGTGAGCCCGCCATCGTGCTCCACTCCGCCTTGCCGTGGCCCGGCGAGGAGACCGTCGAGAATCAGCCTTCCGCAGGCCCTGCGCTCGACGAGACCCTGTGGGGTCGTACGCGAGACTTCGACTGGGGCGACTAGCCGGCACAGGTTTCGACAGCGGACGGCACGGCCGTCCGCTCGCGCCGGGCGCCCGAGGTGCTCACCTCTCGGCTATCGCGCCCTGCAGCAGCATCCCTGCGCTAGGCTCTGCCGCTTGACGCCGGACGACCGCCTGCAGCGCTACGCCGAGCTCGTCGTCCGCGTCGGGGCGAACGTGCAGCCTGGACAGGAGGCTGTCGTGCTCTGTCAGGTCGAGCACGTCGACACCGCGCGCGCCGTCGCCCGTGAGGCCTACCGCGCCGGCGCCAAACGCGTGATCGTCAACTACGGCGACCTGTATCTGCGCCGTGCCGCGATCGAGCTCGGCCCCGGCGAGATGCTCGGACAGTCGCCGCCGCACATCCTCGAATGGGTGCGCGGCTGGCGCGACACGCGCCCGGCGCTGATCCAGCTGACCGGCGACTTCGAGCCGGAGCTGCTCGGCGGCCTCGACCCGGCGCTCGTCGCACGCTCGGAGCCGCACGACCTGCGGGCCATCTATCTGCCGCTCGTCGCCGAGCGGCTGATCAGCTGGGCGATCGTGTCGTCGCCGAACGCGGGCTGGGCGACCACCGTCTTCGGCGACCCGGATCTCGAGCGCCTCTGGCAGGCCGTTGCCGTCGCGACGCGGCTCGACGCACCCGACCCCGTCGCAGCCTGGCGCGCGCACGACGCCAAGCTGAAGGCGCGCGCGCAGAGCCTCAACGAGCACCGCTTCGACGCGATCCGCTTCCACGGGCCTGGCACCGACCTCACCGTGGGCCTGCTGCCCGCGTCCCGCTGGATGTGCGCCGCCTTCGAGACGGAGGAGCACGTCGCGCACATCCCGAACCTGCCCACAGAGGAGGTCTTCACCTCTCCCGACTGGCGGCGCACGGAGGGGACGGTGCGGGCCACGTACCCGCTGTCCGTCACCGGTGCCGTCGTTCGCGACCTCGAGGTGCGGTTCTCGGCCGGCAAGGCCGTCGAGGTGCGTGCGTCGGCCGGCGAGGAGATCGTGCGCGGCCAACTGGCAGCCGACGCGCAGGCCCCGTTCCTCGGCGAGGTCGCGCTCGTCGACGGCGAGTCGGCCGTGAAGAAGACGGGCCTCGTGTTCCAGAACACCCTCTTCGACGAGAACGCTGCCTGTCACCTCGCCTACGGCACAGGCCTGCCGATGGCCGTCGACGGCGTCGACGGGATGAGCCCCGAGGAGCAGGTTGAGATGGGCCTGAACGTCTCCCGTGTGCACACCGATTTCATGATCGGCGGGCCGGAGGTGGACGTCGACGGGCTCGACGCCGAAGGCGCCGCGACGCCGATCATGCGCGACGACGTCTGGGTGCTCGCGTAGGGGCGAGGCGCGACTCGCCCGGCAGATGTCTCAGGCCACCCGCCGGTTGAGGGAGCCGTGCAGCGTCTCCGAGAGGCGCCGGTAGGCGCCCTCCTCGGCGAGCAACTCCGCCTCCGTGCCTCGCTGCACGACGTGGCCCTTCTCGACCACGAGGATCTCGTCGGCGCGGCGCACGGTGGCGAGCCGGTGGGCGATGATGATCGAGGTGCGGCCCCGCAGCAGTGTGTCGAACGCCTGCTCGATCAGGACCTCGCTCGGGCGGTCGATGTTCGACGTCGCCTCGTCGAGGATGAGGATGCGCGGGTCGGCGAGCAGCGCCCGGGCGATCGAGATGAGCTGCCTTTCGCCCGCCGACAGGCCGGCGCCGCCCTCGCGGACGACGTGGCCGAGGCCCTCCTCGAAGCGGGCGGCGACACGGTCGACGCCGATCGCGCGGGCTGCAGCGGCCACCTCCTCGTCGGTCGCGTCGGGCCGTGCGAAGCGGATGTTGTCGGCGATCGTGCCGCTGAAGAGGAACGGATCCTGCAACACGACGCCGAGCTGGCGGCGGTAGGTGCGCAGCTGCACGTCGCGTAGGTCGGTGCCGTCGACGCGCACGGCGCCCTCGAGCGGGTCGTAGAAGCGGGCGATCAGCTTCGCCGTCGTGGACTTGCCGCCGCCCGACTCGCCCACGAGCGCGATGCAGCCGCCCTCTGGCACGTCGATCGAGATACCGCGGATGACCGGCTCGTCACCGTAGGCGAACACGACGCCGTCCAGCTCGAGGCGTCCCTCGATGCGGCCGATCGGCCGCGCGCCCGGCCGGTCGGTGATGTCCTGCTCTGCGTCGAGGACGGTCGTGATCTTGTTCATCGCGGCGGTCGCTGCCTGCACCTGGCCGTAGAGCTCGGAGAGCTCCTGCAGAGGTTGGAAGACGAGCTGGAGCATGCCGACGGCGGCGATGAGCGTGCCGATCTCCAGCGAGCCGCCGTCGATCAGCTTCGCGCCCGCGAAGAGGACGGCCACCGTCGCGACGACGCCGAGGAGCTCGATCGCGGGGAAGAACAGGGAGGAGAGCTTCTGCGCGTACAGGTTCGCCCTGCGGTTCTCCTCGTTCAGCGACTCGAACTCCTGCTGGAACGCGCGCTCCCGGTTGAACGCCTGCACGACCGCCATGCCCGAGACCGACTCGGCGAGCTGCGCCGTGACCGCGGCGATGCGGGTGCGCACCTCTCCGAAGGCGGCATGCGAGGTGTGCTGGAACCAGCGTGTGACGACGATCCCGGGCGGCACCACGAGCAGCGCGACGAGCCCGAGCCGCCAGTCCAGCAGGAACAGGCCGCCGACCGCGGCGACGAGGGTGAGCGTGTTGACGACGAGCGTCGTCAGCCCCTGGTTGAGCACGTCGGACAGCGCGTCCACGTCGCTCGTCAGGCGCGCGATGATCCACCCGGCCTTCTGCTGGGAGAAGTAGCGCAGCGAGAGCGAGGTGAGATGCTCGAACAGGTCGCGCCGGAGCTCGAGCACGATCCGCTGGCCGATACCGGCGAGCATCAGCCAGGTCGTCGTCCCGATCACCCAGGCACCCACGCCGATCGCCACGTAGGCGATCACGTCGACACCGAGGCGCCCCTCGTCCCCCGCGCGGATGCCGTTGTCGATCGCGTCGCCCACGATCGTCCAGCCGGCGACCGGCGCCGCCGCCGCGACGGCGGCGAGCAGCATCACGAACACGAGCCGCCCGTGGCGGCCGTCCGTGTAGCGCCAGAGGCGTGACAGCCCGGTGCGTGCGGCGCTACGCGGCAAGTGCCTCGTCTCCGAAGAGAGCGGCGAAGCGGCCGCCGCGGCGGATCAGGTCCTCCGGCAGGCCGTCCTCGACGATGCGGCCGTCGTGGACGACGACGGCACGGTCGGCCACGAGCACGGTCGACAGGCGCTGACCGGAGATCAGCACCGTGCGGCCCGCGAGGGCGGGGCGCAGGTTCTCGACGAGATGGCGCTCGGTCTCTGTGTCGACCGCCGACATGGGGTCGTCCAGGACGATCACGCGAGCCCCGGCGACGAGCGCCCGGGCGAGCGCGACGCGCTGGCGCTGGCCGCCCGAGAGATTGACGCCGCGCTCGCCGATCAGCGTGTCGTAGCCGTCCGGCAATCCCTCTGCGAAGGCGGCGACGCCAGCGGCCTCGCACGCGTCGAGCACGTCGGACCAGTCGGCGTCAGGGCGTGCCGCGAGCAGGTTGTCCCGCAGGGGCACCGAGAAGAGCACCGGCTTCTGGGTCACGATCGCGACCGAACGCCGCAGCTCGGACAACGCCAGGTCGCGCGCGTCGACGCCGCCGACCAGCACCCGGCCGTCGGTGGGGTCGTAGAAGCGGGGGATGAGGTTGAGCAGCGACGTCTTGCCCGATCCTGTCGAGCCGCACACCGCGACGATCTCGCCGGGCGAGACCCGGAGGTCGATGCCCGAGAGCACCTCCGTCCCTCCGCCGTAGCGGAAATGCACGTTCTCGAGCGCGACGGTGAGCGGCCCGGCGGGGAGCGACTGCGGCTGCGAGCGCTCGGGCAGCGGCTCGATGCCGTCGAGCCAGGCGAAGCTCCGTGACGCCGCCGCCGTGGCGCGCTGGCCCAGGTTGATGATCCAGCCGAGCGCTTCGAGCGGCCAGACGAGCTGGAGCAGCAGCGTGATGAAGAGCGTGAACTGGCCGACTGTGAGGTTGCCGGCGATCGCGTCGCGCCCGCCGAAGAAGAGGACGGCGGCAATGCCGAGCGTCGGCAGGAAGATCAGGCCCGGGAGGAAGCGGGCCTCGACCGACGCCTGCCGCATGGTCTCGTGGCGCACGGCCTCCGCCCGCTCGTGGAAGCGGTCGCGGACGTCGTCCTCGCGCCCGAACGCCTGCACCATCTCGATCCCCACGACGGCCTCGTCCGATGCCTCCGTCAGGTGCCCCTTCCGTTCCTGCACCTTGCGGGAGATGGGGAAGACGCGTCGCGCGAAGATGTACGTGAGGATCGCGATCGGCGGCATCGCGAGCGCGGCGAAGAGGGCGAGCCGGGCGTTCACCATCGTCAGCACGATCCCGGCGCCGACGAGCATCATCACGCTCTGCAGCGCCTGCACGACCCCCCAGCCGATGAAGTAGCGCACCGGATAGATGTCGTTCGTCGCGCGCGAGATCACCTCGCCCGTCGCGTGGCGGTCGTAGAAGGCGCGCGGGTAGCGCAGGTAGGCCTCGTACAGCATGCTGCGCAGACGAGCCTCGACGGCGATCCCGATGCGCGCCGTCGCGTAGCGGCGGGCGAAGTTGACGGCGAAGCGCAGCGCCGCGATGACGACGATGGCGGCGAGGTAGGGCACGAGCACGCCGGAGTCGCCGCCGTCGAGGGCGTTGTCGATCGTGCGCTGGATCAGGATCGGGATCGCGAGGGACAGCCCCGTGAAGACGAAGGCGCAGCTGAGCCCGAGCAGGACCGGCCGCCACTGCGCCCGCCAGAGCGGGAACAGGTGCCGTAGCGTCGGCCACAGGGTCAGGTCGGGTGGGTCGACGGAGCTCACGTCGGGGGTTCTCTCCTGTTGTGCGCGCTGCTGCGCGCGGGACGGGCGGACGAAAAGCCGCCACGAGACAGCGAGTGGCGGCGTGCCGCCGGAGCGTCACCTCCAGGCGGGCAGCCGGCCAACACTAGCAGCTGACGCCGCCGTGACGTCGTTCTGCACCAGATCGGCGCTTGACAGACATCAAAATGATGTCATAGTGGTGCTATGGATCTTTCACGTCATGTCCTCTCGATCCAGGCCGACCTGACTGCGGCGGCCGCGCTCGGCGGCGACGATGCCGCCGAGGCCGGCCGCCGGCTGTCGACGGCGGTCGAGTCGTCGCTGCAGCTGCGGCTGCTCGACGTGCTCACCGAAGCGTCGCTGGCGCTGAATGCACAGTTGACCTCCGGTCACGTAGAGGTGCGCCTCGCCGGCCGTGACCCGGAGCTCGTCCTCGTCGAGGAGCCCGGCGCCACGGACGAGGCGCCCAGCTTTCCCGGCGACGACACGAGCGCCCGTATCACCCTTCGGCTGCCGGAAGGCCTCAAGGCGCAGGTCGAGGCCGCCGCAGCCCGCGAGGGCGTTTCCACCAATGCCTGGATCGTGCGCGCGCTCGCGCGTGCGCTCGAGCCGCGCGCGTCCCGCGTGCGCGGCGGGCATCGACTGCAGGGCTTTGCCCGGAGCTGATCACCAGGAGGTGACTTCCATGTCCATCCATGCCACCCCATTCGGTCATGTCGAGATCCCCGAGGTCGACCCGCCGCGCCGGCGCCCGCCGGGCCGCCGTGGTGACGGTAGCCGCCTGCGAAGGTTCCTCGGCCGGCCCGACGGCAATCGTCACCGGGAGGCATGATGGCCCGCTTCGAGACACCGGGGACGGTGCGACTGCGGGTTGCGCTGGGGGCCGGCGAGGTCTCGATCGAGACCGCCGACGTGCCCGAGGTGGTCGTCGACGTGATGCCGCTGGGTGACGACAAGGCCTCGCGTGAGGCTGCGGCCGAGACCTCGATCGAGCTTCACGAGCTGCACGACGGGCACGAGGTCGCGGTCGACGTGCCGAAGCGCTGGGGCTTTGCGAAAGCGCGTGAGGCGGGCGTCGGCGTGCGGATCCGCTGCCCGCACGGCGCCGATCTGGATCTGACGAGCGACGCCGCCGATCTCGATGCGCGCGGTCGGCTCGGCGCGGTGCGCGCGAAGTCGGCCTCCGGCGATCTCTCGCTGCAGGTCGTGCAGGGCGCGCTCGACGCAAGCACTGCGAGCGGCGACGTCGCGGCAGGCGAGGTGCTCGGTGCGGCGAAGGTGAAGACGGCGTCCGGCGACGTCGAGGTGAAGCGGGTGTGCGGCGAGTTGAGCGCCGGGCTCGTCTCCGGCGATCTCAACGTCGGCGAGGCTCTGGCGGCCGTTCGCGTGACGACGGTGTCGGGCGACGTCCGCGTCGACGCTGCCGGCGGAGGGGACGTCGACCTGAAGTCCGTCTCCGGCGACGTCGAGATCGGGATGCGCTCCGGGTTGCGGCTGTGGGTCGACGCCAGCTCGGTGAGCGGCACCATGACCTCGGAGCTCGAGCTCACCGAGACGCCGCCGGCCGACGACGCACCGCTCGTCGAACTGCGTGCGAAGTCGGTGTCCGGCGATCTGCGTATCCGCCGCGCCTCGGCGACCGCCCCGACGATGCCGGCCTGATCCGTAGGGGCGAGGCCATGCCTCGCCCACGCGCGGGGTGTGCGCTGTGATCCGTAGGGGCGAGGCCATGCCCCGCCCACGCGCGGGGTGTGCGCTGTGATCCGTAGGGGCGAGGCCATGCCTCGCCCACGCGTGCGCTGCGCGCCTTTCGGTCAGCCGTCGCCTGCGAGCTCCTCGGCGAGGAGCCCGAGCGCGAAGCACTGCCAGGCGAGGTCCGGGTCGCGCTGCAGGAGCCGCAGAGCCTCGGCGGCGCCCCGCAGGCCCTCGGCCTCCAGAGCGAGCGACGCGAGGCCGGCGGCGAGCTCGGCACGGGCGGCAGGCGTGTCCAGGTCGTCGGCCAGCGCGGTCACGGCCCTGCCGTACAGCTGCGGCGCACGCCGCGGATCGCCGCCCGCGGCGAGCAGCAGCTCGGATCGTCGCAGCGCAGCGTTCAGCTCGTCGGCGTCGAGGGTGACGGCCTGGCCGGCGAGGAAGCAGTAGAGCGTCCACTGCTCCTCCGGCTCGGCACGCTCGACGGAGCGCAGCCAGTCGCGGACGCTCTCCCTCGCCACGAGCGGAGCGTACGCACCGGCGTCCGGGCTGCGCGTCGGGAGGTGGCCGTGCGCGATCGTGTGGGGATGCGCGCGAGCGAGGCACGCCTCGCCCCTACGGGCCGGGAGGGCGGCGCAGCCTGTCTCGTGTGTGGGTGGTGGCGTAGGGGCCGGGCGTGCCCGGCCCGTGGCGGCGGAGCCGGCAGGCGGGTCGGGTGGCGCAGCCGTCTCGTGGGTGTGGGTGGTGGTGTAGGGGCCGGGCGTGCCCGGCCCGTGGCGGCGGAGCCGGCACTCGCGATCCTCGGTCAGCGGGCTGCGTCGACCCGCTCGCGCCGATCGAGCCACGCCGAGTAGCCGCCCTCGCTCGCAACCACGTCGCCGTCCCGCACCTCGACGATCCGGTCGGCGATGCGGTCGAGGAAGTAGCGGTCGTGCGAGATCGCGACGACCGTGCCGGCGAACTCCTCGATCGCCGCCTCGAGCACCTCGACCGACTCGATGTCGAGGTGGTTCGTCGGCTCGTCGAGCACGAGCAGGTTCGGACGCGCGACCGTCAGCAGCAGCAGCTGCAGCCGGGTGCGCTCACCGCCCGAGAGGAGGCGGTTCGGCCGTCGTACCTGCTCGTACGGGAAGAGGAACTTCATCAGGAGGCCGACCGCATCGGCTTCGGAGACCGGTACGGCGCGGCGCACGGTCTCGAGTGGAGACGACTCCGGGTCGAGCGTGTCCTGGTCCTGAGCGAGGTATCCGATCGCGATCGAGGGGCCGACCCACACGACCCCCTCGGTGGGCTCGAGCTCCCCCACGATCGTCTTCAGCAGCACCGACTTGCCGGCGCCGTTCTCGCCGACGACGCCGATCCGCTCCCCGTGCACGACGGTCAGGTCGGCTCCGGCGATGACCGGCTCGTCGCCGAAGGCGACCCCGAGCGAGCGCAGCTCGAAGACGCGCTGGCCGCCGCGCGTCGTCGACCGCAGCTGCAGCGCGATCTTGCGGCGCTCCAGCACCGGGCGGTCGACCTTCTCCATGCGATCGATCTGACGCTGCTTGTTGTTCGCCTGGCGGATGTTCCGCTTGTCCGGCACCCAGGACGCCCACAGCTTGAAGCGCCGGATCGCCGGCCTCGAGCCGCTCGATCTCCTTCTGCTGCGTCACGTACGCCTGCTTCTGCCGTTCGAGCTCGAGGTCGCGGGCGACCGTGTACGCCGAGTAGTTGCCGGGCCAGATCCTGATGCTGCCGCCGTCGAGCGAGCCGATCGTGGTGACGATCTCGTCGAGCAGGTAGCGGTCGTGCGAGACGGCCACGATCGCGCCGCCGAAGCGCCGTGAGAGCTCCTCCACGCGGGCGCGTCCGACGTTGTCGAGATGCGCTTCGGGCTCGTCGAGGAGCAGCACGTCGGGGCGCTGCTCGAGACAGGCCGCGAGGGCGATCAGCTTGCGTTGCCCGCCCGAGAGCGCCGTGGTCGGAAGGAGCAGCTCGTCGTCGTCGAGGCCGAGCTCGAGCAGGGTCGCGCGCGCCCGCCCGTCGACGCTCGGCCCGCCTGCTGCCTCCCAGCGCTCGAGCAGCTGCTCCTGCCGCGCAAGCACCCTGGTCATGCGGTCGAGGTCGCCGGCGACGCGCCGGCTCGCCCAGCTGCTCTGCCGACAGCCGCCAGCTCCCGCTCGAGCTCGATCAGGTCGGGCCGGGCGGCGAGGACGGTCTCGAGCGCCGTGCGCGCGTCCCCGGGCGGGTGCTGGTCGAGGTACGCGACGACAGCCCCGCGCCGGCGCGTGACCTCACCGGCGTCGGGCGTCTCGAGGCCGGCGAGGAGCTTCATCAGCGTCGACTTGCCGCTGCCGTTCGGTCCGACGACGCCGATGCGGGCGCCCGGCTCGACCGTGAGGTCGGCGCCGTCGAGGATCAGGCGGGAGCCGAACGACTTGCGCAGAGCGCGTCCTGCCAGCAGCGTCACCGGCGCACCTCCCGGCTGCGGTCGTCGTCCGTCATGCGGCGACGAGCGTAGCTACGGCATGCGCAGCTTGCTCTTCAATGCGTTCCAGCGGGCGGGCGTGCCGTAGCCCTCGAAGCCGGCGACGACGCGGCCCCTGGCGTCGATCAGGATCACCGCGGGCTGGTAGTCGACCCCGAAGCGGCGGGCGAGACGTCGTTGCGGGTCGCTGATCGACGGCCACGTCCACCCGTAGCGCTTCAGGAAGGCGCGTGCCGTCGGCTGCGTGTCAGCCGCGTTGAGACCGAGGAAGCGATAGCGGCTGCCTTGCTGCTTCACCCAACGTGCGTAGGCACCCGCCTCGCTCTGGCAGGTGCCTCACCAGGACGACCAGACGTTGACGAATACCGGCTTGCCGCGGAGCTCTGCCAGCGAGGCGGAGCCGCCCGTGACGGTGGGCCCGGCGATCGCAGGAGCCGGCGGACGGCCTGCCGCCATGCCAGCCGCCGCGAGCGCGAGCGAGAGCGCGCCGGCGACGAAAACGAGGACCCCGGCTCGTCTCATCCGACTCGACTGTATCTGGACAGCTACGGTGCCGGATTACCGATTCCTTACAGGTGGCTCGTCCGTTCGGGTTCAGGCCGCAATCGGCGCCGCCGATAGAGGGAGTGATGAGACGCGTCGCAGCGATCACGGCGTTTGTCGCGCTCGGATGCCTGTTTGCAGGGGCAGCCGGCGCCGCCTCGCCGATCTCCGGGCCGGCTCCCGCCGCTCCTGCGGCCGCGGCCGCCGGCGCGCCGAGCTGGGCGGCCGGGCAGATCGTATCGGTCGTCTCCGCCGGAGTTCTCGGCACGGATGTCGCCTCCTTTCGCCCGGACGACCCACTCAGCCGCGGCGAGCTCTACCAGGCGCTGACCGCGCTCGGGAAGACGGCGAGGGAGCCGGCGAATCCGGAGCGAGTGGTGACGATGCGGGAGCTCGACGCGCAGATCGTGGCGGCGCTCGGGCTGCTCCCGTCCGCCCGCCGGTTCCGGATCGCCGCCCGCGATGCCCTGCTCGAGCCGACGGGGATGCTCGGCACCGAGACGGTCGCACGGCTCCTCGGTCTTCGGCTCAACCACCCGCAGGGCCAGGACGAGCTGGAGTTGCTGCCGAACCAGCCTGCGACGCGTGCCGAGGCCGCCTACTCGTTCGCGCGCGTGCTGCAACTCGGCCCCGATGCGATCGCCTACGTCGACCAGCTCTCGCAGGGATTCGCGCTGCCGCAGCTCGGTGACTGGCAGCGCCTGGTGCTCGCGCGGGCGTTGAGGTTCGTCGGCTACCCGTACGTCTGGACGGGTGTGTCGGAGAAGCGCCAGAAGCTGTGGAGCGCCACGGCTCCGGGTGGCCTCGTCTCGGCTCCGGGCGGCTTCGACTGCTCCGGGTTCGTGTGGCGTGTCTACAAGCTGCAGCCGTTCGACGGCGCCCCCTCACTCGGCGAGATCCTGAAGGGTCGCTCGACGTACTCGATGAGCGGCGAGGTGAAGAAGGACGCACGGATCCCGATCGAGGCTCTGCAACCCGGCGACCTCGTCTTCTTCGGCAGCCGTGGCGTCAAGTCGAAGCCTGCCGAGGTCGGCCACATGGGGATCTACGTGGGCAACGGCTGGATGGCGCACTCGTCCAACTACGGCACCACGCTCGTGCCGATGCAGGGCTGGTATGCGAAGACCTTCGCGTGGGGCCGCCGGCCGCTCGCCGAGGCGGGCCTGACCGCCTAGACACGCTTCGTTCGGGTTACGACCGGTACGACAGCTGCAGCAGGTTCGTGCTCGACGTGTAGGTCGAGAAGCGTGAACGCCGAGCAGCTGACGCGGACGCGCACCTGACCCGCGGCGCTGCGGAGATCGGCGGCCGGCACGGACGCCGGCGGCGCCGCGTCGGCGATCGTGACTTGCGACGTTCCGATCGATCGCGACGTGCCCACGGTCACCCAGGTCGCCGTCGTCCACCGGTACATCGAGAGGGAGAGCGTGCACGTCCGCGACGCGAATCCCGTGTACGTGACCTTGAAGTCGGATGCGTTGGCAGGCGGCCGTGAAGGTGCCGTACCAGCTCGCGCTCGAGAACAACGCGGAGCGTACGGTGTAGTAGCTCTGGTCGACCGTGGCCAGGCTCGCAGCGTTCCCTGCCGTCGCTGTTCCCGCCACGACCGTCACCGCGGTCGGGAACGTCGTCGTGAGCGAGCTCGGCGGTGGGGCGGCGGTCGTCGCGCTGGCGCCGTGTTCGAGTACGGCGCTCGCCAGGCCCACGAGGTCCTTGGCGCGCACCCGGTAGCTGAACGACGTCGAATTGGGCAGGCCGCTGTCGGCGAAGCTCGTCGTCGCCGACGTGCCGATCGGCGCGAAGGCGGAGCACGCGGTGCCCTGGCACCGCTCCACGTCGTAGCCGGTGACCCCGACGTTGTCGGTCGAGGCGGTCCAGGAGAGGTTGATGCTCGTCCCGACGGCTGTCGCGCGCCAGTCCGGTCGGCTGCGTCGGCGGTGTCGTGTCCGTCGGAGGCGGGGGTGGAGGCGGAGGCGGGGGGGCGCGCCGCCTCCGAGCGCGCGATCGAGGTTGATGCGCCCGTAGCCGTACGCCGACGACCAGGTGCACCCGGCGCACGTCGCGTACGGGTCGGCGCCGTAGCGTGACGCTGCCGACCTTGTCCGACGTCGTTGCCAGGACGCTCTTGAGGCCGGCGACCGAGAGGCCGGGGGTCTGCGCCGCGCAGCAGGGCGGCGAGCCCGGCGACGTGCGGGGCGGCCATCGACGTCCCGTTGAATGTCGCATAGGTGCTGCCGGCGATCGTCGAGTAGATCCCCGACCCGGGGGCGGAGACGAACACGTTCGGTGACCCGAAGTTCGAATAGGAGGCGGCGGCGCCGGTTGAGGTCGTGGCCGCGACGCCGATCGCGCCGGGGCACGCCGCCGGGTACACGGGAGCCGACGAGCTGTTGTTCCCGGCTGCCGTCACGACGACGACGTTGGCGTTGACGGCACGGGCGACGGCGTTGCAGAGCGCCGCCGACGATGCAGTGCCGGAGAGGCTCATGTTGATCACCTGGGCGCCGTTCGCGACGGCCCAGTCGATTCCCGCTGCGATCGCCGAGTAGTAGCCCGAGCCGCTCGCGTTGAGCACCTTGACGGGCAGGATGCGGCGACGTGAGCGCGATGCCCGCGATGCCCACGCCGTTGTTCGTCTTCGCGGCTGCGATGCCGGCCACGTGCGTGCCGTGGTCGTTGTCGTCGTCGGAGTTCCCGTTCGCGCAGGTGCCGGTGTTGCCGACGCAGTTCGCCCCGGTCAGGACGCGCCCGCTGAGGTCGGGATGGCTTGCCTGGACGCCGGTGTCGACGACGGCGATGGTGGGGCCGGCGAGCGTCGTCGGGTAGGCGGCGAAGAGGCGTGACCAGCCACTCACTGCGGAGATCGCAGAGAGGCCCCATTGCGCGGCGAACGAGGGGTCGGTCGGCGAGTCGAGGTCGGCGGTCGCGACGTAGTTCGGCTCGGCGAACTCGACCCCGAACAGCCGGGAGTACGACGTGACGGCGCCACTCGAGGAGCGTCCGGCCGCCAGTCGTACGATCAGGGTGCCGTCGGCCAGCCGGTCGCCTGCCCGGTCTCCGTACGCGCCGAGGATCCCTGACATCTGCGACGGGATCGAGAACTTGACGAGGATCGTCGAGCGGTCACGGTCGCTTGCAGCCGCCGGAGCGGCGACGGCACCGGCGAACAGGACCACGGCCAGCACCGTCACGCCCGTGAGCCGCAGCCACCGTCGGTCTCATCGTCTCCGTCCCCCGTCGAAGGAATGGCGCGGTAACCCGCCTCCGCTCAGGCTTATACCACTGGAAGCGGCGGAGGACGAGGCTAGTCTTTCCAACCCCGGCGCATCGGCATTGTGTGCGCATGAAGTTCACGCCGCGGGGCCGCAGCAAGAACCTTCGCGACAGGCGCGGCCAGGGAGGGGCGGGCGGCTTCGGCGGCGGTCTGGGAGGCGGCCGTCTGCCGCTGCCGCTGCCGACCGGGAAGGGCGGCCTTGCCGGCGGCGGCCTGCTCGGCGTGAGCGCTGATCGTCGCGGCGATCCGCTCGGCGGGAACGTGTTCGCGCAGGCGTACGCGGCCTCGCGCACGCAGCCTCGACCACCTCGGTGTGGCCGCGCAGAAGCCTGGCGACGGCCGGACCCGACGCGAAGCTCGTCGACTGCGGCGCGAGCAGGCCTCGACGATGCCCAGGGATCTGGGCGCAGCCAGTCTCCGCCGGCAGCAAGAGCTACGAGGACGCGCAGCTCGTCCTCTTCGACCGGCCCATCGCCACCGGCGGCTGCGGGCCGGCGACGCTACGTCGCGATGTAGTTCGGCTCGGCGTACTCGACGCCGAACAATCGCGAGTAGAGCGTCAGCGCAGCGCTCACGGAGCGGCCGCTGGGCAGGCGCACGAGGTAGACGTCGCCGGCAAAGCGGGCGCCGGCTCTGTCGCCGAAGGCGCTGAAGATGCCCGCGGCCTGCGATCGGATCGAGAACTTGACGAGGATTGTGGACGGGTCGCGGTCGGTTGCCGCCCGGGCGGGAGCGGTAGCGACGCCGGCGAGGAGGAATCGGCCAGCGCGGCCGTTACCGCGAGCCGTAGCCACTTCTGTCCCATTTCTTTCTTCAACTCCCCCGTGTCGTGCCGCGGCTGTCCGCAGCCGCGCGCAAGGATAGTTCTACGCACCGGCCGGCAGCGATTGACGAGGCAGGCTTTCGGGGCGCCGGACTGCGGCATGTGCGCACGAAGGTCGCCCCGGGAGGCCGGAGCAGAACCTCCGCGACAGGCGCGGCCACGGAGGCGGAGGCCTGCGGACGCGTGCGACACCTTCTCCGCCTCCCTCTAGCGTGCAGCCCTCGCAGGTTGCGCATCCGGCACAAAGCCGGCACAGACACGGCACCGTTGCTGCGATAGCGTTTCTCCAGGGAGCTTCCTTCCCCATGGGGCCCTTCCGGGTGGAGGGCTGGCCGTCGTGGCCCAGGACGGCCACGGGCGGTACGGTGCCGTGCATGCGAGAACGCTCGCGTCGCACGCCTTCGGCCCGCCGACGCTTCGCCCGTGTCAGCTCGCGCAGTGTGACGCCGTCCGGCGCCGGCTCGCCCGGCGCCCTCGTGCTCACGGCAGCACTCGTCGCCCTTGTGCTCGCCGTCGCCCTCGCTGTCCTCGCCGGCGGCGCCGGCGGGCGACCGCAACCGACACCCGTTGCGGTGCCTGCGCTGCGCGAGCTCGTCGGGCAGCGGCTGATCGTCGCCCTCGAGGGAACGGCCGCCTCGCCGGCGCTTCTCCGCCGCGTCCGGCGCGGCGAAGTGGGCGGCGTGATCCTGTTCGGCGCCAACGTCACCGGCGCGACCCAGCTGCGGATGCTGACGACGAGTCTGCAGCGGGCCGCTCGAGCCGCGGGCCGGCCTCCGCTGCTCGTCATGGTCGACCAGGAGGGAGGCCTGATCCGGAGGCTGCCGTGGGCAGGCCCTCGGCTCTCGGCCGCGGAGCTCGGACGCGCGACACCGTCGTCGGTTCGCCGCGCTGGGCTCGAGACCGGCCGGGCCCTGCGCGCGGTAGGTGTCAACGTCGACCTGGCCCCGGTCGCGGACGTCTCCGTCGCCGGGTCGTTCATGGCTGCAGAGGAACGAACCTTCTCCGGCAGACCGGCGCATGTCGCGGTCATGGCGACAGCGTTCGCGACAGGCCTCGCCGACGCCCGCGTGGCCGCGGTGGCGAAGCATTTCCCGGGTATCGGCCGCGCCGTGCGCTCGACCGATCGTACGGCGGTGACGCTCGCTGCAACCCGGGCGGAGCTCGAGCGCGACCTCATGCCCTTTCGCCGGGCGGTCGCCGCGGGCGTCCCGGTGGTGATGCTCTCGAACGCCGCCTACACGGCATTCGGCCCCGCGCCGGGAGCCTGGTCAACGAGCATCCAGGGGCTCCTCCGCCGCGAGCTCGGCTTCCGGGGAGTCACGATCACCGACGCTCTCGAGGCCGCCGCCGCGACACGGGGGAAGGCGGTCCCGTCGGCTGCCGCCCTCGCGGCCTCGGCGGGCGTCGATCTCGTTCTCCTCACCGGCGGCGAGGCCGACAGCGCGGCCGTCTACCGGTGGCTGCTCGACCGCGCCACCGCGGGCGCGGTCCCGCTCGCCTCGCTGCGCCGAAGCTACGACCGTGTACTGCTGCTCAAGCAGCGGCTCCGCTAGTCGGGCCGTCAGCTGCCGGTCGCCCGCAGCGGCAGGCGGCCCGGTACCCTCCGTCTACATCTTCAGGAGGCTGCTATGACCGAGCTTGCACCTGCGCCGGGCACGGGCGCTGCAGATACGAACGGCGCCGAGATCGCGCCCATCCACCACTGGATCGGCGGCCGGGCCGTGGCCGGCGCGTCCGGCCGCACCGGCCCTGTTTTCAACCCCGCGAGCGGCCGCCAGACCGGAGCGGTGGATCTCGCGTCGGCGGCGGAGGTCGACGCGGCGGTGCAGGCGGCGAAGAGCGCGTTCGTCTCGTGGCGCACGTTCTCGCTGGCTCGCCGCGCAGAGTTGATGTTCCGCATCCGGGAGCTCGTGCATCAGAACAAGCAGGAGATCGCGAAGCTGCTCGTGGCCGAGCACGGCAAGGTGCTCTCGGACGCGATGGGCGAGGTGACGCGTGGGCTCGAGGTGATCGAGTTCGCCTGCGGCATCCCGACGCTGCTCAAGGGCGAGTTCTCCGAGCAGGCCTCGACCGGCGTGGACGTGTACTCGATTCGCCAGCCGGTGGGTGTGGTGGCGGGCATCACTCCGTTCAACTTCCCGGCGATGGTGCCCATGTGGATGTGGGCGCCGGCGCTCGCGTGCGGCAATACATTCGTGTTGAAGCCCTCCGAGAAGGATCCGTCCGCCTCGATGTTCACGGCGGAGCTGCTGCAGGAAGCGGGTGTGCCGGACGGTGTCTTCAACGTGGTGCACGGCGACAAGGTGGCAGTGGACGCGCTGCTCGAGCATCCCGACGTGGCGGCGGTGTCGTTCGTCGGCTCGACCCCGATCGCGCGCTACATCTACGAGACGGGAACGAAGAACGGCAAGCGCGTGCAGGCGCTCGGCGGCGCCAAGAACCACATGATCGTGTTGCCGGACGCGGACATCGAGATGGCAGCGGACGCGGCGGTCAGCGCCGCCTACGGGTCTGCCGGCGAGCGTTGCATGGCGGTGTCGGTCGTGGTCGCGGTCGGGGGCGTGGGCGACGAGCTGGTGGCCGCGATCAAGCAGCGGCTGCCGAACGTGAAGGTCGGCGACGGCATGGACCCGTCGTCGGAGATGGGCCCGCTCGTCACGCAGGCACATCGCGACAAGGTCGCCTCCTATCTCGACTCGGGGGCCGAGCAGGGCGCGAAGGTGCTCGCCGACGGTCGTGAGACGGCACCGGCGGGTGACGGCTTCTTCCTCGGGGTCTCCCTCCTCGACGAGATCACGCCCGAGATGGATGCCTACCGGGACGAGATCTTCGGGCCGGTGCTCGGTGTGATGCACGTCGCCACCTACGACGAGGCGCTCGAGTTGATCAACGACAACCCGTACGGCAACGGCACGGCGATCTTCACCCGGGACGGCGGTGTTGCTCGCCAGTTCCAGTTCGACGTCAACGCCGGCATGGTCGGCATCAACGTGCCGATCCCCGTGCCCGTCGCCTATTACTCGTTCGGCGGCTGGAAGGCGTCGCTGTTCGGTGATTCGCACATCTACGGGCCTGAGGGGATCCACTTCTACACGCGCGGCAAGGTGGTCACCTCACGGTGGCCGGACCCAGCTACGAGCAAGGTCGACCTGGGCTTCCCGCAGACCCGGTAGGCAGGAGGAAACTGGCCGGGGCGGACCTGCGGCTCCGCCCCGGCCGGCGATTCTGGACGGGGGGTTTTCTCGGCTGGAGGCGCTGGAGAGTAGTCAGCGAGGCGCAGGGCGAGTACCTTTTGAGCATGTCTACCCCTGCGCCCGGTCCAGCCGACAAGCCGGCTCCCGGCGAGGTGCAAGCGACCGGCACGGGCACGACCGAGCTGGGCACGTTGCGTCCGGAGGACTTCGCGGCCGACGGGCTGCCGGTGGCGATGCGCGGCTACGACCGCCGCCGGGTCGAGTGGCTGCTGCTGCGTGCTTCCGAAGGGTACGCCCACGTGCTGCGACAGCGGGATGCTCTGCGTGAGCGGACGCGTTCGCTCGAGGCGGAAGTGGCGGCGGCGGAGAGCGAGGCGCGTGTCAGTGCCGCGTCGGTTGCCGAGCTCGTCCAGCGGGCGTCGGCCGCCGAGACAGAAGCGGCTCGGCTGCGCGAGGGCCGGTTGGAGGTGGAGGAACTGGAGGAGCGTCTGCTCCGCGTCGAGCGCGAGCGCGAGCAGGCGGTCTCCGATCTGCGGGAGTCTGCGGCACGGGTTGCCGAGCTCGACGCGCGCGTGCAGGCGTTCGAGGAGGCTGGCGAGCGCGCCGGTGCCGGCGACGAGGAGGCGGCTCCGTCGGAGGCGCTGCCGGCGTCCTCGCGGGCCGGCTCCGACGACGAGGCCGGCCGGCTGCTGCTCGCTGCTGTGCGGGCCGCTGACGAGCTGCGCGAGTCGTCTCGGGCGCGTGCCCTGGGGACTTTGCAGCGGGCCCGCGAGCGGGCCGCCTCCGTCGATGCGACCGTGGAGCGCGAGCGTACGGCGGTCGCCGAGATGGAGGAGCGCCGCCGCGAAGCGGAGCGCATCGCGAACGAGATGCTCGCGCAGGCCCGCGCCGAGGCCGAGCGTGTTGCGGCCGAGCGCCGGGAGGCGGAGCGTCTGGCGGCTGAGATCAGCGACGAGCGAAGCAGAGTGCGGCAGTTCCTGGTGGGCGCGCTCTCCGCGCTCGACCCGGGCGGCGACTTGTCGGAGAGCCTGCTCGCAGATCTCTCCTCCCGCCTTCCCGAGGCGGGCGAGCGGGACGACTCGGGCGACCCGGCCCGTCGCGCCGACCCGGGCGCGTAGCCCACTCGTCGCCGACCACAAAGCCTGCCAACCTGCCCTCGGGGTTCGACCGGCGGCGGCGGCGACCTGCGGGGTGTCTCCCCCAGGGTGTCTCCCGGAGGGAGACACCCTTTGTGCCGATTTCGCAACTTGTTGTCCACATTGGCAATTTGGAGGCGTTGAGAGGGTAGGCTTCGCTGGAAGATGCCGCACGTCGCCCGCACCTGGCCGCCGACCGGCCTGCACCACATCACGACCCGCGGAAACGCCGGCGAGCTCGTGTTCCTCGGCGACGCCGACCGCGAGCTGTACCTCGACCTCTTCGACGACGTCGTCGCAAAGTGCGAGTGGGACGTCTACGCCTGGTGCCTGCTCGGCAACCACCTGCACAAGGTCGTCCGCGCCGAGCCCGAGTCCCTTGCGAGCGGGATGCAGCGGCTGAAGAGCATGTACGCCAGGCGCTTCCACCGCCGGCACCACACGAGCGGCCACCTCTTCAAGCGCCCGTACCACACACGACCGATCGTCACGCCAGAGCACCTCCACCGGGGCTGCGGCTACACGCTCGCGAACCCGGTCAGGCACGGCCTCGCCGCACGCGCAGAGGAGTGGGAGTGGAGCAGCTTTCGCGTGGTCGCGGGGCTTGCTCCGCCGCCGCGGCCGCACCTGGGCTGCGAGCCGTTCGTGCAGCTGCTCGGCCTGCGAGAGACGACCGAGCGGCTGGCGGTCATGCGCGCCTACGTCCGCGATGCTCCGCCGGTGGCGAGCGGCTTTCCCGACGAGGGGCGGCACGCCGGGCGCTGGCCGGGCATGCGCGACCCGCCGGCCCGGCACGGACCGCTGCGCGACCCCGCCCCGAAGGCGCCATGATCGGCGTGTGACCGTCCTCGTCGAGGGCTTCGAGCCCGATCAGATCGCCCTCGCCGCCCACCTCGCGACCCATCGCGTCGCCGCCCCTCACAACGTCATTCGTCTCGCCGCAGCCGGCCCAGCCCCGCCGGAGGCGCTCGCCCTCGCCTCGCACGGCGTTCGCGTGGAGCAGCACGCCGACCTGGATGCCGACGCAGGTACGGCCGAGATCGCGTACCTCGACGTGTGGACGCCTGCGGTCGCTCCTCGTGTGCAAGAAGCTCCGCGCCGGTGGCACGCGCGTGACGAACCTCGGCGACCTGCTGCTGGAACGGGCCACGGGCATCACCGTCGGCGTCACCGGCACCGCGGGGAAGACGACGACCACGAGCATCGCCGTCCAGTTGCTCCGTCGCGCGGGTGTCCGGGTGGATGCGAGCACGACCGGACGCCTCGGCAACGTGTGGCCGACCGCCGAGCTGCTCGACCGGGAGGACCCGGCTCGCCCGCTCGTGCTCGAGCTCACCTCCTCGCACCTCGCCTTCATGCGCGAGAGCCCTCGCATCGCGGCGATCACGTGCTTCTGGCCCGATCATCTCGAGCTGCACGGCTCGCTCGAGGCGTACCGTGCTGCGAAGGAGACGATCGTGTGCGGCCAGCGCTCCGGCGACACCGTCGTCGTCAACGCCGACGACCCCGCTGCGGCCGCGTTCGCGAAGATCACTCCTGCCGACCTGGTCGAGGTCTCGCTCGAGCGCCCTGTCGTAACCGGCGTGTTCGTCCGGGGCGGAGCCGTCGTGGTGCGCTCAGACGGGGTGGAGACACTCGTGGCGCCGCGCGACACCCTGCCGTACAGCGGCCCGCAGCTGCTCGACCTCCTCGTCGCGCTGGCGATCGCCGTCGCCGCGGGCGCGGCACCGGAGGCGCTCGAGCATGCGGTCGCCCACCTCGACCTGCCGCACCACCGCGCCCGGCCGGTGGCCGTGCTCGATCGTGTGCTGGTGGTCGACGACGGCATGGCGGCGACCCCGTCCAAGACCGCTGCCGTCCTCGCCGCGTACCGTGATGCAGGCGTCGTCCTCATCGCCGGCGGCATCGACGACCTCGGCACGGGACCGGTGCACGCGTCGCCCGAGGAACAGGTGCTGCTGGAGCGAGGCTGCGACGTGGTCGCTCGCCACGTGCGCCTCGTCGTGCTCTTCGGCGCCGCGGCGGCCCGGCTCGAGCCGCTTCTCGCCGCGCGGGGCGTACCGACGCTGCGCACGCGTAACCTGGACGAGGCGTTCGAGCTCGCGACCCGGCACGCCGCGCAGGCGGATGTGCTGCTGTTCTCGCCCATGTTCCCCGTCGCCGTGACCGATCGCGAGCGGTTCGCCGCCCTCGCGCACGGGCGCCAACCCGGCGGCTGACCGGCCGCCGGCTCGACGCGCCCGCCGATTACGCTCCCGGAGGCCGTGACCCGTTTTCTGCGCAACCGCGAGCCCGGCGAGGATCAGCGCGCGTCCAGCCTGGAGCTGTTCTACGACCTCGTGTTCGTGTTCGCGATCACGCAGGTCTCCCACGTGCTGCTGCGCGACCTGACGTGGCAAGGGGTGTGGCACGCCGCGCTCGCGTTGATGGTCGTGTGGTGGGCGTGGAACTACACGACCTGGGTGACGAACGAGCTCGACCCGGACGCGGTGGTCGGTGCGGCTGCTCCTGCTCGCGATCATGCTCGCGAGCCTGCTGATGGCGGTCGCGATCCCCGAGGCGTTCGGCGATCGCGCCCTCCTGTTCGCCGGCTCGTACGTGGCGATCCAGGTGGGGCGGCACCTGTTCCTCACCTTCGTGGTGGCGGACGCGGGCACGATCGAGCGGACCCGGTCGGGCCACATCCTCGCCTGGTTCGTGGCCGCGGGTGTGCTGTGGCTGGTGGGCGGCTTCGCAGGTGGGTCGGCGCGCACCGTCCTGTGGCTCGCGGCGCTCGCGATCGACTACGTGGCGCCGCTCGCCGTCTACTGGCTTCCCGGCCGCGAGCGCCTCACCGGCGACACGTGGGAGGTGGAGACCTCCCATTTCGCGGAGCGCTTCCAGCTGTTCATCATCATCGCGCTCGGCGAGACGATCGTGATCACCGGGGCGACGACGGCGGATCTCCCCCTGGATCTCGGGCGAGGGGCGGCGTTCGTGCTGGCGTTCCTGTCGACGGCGGCGCTGTGGTGGCTGTACTTCACGTACGTGGCGGCGATCGCCGAGCGGCGGCTCGAGCTCGCCGACGAGGACCGCACGAGCCTCGCGCGCGACGGCTACACGTACCTGCACGTCGTGCTCGCCGCGGGCATCATCGTCTCGGCGGTGGGCGACGAGCTCGTGATCGCGCACCCCACCGACACGCTGCCCGCCGAGGAGGTGGCGGCACTCGTGGCCGGCCCGGCGCTCTACCTGCTCGGGCACGCGCTCTTCCGGCTGCGGATGGCCGGCACGCGTGAGCTGGAAGCGCCTGACGGGCGCGGCCGCCTGCCTGTCCGTCGGGGCGCTCGGGTCGTTCCTGCCGGCGCTCGTGCTGGCGACGCTGCTGGTCGCGATCCTCGTCGCCGTGATCGTCTCCGAGCACGTCGCGGCCTGGCGTCGCAGAGGTCGCGGGGAGGCCTCTCCCATGCAGCGCCTGGAGAGCCCCCAGGTCGGCTGACCGCTCGCATCGGTCCCGGTGCAGCCGGGCGGGCCGGGCACAGGCCCGGCCCGCAGGGGATACCGGCGTGGGGGGGTCTGCTAGGGCTTGCCGCTCATCGCCCACACGGCGACGAGCCAGGCGATCACGGCGATGAGGGAGAGGATGCCGGCGGCGCGGGTGAGTCCCGGGCTGCCGCGGCGGACGGCCAGGCCGGACAGGATCAGCGTCACGAGCAGCACGAGGGCGCCCGCGTCGGCCGTGATGTAGCCGATGTCGATCCAGGCGAGGTCAGGTTCGTCGTCCGGGAATTCCTTGCTGTACAGCCATTCGGCGCCGATCCGCATCACGATGTAGGCGGGCAGCGCCACGATCAGGAAGGAGCGGAACGCGAGCCGCCGCATGAACCGGCTGTCCTCGTCTCTGCCCGACGCGAGCGCCGAGATCGATCCGAGCGCCGCCGCGCCCACGAGCACCATGGCGCCGAGCACGTGCAGCAGCAGCGGGAAGTTCCAGGAGTCGGGCCGGATCGACGCGAGTGCGCTCATGCCCCGGGCTTCCAGATCATGTCGAGGAGGACGAGCAGGGTGATCGCGGTCGAGATCCAGTGCAGGTTCGCCGCCTGCCGGTTTCCGGCCAGCGTCTTCAGCTCGGCGTCCGGCTCGTTCTGGCCCGCACCTGCGAGCGTCTCTGCCCGTGTGACGGCGGCGCCGAACGCGATCCCGGAGCGCCGGGCGAGCTCGGTCGCGGCTGCCCAGCCGATGAGCGCGAGGATCACCCACAGGTCCCACACCTGGTAGGGATCGAGCGAGATCGCGAGCCAGATCCCGAACACGATCGTGCCGGCGACTCCGACCGCGATCGCCACTGTGGAGACCCTCATCGCCGGCTGCAGCGCGAGCACCCGCCTCGGGGTGTCGGCCGAGCGTAGGGCGAACACCCCGATCGAGAACATCGTCAGCGCACCGGCGAGCGCGAAGGCGCTCAGCAGGTGCAGGGCGAGGATCCAGTCGTCGAGATTCATGCCGCGGCCAAAAACCTACGGCATTTCGATCACAAATGGAACACCGTCCGAGAAACCTGTCTCGTAGGGCCATCTTGCATGCAGCTACGTGCAATGTGGTTGTATACTCGCCATGGCCGTGCCGAAGGCGATCCAGATCCGCGACGTGCCGGACGACGTGCACGCGACGTTACGCGTGCGTGCTGCGCGGGCCGGGCTGTCGCTCTCGGACTATCTTCGCGAGGAGCTGGCGGGTATCGCCCGCCGGCCGACGGTGTCCGATGTACTGGCGCGGGCGGCGGCACGGCAGGGCGGGGCTCCGCGAGCGGAGATCGTGCGTGCGATCCGTGAGAACCGCGACGCCGCGGGCCACGGGTGATCGTCCTCGACGCGTCCGCCGCCGTCGACCTGCTGGCGGCAGACGTGAGGGCGGCCGGGCTCGCCGACCGTGTGCTCGCCGACGGCGACCTGCACGCGCCGCACCTGATCGACGTCGAGATCGCGCAGGCGCTACGGCGCCTGGCTGCGGCCGGGGCGCTCTCCGACGATCGCGCCACGGACGCCCTGCATGACGCGGCGCTGCTCCCGGTCGTGCGCTACCCGCATCTCGCACTGGTTGAGCGCGCGTGGGAGCTTCGTCTCAACCTCGGTGTCTACGACGGGGTGTACGTCGCGCTCGCGGAGATGCTCGAGGCACCGCTCGTCACCTGCGATCGGCGGATCGCCCGGGCCTCCGGGCACGACGCGACCGTGGAAGTGTTCGCGTAGGGGATGTGACGGGCGCCACCTCGCCGGCGCTCGTGTGCAGCTCGTCCGCAGGTCTCGTAGGGGAGAGGCCATGCCTCTCCCCGGGTGCGATGTGCGCGCGCCCTTCGCACGAGGGCACCGGCGACGTCCACAATGGGGGGCGGTGTCCGAGCAGACGCAGCCGTACGCGTAGACGCGGCGGATCAGCTGCTCGGGGTGCGCGAGCGGGTCGCGGGCGAACATCACCATCTTTCCTTCATGACGGACTGGTGGTAGGATTCGATCCGATGGCCAGGAAAGTGAAGACCACCTTCTACGTCGACGAAGACGTGATGCGGGCCATTCGCGTCTCTGCGGCTCGCCAGGGACGCCCCGTCTCGCAGGTCGTGGAGGAAGCCCTGCGGCAGTCGACCTTGTTGGGGATTTTCGAACGAATTGCAGCACGCTTCGATCTCGACCCCGACGAGGCCGAGCGCATCGCCTACGAGGAACTGCGCGCAGCGCGCAACGAGCGAGCTGCGAGTCGCGCGTAGGTGCTGCGACTCGTAATCGACCCCGGCGTCTACGTCTCTGCACTTCTCTCCCGCCGCGGGCGGCCGTTCCGCCTGATCGAGCTGTGGGATGCGGGCGCCTACGAGGTCGTAGTGTCTCCCGCCGTCTTCGGCGAGCTTCGCGTGGTACTTGCCCGTGATCGGTTCCGAAGCGTGAGCATCGACGAGATCGACAACCTCTTCGCTGCCCTGGAGGAGCATGGGCTGGGCTTCGACGACATTCCCGATCCGCCGGCTGTCACTGCCGACCCGAAGGACGACTACCTGGTCGCCCTGACGCGGAGCGCGGGCGCCGCCGCCCTCGTTTCGGGCGCCGCGCACCTCGTCGATCTTCCCCCGCACGTCTGCCGCGTGCTGACGCCGCGTGCGGCCGTGGAGCTCGTCGAGGAGATCGACGAGGCTCATCCGCCCACCTGAATCGTGCCGAGCGCGTCGAGCTCCGCGCGGAACTGCGCGATCTCGGGGGAGAGCGGATTGAGCTGCGAGGCCCGCTCGAGCGCCGCGAGCTGTGCGCGCCCTTCGCTGGCGCGCGCGAGGTCGAGCCAGAGGCTCCAGTCGCTCCCGTCCTTGCCGATCGCCTTGCGGAAGGAGGCCTGCGCGGGCCCGAGCTCGCCGCGTGCGAGCTGCGCCTCGCCGACGAGCCGCCACGGCTGCGGCGACCACGGCGCCCACATCGGAGAGGGCCATGTTGCCGACGAGCCCGGCGAAGGCGACGACGAGCGCGAGGATGACCAGAGCGAGCGCGCCCCAGCGTGCCGTCCGCGGAATCGCCCTTCGCGGGGCCGCTTCGTCGGCTGCAAGCAGCGAGACGCCGACGAAGAGCGCCGTGAGTGTGACCGCGCTGGTCTCCCAGTCCCAGGCGACACCGGTGTGGACGAGGTACGCGACGTAGTGCGCCCGCCACGATCGCTGCGACGATCGCCACACACGTCGCCGCAGCCGCCGCGTGGACCGCGCGCGCGGCGCGGTCGCGGCGCTCGAGCGCCGCCAGTCCGAGCACGAGTGCGGCGGCCCCGACCGCGAGCAGCACGAGCTCCAGCGCCAGCCGGTGCCCGTCGTGCGCGGCCGCCGCGATGCTCGTGTTCTGATGAGTCAGCGCCTCGGATCTGGACGCGAGCCAGACCCCGAGCGCCGGCGCGGGCGCCGCGGCGACCAGCGCAGCGGCAAGGCGGCTCCGGCGCGGATGGAGTACGGCGCCCGCGGTGAGGCCGATGCCGAGAGCGATCCAGCTGCCGCGGCTGAAGGTGAAGTACAGCGTCGGCACCAGGACGACCAGCGCTGCAGCCGCCGCAGCGCGTCGCGCGGGGCTCGTCGAATCGGCGACGACCCCCAGGGCGAGCAGCGAGCCGAGCGCGACGAGCAGGCCGAGGAGTTCCAGTAGCCGATGGGCGCCGCGAGCCGGTAGCCGGCGACGGCATCGAAGTGCCCGATCCGCTCCGGGAAGAGCCTCGTCGCCAGGCTGTACGCCGAGACGGCGGTGATCCCCGTGAGAACACCGCCGATGACCGTGGATGTCGGGATCCGCCGCGCGAGCAAGACGAGCGCGCCGACTCCGGCAACGAATACGAGCAGCCGCTGGCCCTCGAGCACCGATTGGTTGACGTCCTGCGACCACGCGATCGACAGTAGGCGAGGTCAGCCATCGGCGGCCTCACGCACGGTAGACGCGTCGAGTCGCTTTCTCAACCAGCTCGAACCTCGGCGGCAGCCGGCGCCTACGGGAGCGGCCGGTCGGGTAGCCAGCGGAAGACACCACCGGCATGCTCGATCCGCGGAGGACGCACCATCGGTCAACAGTATCGCCTAGACAGGCAACGGACTATGGGTGTGGGCGAGTCGTCACGAAAATGGCACGAAGATGCTGCTGAGGCTGGTGGGTGGAACGAAGAAGACCTGACTCCCGCCCTCCTCCCGGGCACGTCATTTTTGTCCACTAGAGAGCTGCATCAATGTACAGTATTATGCGTCGTAGATGTATTCTGGAACGGGAATCGACGATGTGTACCTACGCCGTGTGGTTGACGACGAGCTCGATGAGCTGGTTGCGGGCCTGCCCGCGGTCGCGATCGAAGGCGCGAAGGGCGTCGGGAAGACTTCGACCGCGTTGCGTCGAGCGGCGACGGTACACCGGCTTGACGATCCTGCCGAGTGGAATCTCGCCGTCGCGGATCCAAGGCGTCTGCTGCTGGGGCCGCCTCCTGTGCTGATCGACGAGTGGCAGCGCCTCGTCGAATCGTGGGATCTGGTGCGCCGGGCCGTGGACGAGCAGCCCGGCCGACCTGGCGCGTTCCTGCTCACCGGCTCGGCCGCACCTCTGGAGGCGCCGACCCACTCCGGGGCGGGCCGCATCGTGACCGTGCGGATGCGGCCGCTGACGCTCGCAGAACGAGGCGTCGGGAGGCCGACCGTGAGCCTCCAGGAGCTCCTCAGCGGACAGCGGCCCTCGGTCGAGGGCAGCACCGCGGTCGGACTCGAGGACTACGCGCGGGAGATCGTCGCGTCGGGGTTTCCCGGACTTCGCGGGCTCTCGGGCCGGGTGTCACGGGCCCAGCTCGACGGCTACCTCCAGCGTGTCGTCGAGCGCGACTTCGAGGATGCGGGTCATCGCGTGCGGAGGCCGGCGACGTTGCGACGCTGGATGGCCGCCTACGCCGCTGCGTCGTCGACGACCTCGTCGTACGAGGCGATCAGGGATGCCGCAACGAGCGGGCGAGCGGAGAAGCCCTCTCGCGGGGCGACCGTGCCGTACGTCGACACTCTCGAGCGCCTCTGGATTGTTGACCCCGTCCCGGCGTGGCTGCCGACGAGGAACCGCCTTCGTCGTCTCTCGGCGCCCCCGAAGCATCAGCTCGTCGATCCCGCGCTGGCGGCGCGACTACTAGGCCTCGGGGCCGAGGCGCTGCTCGAAGCCCGCCCAGGGGGATTGCCGTTGCAGCGGGACGGATCGATGCTCGGGGCGCTGTTCGAGTCTCTCGTGACGTTGGGTGTACGGGTGTACGCTCAGGCCGCCGAGGCACGGACGAGCCACCTCCGAACCGCCGGGGGCGAGCGGGAGGTCGACCTGATCGTCGAGCGAGCGGACGGCCGAGTCGTCGCGATCGAGATCAAGCTCGCACGGAGCATTGCCGACACCGACGTTCGCCACCTCCGGTGGTTGCACGACCGCATCGGAGACGACTTGCTCGACGCGGTCGTCGTCACGACCGGCCAGGACGCGTACCGACGCCGCGACGGTATCGCCGTCGTTCCCGCGGCGCTCCTCGGGCCGTAGTGTCCGGGCGACTGCAAGCGCGCCCGCGTGAGCCGTCCCGTACGGCCAGGCTGCGGCTCGCAGACGGCCTCCCCGGTCGTCGCTGAAGGGTTCTCCAGCGGGGCAAGGCTCTGTCGGATGGTTGGTTCGGGCGTTCTCGAGGGGTGCGGCCCGGCGGGGTAAGCGGTCGCGTGGTGGAGACGGACCGTCGTGATGGAGGGGGCGGTCCGGCGGGGTAAGGCGGCCGCGTGGGTGGGGGCTGAGGGAAGTGAGGGGCGGTTTCATCACCTGCGGCGCGTGCGGGCTGCGCGTCGGCCTCGACGAGGCCGAGCGCACCGGCCGGCGCCTTCACTCCGACGGGCTCGGCGAGCTGCTGCCGTTCTGCGCGGCGTGCGACGAGCTCGAGTCCGGGCCTAGACTAGCCGCTGGTCCTGCCGGCGCTGCGACGCCTCGGCAACCCGCTTCGTCCAACGCCGGGCGGCGGATCCGTGGACGCTCACCATGCAAGCCGGGCCGAAAGAGACATGTCCTCAAGTGGGGATATTTGTACTTAACTAGATACATATGTCCTCAACTGAGGACAAACCTGGTACGCTTCGCTCATGGATCTCTCGGCTCCGTACTCGGTGCTTCTCGGCAGGGCGGAGGGCCGCGTTCTGTCGACGCTTGCCGGAACGACCAGGCCTCTCAGCGGTCGCGAGGTGGCTCGCCTGTCGGGGACGTCGCCCAATGGCGCCTGGAAGACGTTGCGGCGGTTCGTCGAGCACGGGCTCGTGACCGAACGTGAGGCCGGCGGGAGGACGCTGCTCTACATGCTCAACCGCGATCACGTGGCAGCAGACGCGGCGCTGCGGCTCACCGATCTTCGGGCGGCGCTGATCGGCCGGCTGACGGCCCAGGTCGAGAGCTGGCTCGTCCCTCCCGCTCACGTTTCGCTGTTCGGGTCCGCGGCTCGTGGCGACGGGGACACGGGAAGCGACGTCGATCTCGTCGTCGTGCGTCCGAGGGACGTGGACGAAGAAGACGAGCAGTGGCGCACCCAGCTCGACGGGCTTGCCGACGCGGTGCTCGGGTGGACCGGGAACCACGCCGGGATCTCCGAGATCCCGCACGCCGACATTTCGCGCCTCAGGCGGGAGCGCCCGGCGATCCTCGACGAGCTCGAGCACGATGCGATCACGCTGGTCGGGCCTCCCGTGAGGGAGCTGCTTGCGAGGAACCGCCGATGAGCCCTCGGCGGAGAGGGCGGATGCAGCCGTGTGGCGTGCACGAGGCCAGGGCGAAGCTGCAGCGCGCCGAGAAGTTCCTCGAGGCAGCCCGGTTCATCACCGACGAACCAGAGCCGGACGCCGATTTCGTCAGCGCCGCTGCTGCAAGGCGCTCGGCCGGCGCTCGCGGGGTGACGATCACCACGACGCGGAGAAGCTGCTCGAGGAGATAACGCCCGGAGGCAAGAGCGCCTCGAATGCGCTCAGACGACTCCTGAACCTCAAGGACGAAGCCCACTACGGCTTCTACAACGTCGGGTCGAAGGATCTCGAACGAGCCACCCGCCAGGCCCACATCGTGATCGGCTTCGCCCGAGACGTGCTCAGCCGCTAGACCCCATATCAGAGCTGGGCGTGGTGTCGAAGGGCCTTGAATGAGTCGAAGGTTCGGTCCGGCGGGGGAAGGCGGCCGGGGTGGTGTGGTGGAGCGTCGTTCGAGGGTGCGGTCCGGCGGGGTAGGCGGCCGGGGTGGTGGGGGCCGGGGGAAGTGAGGGCTGCGGGGAGTGCGGGCTGCGCGTCGGCCTCGACGAGGCCGAGCGCACCGGCCGGCGCCTTCACTCCGACGGGCTCGGCGAGCTGCTGCCGTTCTGCGCGGCATGCGACGAGCTCGAGTCCGGGGCGTAGGCGCTGGCCCGCAGCGCTCAGCAAACTGGCTCGCAGCGCTCAGCACAGCGGGGTGAAGGCTGGAGCTCCTGACCGGGTCTACGGCTGGCGCGTTGGAGCGCGGCCCGGATCTACGCAGCGGGCACCTGGACGAGCGTTGTTCCCACGGCGGAGGGCGCCGGAATCGGATCGCCTGCCAGCCGCAGGCCGTCGAGGTGGAGTGAGATCGCATCGCGGATGAGCAGCTCCACCTCTTCACGGGTGCCTGCAACGACGCCAATGCCCGGAAGATCGGGACAGAAGGCGCCCCAGGAGTCGCCTTCACGTTCGATTACGACCAGATACTCCGTCATCGGTTCGGCCTCCGTAGTCCTGCTTGACGCAGGATATGATCTCACGGAACTTCACGCGGCGCCCCGGGCCCGTAGCACGATGGGACGGAGCAGGGAAGAGGGACGGAGCAGGGAAGATCCGGCACCGGGCCTACCCTGCGCGAAGCTCTGGAAGATCCGATCGGGAACCTTGATCTGCGGCGAGCGTGACACCCCAACGACGGTACCGACCGAACACCGCGAATTCGCGCCTGTGGATCAATCGTCACGAAGATGGCACATTGGACAGATCACCCGCGTCGACAGGACTGGCACCTGGAAGACCGGGACATGGGGTCGGGTCTTCTTCGTTCCAGGCGCGGCCGGCGCCGACGGGCGCCGTCGCCCATCACCGCAGGCGCGGATACGCCGGTGGACGGTCGTGACCGAGCAGCCGAGGTGGGTGGCGATCCCGCGCAGGCTGCAGCCGTGCTCGATCTGCGCGATCACGGGCAGACGGAACGAAGAAGACCTGACCCCGGGCTCCCGGACGGTGCGCTCCCGGGCTCTCGTTGTCCGTTCGGGGCATCTGGCGGGATCGCAGGAGTCGGCGTAGCGTGTTGAAGCGAGATGCGCAAGGAGATCAAGGAGATCGTGAAGCGACTTGAGACGAACGGCTATTCGGTCGTGCACGGGGGAAAGCATCTGAAGGTGAAGAACTCGGACGGCGCGACGATCTACACTCTTCCAACGACGCCGAGCGGATCCGTGTGGAAGGTGAGGCTGCTGAAAGATCTCGAGAAGCGAGGATTGATCTGATGGAGTACACGATCGAGATCGAGACGGTTCCCGGGTTTGGGGTGTCCAACTTCGTCGACCTCGTCGCAGAGTTCGTCTACGCCGACGATCGTCTCGTCGCGCCGACGATCGCCATCAACGGCGACAGCTCGATCACCATTGCGTTCGAAGTCTCTGCGGACGACGCAGAGGCAGCATCGACCTTGGCCTTCAGTGCCTTCGGAGCGGTCATCTCCGCTGCTGCGACCCGGTACGCGAGCGAGCGGAGGCTGGCCGATGCCCAGGCCGCGATCGTCGCGGCGGGACGTAGCGCGGCGGGAGCAGTCGGAAGCCTTCGGGTCGATCGTGGCCGCGAGCCGGTTTCCGCCTGACGGCTGAGGCCCTCCGCTCGCGAGGTCCAACGCCACGGATGTGGCCGCTTGCCGCCGGGACGCTTCTCCGGCGATCGGTACTGGTGGCCGCGCGCGCGGGCCGTGCCTCGAGCGCAGCCTCGCGATCTCCTGGCAACTCGGGCTCGCCGGGGCGGCGCCGCAGCTCGCGATCGAGGTCGCGGAGGACGAAGGCGAAGTGATCGCGCCCGCGTAGGTGCTGCTCGACGGGGTGGCCCCGACGCCAGGCTTCAACACGGCGTGGGTGGAACGAAGAAGACCTGACTGGTATCTCCTTGCAAGGATTCCCCGTAAGGGGTATGCGCAGACCTGCGGGGGTGCTACTCTCCGCAGTGAAATCCCCCCTGTTGCTTCGGCGTCAGGGTTGCGGGGCCGCTTCGGCGGCCTCTGCTCTTTCTAGGGTGTTGAATCCTCGCGTAGGCTGATGCGTACGGTGAAAACCAATGTCTACGTCGATGGCTTCAACCTCTACTACGGAGCGGTCCGCGGGACGCCCTACAAATGGCTCGATATCAGGAAGTACTGCGAGCTCGCCTTCCCGAAGAACGAGATTTGCGAGGTGCACTACTGCACCGCGCTCGTGAAGGACGCCCCCTGGGATTCTCAACAGAGCCTGCGTCAGCGAACCTTCATCCGAGCCCTCGAGTCGACCGGCGTACAGGTTCACTACGGCCTGTTCCAATCGAACATCGTGCGGATGCCATCGGCGCGACCGCCGAAACCCGGCAAGCGGCCTCTCATGTTCGAGGTGATCAAGACAGAGGAGAAGGGCTCGGATGTCGCGCTCGGCGCCCTCCTCGTCCACCACGGGCATCAGCGCCGTTACGAGGCGGCGATCGTCGTTTCAAACGACTCCGATCTTGTCCTTCCGATCCAGATCGTGCGAAACGAACTCCGCCTGCCTGTGGGCCTCCTCAACCCACACAAGAAGTTCGCTGTGGAACTGAGCAAGGTGGCTTCGTTCAAGAAACAGATCCGCGAGGGCGTTCTCGCGGCTGCCCAGCTTCCAGAAGAGCTGGGCGACGAGCACGGAACGATCAGGAAGCCCGATCGCTGGTAGGTCCTCTCAACCCCAGCTCGTAGGTTTTCTTCGTTCCACCGGTGGCCGGCGCCGACGAGCTCCGTGACCGTGCAGCCGAGGTGGGAGCTCCGGCGCGGTGGAACGAAGAAGACCTGACCCCCAGGCTCCGTGATCACCCGCCAGGCCCACATCGTGATCGGCTTCGCCCGAGACGTGCTCAGCCGCTAGACCCCATATCAGAGCTGGGCGTGGTGTCGAAGGGCCTTGAATGAGTCGAAGGTTCGGTCCGGCGGGGGAAGGCGGCCGGGGTGGTGTGGTGGAGCGTCGTTCGAGGGTGCGGTCCGGCGGGGTAGGCGGCCGGGGTGGTGGGGGCCGGGGGAAGTGAGGGCTGCGGGGAGTGCGGGCTGCGCGTCGGCCTCGACGAGGCCGAGCGCACCGGCCGGCGCCTTCACTCCGACGGGCTCGGCGAGCTGCTGCCGTTCTGCGCGGCGTGCGGCGACGGTATCGCCGTCGTTCCCGCCGCACTGCTCGGGCCGTAGAGAGCTGCAGTCGGGTCTTCTTCGTTCCGCCCGCGGCCGGTGCCGACGAGCGTCGTCCCGACATCGCCACAGGCGTGGACATGCCGGTGGGCGGTCGAGATCGAGGAGCCGAGTGGCGATCTCGCACGGGCTGCAGCTGTGCTCGATCTGCGCGATCACGGGCGGGTGAAACGAAGAAGACCTGACCCCCGGTTCATCCGTCCCGCTCTCGGGCGCTCAGGCCGCGCTCGGCCTACTTCGACTGCTCAGCGGTTGATTCGTACCCCGTTCGGGGGCCAGGCCGCGACCCTATGTCAGCGTGAGTGTCCCTTCTCGACCGCGCGCATCCAGAAGCGGCGGGGTGCTCGCTCGCTACGGTTGCTCGTGATGGCCGACGCGAGCGACTTCGAGATCGAGTTCTACGAGGGCGGCGGGCAGAAGCCGTTCGAAACATTCCTCGGCGGACTCGATGTGACAAAGAGGCTCGCGATGATCGCGGCGATCGAGCAGGTGCTCGCCAAGCAGGGGATCGGCGTTTGCAAGAGCAGCTGGGGGACGATGCTCGGAGGGGGCCTGTTCGAGTTCAGGGTGCGGCACACGGCTGCCGAGATCAAGCACATGTTCGGTGGCGACCCGCCTGCCGGGCCGAAGGGCAAGGAGGGTCCGCCCGGGAAGGTTCTGCTGCGCGCCTTCTGCCACGCGTACGGCGACCGGATCGTTCTGCTGCTCGGCGGCTACGACAAGGGTGAGAGCCCCTCGGCGAAGCGCCAGCAGAAGGAGATCGAGACGGCGAGGAAGCGGCTCAGGGCGTTCCAGGCGGCTCAGCGGCAGGCCGCGAAGGGCAGGAAGCGGTAGCCCGGCGGCATGGAAAAGAGAAAAGGCTTGCGCACCTATAGGTTTTGACCTATAGTGGTTGTGTCGAAGCCGGAGGAAGAAATGGCCAGCACGAACTTCAAGGACTACGTCAAGCGGATCGAGGCGGGCCTCACTCCCGAGGAGCGCGCGACCCTCGACACCTTCCGCGACCACTACGGGGTCGCGAACCAGCTCCTGGAGCTGCGCCTCGACCGTGGGATCAGCCAGACCGAGCTCTCCAAGCGGACGGGGATCGCTCAGGCGGAGATCTCGAAGATCGAACGCGGCGTCGTCGAGCCCCGGACCGGGACGCTCGCCAAGCTCGCGCGCGGCCTCGACGCTCGCGTCGCCCTGCTCTCGGCGTAGCGCCGTTGAACGCGATAGCGCCGACGTTCAGACAGCGGTCGTCTCGGCGACCGTGCCGAGACGTTCGAGGCCGTGTTCCAGGCTGATCGCGCGCTGGCGCGAGCGCGCGGTTTTCGCTTCCTCCGATTGCGCGCCGTGTCCGGATCCGCGGCAACCGACCGCGACGGCTCGCGTATATCGAGACATTGGGGTATCCATTTAACCGGAGTACGCTAGTGGGTGATGGGTTACCCTCGTGGCGGCGTTCACTATCCGAGGTCGGTGGGCGAGTTCCAGGCCTGGTTCCGGACCGACGCGGACTGCCTGGACTACCTGGAGTGGCTGCGATGGCCGGCCGGCTTCGCGTGCCCGAGTTGCGACCACGGCCGGGGCTGGCGGCTGGGTGATGGCCGGTTCATGTGCTCGGGGTGTGGCGAGCGGACCTCGGTGACGGCGGGGACGATCTTCGACCGGACGCGCACGCCGCTGACGGTGTGGTTCACGCCTGCTGGCTGTTCGCCACCGGCAAGGACGGGATCTCGGCGCTGAGCCTGCAGCGCACGCTCGAGATCGGCTCCTACCAGACCGCGTGGGCGATGCTGCACCGGCTGCGCTCGGTGCTGGTGCGTCCCGGCCGGGATCGGCTGGCCGGGACGGTGGAGGTCGACGAGACCTACATCGGCGGTGAGGAGCCGGGGCTGCGCGGCGGCCGGGCCAGGGGCAAGAAGGTGCTGACCGGCATCGCAGTGGAGGTCCGGGAGCCGAAGGGGCTCGGCCGCTGCCGGATGGCGCCGCTGGCCGACGCGTCGGCCGCCTCGCTGCACGCCTTCGTGACCGATCACGTCGAGCCGGGCGCCACGGTCATCACCGACGGCTGGGCAGGCTACGCCGGACTGGAGAGGCTCGGCTACGTCCACGACCGGCGCAGCCAGCGGGCGGCCCGCGCCCGCGGCGAGGAGCCCGGCGAGCTCCTGCCCGCCGTGCACCGGGTCGCCTCGCTGGCCAAGCGCTGGCTGCTCGGCACCCACCAGGGATCGGTCGACGACGCGCACCTGCCCAGCTACCTGAACGAGTTCGTCTTCCGTTTCAACCGACGCCGCTCGCGCAGCCGCGGCATGGTCTTCTACCGGGTGCTCGAACTCGCCGTCGCCCACGCGCCAGTGCGCTACCGGGACCTCATCGCCAGCGAGCGGCCCCGGGCAGTGCCTCCCGCGCCGCCGCGGGCACGCGGGCACCCGCCGAGCCTGGAGCGCCCTCCAGCGGATCGCCCGTGGAGAACCGCCGACCTGCCCTCCTCCGGTTAAATGGATACCCCCATCGAGACATATCGCGAAGCCGACCTCCCGTCGCCTACGACAACGACTACCAGTACTTCGACATCAACAGGCACCTGTACCGGACCTGCGACAAGTCGGCCGGAATGCGGCGGCTGACACGCAAATCAGGGCGGATCGAGTACTGGCTCGGCGGCTACGCGCTCTCCGCCTGCCTGAAGAAGCAGTCGATCCTCTGCTCCGAGAACTGGCGTCTGCTGATCCCGCTCTCGCGCAAGACCGAGCTCTACTACGCGCTCCGGAAACGGCATCTCTTCTTCGAAGGCACCCTCCGCCACTGGCGCGCCTGAGCCGGTGTGGTGGGGTCGATCGAGGCGACGACGGGCCGGCCGCTTGCGAGGTAGGGGCCGATCTTCGACGGCAGGTTCGCCGGAGTTCCGCAGTTGATGGGCACGCGCGAGGGTGTTGTGGGGCCGCAGGCCAGCATGGGTACTGGGTTTCTGGGGTTTGTGATGTTTCGCATGCGTGTGTCCACGCGGTGCGGGCGTCGGAGGGGTGCTCAGGTGGGGGTGAGCGTGGTGACCCGGGGCGGCGGGTCGACCTGGCAGGCCGAGGATCTGGCGTTGCGGGTCGGTGAGCGGGGTGGTGTGGACGACGGTGCCGGCGGTGCCGGCGAGGGTGACGGCGTGGACGCGGCCGAGTTCGATCGCGATGCGCCGCCAGGTCAGGCCGGTGGTGCGTTCGGCGACGCGGATGAGCAGCAGCGCGAGCCAGCACAGCAGGACGTGGGCGCGGATGCGGGGTTCGAGGCGGTGGAAGACGGGCCGCAGCTCGAGGGTGGTCTTGAGGTCGCGGAAGCCGCGTTCGGCTTCGAGCAGGTTCTTGTAGCCGAGCGCGACGTCCTCGGCGGACAGGTCGGGGTCGGAGGTGGAGAGCAGGTACTTGCCGTCGAGGCGTTCCTCGGCGGCGATCTTCGCCCGGTCGATCACGAGGCGGCCGAGGGTGGTCTGGCGCAGGTAGCGGCCGAGGGTGGGGTGGTCGCGCAGCGCGCACTCGGCGCGCTGGTGCGCGTCGTCGGCGAGGCCTTCTTGCGCCGTCTTGGCCTGTGGCGTCGCGGCCGGGCGGCTGATCCGGTCGAGCTCGGCCGTGCAGCCGGCTCGATCGTCGGCGTCGCGCTGGGCCTTGTCGCGCTCGGCCTCGGCGGGGTTGTGGCAGATGATCGAACGCTGCCCGGGGTGCCGTCCCGAGCGCACCTCCTTGACGCGCAGGTTGTCGCGGACCTGCTGGTAGCGGCCCTGGCGGGACAGCGCGGCCTGGCGCGTCGGGGGAGCCGTCGCGCATCCGCTCGCCGGCGATCCAGTGCCCGCCCGCGCGGCGCAGGTAGTCCAGGTTCGCATCCGAGGAGAACCCGCGGTCGACGACGGTGACGACCCGGCCGAGCCGCCAGCCGCGCAGGCCGTCCTTGACCTCGGGCAGCACCGACTGGTCGTTGGTGTTGCCGGGCCAGCACCACACCCGCACCGGGATCCCCTCCCGGGTGACCGCCAGGCCGATCACGATCTGGGGCAGGTCGGGGCGGTGGTCCTTGGAGTGCCCGTACCGGCGGAACGCGCCCTCGCCGGCCTCGTCGGCTCGTCGCGCTCGAAGTAGGTGCGAGGTGGTGTCGAAGAACAGCAGGTCGACCTCCAGGTTGAGCAGGTCCGCGACGGCGAAGAACACCGCCTCCTGCACCTTCGGCCTGGGCGTCGGCCTCGACCAGCAGGTCCATCGCCCGGTACGCCTGGTCCTCATCCATCGCCGTCCAGACCCGGGGATGGCGACGTCCTGCGACGCCCACTCCGCGGCGGCCAGCTTGGAGCACGGGTCGATCGCCCGGTTGGCGACCAGCGCGAACAGCACCCGCTCCACATCGGTGGTGAACCGCCGCGGCGCCGAGCACCTGCGCAGCGCCGTCGTCGACGCCGAGCTGGCGCCACAGCCCGTCCAGCAGCCAGGCGCCGCCCATCGGCCGCGAGCTCGCACCACGTGAGCCCGTCCCCGCCGCCGCCGGCGGCCGGCGCCGAGCGGGGCGGCGCCCCTCGCCGAGGTAGCGGTTGATCGAGGCGACCAGCCGCCGCAGCCCCTCCGCGTCGAGCTCGTCCTCGCGGCCCAGGTTGAGCAGCACCTCCGCCTGCGTCACCCCGTCGACGCGGCGGTTGTGCGCCAGCTGCACGTAGCGGACCACCGACCCGTCCGTGTTCCGCCGCTGCGTGGTCCGCAAGTACATGCCCACACCACTACCACCAACACCCGCAGCGACAAGCTAACCCCAAACCGTGTGCCCACACGATCCAGCTCCCGCCCGACACAAATTGGCTCTACAGAGCCAAATCAGACACCAAACCAGCCCTCACACCGGCGCGCGAGACCTCGCGGCCCTTTGCATTGGCGGCCAGGACCGTCTCGTAGAAGGCGCGGTCGAAGTCCGAGACCTCCTTCACGAAGAAGGTGCGGGTGATGTCGGCGCTGTAGCCCTGGTAACTGCCGCCGAAATCGAAGAGCAGCGCGTCGCCCGGCTTGATGCGGTAGTCCGCCGGCATGGGCGTGGGGCTTTGCCGCATTGTCGCCGGCCGCTACGATGGGTGCGAAGGCCAGCCCGTCGGCGCCATGGGCGAAGAGGTTGCGCAGCAGCAGCGACTCGATCTCGGTCTCGCTCATGCCCACCCGGATCTCGCGCAGCGTGTCTTCGAGCGCGGCTTCGGACAGGCGGATGGCCTTGCGCTGCAGTTCGATCTCCTCCGGCAGCTTGTGCAGCCGCATGGCCGAGATCTCGGCATGGGCATCGACGAAGACGGCGCCCGGCAGCGCCTTCCTGCAGGGCCACGCAGATCGAAGACGCGCATGCGCTGTCCTTCGACGCCGATGCGGGCGCCGTCGCGCAGCTGCGGCAGCGCAGCACCCGCGGCCATGAAGGCGTCCATGTAGCCCGTCTCGTCGCGCCAGTCGAAGACCTGGCCGGAAATCCGATGGGCGCGAAGGAGCCTATCTCGAGATTGGGCACGATGGCGACGGGCGTGCCGTCGCGCGGAACGATCACCTCGAGCGGCCGCTCCATCTGGTGAAAGTCCTTGCGGAAGACGCGGCGGAAGTTGGCGCCGGGCACGAGGATGACGGCGTCGAGCCCGGTGCGGGCGAGAACGGCGTGAAGGGGGGCGAGGATGCTCATGGGCGAACCCTAGTTGGGAGCAAGAGATAAGTCGAGATCACCGCAGCCGGCGTGGCTTCACCGGCGCGGCGTGAGCGGGTCCTCCGGCCAGGAGTGCTTGGGATAGCGCCCGCGCATGTCGGAGCGGACGGAGGGGTAGCCGTTGGTCCAGAAGGTGTCGAGGGACTGGGTGACGGCGAGCGGGCCGGCCAGCGGGCGAGAGCAGCTCGATGCGGAGCGGGCTGCGGCCCTCGGCGATGGCCGGCGTGCGGGCAAGGCCGAACATCTCCTGGAGGCGCACGCGCAGCACGGGGTCGCCCTCGGTCTCATAGTCGATGCGCACGTCGGCGCCCGACGGCACCTCGATCCGGACGGCGCGAGGCGATCCATCTTGCGGTGAAGCTCATGCGGGATCATGGACTGCATGATCTGGTGCATGTCCAGCCGATCGAGATGCGCCTTGCGGCGGATGCCCGGAAGATAGGGGAGCAGCCAATCCTCGAGCGTGGCGCAGCAGCTGACCGTCGGAAAGTTCCGGCCAGCCGCGTCGGGAAACATCCTTCGCAGGAACATCGACCGCGCGTGAAGCAGCCTAGCGCCATCGCTCCATGGAAGGCAGGTTAGACCCATCTCCCGGATGCCCTGAAGCATGGCCACTGCCACATCTTCCGGACCGGCCGTCGTCGCGGCCTTCTTCCAGCACCAGCGCGCCGAGCCGGCGGGAGCTGGTGGCCGTACCGCCCGGGCGCGGCTGTCCCAGACACACCGTCACGCGTCTCGATCAGATGCGCGAAATGCTCCTCGATCTCACTCGCGACAGGGGTGCGGCGAGAAAGATTCTTCTGGTCGCCCGAAGCGCCATCGGTGGTGGCGACCGCCAGCCACTCCTCAGTCATCAGGGCATCGTGTTCGGGCAGGATGGCCCCGCCGCCGCCCGACAACCGGTAGCGGCGGTCACCGCCACGGCGCTGGGCAATCCGGTCCGGAAAGGCAAAGCGCGACGAGCACCCCGTCGCTCAGGCCATGCCGTGGTTTCCTGCCGATGCCGGCCATCTGGCGGATCTGGTGGGCCGATTGGCGGATGCGGTCGCGGCGCCGCACCCTGAATGCGTGCCAGCCTTCCGCCGATGTCGGCGCCCGCATCGCGCGGCAGGCCATCGCGTTCCGACAGCATGGCGGCAATCTCGGCAGCCCGCATGCTCCAGTCCACGGACGACCATGTGGGCGAGACGCGGGTGGAGCGGCAACCTCGCCCATGGCCTTGCCCATAGTCGCGATGCGGCCGTCTTCGTCGATCGCCTCGAGTCGCTTGAGAAGGTCGCGGGCCTGGGCGAAGGCGGCAGCCGGCGGCGGGTCGGCCAGGAGTCCCCAGGCGGCGGGTTTTTCCAGCGCCAGCGGGGCCAAGCTCGGCGACGAAGATTTCGGGGACATCATGCGGCACCAGTGCGCGCGTCTCGGCCTCGGGCCAGAGACGGTAGCAGACGCCCGGTCCAAGCCTCCCGGCCCGGCCGCGGCGCTGGTCGGCGGAAGCCAGCGACACGCGGGTGGTTTCGAGTGCCGTCATGCCGGAGGCTGGATCGAAGCGCGGAACGCGCTTGTAGCCGGTGTCGATCACCGCGCCGATGCCATCGATGGTGAGGCTGGTCTCGGCGATGGTGGCGCCCCCGCCCCGATTATCCGTCGCTTTTGCGGTCAGGCTGTAACTGCCTGCCGCAACATTGCTCCAATTAAACGTAAACGGCGCGGTGGTCACAGTGCCAAGCAAAGTCGCACCGGAAAAGAATTCCACTTTGCTGATAGTGCCATCGGAATCCGTCGCATTCGCCGTGAGCGTGACGCTCGCCGGAGCCGTCAGCACAGCATTTGGCGCGGGTGATGTGAGGCTGACACTCGGCGCGATATTGTTCCTGACCGTGATGTTGACCACGCTCGAAGTAGTCGCCGCGCCTTTGTCATCGAAGGCTTTTGCGGTCAGGCTGTAATTCCCCGTCGCCACGTTTGTCCAGGTGAAATTGTATGGGCTGGTTGTCACAGTGCCGAGTAACGTTGTGCCTTGATAAAACTCAACTTTGCCAATCGTGCCATCGCTGTCGGCGGCATTCGCGTTGATCGTCACGTTGGTCGGTGTGATGAAGGTTGCGTTATTGCTCGGCGCAACAATCGCAACCGTCGGCGGCGTGTTCGACGCGACGGTGCCATTTTGCAAACGAGCATTCGCCCAATCGGCGTGATCGTACCAGTCGTTATCGCCTGCAATCGTGACGACCAACCGTAATTCCTTCTTGCCTGTGACATCTACACTCACTTGCTTCGTTGTCGAAGCACCAAGCAAAGTGCCGCTGTCATACAACAACGCGCCATCGGCATAGACCTGAAAGATCACCGACCCATTGCCGCCGACTTCATCGTCCACACCAACGTCAGCGAGAAAGGTTTTGTATGCGCCATTCAAGTTGTAGCGCACGTCTGAACCCGCGTGAACGCCGAGACCTTTTGTGTACTTCACGCCATTTAGCGTGAGCGGGTTGCCGTCCGTCGCGCCTTGTTCACCGTTGCTGCGGTCTTTTTCCACCGGCCCCCAACCATTCGTGGCGGAAGTCCAATTTAGATCGCTCAGATACGTGGTTGTCGGCGTCGTTGTGTTAGGTGCGATATTGACGTTGACGGCTTTGCGATCTGTTGCGCCGCGACTGTCGGTCACAGTCAAAATGATTTCGTAATAGTACGTTCCCGCGCCGTGATCTTCGACGACAAAGCTGCCGCCCAAACCATTGACGGCTTGAAATGGATGCACGTGATCGTCGTGATGCAAGAGCAATTGCCAACTCATGGCATTGCCCGTCAACGCTTCATCGGGATCAGACGCCGCACCACGATATGCAATCGTATCCCCCGGTCGTGCCAACGTGTTGTTCGCGGGCGCAGTGATGGTGGCGAGCGGCGGGCGATTGCCGACATTCACGATGACAGTCGCCGATGAACTGGCGTTGGCGGAATTCGTCACCGTCAACTTCGCTGTGAAAGTTGTAAACGTTGCCGCCGTGTATGTGTGCAGCGGATTGGCCTGCGTCGAAGTTGTACCATCGCCGAAATCCCACAAATAAGTAAGCGATAAATTGTTCGGATCACTTGAACCCGCGCTCGAAAAAGTCACGGTCAACGGCGACACGCCGACGCTCGGATTCGCCGCCGCAACAGCCGTGGGCGCGCTGGCAAACCGAATCCTTCGTACTTCGCCCGAAGACAGCGAAATGTAATACAACGCGCCGTCTGCACCTTGTTCCAGTGCCACGACATCATTCACATTGGTCGCAAACGTTTGCACGCTGCTGACATTTCCATTCGCGTCAAAACTCATCCGCCGAATCCATTTGCCGACATAATCCGCAAAGAAAAAGTTGCCGCGATAGGTGGCCGGAAATTGCGTCGCGGAATAGACCGTGCCGCCAATCACCGCTACGCCTTCGCTGCGTCCGTAAAAGTGCAACGGCTTGGTGACCGCACTGCTTGGCAACGCGCCGCATTGAGCGGGGAATCGGGCTTGATAACTGGCCTGCGGCGCATCGCCTTCGTAACAGGGCCAGCCGAAATTCGCGCCGCGTCCACGTTCAATTTCCTCATACGTGACCCAACCCACATTGCCGATCAACACTTCCCCACTGGTTGGATGAATCGCAAACCGATACGGATTGCGCAGGCCATACGAATAAACTTTCGAGCGCACAGCATTGGGATTGCCGTTGTAAAACGGATTGTCGCTCGGCGCTGTGCCGTCGGGATTGAGGCGCAGGATTTTGCCGCTCAGCGAATTCAGATTCTGGCTGCGCAACGCCAATGGGTCTTCAAACGAATACGACGCGCCATCGCCTGTGCTGGCATACAGCTTGCCGTCCGGCCCGAAACGAATCGTGCCGCCCGTGTGTGAATCCGAATCATTGCCGATGCAATCCGTGTTTTCGGCGCACGGTGTTGCGCTGAGGCTACCGAGCAAAACCGTTTCGCTGTTCGGCAACACCACATCAGGATTCGCCGGATCAACCCTGACGCGCGTCAGGCGTTGCGTGCGGGGCGCAACATCGTTCGAATTGCCACTCGGTTCGTACGTGTAAAGCAAATACACATAACCGTTCGTGGCAAAGTTTGGGTCCAGCGTCAGCCCCATTAATCCGCGATCTCCGACGATGTTGACGCGCGCCGAAATATCCAGAAACGGCGTCGTCAACAACACGCCATTTTTATAAACGCGCACGATGCCGTTGTCTTGCCAGATCAACATTCGCCCATCCGGCGTAAACGTCAATCCAACGGCTTTATAGGCGGGCAAAGTCGTCACCAGTTGCGAGGAAAAACCCGGATCAGAAAAGGTTTGGGCAAAGGAAAGAGAAGAAAAAATGAGGAGCGAGCAGATGAAGAGCAACGAAGTCAGCGACTTCGCCGGGGCGTGCGAATACAACATGAGGTACCTCTAAAATTCGGTCAGTAGTTTTGCCGCACCTGTTTTTACAGGCGGCTTATTTGATTATGATTTTTTGGGAAAGCTACTTTGGCGAGAAGGATCATAGCGGAATTCGGAGGAGAGGTCTATTGGAATTTTGTGTCTGGTAGATTGCCGCGCCAAAGTGTCCGACAAACTTTAGTTTGTCGTCCTGAGCGTCCGGCAGACTCCAGTTTGCCGTCTTTTCAACGCAGGATCGTGTCTGGAACGACTCGACAAACTGAAGTTTGCCGGCCACTCAGGACGCACTGGTTACGGGGAAGAAATCGGCGCAGGCGAGGCTGGTATTGATTTCAGTTCAGTGACCTTGGGCGCAACGGGTTTCGCGCTCTGTCGAAGGTACAAACAATCCGCGATAATAACCGCGAGCATGACGACCAACGCGGCTACCGGCATAGGCCAAAGCAAGGCCGCGCGTTCTTGCAAAAATACCGTCACACTGGCCCAGGTTTGAGCGATGGGCGGGATCGTGTCTCGGTGATTTTCGCGTACAGTGTGAATTTGCGCCGTACAGCTTGGACAACCCAGCAAATGGCTGGCCACCAGTTCGCGTTCGATGGCGTCCAGACGATTGTGGGCAAAGGCATCGCACTGTTCGGGTGAGAGATGTTCTTCCTCCGGCAACCGCAGTAAATTTGCCTGAAGCTGATGAATGGCGGCTTGCAAATTTATGCCAGCGCGCAATTGCTGCCGACAAAATTCACACGTCAACAGATGATCGTCAATCACCAGCAGTTCCTGCGCCGCCAGCCCCGCGTGACGATAGCGATTGATTTGATACGATGACAAGTGCATACGCTTTTCTCTTTCTCTGTTCCTGTTTATTGATGCGAATGGGGCAGCGAGATTGCCAGTGCATTGCGCATTGTTCGGCGCAATCGTTGGCGGGCCGCTTGCCGTAAATTGAGAACGTTTTGCTGTGTCGTTGCCAGAAGCGCCGCGATGGTCAAATCGTTGAGCGGTAATTGTTGCCACAACAACGCAAATTTCTCGTCGTAGTTCGCCAGGGATCGCGCGCGTTCGCGTTGTTCTTCATTCCACTCCAACAACACCCACAGGCGGTTGAATTGCTCGTTCGTGATTTGCAGCGTCTTCCCGATTTGTCGAATTGAGGTGACGCCGTAAAACCAGAACCATTCAATGTTGCCCTCGGCAAAATTCAACAAATAGGCAAGGCGTTGCAGCGGCGGCATACGTTCAATTTCACGCCAAAATATCGCCAGCAATGTCGTTCCCCAAACGGAATCGCTGGCGGTCAGAAAAGGCGGCGGTGGAGTGAGGCGAGACGATTCCGCGCGGCAGACATTCGTCGCAATCATCGCAACGTAGTGGCTAAAATTGGCGATGGGTTTGATCGTTGGTGCTGTTTTGAATTCGCGTAACAACACGAGAATTCTGGCCCGGATTGCGCGGCGCACACCTTCTGTCTCGCACCCGCGCCCGACCACCCGCGCAATGATCGGCAGAGCGTGTTGATCGAGCAGCTTCGCCAGAATTTCGTCTGCCCGCGCTGCATCGTTCGTCAACACAAAGGCAAGCAAATGCGGGTCAATCAGTTGCCCGTACGGCGATTCGGGAAGTGTGGGTGCGGAGGCAAAAGAATATTCAGTCATAACATCATCCATCCATCTCAAAAATCCCGGCAATTAACTTGATTCTTCACGCTTGGGGGCGATTGTTCCGCTTGGTTGTTCTCACCTGCTAAAGCGAAGTTGGCAGCATAAAACTGGAGGGAATTCTGCGGAAAAGCTGCGGAAGAGGCATTGTTCAAGCCTGGCAACGATTTGAATTATTTTCTGTCTCGGCGAAATAGTTTATAGTTCACCGCCTGTGATGAACTTCAAACGGATTTCCTTTTCGTTACTATCGTTGTTGCTGATCGTCCTTTTCGGGACGCTGGGCTATCACTTGCTCGAAGGCTGGCACTGGTTCGACAGTTTGTATATGACGATCATCACGCTGGCAACGATTGGCTATAGCGAAATCCATCCGTTGACCGACGCCGGGCGCATCTTCACCATCGTGCTGATTGTTCTGGGCGTGACAGCAGCCGGGTTTATCTTCACGACCCTGACGCAAGCTTTAGTCGAAACGCAACTGGCAGCCACATTCGGGAGGCGCAAATTGTTCCGCGATATTAGCAAGCTGAAAAATCACTACATCATCTGCGGCGCGGGACGCGTCGGCATTCGCATCATTGACGAATTCAAAAAGAAAGGCGTGGATTTCGTCATCATCGAACGCGACCCCGTCATTGCGGATCGGTTGTTGACGCAGGGCGAATTGGTGCTAATGGGCGATGCCACGGACGAATCCGTGTTGGAAGGCGCAAACCTGAAAACCGCGCGCAGCCTGATTGCAGCGGCTTCGAGCGATGCTGAGAACGTGTACATTGCATTGACCGCGCGCGGCATCAACCCGGATTTGTACATCGTCGCACGCGCCAACGATCAAGCCGCTGAACGCCAAATGATGCGCGCCGGGGTCAACAAAGTCGTCTCGCCCGCTTTGATGGGCAGCCATCGCATGGCACAAGCCGCAATGTCTCCCGCCGTCGCGGATTTCATTGAATTGACTACGATGACCGAATCGCTGGATTTGCTCTTTGAGCAAGTTCGGATTGAACCTGGCTCTTCATTGGCGGGCAAGAAAATCAAAGACTCGGGCATCCGCTCCGAACACAGTGTGATGATCGTGGCGATCACCGATCATGAAGGAAAAATGCACTTCAACCCGGACGGCAATCAAGACCTCTTAGTCGGCGATTTATTGATTGCGATTGGCACGCGTGCAGGCTTAAAAAAACTGGCCGAGATTTCTAACTATGATCGCCACCTGCGCTAAGGCGTAGTTAGGACTTCGAGTCGTTATCGCTCTTTGTCGGTGGCAACTGAAGCTTTGCCTTGAGTAATTGGTTTTCCACTTCTAACAAAAGCATTCGTCGCGCATCCGCTTCACGTTCATTAGAGCGTTGCTGTTCATAAGCCAACCGCTGCACAATCGCCATGATTTCTTTTCATTTCCTGTCGCAGGTCTTTGAACTCTTTTTCCTGACGTTCCATCCGCTGCATCAGCGTCAAAACATTGGTGACCGTCTCAATAAATTGTTTCCACATTTAGCGTCGCCTTGAGTTGATTGAGCATTGCGCGAGTTTCTGCTTTCAGTTGCGCAATTTCTGCTTCGTTCTGATCCATGCGCAGATTGGATTGTCGCATCTTTTCCAAACAGTCAGCGATGAACGATTGAAACTGCTCAGCTTCGGCTTTGGTCATTTCCAATTTCACGGTTTCTTCCATGTCGACTACCTCCAATTTGATTTTAGCACAGAGGAGACTTCGTACCAGATGCGACTTTCGGGAACGTCACGGTGAGAGTCATCTAGTTTCAATCTCGGCAATTTCTTCCTGACTCAACCGAAATTCGCCCGCACCAATCACACCCGCAACCTGTTCAGGCGTGCGAATCCCAACTATCGCAGCCGTCACTTCGGGGCGGCGTAAAGTCCAGGCAATCGCAACTTCGCCCGCACTGCGTCCGTGTCGTGCGCCAATCTCCGCGAGCTTGTCCGCCAAGATCAGATTGCGCGAAAGCTGCGGTTCCTGAAACGTATCTCGGCTTCTGCGCCAATCGTTTTCCGGGAAGTTCATGACCCGCTCTTTGCTCATCTTGCCGCTCAACAATCCCGACGCCATCGGCGAATACACAATCACACCGATATTGTTTGCGGCGACAAACGGTAATTCGTTCACTTCAATCTCGCGGCGCAGCAATGAATACGGGGGTTGCAATGATGTGATTGGTGCAATCGGCTGCACGCGCTGCATCTGCTCCGCATTGAAATTCGAGACGCCAATCCAGCGCACTTTGCCTTCGGCTTGCAGTTTCGCCACTGCCTCCCAACCCTCTTCGATGTCTTCGACCGGAATCGGCCAATGGATTTGATAAAGATCAATCGTTTCGACATTCAGGTTGCGCAGGCTCTGTTCGCACTCAGCGCGAATCGAATCCGCTTTTAGACAACCGTACAACGATCCATCTTCCGCGCGCTTGCGTGAGCATTTTGTAAAGACATACGGCTTGCTGCTCCTGCCCGCGATAGCGCGTCCGACAACTTGTTCCGAATGCCCGTGTCCATAAACCATCGCGGTATCGATCCAATTCATGCCTGCATCCAGCGCGGCGTGAATTGCGTTGATCGAATCCTGATCGTCTTGCGCGCCCCAGGCAAACGCCCAATCGCCGCCGCCCATTGCCCAAGCCCCAATTCCAACGGGGGTGATTTGCAGATCGCTGTTGCCAAGCTGTCGTCTTTGCATTGCCTTTTCTCTACCTTCTTTCTTGTTTGTGGAAATTGTGATTTATGCGTTTCGCAGGGGGCGCAGTGTAGCATTGGCCGGTTGACTGCCACAAGTCATCCTCAGTACCATCAAAGTCAGTAAGGTAGAAACCGCCAGCAGGCGGGATTAAGTTAAGCGAAAGTCCGACAAACTTCAGTTTGTCGTGCGCTGGCAAGCGAAAGACTTCGACTTGTCGTGCAGTTTGCAAGCGAAGAGGGCTTCGACAAACTGAAGTTTGTCGGACGCGAAAGCGAGCGAACGATTCTTATATCAGGAAAATCTGATTGCTTTTTTCTATTAGATAATCAAATGCTTAAACCTGGACGGTGGGAAAGTTGGTAGGCGAGTTGGTAGGCAATTTTTTGTGCGGGATTTTTGGTTTTTAGTGCGGTCGCCGCTGTTTGTGATTTCTTCGGGCTGCCTGTTGGAGGCGTGGTGGAATGAAGAAATCAGCGGTAAATGATGGGAGTGGGATGAAACAGGATGCCTGGTGGCCCCGGACTGTCACCGCCGAACAACCCAACTAAAACTACGGCGACAGTCACCAGGCATCCTTGTTACGCTAAGATAGAAAGCGAGTCGCGTGCCACGAAAAAGACCAAGTCGTCACAACGCACGAAACACAGTAAAATCAGGGCTTTGCTCGCGTCTTGCCATATCTTCGGTCACGTTCGTCAAATTAAAACTGCCACACTGCGTCACTTTGCTCTGACGTATTGCGGCTCTCTTACAATCTGGTCAAGAACATGTCACTAACCTTTACAGAAGCCATCGCATTGATCGCGCCAGCCAGCCGCATTGTCGGATTCACGGGCGCAGGAATTTCCACCGAATCCGGCATCCCGGACTTTCGCAGCCCCGGCGGCGTCTGGGCAAACAATCGACATGATTGACTATCAGGAATTCATCAGTAGCCGCGCCGGACGCATCGAAGCGTGGCGGCAAAAAGCCATCGCCTGGCCCGAAATGCGCGACGCCCAACCCAATGCGGGACATCTTGCGTTTGTCGAATTAGAGCAGCGCGGCCAACTGCTGGCGATGATTACGCAAAACATTGACGGGATGCATCAACGCGCCGGACACGATCCGAAGAACGTCATCGAATTGCACGGCACGATGTTGCACGCCGAATGTTTGTCGTGCGGCACGCAGATTTCAATGGATGATGCTGTGGCGCGGGTCGCAGCGGGCGAGCTTGCGCCAGAGTGCGAAAAATGCGGCGGCTATTTGAAACCAGCTACCGTTTCCTTCGGTCAGGCGATGCCAGAGCGCAAGATGCAACGTGCCTACGAAGCCAGTGAGAATTGCGAAGTATTCATCGCTGTCGGATCATCACTCGTCGTGCATCCGGCAGCTTCCCTGCCCGCCTTAGCCAAAGCGAGCGGCGCAAAACTCATCATCATCAATCGCGACGCCGACGCCGTTAGATGACGTAGCAGATTTGGTGGTGCGGGAAGAGATTGGCAAGGCGTTGCCGCGATTGGTTGGGTTAGAACGAGCATGAATCGTTTCAGTTGATCGAAAGCAGACTTTCCCAATCGAGGTAACCCGATGCGCTAAGCTTCGCCCAGTTTTTTATCGCTCTCCGACTGGGTGGCCAGCCAAGCTTGAACGTAAGCTTTTGCTGTCCGATGACGTTCCTGCTTGCGCCCGGCAAGCTGCGCCACCATCAAATACGTCTCAATACACTTCATCTCTGATTGATGTTGCGCTGGGCTACTTGCAACTAACGAGGCGAGGCACAAATCTTCAAGCATCCCATCACCTCGACAATCCGGCAAAATGAAAATACAAACTTCTGGCAAGCCAGCAACCTTTTCTTCCAGGTTCGTTGGCACTGGCAATCCCGCATTTTTCAGCCCACTGCAAACACTCTGAAAAGCAGCTTGGGCCGCGCCTGTAAGTGGGACAAAATCAGCATCGCGCGTAATGGCCAAGCTCTTAACTGAAGCGAACCCCGGTCTTTTTGATAGAGCTTTAAGCGCCGCGTGAAGATTGTCTTTTCCGCCATAGTGCTCAACCTGGATGCCCGAAATATCCAGATGCATAAGAAGCGATTTGAAAAATAAGACATCTTCTGGCCCTTCACCCAGCAATAGTTTTAGCTGGCGGATTTCCTCTAAGTTTCCAGCCATCAACGTACCTCCCAGTCAAGCTCAAGCGAAGTGCTTAATGATTCACGATCATAGGTAATGGCGCGAATATCACCCGATGAGGTTTTCTCCAGACGATGAAGCGCGAAATCATTTTCGGGAGCTTGCGCAAACGTCTCTTGCGCGATGGCGATACATTCGTAACTGTGGGTCGTCGCGGACCGAACTCTTCTTTTCTCGCAATTTCCGCTAGGCCTTTCCAGACAAGCGATAAGGCACTGTGATGAATACCATTCTCAATCTCATCTATCAGAATAATTTTGGATTCGGCCAATAGCATTTCAGAATAGAATCGAAAGAGTCGTGAGATTCCTTGACCCAGTTGAGTTAGAGGTATCAACTCCATCAAACCTTTATAATCTACATAAACTAACGGCTGCTTTCCTATCTTCAGATATTGAATATCGTCAATAGACGAGTCTATTAATTTAAGTTGATCAATGAGGTTCTTCTTTTTCTTTTTCAGGATGATTGTATTGAGAATATCAGCGTCTTCTTCAGGTAATGAGTACTTCGTAGAAAACACACTGGCAGACATCCATTCTATCCAATCATTTTTAGGGAATGACATATTCCCTCCACCTTGACTATCTATCGAAAAACCACCCTTCACCATCTTCATTACGTAATAGCCCAAATTCAACTCGCCCTTTTCCGCCTTCACTAACTGCTTCACTTTGAACTCACCTGAAAGTAGTTAAGTAAATCTATATAGGCCGTAACTTCGATTAGGTTTTCAGGGTCTTTATTATAATTTAGCCAACTCCAGTAGTTTTGAAAGTCGTCACTTGATGGTTGCCCTGCCCGAAAAACCGAGGGCATAGAACGGTAAACGGTAGACGATCCGAGTTATTGAATAATAAAAGTAATGCCTCTAAAACACCCGTCTTCCCAACATTGTTTTTCCCAGCGATCAGATTCACCCGCGCCAAAGGCTGGATCGTCAAATCCTCGAAACCCACGAAAGTTTTTGATGTGCAACGAAGTCAGCATAATTCATTCCTACATTTCTTGATCGTCCTCAAACTCATCCACTTTGCCCGCCTCACGCACCTTTCGTATCACAAGCTCGTAACCAAAGCCAAGCCGCAGCAAATAATCAAAGAGCTTTTTACTCTCCTCGCGCGTCGTGGGTTTGCCGCGCAGGCGCAGGCGTTTGGCAATCGCCTTCTCAATCAATTCGTCCTCGCGCTCTTCGGTGTAAACCTCAGCCAGTGCCTGATCAGTGTCTGCGGAAGAGATTTTTTTCCGCTGCAGGTCCCGCCGCAGACGCGAACGCCCAATCGGCTTCACCGTCAACCGCGAATTCGCAAACTGCTCGGCATATTGTTGGTCATTCAGATACCCAAGCTCTTGCAAGCGAGCGATGGCGCGATCCACGACTTCGGCGTCTGCCCATTCCTTTTCCAACAACCGTTCACGCAACTCAGCCAAGCTGCGCGGCTTGGCTGACAGCAAGTTGAAGGCGCGCCTCATTGTGCGCTCGTATCGCTTGTCTTCGCTCATCGCTCGCTCACAGTTTATTTGCCACTGCCAGCAGCACTGCTCGCAGCGTTCGTCGCTTTCTTCAAATACTTCTCGTACCACGCCAGATAACGTTCATAACGGTCGCGCACATAACTCGGCGCGCTGAATGCCGTGATTTTCGTTCGGATAAATGACGAGTTGCGTTTCAATGCCGAGGCTGCGCAAGGCTTGATACATCTGCTCGCTGCCTGAAATCGGCACGTTGAAATCCTTCTCGCCGCCCAAAAACAGCGTCGGCGTTTTGATGCGGTCGGCGTGCAGGAATGGATAGGACAGCTTTTGATAAGTCTCCCACGATTTCGGATTCCAGGGCGGGCCGATTTCGTTGTCGTACTGAGATGATGTAATGATCGGTGCCGTAATACGAAACCGTGAAAGCCGTGCCCGCGCCGCTCGTTGCCGCCTTGAAGCGCGTGTCGCTGGCGATCAGGTAATCGGTCAAAATGCCGCCGTAGCTCCAGCCGCCGACGCCCAATCGGTCAGGATCGGCGACGCCCATTTTGACGACGTGATCAACGCCTGCGTGCAAATCTTCGACTTCGTAATGTCCCCAATCGGCAAAGATCGCGCGCGAAAATTTCTGTCCGCGTCCTGAACTGCCGCGATAGTTGACCGCCAACACCGCATAACCATTGGCGGCGAACAACTGCCGTTCGAAGCTGAACGAATGTTGATCCTGTCCATTCGGCCCGCCGTGAATGCGCAGCAGCAGCGGAACTTTGGTTCCTTTGACATAACCGACCGGATAGGTCAGCAAGCCGTAAACGTCCGTTCCGTCTTTGCTCTTGAAGCTGACTTCTTCGGTTTGGCCGAGATCAAGTTCGCGCAAACAGCGCATCGTTGTGATGTGTGAGTCTGGCGCAGCGTCCGTTTTCAAAGCGTAAATTTCGGTGTATTTGGTGTTGCCGCCCGACAGCACGATGGAACGCATTGCCCACCGAATCCCAACTCGATAACGACAATTGGCGGCGTGCATCAGTTTTTCAACTTTGCCGCTCGCCAGATTGACTTGCGCCGGATAAACCGAACGATTGTCGGTGACGGTGAAGCGAATGGATTTGCCGTCGGCGCTGAATCGCGGGCGAGAAACGCCGCGATCCAAGCGCTTCAACCGTTGGCAGTCGGGTTGGAGCGCTGCTGCCATCGGTGGCCACGATCGTCAGATGATCTCATGTTGTAAGCGCCCCATTTCTTCTCGTCGCCTTCCAGAAACGCGATCCATTTGCCGTCAGGACTCCATTCCAAGCGCGCCACGTCCGACGCGATTGGTGGCGGTGTCAGCGGCTTTTCCGTCGCACTGGCTTTGGCTTCCGCAACAAACAATCTGGCCGTCGAAGGTTCCCGATCCGGGTCGGCGTTGTGATTGCTGAGAAAGCGATGCGCGTGCCGTCCGGCGACCACGACGGCGCCAGATTCATCACTTTGCCGGTCGTCAATCGGTCGAGCTTTTTGGTCGCGATGTCAAACAGGTAAACGTAACTGTGGCGCCCTGAAAGCAAGTAGCCTTGACCATCCTGTTTGAATTTGTACCGATCCAGCACGATTGGCTTCGGCGGTTTTGGTTTGCCGCCGGCATTCTGCGGCTGCGGCGTTGGCTTCGGCTTCGGGATCAGGATCGCCAATGACCAACGCCAGCCGTTTGGAATCGGGCGACCATTCGTAGCTCTGCAAACGGCCTTTCACATCGGTCAATTGAACGGCTTCGCCGCCACTGCGATCCAACAGCCAAACCTGACTGCCTTTCGCCGGGCCTTTGCGCGACGAAGTGAACGACAAGATATTTGCCGTCAGGACTCCAGCGCGGCGACGATTCGCTTTCCTGTCCGGCGGTAATTTGGCGTTCGCCTTTGCCGTCATAACCGACCATCCAGATGTGCGCGGCGCTCTTGTCTTCTTTGACATCAATGGCGGAAACAACATACGCGACCGCATTGTCCGTCGGGCGAAAATTGCGGATCGCGCACTTCGCGCAAGTGGGGCAGGTCGTCAAGTTTGAGCGGGCGTTTGGCGGTTTGCGCCAATGCGATGCCTGTCAGCACAAGTGTGCAAAGCAGAAGTCGAGCGATGAAAGCTGTTCGTTTGAGCATGGTGATTCTCCTGAAATAGTGAGTATAACAATGATGATTGGCGGAATTCGGTCAGGCCGCTGTGCGCTGCCAGGCCATCGGAATATCGGCTTCATAGCCACCCTGCACGCTGCGAATCCGTCCCGCGAATTTGCCTTCAATGCGAAAGCCGAGTTTCTGATAGAACGCAATCGCCTTTTGATTGCTCTCTCTGGCGATCAGTTCCACGCGCAGTATGTCTGGTCGTTCAGTGGAGACGTGGTGCAGAAAAGCAGTAAAGAGCGCCTTGCCAACGCCGCGCCCCTGATGGCGCGGATGGACGGCAATCGTCAATTCGCCGAGCACATGCGCGAAGACCTTGGGGCCAAGATCATACGCATGAATTTCTCCGATGATCTCTTGCGTGTCCGGCTGCCGCGCAACCAGAAAAACCCCGCGTGCAAGGGACTTCTGTACAAAGTGGCTGACATAGTCTGCGGTGATTTCCTCTGCTGTCCGCGCCAGCCCGCCTTCGACCGCCGCAACTGTTCGATACAGCGCCATACAACGCCTGGCTGTCGTTATGAGTACCGAAAGCAATCGTGAAGTCTTCCATTTCTTTCTTGTTGCGCGACTGTAGAGTACGTCAGGCCCCGATTTCAACCGTAAACCCGCCGGGAGCGCTGACATAAAACGAATATGCATGGTGCCGCTCCGGCGGCGAAACCTCATACCCATCTTCTTTGAGGCGGCGATTGATGTTGTCCACCTTGGCTTCGCTCTCCACAAAGAACCCGATATGAAAATTATCGGGATACTTGGTATTGCTCGTCCTGCCGATTTTCATCAAGGTCAATACCAACCCGTCATCGTCCAACAGAACGGTCAGCCCGTCATTCCCGCCACTGTTTTGCAGGTCAAAATACTTCTCCAAAAATGTGCTGGCCGCCCGCACATCCGTGACCATCAGATGGATATGATTCAGTTTCATAGAAATTTCCTCATAGTTGCCGAACATCGTATTCACGGGGGCGCGTGTGAGTTTGGCATCAATCAAAGCACTGGCTCCCGCGCTCCCGTACAATTACTGTTGGACGTTTTGCAATGATCAGATCAACACACTGGCCGATATGAGATGATTAGCATATTTCTTGACCTCTGGTTCACGTATGCCCAACACCGCTTGTAAGGGCGAATCAAACATTGGCAAGGTGTTCGTATGAATCAATGCTGAATAGGCCACAACGTAATATATTTTCCCCGTTGATTTTAAACTAAACACCTTGAGCCTTTCGTCAAACGCAATTCCGGCGCGTTCAGCGATTTGTAGTTGTGTGGATTGATTGCGATCAATCGCAATCTCAAGCCCACGTATCGTTGTTGGTATTTCAAGGTATTTTGTGTAGAAAAATATAATGTCAATATTTTCAGACCGAGTCTTTGAAACAGGGCAGCGCAAGAGAACATAATTGTGGCTGACAAGATAGTCCCAAACCTGAAATGTTTCACTGGAACAATAAATCTTAATTTGCTTTTTTTCCATTGCGTGTCCGTTTCACTGTAAAGGTATCTCCCAACATACAGATTAGCCCCGCTAATCCGACGGATCGGAGTAGCGGGGCATTTCGTTGCGACGAACGAATCGTCAGCGCTGCACCGTCGCCATCTGATGAATTGGTGGGCATTTCTCGCGCTGTTCTTTTTCGCGGCGCTTCATTTCTTTGCGCGAAGGCCACTTCACTTTGCCGAGTTCCGCGTCGCCAAAATAAGGAACATTGAACACGCCTCGGTCAGAGCGAATGGCTTCGCCTGACTGACGATCAACGATGACCCAATCCAGGTTCACTTGCAGCATTTTTTTGTTTTTACTGCCATCGGGATTTTGCGGATAGCCGATTTTGGTGATGATGAATGAGGGGAGTTCAGATTCGGCGGCGGCGGAAATATCGCCCTTCGATGCTCCCATCCATCCACTGGGGCCGGCGTACTTATCTTTATTTTTGTTCTTGGGGAAAATGTTGCGCAAAAAGCCAAAGTAGCGTTCGGTGAAGGTCTCTTTGAACGCGTGGTTATGGAACAAGGCCAACGAGGCGGGCGCTCTCATCAGGTTAATCGGTCTATAGGCTTTGTTATTTCCGGGCTGACCACTGACAATCGTGACCATCGCCATATCTTTATCGTAGCCCAGATAACCACCGCCTTCGCTGCGCTCATTTTGCAGATCAAGCGAGACGTTCCAGCCCAGCGTATCCAGGAAGCCCGGCATTTGCAGCGAACGGTGAAAGATCAGCAGACGACTGAGTTGGATGTTGGTCATCTTACTCGGCTCAACGCGTTCGGAGTAGGTGCGCTTTTCTTCTTTCACCAAGTTCATCAGCCGCCGCACCGTGCGCGTCAAACCGTTGCGGTTCGCAATATCAATCTCGCGTTCCAACTCTTTCACCAGATCGTTGTTACTGCGCTCGACGATGCGATCCACCTTGATGTCTTTGACAGCGGCGATCAAGGCGGGGCGATTCAGGAGAAGTTTTACTTCCTCTTCGTTGTCGGCAATGTCGGAGAGAAACATGATGTCCGCGATGCGAACTTCTTCGGGAAGCTCACGAACCATCTGCGTGATCTTGGCCCGCTTCTCCGGCGTCAAAGTTTGGGTCAGAACCGCGATGCGCTCCATGTTCCAAACGTTGGGCGTAATCGGCGTTCCGATGCTACGCAAAAATGCTTTCGTGTCGCTGTACTTCGGGGACAGTAACGAAGAGAGCGCTTCCGCCTCGTTCTTGAATTCCCGATAGGAAAGCACAAACAACCGAGCCGACTCTTGATTAAAATCGCTGCCAAATTCATCCAATTGTCGGCGGATAAATGCCGTAAAGGTTGGGCAATTGATCTCGCTCGCCATCCGATAAACCCCAAGATTGAAAACGATGGCGCTGAACGGGCCAAAATCTTTGGGTTTCAGTTTCAGGTCTCCCACAAACGTATCTATGGCCTTGAACGGAATCTTATGTTCCTCGCCCAGAACCAGCAGTTGGAGAGCCGGGGCAAACGCATTGCCCGCATCATCACCAGCATTCGCTGCGATGTGATTGAGCAATTGCTGATATTCCTGCGGTGCGGTACGACGGAACAAAACCGGACGCAGCCACAACGAATCGCCCACGCTGGAAAGCATCGGGCCAATGACGTGATTCGGAACCTGGAACTTTTCGTTCAAGATACGCGCCGCCATTCTGAAACGAGGCGGGCCGAATGGCCCAAACCACATCGAACTACTGATTCGAATCAGTGAGGCTGACCCAATCCGCCCATCACGAAAGACGCCCGCATAGTAGCGCTTAATCAATTCGCGGTTCTCGATGAGAATGCTGTAGCTCTTCACCAAATCCGCGCCATATTCACTCAGCGTGTCAAAGTTATCATCGTCAATCTTGCCATTGCGGTTTTCAAACCCACAACCATATTCTTTCACCAATCGGTAGTATTGACGGGCATTCGCGCCATCCAGGAAGAAGACTCGCGCCTCTTCACCATCCTCCGAAAGCAACCAATCAATATTGCGTGTGCGGACATCCTTGAATTTCCAATTTTCGGTTAAGGATTTCTCTCAGCCGCGTCCTCATCGGAGGCATCTTGAAAAATCGCTCCCAAAAGGTTCGCCGCTCTGCTGGTGGGTTTTGCGGCGTGGCAGCAGTGGTTTGCGGCGTTGTTGCTTGTGAGTTCGGCTCGGAGATCGGAGCCGCTGGTGGCGGCGAAAGACTTTCCGCCTTTTTATCATCCGCTTTTTTATCAACGGAAGGTTCTGGCGGTTTTGCATCCTCGTCGGCTCTGGCGATCTGAACGACAGAGGGCGCATCTTGTGCAAAGTCAAAGCGAAGATTTCCGAAGGAGATTCTGGGCGAATCTGCCTTCACATAAGCTTGCTCGATAACGGATTGAACGGGTAAAGAGGGTGGCATGACAAACACGATATACACCTACCTTATTCCATCCCTTGTACAGAAGGGATTGGTTAGCAATTGGATTATGTTCGTTGCTTTCCTGGAAGCAGATGAAATTCAACAGCGGATTCTGTCAAATTTTCTTCAGTGCTATGCTCAAGCGCGCGAGACCTTTATTTTGTAAACCACGAGAGGATTCGTCATTTCAAAATAAACGCAACTGTGTGCAAAGGTGAGGCTGCATCTTACGCGAAACCTCGCCAGAAACTCAAGCAGAACATGACACGAGGGGATAACGAAGGTGGGTAAAACTTACAGGAAAAATAAGGCACTGACGCGGCAAGGGCAGTCCGACAATCTGAAGTTTGTCGGACATTTCCCGCCAACTTTGCATAAGTCCTGGACTGCGATCAGTTCTTGATTGTCGGTTTCGCGCCGCTCGGTGGCGGCGTGACTGGTTCAAATTGCGGGAAGCCTTGCGTCATCAATTTGCCCAACCCTGCGGCCAGCTCTGGCTCATCAATCGCACTGTTTTTATTGGTATCCCATTATCCAAAGTGTTTGAGGACAGCGTCATTCCATTCCGCCGCGCTCAACTGTTCGTCACGATTACTATCGGCGGTTCGCTGCACGGAACGCGCCACAACAAAACTCGGTGCCATGATGCCGGCAGTGGCCAGAAGATTGTCCAACTCGTTCGTGATTTCCTCTAAACTCAGGCTCGCGTTTTTGTCTTTGTCAGCCGCAGTAAAAAACTGTTTCGCGCCTGATGTGTATTCAGATTGCGAGAGCGCGTTGCTCTGATCGGTATCCAACGCTTTCAGCAACGGCGGTGCTTCAAGCATTCCTGGGCGCAGCATCACGCCGGGGCCGCCGGGGCCACCACCGGGACCGCCACGGCCCATTCGGTTTTGCGGCACGTAGCCTTTTGATTTACCGCTTAATTGCGCGGTCACAGATTCAATGCGACGCGGGATGAATTCACGGAGCGGAACCGAGCGCCCAAACATTTCCGCCGCCCGGTCTGCCCATCGGGCCACCCATTGGGCCACTGGCTTGTGCGGGTTCGGCTTTCACTGTTGCTCCAATCAATTGCTCAGCGGCAGCGATTTGTTTTTCCAGTTGCTCGGCATTGAAGGCTGTCTTCATCAATGTCTGAAGATGATTGTGGTAACTTTTCTTCACTGCGTCGTCGGCCAGCAAACGCTCAATCAATTTGTTCGTACCAGTGTATGGATGGTCAATGCTCAAATCCAATTGTTGCTCGGATGATCCGCCCATCGGAAAGCCAGAAAACGACAAATCCAAGTCCCACGGGAAGAACACAAATTTGTTCGTGCCGGGGTTCAGATAAATGTAGTAGTTGTGTCCCATCGCCAGAATGCTGTCGAGATTGGCGGTCAAAACGTTGGCGGCAAGGAAGCGTAAGAACGCATCTACGTCGAGGTAATCACCAATCTTTTTCTTGAAGTCTCCATCGCTGCCATTGTTGACGAGGTTGGCGAACTGGATCAAATGTTGACGTGCCTTTTTCCCTTCATCGCCCTTGTCGCCAAACTTCGCATCGTAACGCGTTTTATAGATGTCCCAATTTTCGCCGAGGTATTGCACACCACCTTGCATGCCTTCGGGTTTGAGCAGTAGTCCATCGCCTTTGCCAAAATGCCTGGCCAAAAACTCTTCGTCCACATATTCGACCAGCGTGTATAAGCCAATGTATTCGCGGTCGTGCTTGCCTGGCACGGTCAAATAAACTTTGGCATACCCCGTGCGCGAAGCGGGCAAACCAGCGGCGCGAAAGAGCGGATACGCAATCGTTTCGCGCATCATCGAAGCGTCCATGACGTTGTTGTTCAGGACGAGCGTGGTGATCCCTTTGAATTGCGCGTTCTTCTCGAATTTATTCAGATCAATCTTGAAAGGCCGCTTCAGCCCGCGCTGCGATGACATGTAAGACGCATTGCCTTTGAAGCGCACTGCCGCGTCTTTGAAGGTTTGCCCATCAATTTCAACGCCACCGTGAACATATTCAAACTCGAAGCCAAAGCCTCTGGGCGGCCCACCTTGCGGCGGCGGCCCACCGTTCTGCGGCGCATTGCCTGGGGGGCCAATAAACACAACCCCGCCACCGGGCGGTTGGTCGCCAGGGCGCATGCCACCGGGAGGGCCAAACCCACCGCCGAAACCACCTCGTTGTGGTGGTTGCATCTTCTCCCAGTTTTCGGCAGTCACCGTCAGATGAATGGTGTGTATTTGCTGTAGGCTAAACACGGCTGACGTGGGATCAGGTTGTTTCTGCTGACTGAAACTCGTCACGGATAAGGCCAGCATAACGCCAATCGGGAGCAACCAACGGTAAGATAGATTTTTCATAGCGCACTTTTCAAGGAGGAGTTCTTTTGCACGAGTATCAATGAAGCAACAACCTAAGAAATATCGCAGGTCGAGATCAATTAGGTCAAGCGCGGGTATATCTTTTGTGAAACTTGTAAATTCTCACTTCATCCATTGAGCCTGGTCTTCAGCATTGCTTGCCATTGAAGACGCGCGACAAAGTTTATAACTCGCCTTTTTTTCTTTGCGCAACGATGAAGCGCGCGGCTCGAACTGACAAAGCTGCGATGGTCAGCGTGGGATTTTTTTCCGGGAAAGTAGTGAAACTGCTGCCATCCACGACGAACAGGTTCCTGATTTCGTGCGCCTGGTTGTAGGCGTTCAATGCCGAAGTTTTTTTGTCCTTACCCATTCGCACTGTGCCGACCTCATGCGAGGCGAACCCGCCCATCACCAAGCCATTTGTCAACGTCAACTCCATGCCAATGGCATCGAAAATTTCCAGCACACCTTCGCGCATTGCGGCAAATAACTGACGGTCGTTCTGGCTCCAATTGAAGTTAATGACAGGTATCGGAATGCCCCATTTGTCGGTTTTGGTGGGATGAACCGTAACGCGATTTTCGGCGCGCTGCTCGACCTTGCCAAACGCTCCGGCGTGGAAGAACGCAGGCTGCAAATCGCGCACACGTTGTTTGTAGCTTGCGCCAAAGCCACTGACGTCTTTCGCGTGTTGCGGATGACGATAGCTCGCGTAATTCAATTGCAAGCCGTAGCCGCCAACGTAGTCTGGCTTGCCGCGTTGATGATTGTAGCGTGGAATATAAGCGTGATCGGTCATCCCATCACCTGCCCAAGTGTTTTTGGAAAGCAGGTCTTTGATGTAGCCCTGCGCGTTGGCTGCGACATGACCGCCGAGGTAACGACCAACAACATCGTTGTTGTTGGCTAGACCATTGGGGAACTTCTCGCTTTTGGAATTCAGTAACAAGCGCGCGGATTCAATCGTCGCGCAGCCCAACACGACGATGCGCGCGGAGATTTCTTCTTCGTTCCCTGTTGTGCGATCCACTATCGAAACACCGCGCACAAGCCCGTCGTTATTGATTAAAATCTTGCGTGCCAACGCATTCATCCGCAAAGACAACTTGCCCGTCGCCATTGCTTCAGGAATCACTGTGACATCGCTCGACCACACCGCGCGGACATCGCACACGTCCATGCAATGCCCGCAGTAGTGACAGGCTCCGCGCGCGCCACGAGATTTCGTGAGAACAGCTTTGCGCACCGGAATGACTTTGATGCCAAGCGGCGCGAGCTTCTTTTGCGCCAAAGCATCCGCACAGCGAAAGCGCGGTGGCAGCGCCACAAAGTTCCCATCGGGCAATTGCGGCAAACCTTCGCGCGTGCCGAAAACGTGCATTTCGCGCTCAACGTAATCGTAAAAAGGCGCAAGCTCTTCGTAGCTCAACGGCCAATCCTCTTCAAAGCCGTGCAATGAACGCTCACGGAAATCATCGGCGGAAAAGCGAAACGTCGCGGCGTTCCAATGAAATGTCCGCCCACCCAATGTGCGAATGCGATCCACACCGATGCGGTCGCCCTGATATTCAATGTCGCGCGCAATGTTGTCGGGATACAACGAGGCTTGTTCATTTAATCCAAAGCCGCGCTTGGGCAAATCATATGGCCAATCGTGAATGCTCAAATCCTCCAATCGGCCTTTGGTTCCGGCTTCGAGCAGGATTACTTCCGCGCCCGCTTCGGTCAGGATTTTGGCGGCAAATCCGCCCGCTGCGCCGGAGCCAATTACACAGACATCGTAAACTTTCTTTCGCTGGATTTTCATAAGCGTCGTGGCAGTAAAAACTCACGCTACTTATTCCATAATTGGGGGGATTTTGGAAGAGCGGCTGGAAAACAAGGCAAAGTGACAAATTTTGATGCTTGTGACACAAAAGCAAAGTGGCTCGCATCCGGTAAATCACTGACCTGCAACAAATTAAACATAAAGAGATAAAATTTAATCACTTTGAAGAATTTAACTTGCTTTAAGCGGTCAGGCTGATTATACTGCGCCTGCTTTTTCGGTAGTAGTTATTGGTCAAGCGAAAAACAATGTGAGGTCAACGGGGCGACGGATCATTGTTTTTCGCTTGTTTGTTTTTTAGGGGTTAATTTTTTCTATTGTCCCAGAAATTTGGGAACTGGAAGACGCCACAAACGTCAAAAACTCTTTAGACTGCTTAGCCTTATTGCCCGACCTGCCTTTTTCTGTCCTACCGACTTGTTTATTCATCACATACACGCCAGCGGAAAATGAACCGATACAAATGCTGGTTGCGTCGAAGGGGTCTGCGCTCATCGTCCAAAATCGCGTGTTGGGCAAGCGAATGGTTTCAATTTGCTCCCATGAGTGGCCCTTATTTTCGGAGTGGAAGAGACCGCCTTGCCGTTGATCGTTGACGTACACTTCATCTGGGTTGCTCGGGTTAACGACAATCGCGCTGGTTCCCAATGACGTGCGTAAGCCATTGCCGCGCAGTTCCCAATTCAATCCGCCATCGTAAGTCAGAAACAAGCCGTCATTCGTGCCGAGGTAAATCGTCGCTGGCTCGCGTGGGTCGAAGACAATGGTTTGGATGCGGCGCGTTTTTTGAGCAAATGGCATGGGGCAAAGGTATCGCCGTTATCGCGTGAAACAAACAGCCCGTCATCGGTTCCCACCAGAATTACGCCTGGAATCGCAGGGTTCGTCGTGACGACATTGAAGTATGGAAGGGTAGCATTTTCAAATTTGATTTGCTTCCAGCCTTTCTTTTCGTCTCGCGTAATAAATAAACCATCCCAAGTCGCAGCGATTAATCCACCAGCGTCTTCCGATGTGCGCGGATAGATTGGAGCCACCGAGAAAATCTGATTTTGCAGATCAATCGAATCATCCACTGGTACGGGCGGTTCAGTCGGTTCCGGGGTTATAGGCTTCTTAACAACTTGAGTGCGCGGCTTGGTGGATTTGGCTGTCTTCGCAGTTTTAGGGCGAGCCTGCACAACATTTTTGACCTGCGAGCGGGTCGCTTCGCTGCTTGATGGCTGCGCCGCAGCAGGTTCTGCGGGATTCTCTTTGACAACCTTCACCCAACTCAATCCCCGATTGTCGGAACGATATAAACCGTGATTCGTTCCCGCATAAATCAACTCCGAATGTTCAGTAGATTGATAGATCGGAATTCACGTCGCTGATGCCCATGCCACGTGCCGATTGCTGCCACGTTAAGCCATTGTCTTCGCTTACAAAAAAACCGCCGCTCGCATTGTCAAAAATTACGCCGGCATACACACGTCCACGTTCTGTGCGATCATACGCAACGACGCGAATCTGCCGATTGACAAAACCAAGATTGCTTGGCTCAAACGTTTCGCCACCGTCTGTGCTGATAAGGATGCCATTGTCTTCGGTGCCAAGATAAACCCGGTCTGGCTGATCAGGGTGAATAGCCACCGCATTGATAACCTGACGCCGTGGCGACATGCCGCCGATACTCCACGTTTGACCGCTATCCTTACTACACCATAAACCTTCCGTTGTACCTGCAAATAGGACTTCCGGGCGAGAGGGGTGTTGATAAATCACGTGGGTGCGGCGACTCGTAAACGGCATGCCCTGAATCTTCGTCCATTTTTCTGAGGCTGTCGTGGATTTATAAATGCCGCTGCAGGCGCTCATAAACATTGTATCGGGATTCGTGCCGTCAATGCTGATGCAAAAAATATCCGAATCATCAATCATCCCCGGTTTCTTTGCTGCCCGCGCGCGTCCACGTCAATCCGCCATCAGCGTGTCTTCCAGGGCAAATGCGTCGTCCCGACGTAAATGATATTGGCATCGCGCGGATCAGTCGCCACCGAATGAAAATTGCGCAGTTCAGGATCGTTGTCAGGCGTGATGCGTTCCCACGAAGCACCGCGATCTTTGGAGCGATAAATGCCGTCACGCGCAGCGATGAGCAATATATTCTCGTCTTTTACAGACTGCACTAACCCGCGAATCGAACGCCCACGCATCACTTCAATTTCGCGCCAGCTTTCGCCACCATCATGACTGACAAAAACTGCGCCACCGGTTGCATCGTTGATCGCGTTTTTAATCTGTGTCGCGCCGATGTAAATGACATTCGGACTTTTATGGTCGAAGTGAATGATGCCCAGCGCATAGCCCGACGCTTTCACACCAGGTTTGACGCGCTGCCAAGTAACGCCTGCATCTAACGAACGAAACAATTGCCCGTCATTTGTCCCAACAATCAAACGCTGGTCATTGCGGGGATCAATTGCCAATGCGGCGACATCTCCGCCAAACGGCCCACTCATTTTCCAAACACGTTCCTGTCCCATCGTGACGGTTGAGGTGGTTTCCATCACGGCTGTAGCACTAATGGAAGTAGTGCCGATGCTATTGCGAAATGCTTCATTATCAAACGCCACTTGTGTTTGTGCCTGACCGGAAAAAGAAGACGTAAAAAGAAGGACGAGTATCAACTTAAGCGTGGAGGGAAATAGTTTCATCTGAATGCCAAAACCCATGCAACGTAACTCCTCGAAAAAATCTCGTAAAAGCAAAATAGTCGCCCGCTTGGAGCATCGCAGCCGCGTCAAGGTTGCCAGGGGGTGGGGACAAGGAACCGAACACGCGGCGTATCTTACCTCATCTCGGCATACCAAGAAAAACGATTTATTGACACTCGTTTTCCGTGCGTGCTACATTGCGGCTCGTTTTCTGCCCCGCCTAATCCAGAACTTTATAAACAACCACGGCTCCGCACATTAATATTTTAAGCAGTTGGAATGAGGGTTCCCAAGCACAGTCATTCCTGAGTTGAGACTACCTATGCCAACTATTGACGACTTACTGGGAATTGCGGTTCGTGAAGGTGCCTCTGATTTACATCTGAAAGCTGGATGCTTACCTGCGATTCGGGTGCATGGCGAAATTCGACCGGTGCGCAACTGGCCGCGCCTGACGCAAGAAAATACGCTGACGATTTCTTTCGCCGTAATGAACAATAAGCAAAAGGAACGGTTCAAGGAACACGCCGAGATTGATGTGGCATACAGTGTGCCGGGTCTAGGGCGTTTTCGTTGCAACATTCATCAGCAGCGCGGCACGGTCGGATTGGTATTCCGTATCATCGCCACGGGTGTCAAGTCATCGGAGGAGTTAAAACTGCCTTCAGTTATTGGGCAAATCGCCGAAGAGCGGCGTGGATTAGTGTTGGTAACAGGCGCAACGGGTTCGGGAAAATCCACCACTGCTATTTTCTTGGGCAAATTCCGCTGGTTCAAAGTATATGTGACGGTGGTGATAAAGGATCACCAATTGTGTTGGAAGAAAATACTCCTGCAGCAATCGCCTTCCTTTCAGCAGCGGGAAACCTTGCACAACAAGTGGCAATTCGCAATGCCACCATGCAGCCCACCAAACCGGTTCAAACTATGGGATACTAATTTTTTGTAAATTTGCACCATGCCTCACAACGATCCAACGCTAATTGCCAGAATAGAAAATACTCTGGACACCCTCAGACCTTACTTAGAAGCTGATAGCGGCAACGTTTCACTGGTAGAAGTAACCGAAGGTATGATTGTGCGCCTGCAATTACTGGGTGCCTGCAGTTCCTGTTCCATGAGCATGATGACACTAAAAGCGGGAATTGAACAATCTCTTTTGAAGGCCATTCCTGAATTAAAAGGGGTGGAAGCTGTTAATCAACCTGTATTGTAAAATAATACTACAAATAAAAAGAGGCGGACTCCATTAAGGAATCCGCCTCTTTTCATTTAAGCACTTTCAATTATTTTGATGCAAGGAACTTCGATATTTTTTCGAAATACAAATTTTTGTCTGTTGAAAAATTCTCTGCATTTGTAGGACTGTTTTTCACGATATAAACCTCGTTTACTCCTTTGATATTTTTAACATCAACAGGGCCGATAATCGGATCTTGTGGTTATGTAGACACAATTCGTCACGAAGCGCAACTGCT
>CAWBBO010000007.1:0-209856 GCA_963787085.1 uncultured Gaiellaceae bacterium | reverse complement strand
GCTCCGGCCCGGCCATCGACGGCATCACGATGTCGGTGAGCAGCACGTCGAAGCCGCCCACGGCAGCACGCGCCGCCGCGAGCGCCGCCTCGGGGGTAGGACAGTCGTTCACGTGATGGCCGAGTGCGCTGAGCATCTCGCGCGTCACGGCGCGGACGCTGGCGTCGTCCTCGCAGAGCAGCACGTGCAACGGGGGCAGGCTGCCGGCGACCGGTCGCAACGGTGTCGGCGACGGCTTGCGGGTGCCACGGAAGCCACAGGGTGAAGGTCGTGACGGGATCGTTGGTCGCGGCCAGGTGGGCCCTGGAGCTGGCGCATGATTCCGTAGGAGGCCGCGAGCGACAGCCCATCGCCCTGGTCACCGGGGTGGGAAGGGCACGTCGCGGAACGGCTCGAAAATCCGCTCGATCTGGGCGTTGCTGATCGGCGGCCCGTTGTCTGCCACCGAGAGCGTCGTAGACCGGCCGGCCGCGAGCGGCGGCGTCTCCTCCGCCACGGTCTGCATGCGCGTGCGGATGGTGATGACGCCGTGGCTGTCGCACGTGACCGCACGGCCACGCACGACGAGGTGGAGCAGCACCTGTGTGAGCTGAGACCAGTCTGCCTCGACCGGCATCAGCCGGGTGTCGAAGCCGAGCTCGACCTGGACGTCCTCTCCGGCAACGCGCGCGAGCATCGTCGACTGCCGCTCGAACAGCTCGTTCAGGTTGAGCGGCTCGAGCTGCAGGAGCTGCCGCTGTCCGAACGCGAGCAGCTGCTGGACGAGCTCCGCAGCGTCGCGGGACGCCTCCTGGATCGCGGCGCCGTACGGGCGCTGCCGGTATCGGCGGAACGCCCCGACGCTGCAAGCACTGCCCCGGCGTGGCCGGCGACGACCGTGAGCGCGTTGTTGAGCTCGTGGGCGATGCCGCCGGCGAGGTTCGCGACCGCCTCCATCCGCTGCAGCTCGCCGAGCTGCTCGAGCATCTGCTTCTCCATCACGAACCCGCGTCGGCGAGCACGCCCTGCATCACCCGCCGGCCCTCGGCGTCCTTGTGCACGATTCCGTGGCGGCGCACCCAGAGGCTCTCCCCGGCGCGGGGTGCGCAGGGCGATCGGGGCCGAGAACCCGTTCGGCGGCTCCGCTCCGATCGGCGCGTCCGGGTCGGAGAGCAGCTCCGGCACGAACAGGCTCAGCACGAGGTCGCCGACGACCTCACCTGGCGCGTAGCCGAGCAGCCGCTCGAAGCCGAGCTGTTCGCGTACAGCAGCTCGGGCCCCGGGTCGAGGTGGACCAGAAGACGATACCGGGGAGACCATCGAGCAGCAGGTCGACCCGGACGCCTTCGGCGATGTCCGGTTCGTTCACGTTGCTCCGACAGTAACACTCAATCGTCACAAGCTTCTGGCGCCGCCCGGCGGCCCGTTCGGCGGGGGTCACCGTCTCACGCGTTGCGGAAGCCGGTCGTGCGGGCCATACTTGGCGGCCTGTCGGAGCGTCGGTCTTCGACCAACGGATCGGACCTAGCGTCCCAGCCTCGCTGCCACATCCACCGTCTGACCTCCTCCGTGCCGAGCTGGTTCGCGCGCTGTACGTCGAGGGTGCCCATTTCCGGGCGAAGCGTCCTCTTCGCCGTCTCAGATCCCGACCCGCTCTCCGCACGGGCGGATTCGATCGAGAGGCTCGACCATCTCCGCCAGGGCCTCTCCGAGCTCACGGACCTCGCGTCGTGCCGCTACGTGACCGGCAGCGTGCCGCCCGTCACGCTCGTTCGCTCCTCACTGCAGATCATCGAGGCGGTCGCGCCCGTCGAGAGCGTCGAGGTCGTGATCGACCTCTCCCCCGTCGAGCCGCTCGTCGGCGACGAGACCGACACCGCCCTGCTGCTCGTGCTCCGCACCTCCTTCTCGACGCGCGTCGCCGCGTCCGCGAGACCGGCAAGGTCGGGAAGGTCGCGCGTGGGCCTCGGGGAATCCGACGGAGGGATCGACTTCACCTTCGACCTCGACGGCCGGAAGAACGAGACGGGGCTGGCACGGACCTACGCCCTAGCCGCCTCGCTCGCGGCCGCCTACGGTGCCACCATGGTCGAGCGCGGTGCAATGCTGATGCCGGTGCTCTGCCTGCCCGTCAGCACGACAGCGGGCGGCTGAGCGCTCGGTTCGGCGTGAGTTGAGCTGCGTCGCACGACGGACGCGTCCCGCGGGCATACGGGAATCGGGGGATGGCAAGCGTGGCGCCTGGGTAGGGCAGCCTGGCGTGACCGCGACGATGCTTCTGCTCATGTCTTCGCTCCCGCTTCCGCTCGAGCCCGAGGAGATGGTCGCGAGGCTGCCGGCCCGGCTTGCCTGTATCTGGCTCGCCGGCTACCAGCTCGCGGGCAACCCGCCGCAGCCGGGACGTATCGGCGCGGCGGCAGCAGCCGCTGCCCTCGGCGCTGCCTATGGGCTCGAGCGGGCGTGGGAATTCGTGCGGGATCACACCGGAGCGACTCGAGCAGCTTGCCGGCGGCCAGGCCGCGGCGACGCCGGTCGAGCGCCGCCGGCTGCACGTGGCCTATCGCCGCTACCTGTTGCGCCCCGCCCGGATTCCACTTCTTCGCTGACCAAAGATCGGGGCGCCCCCCGCGCCCGAAGCGGACACTGCGCCCCTCCCTCTTCACCGGCGCTTCGTCCGCATCCCTCCCGCCGCTGCGGTGCCCGCCCGAGTATGTCGGACGGCAGCGGTGGGAGGGGCTTGAGCCCGATTGATCACGCCGTCTCCGGGGTAGGTCGCCCGCATGGACGACGACTGCGACTTCGAGGGCAGCTTTCACTACAAGGACGGGTTCCTCGTGAGGGCGGACAGCGTCGGCGCACCGGCTGCGCCGGCCGATCGGGCCGAGCTCGCGGAGCTGAGCGAGTCCGAGCGCGAGCGGCTCCGCGATCTGCTCGGGCAGGAGCGGGCGGTATCCGCCCGGCGCCGGGCACTCCATGCCCGGCTCGATTTCATCCGCAGCCAGGGCGACACGGGCAACGCCGAGACCGCCAACCAGATCGAGTACCTGACGGCGAAGGAACGGTCGTTGTCCGACCTCCGCGGCGAGCTGCATCGGGAGATCGATCGGCTGCAAGGCATCGGATCGCGTTCACGCCGCGATGCGTGAGGTGGGCGGTGTAGGCGAGGACTTCCACGAGCCCGCAGCGTGTGAAGACATCATCGAGCGCCGCCGCAGCGGCTTCGGTGGCATACCCGTGCCCCCAGGCGGACCGTGCCAGCCGCCAGCCGATCTCGGCGTGCGGGCCGAGCGGGTGAGCCGGCGGCGAAGGCATCACCTCACGTAGCCGAGACCCGTCCGAGGGCGGTTCAAGGCGGCTTGAGAAGCAAACATCTACGGCAGCAGGCAGTAGGCCCCGGGCGTCGCGGGTCTATCGAATCCGACGGCGCCACGCACGCGCCCCTGCCGACGCCCATCGCCTCGATCAACCCTTCGTCGCGGAGCTCGCGGAGCACCTGACCGGATGTACTCGTCGCTCACTCCGGGAGCGGCCCGCTTGACGTCAGCAAAGGTGAACGTGTCGCTGACGTTCGAGCGGACGAACGCCTTGACCAGCTCCGCCTTCGAGCCACGACCGGCGGTGATCGCCTGCGCGCGCGGCTCGAACTCCCTGTAGGCAGCGGTGAGGATCCCGAGGACGTACGAGAGCCATGGCTTCAGGTCGTGAGCGCCCTCGTGCCAGCCGTCGGTCGAGCGGCCGAGTGCCTCGTAGTAGGTCTCCTTGCTCCGCTCGATCAGCTTCTCGAGGCTGACGAACCGCCCGACCTCGTAGCCCGACTTGTAGAGGAGCAGCAGTGTCAGAAGGCGTGACATCCGGCCGTTGCCGTCTGTGAACGGATGGACGATGAGGAAGTCGAGCGCGTAGGCGGCAGTCAGGAGGAGCCGGTGGTAGTGGTCGGCCTCCCACGCCTGGTTGAATCGCTCGTGGAGCTCGTCCATCGCCAACGGCGTCGAGAACGCAGACACCGGCGTGAACCGTACGGCGACGGTTCCGTCGGGCAGATCTTCCGTCACGAGGTTGTCCGAGCCCTTCCAGTCGCCGCCCGGTCGCGCGGCGTACCGGTAGAGGTCGCGGTGGAGCTGGCGAACCACGTTCGGCGTGAACGGGATCTCGAGAGCGCTCGCGTGGATCGTTCGAGAGCACCGACCGGTACCCGGCGATCTCGGCCTCCGAGCGGTCGCGCGGCTCGGTCCGCCCGGCGACGAGCGCCTCGATCCGACGTCGCGGCGCCATGATGTTCTCGATCGCGTTCGACGCCTCGACGCTCTGGATCAACGCAGACTGCTTCAGCGCCTCGAGCGCCGCTGGATGCTGCAGAGCAAACGCCTCCTGCCGTCCCCGCGCAACGTCGATCTCGCTCAGCTGACGGCTGACCGCCGCGGGAATCAGGTCGAAGTGACGGTCGAGACTCCGGAACGTCTGCATGGAACGGAAACTACAGGCTCCGGACGACGAACTATGGGTTATCGCGCCTTCAACCCATAGTTCTGGGGGCCGGGATTCGGCGTCTCGACGAGAAAGGGCCGGAATCCCTGAAGGGATTCCGGCCCGTCTCGGAGGTGGGCGGTACTGGGCTCGAACCAGTGACCCCCAGCTTGTCGAGCTGGTGCTCTCCCAACTGAGCTAACCGCCCTCGCGCTGATCCCCCGGTCGACGGGGGAGCGGGGATTCTAGCCGATGCGGACGGTGACGAACGACGACCGTGCGGCAGCCGGGCGCGCGGCGGCCGGCGGGCGTCACTACTGTGAGCGTGTGAGGAGTCCGGGCCGTACGCTCGCCGCGCCGGCGGCCGCCGTCGTCGCCCTGATCGCGATCGGGGTCGGCTCGGCCGCGCCTGCACCTCCCCCGCCGGCTGCGGGGGCGCGGGCGGCGCAGGGGTTGCTCGACGATCGCCTGCGCGTGCTGCTCGACACGAGCCGCGGCGGCGGGTCCGCCGCAGGCGTCGCCGAGGCGCGCCGCTCCGGCCTCGCCGTCTCGGACGGGCGCGTGCGCGTGATCGTCTCCGGCGCCGGTGCGGCGCGCGCGGTCGCAGCCACGAACGGGACGGTCGAGGCGACGGCCGATGGGCTCGTCCAGGCGCTCGTCGCCCCGGCCGCGCTGGGGCTCCTCGCCGGCACCGCAGGCGTCGAGAGCGTGAGGCCGCCCGCCTCGTTCAGCGCCGCAGCCGTGACCGGCGAGGGGCTCGGCGACGACCGGCGCGGCACAGTTCGCCGCCGCCGGCACCGGTGCGGGAACGAAGGTCGCCGTGATCGACCTCAACTTCGCCGGCTACGCCGCCGCGCAGGCGCAGGGCGAGCTGCCGGCCGGCGCCGTCACGGTCGACCGCTGCGGCGGGGCGCTCAGCATCGGCGACGGCCACGGCACGGCCGTCGCGGAGATCGTGCACGAGGTCGCCCCCGGCGCGCAGCTGCTGCTGATCTGCTTCGACTCCGAGGTGACGCTGTCGCAGGCGGTCGACGACGCCATCGCCCAGGGGGCGAGCATCATCAACCACTCCGTCCAGTGGTTCAACACGGGCCGCGGCGACGGCAGCGGCGGCGCCGGCTCGCCGGACGCGAGCGTCGCCAAGGCGCGCGCCCACGGGATCGTGTGGGTCAACGCCGCGGGCAACACGGCGCGGACGCACTGGGCCGGCACGTTCGTGGACGCGAACGCCGAACGGCCGGCACGAGTTCGCAGCCGGCAGACGAGGGCAACGGCATGACGGCACGGCCCGGCATCAGGCTCTGCATCCGGCTCAAGTGGGACGCGTGGCCCACCTCGTCGACCGACTACGACCTCTTCCTCGAGAGCACGGGCGGCGCCCAGCTCGCGGCCTCGCAGAACACGCAGGCGACGACCCCGTCGGCGCCGGTGGAGGCGACCTGCTGGACGAACCCCGGCGGCAGCGACGTGCAGGTGGACGCCGTCATCAAGCGCGTGTCGGCGACGTCGTCGCCGCGGCTCGACCTGTTCACCGACGCACGGCTCGACTACCAGGTGGCCGCGCAGAGCGTCGTCGAGCCGGCCTCCTCCCCGCTCGCGCTGGCGGTCGGCGCCGTGTGCTGGAGCGGCACCGCGATCGAGCCGTACAGCGGGCGGGGCCCGACGATCGACGGGCGCACGAAGCCCGACCTGGTCGGCCCCGACGCAGTCTCGTCGCCCGTGTACGGAGCGTCGACGTCGTGCACGACCGGCTTCACCGGCACCTCGGCGGCGGCCCCGTACGTCGCCGGCCTGCTGGCGCTCCGCCGCAGCACCCAGCCGGGGATCTCGGCGGCCGCGCTCGAGGCGTCGCTCGCGCCGGACGCGACCGACCTCGGCACCGCGGGCAAGGACTCGACAACGGGAGCCGGGCTCGTGTGGCTCCCGACCCCGGCCGGGGCGACCGGGCAGGTCGCGTACGCCGTGCCCGGCGAGAGCCCCGCCGACCGGGACGTCGTCGTCTCGTCCCCGGACGGCGAGCATCCGGTGCGGATCACGGGAGCGGGCGCGGACGACGCGGAGCCTGCGCTCTCGCCGTCGGGAGGCCGCGTCGCGTTCACGCGCACCGGCGTCGAGGCTGCCGACGTCTACGCCGTCGGCAGCGACGGCTCCGGGCTGACACGCCTGACGACGAACGCCGGCGCCGACATCCAGCCGGCCTGGTCGCCCGACGGCACCAGGATCGCCTTCGCGAGCGAACGGGAGGGCGACTTCGCCCTCTGGGTGATGAACGCCGACGGGACGGGTCAGGCGCGCCTCACCTCGGGGACGGCGCGCAGCCCGAGCTGGTCGGCCGACGGGTCGAGGATCGCCTACAGCGCGTTCTCGCCCGGATCGGGCTACGACATCTGGGTGGCGAACGCCGACGGCACGCTGCCCGTGCGGCTGACGACGGGCGTCGCCGACGAGACGTCGCCCGCGTGGTCGGCGTCGGGGCGCATCGCCTACGCGGTCGGCGGGGCGATCCGCGCGATCGACGCCGACGGCACGGACGACGCGGTGGTGGCGCAGCCCGACGCGCAGGGTGCGGCGGGCGAGCCGGCCTGGTCGCCGGACGGGTCGGGGCTCGTGCTCGTCAGGGGGACGACGCTGTGGCGCGCCACGGCGACGGGCACGAGCCCGGTGCGGCTGACGCCCCCGGTCGGGGCGAGCGCTCCCGCCTGGAGCATCAAGCCGGCTCCTCCCCCGCCGCCCGCCGGAGGAGGAGGCGGAGGGAGTGGCGGAGGGGGCGGCGGTGGCGCCCCGGACGTGGTGCTGACGAACGTCGCCGACCGCGCCACGGCAGCCGTCGGCGACACGATCGTCTTCCGCCTCGAGGCCCGTCTCGGCTCGGCCGCCCCGGCCACGAAGGTGGTGGTGTCGGCCGAGCTGCCCGCGAACGTGGAGCTCGTCTCGACCCGCGTCAACCGCGGCGCGGGCTGCACCGGGACGCGCACCGTCGTGTGCGACCTCGACTTCCTGTCGGGCTCCCTCGTCGCCTCCGTCGAGCTGACCGTGCGCGTCGTCGCCACGGGCGAGGTCGTGACCGTGGCGACCGCGCAGGCGACCCCCGCCGACGCCGACCCCTCGAACAACGCCGCGACGGCGCGGGTGCGGCCCCCGACGATCGCGACCCCGCCGAGGTCTCCGAGCGCCCGCAAGGGCGTCGTGCGCACGGGGACGACCCGGGCGGACACCCTGCGCGGCGGCCCGTTCGCCGACGTGCTGCGCGGCCTCGGCGGCGCCGACCGCCTGTGGGGGCTCGGCGGCGCCGACAGGCTGTTCGGGGGCCCGGGCAAGGACGCGCTCCGCGGCGGGGACGGCAACGACACGATCGCAGCCCGCGACGGCGCCAGGGACACGGTCGTCTGCGGCCGCGGCCGGGACGTCGTCGTGGCCGACCGCCTCGACCGGGTGGCGCGCGACTGCGAGATCGTCAGACGCTGAAGCGCACGCCAGCTTCTCACCGTAGGCGAGAGCGGGAGTTCCGTCAACCGGTCGACAGCATCCGGTTGCGCTCATAAGATCAGGTGCGGGGGAAGCGCCGCCGCGACGAGAGCAGAACGAGGACGGACGACGCTTCGATCGATGTCGATCGAATGAGGATGGGGGTCGGGTTTTCGCATGAGCACCGCACAACGGGGAGTGTGGTTCGAAGGCGGCGACGAGCGTCGAACGTTCGCGCCGCACGACAGGAACGGATTCGGCAGGGCGAGGCTCGTGCTCGGTCCGCCTGCATCGCGAGCACTGGGGGTGCGGCGCCGCCGCACGGGGCCCGGCGGCCTCACGCGCCGCGAGCTCGAGGTGCTGGAGCTCGTCTCGCGCGGGATGACGAACCGGGCCGTCGCCCGCTATCTGTGGGTGACGAGCGAGACGGTGAAGTTCCACCTCTCGAACATCTACCGCAAGCTCGGCGTCAGCAACCGCACCGAGGCGTCCCAGTGGGCCGTCGACAACGGCGTCGCCGAGAGCGATCGACCGCGACGATCGGAGGGCGGATCTTTCGGGCGACGCCCGTGTCCCCGTGAGGATGCGGGCCGGCGCCTTGCCCCTGAAACCGGATCTCGTAGTCCGTCCAGAGCCCGTTCGCCGACTTCGCCTCGATGCGAATGACGTAGGTCTGCTTGAGGCGAGACGCTTCTGGCGGAGAGGACGACCCGCACCGGGAACGTGCCCGCTCTGGCGAGTCTGGAGCTTGAGCATGCTGTTCTGCCGCCTTCACCTGGGCGGTACCGATCCGGCTTCCCTTGAGGAGGGTGAGCTTCGTCGCGCTCGCGCCCGCGCTAACCCACGCCTGCACGGCCGTCTTGCGTGCCGGGACGGCGAATGTCGAGCCCGCGACCCACGAGCCGCGAGCTGAGTCGCGTGCGTCTTCCTCGTGATGAGCTTCACTCGCCTTGAAGCCGATGTTGAGCTGTCGAGCGCCGCTCGCCGCGGTGGCCGTGATGCGGATCACGTAGATCTGCTCTGAGCGAGAAGCCTCTGCGCCGGGAGCACGACCTTGATGGGGAACGTCGCGGGCCTTGGGTCGTCGAAGGCGACCTCGTACGCTGCTCCCTCGACGACGATGCCGCCAAACCGGCTGCCTCCTCGAGCAGCGTGAGCTCCTTGACGCTACCGTCTTCGGTCACGACGAGCCGGAGTTCGCGTGCCCGAGAGCAACGAGAACTTCGTCGCACGACCCACGTCTTGCCGACGCGCCGCGCCTTCAGCCTGACGTCCTTGAGTGCGACGAACCGTCGGCTTTCGCGTCGCTGTCGCCGTTCCCGCGAGCCCGGCTGCCGCGGTGCCAGTTCCCGCCTGGGGGGTGCTGCCCGTGACGACGAGGAACGTCGTCAGCGAGACGGCGTTGTTCGTGGGATTGACGTCCGCCTCAGCGGCCCCGACGCTCGCGGCGAAGCTGACGACGCCGGTCTGGGTGGCCTGGATCACGATCGTGGCGCTCGCGCTCGCGCCCGGCCCGAGCGCTCCAAGCGCACAGGAGACGGGCCCGCCGCCCGAGCAGCCTCCGGGGGCGGTCGCCGACACGATCGTGATGCCGGCCGGTGGGGTCGCCGTGATCACGACGCCGCTCGCTCCCTGGTTGCCGGCATTCGTGGCGGTGAGCGTGTAGGTGAGCGTGCCGCCGGCAGAGTTCGCCTTGGCCACAGGAGCAGGTCGACGCCGTCGCCGCCGACGCCACGGACTCGCCTTCACGGGCGCCGTCGGAATCGGAGTACGCGACGCCCGGCGGCTCGACCCCGTCGCTCGCGGTGATCCGGATGCGGAGCCGCTGCCCGACGTCGCCGTCCTGCATCGCGTAGACCGTCGCCGTGGCGCCGGCGATCGAGAGCACGACCCGACGTCGGTGCCGGAGCAGCGCACCCACTGGTAGGCGTAGGTGAGCGCCTCGGGGAAGCGCTCCAGGAGCCGGTCGAGGCGCCGATGTTGAACCCGACTACGAGAGACCGTGATCTTCGGGATCGTGTTCGGATCGGGCACGCCGCGCCTGCAGATCTGGGGCGCACCGTGACGATCCCCGTCAGGGCCTCGTCACCTGCCGGACGTTGCCGCCACCGTTGAGCCGGACGATCACGCGGAGCGTCGAGCCCATGTCGGCATCCGACAGTGCGTAGCTCTCGTTGCACCGCACGGCCCAGCGACGTGCATGTCTCCACGCCGGCGGGGGCACCGCGACGGGAGCGGTCGCCGACGTCGACGCACGCCCGCCGCCCGCGTCGCACCGCTGCCACTGGTGGGTGAACGAGACGGGCGCGGTGCCCTGCCAGTAGCCCGTCCATCTGCCCGAGGTGGCAGTCAGCGTCTGTCAGCGCACAGCGTCCCCGAGACGATTGGCCCCTGCCCGCGATGTCTGGCGGGGGCGCCCTGAACCGGCTGCGTCGGCACGCTGTTGCCAGGGCGCCGCTCCGACCGGCGTTGCTCGCGGTGACCGTGAGCCTCAAGCGCGACCCCAGGTCGGCGTCCGTGACGACGTAGCTGGAGGTATTCGTGAAGGGCGACGGCGAGCACTCACGCCACCGGTGCTGAACGTTCCGCCCGGCGAGCAGGTCGTCCCGGTGCCGGAGACGGTGCACCGATTCCACTGGTGCACGAGGGCGGGTTGCGGCCAGGCGGCCCAGAGACCCGAGGAGCCGACGAGCGTCTGCCCGCGAACAGGTGCCGTGATGTCGATCGTCGGACGGTGGCCGTGGTGGGCGGGCCGGTGATCTGCGCGGTGGGCGAGCTCTCGGCGATGGCGTCGCCATAGCCGTTGCCCGCCGTGATCCGAACCTTGATCGTCGCGCCGACATCGGGAGCGGTGAGGGCGAAGGTGGCGTTGCGACGCTCCGACTATGCCGCGCAGGCCGGGTTGCAGCGGATCCACTGGTAGGCCTTGACGGTGGGCGGCGCCGGAACGCCTCCCCACGAAGGCAGCTGCGGATTGGCGGTCAACGTCTGTCCGAGAGAGGACGTGCCCGAGATCGTCGGTAGCCCGGGTCGTCGGCAGACCTGCTACAGGCCCGACTGGGCCGCTGTCTGCTGTCGTATCGCCGTAACCATTCCCCGCCGTCACGCGAACCTTGACCGTGGTGCCGACATCGGCGGCGGTGAGCACGAAGTACCGCTCGTGGCCCCCGCGATGTCTGCACACGCGGGAGTGCAGCGGACCACTGGTAGCCCTTGACGGTCGGTGCGCGGACGCCCCCCCCATGAGCCAGCTCGGGTTGGCGAGTCAGCGTCTGACCGGCGGTGGCGGACCGGAGATGGAGGGTGTGCCTCGGCGTCGTCGGGGTGCCCGCAACGGCCACGGAGTTGGATACGGCCTGCCCGTCCGGCGGGACACCGTTCGATGCCGTCTCCCGTAGCGCGGACGAACTTACCTGACGTCGCCTGCCGCCTGTCAGCGGGCAAGGTCGCTGCCGCTCGAACCGATGTCGACAACCGGATGCCGCGGGTCTCGCAGCGCTGCCACTGGTCGGTGACGGTGATCGTCCCGTGCCTTGTCCACGTGCCCGGTGAACGCGACAGCGTCGCACCGAACTGCGCGCTGCCCGTCACCGACGGATCGGAGGTCTTGCTCGGGGCGAAGGAGGAGGCTCACCGCGCCAATGAGGTTGGAGAACGCGATTGTGGTAGGAGGCGTGCCGTCGTCGGCAGTCTCCGCGACACGGATGTGCTTGCCGAGGTCGGCCGCGGCCAGTTGGTATGTCCCGCCGGTCCCGCCGTCGGAGCGCAACCGTTCGCGCCGCTGTCGTCACAGCGCTGCCACACCTCCGTTAGCGTCACCGGCGCGCCGTCTGCGCCGGTGTACGTGCCGGGTGAGGCGTCAACGTCTGACCGACTGTTGGCGTCCCAGAGTAGACGGAGACGTCCCGGGGGTAGGCTCCGCCCCGGCGACGACGGCAACCGCGAACGCGACGCCGATGACGCCGACCCACACCAGATGTTTCAGCAAATCGTCCCCATCCCCCAGTCAGCTCCCCGCTCCATCATGCACCCTGATACGGCGGGATACCAGGGTAGGTTTGTAAGCGTTGTCGGGTGTATTGCCCACCGCAGGCGCGGGGTGCTCTCCCCGACAGAAACCCTAACCCTCAACCAGATCTTTAGGCTCCGGACGCCTTGGCCGACGCCGTCCGCGGCACCGCGATGGAGGAGATCTCGAGCGTGTACGAGCGCCGACGCCCGACGTCGCACTCGATCTCACCCGGTGCTGCCCGCCTTCACCTCCTGCGACATGCTGAGCAGCGTCGGCTCGCCCGGCGGCAGCAGCGAGAGCACGTAGTCCCGCTGTCGGCGTCACGATCGAGATCTGGCACTCCGCGGCGCGGGCCGCGTGCAGCTGCACGTCGAGGCGCCCGGCGCCGACCCGCACGTCGCGCGTCATCCGGCGGCGCATCACGCCGCGGCGGAACTCGAGCGTCGCGCGTGACCGGCACCGCCATGCCGGCGCCACCGGGGATCGCCGACGGCGGGCGCGTCGCCTTCCGGCGGCGGGCGGCTCCTGGGGTGCGACCGCGTTCAGCGCTGCGAGCGGGTCGATGCGCCCGCCGCTGATCCCGTGTCACCGGGCACGGCCGTCGAGACGAGCGCCTCCACGATCTCGTCGGCGGTGAGCGAGGGCTTCAGCGACAGCATCAGTCCCGCCACGCCGGCCACTGCCGCCGGGCGTGAACGACGTGCCGCACAGCGTGCCTGGCCCGACGGCGGACGTCGAGCACGAGCTGACAGCCGGGCGCCGAAGCGGCACCCAGCGGCCGCGCGACGACCAGAAGTAGAGAACGTCGGAGTCGTTCGTGGCCGCGACCGGGAGCACGCCCGGGTAGGCGGCCGGATAGCGAAGAGCCTCGGTGCCGGTGTTGCCCGCAGAGGCGATCACGAGCACGTCCTTCGTCGCGGGCGTACGCGCATCGCGGAGCTCTCGTCGAAGTCCTGGGTCCCGGAGTTGAGCCCGACGTGATGATGCGGGCGCCATGGTCGACCGCCCAGTAGATGCCCTGTGCGATCTGCTGCGGCGTCGCGTTGCCGGTGGACGTGATCCGCACCGGCATGATCCGGCAGCCCCAGCAGTAGCCGGCGATCCCGATGCCGTTGTTCCCACGTGCAGCGATCACGGAGGCGACGTGCGTCCCGTGCCCGGCCGTGTCGCGCGGCACGGCGTCGTTCGCGACGAAGTCCCAGCCCGGCACGAGCGCGCCCTGCAAGATCGGGAAGCGACGGATCGACCCCGGTGTCGACCATCCCGATGACCACGTCGGGGCTGCCGGTCGTGCGTTGCCAGACCTCCGGCATCCGCAGCACGTACTGCGACCAGGACTGGCGCCAGTACGGGTCGTTCGGCTCGAGCGCAGCCTGCGCAGCCGGAACGACGCAGCAGGCCGGCGAGTAGTGCGATAACGCAGCAGGCGCGGACGCCGTACCCCAAACGGGTCATACCATGACGGTACACGAGCTTGTGCGACCGGCCTAGCCCCGGGCGGCCCAAATCAGCTGTTCCAGTGCGAAAACCTACCCGCCCGACGATTGAACAATCCTACCCGCCGATCCCTTGATTATGGTACCCCTGAAGGGGCACAATGGCGTCGAGCGCTCTGTGTTCGGCGCCGGGCATTGTCACTAGGGGAGGTGCGACTGAGCAAGGGCTAGTCACCGGAGGCCCTCTGATTGGGGAGAGAGGGCCCAGCATCACCGTTGCGGCCTATGGTCGCGCGACACGCAAGAAGCAGTCAGTACGTCTGTTAGTAGCCATTCAGCATCAAACAAGAGTTGGGGGAGGTAGTAAGAAGATGCGATTCCGCAAGTTTGGTCTCGCGCTCGTCATCGCCCTGGTGGCCGCGTTCGCGGTCACTGCAGCGCCGGCGTTCGCAGACGAAAACACCCCGGACGGGAATGCTGCCCAGCTGCCCAGTCACGGGATCAACCCCGATCCGCAGACCACGAACATTCCGTACGTGGGCTGGCTCGGGAACCAGTTGAAGGTCGTCAAGTGCCTTCGCTGGGACAATGAGACGACACCGACCGACATCGCCGCTGCTGAAGCGACACTCGGTGTCTCGGTCAGCTTCCCGGGACGGTTCCAGATCGAGGACTGGACCGGGGTTGACGAGAACAACGCCGGGCCGAAGTGGCACAACGGCGACGTCGGCGACGGCGGCACCACGGTTCCGGTGGAGATCAGCGAGAGTGGTATCTGCTGGTCGGCGCACGTGAGCTCGAACAAGCCCGGCATGGCGGTCATCAAGCTGGCCGTCTCCGCCGAGGTGCTTGCGAGCCTCGAGCTCCGGTTCGGCGGCCTGCTCCTCGACATCGGGCCGGTTGCGATCTTCCACGATGTCCTGCTCAAGCACCAGTTCCTCGCGATCTGGCTGCAGTCGCAGACCCCGGTGATCAACGAGGTCGCAGCGAACCAGCCGGGCGGTAACCTCGAGGACGGCAGCCCGGTCGGCGATCCGGCCGGCGACGGCGTGTTCACGCCTCCGTTCGACCTCGACCTCTACCACGGCGACATCTCGAACGTGTTCGGCGTCGTGAAGGCCCAGGTCAAGGGCACGTTCCCGTTCGGGAACGACTTCGCCGGCCAGTTCAAGTCCGTCGTGACCCTGCCGGACGACTGGAAGGGTCTTGCCGAGTTGCTCGCCGTGGACGACACGTCCGCACTCGGTGGGGCTCCGGGCAGCGCGTCCATGCGCTGGGACATCCACGACAACCGCCTCAGCCACGCGCTGGGCGGCGACGACGCCGCGTTCCATTCCACGACGGCCTCCTGCAACTCGGGTGACCTGATCGGGACGGACGCGGTCGACAACTGCTGGAGCGGCTCGGAGACGGGTCCGTTCTCGCGTGTGAACGGCGCAACCTGGTGGACCGTCGGCCCGTTCGACGCGCTCTTCCCGGATCAGACGCTGCTGAACGACGGTGTCCTCGACGCGGATGACGCGCCGATGCCGCCGATCCGCGTCGACTTCGCCGTAAGCGCCGGCAGCATCGGCGCGTTCGCCAAGGCGGACAAGGACGACGTCTACGACGCCGACAACACCGATGACCAGCGGCACGACCTGTACGCGCCGTTCTACGAGTCGTACATCCCGGCCGCCGGCCTGGGTGGGCGTGACGGGGGCTCCGGCGTCGCCGGCTCCTTCGCCAACAACTACCCCGGCTTCATCGACCACGGCAAGTACGACTTCTGGAGCACGTACTCGCCAGGCCTACCAGGAGGGCTACAACAACTGCAAGGACCCGAACGGGTATCCGTATCCGATCCCGACGGGCGACCGGCAGGTCGTCCGTGTACACCGACGAGCACGGCGAGGCGTTCGTGAAGTTCCTCCCGTACGTCGGCCTGTATCTCCAGAACGACACGCAGTACCGCTGCAACGTCAAGCCGGGCCTGTACGGCGAGGCCGACATCCAGGCCACCGCCCACTATCCCGATCAGCAGCCGCTGTGGGACGGCTCGAAGAAGTCCAACACGCTGCGCAAGGTCGCACACCAGCTCGCGAACAAGACGCTGGTCTGCATCAAGAAGCCGTCGACCGAGTCTGAGGCGTTCTGCGTCGAGACCGTCGTCGACTTCAACGGCGACCCGATCGAGGGTGTGGAAGTCCGGCTCAGCACCTCGGGCAACAACGCCCAGCTGGATGCAGCATCCACCGACCTGATCCCGCCGTTCAACACGATCGGCCAGGGTCAGGGCGACAAGGATCCGGCAGGTCGCTGGATCGAGCTCGTCACCAACCAGTACGGCCAGGTCGGCATCGATCGTCCTGAGCTCCGACGCGTGTGTCGACGTCACGAGCCAGAACCTCGAGACGAAGTGGAACGACTGGGACAAGTCGGGCATCTTCGGATCGTCCGTCTCGCTCACCTACAAGGTGGATCCGGCAACGGGTCTGGCCTGCGGCGCGGCGACCGAGAACCCGACGGCAGTCGTCGGCCTCGGGCTCACGCCTCTGGCTCCGCCTCCCGTCGTTGATCCGCCCGCAGGTGGCGGTCGCGGCGGCCGGTGGCGGTGCAGGTGCACCCGCTGCTACGTCCACGACCAGCACGGTCGTCAGCCTCGGTGGGCCGGTCATCCAGGCCCAGCCGGTGCTGCATCAGCCACCAAGACGGCAGTCGTCGCCTCGAATCGTCTGCGAAGCTCTTCTCCGTGAAGGTGCTGCAGACGAAGCTCGGCCGCTACCTCGTGGTCAACGTGAAGGGCAAGACGGCCAAGTCCGCCAAGCTCCGGATCCCGATCATGGGCAAGAACGGCAAGGTGCTGAAGACGCTCGTCCGCACCGTGCCGACGAACAAGGCGTTCAAGATCGCCAACTACAAGCTCGCCAAGACGGCAATCTCCGTCAAGGCGAGCGTTCTGTCGGCGTAACCGAACGCACCAGTAGGAACGACTCGGGGCCCGCATCGCGGGCCCCGAGTCGTTCAAGAACCCCCCGAGTCGTTCAAGAACCCCCGTCGTTCAAGAACCCCCCGAGTCGTTCAAGAACCAGGGTGTCCGGTGGTATCTCCCCTGCCTTTCGGGGAGACACCGCTGCCATGCCCGCAGCGACCGAAGCACATCCATCCCACAAGACATCCCGCCACCGCCGTGCCGGGGCCGCACCGCGCGACAGGCCTACCCTTTGTGGTGAATCACCACAAGCTGGCCGTGCCCGGCCGGGGCGCGGGTCGGCTCCCGCCGGCTCCGCCTCGCGGGTTACGCGGAGTCGAGCGCCGTCTTCAGGCCGGCGAGTGCCTTCGCTCCGAGCGCCCTGAACGTGCCGCCGAGGAACGGCTCCACCAGCCGGTACACACCCTCGAGGCGGAAGTCCGCCTCGTACACGACGCGCGTCCCGCCGGCCGTCGGCTCGACCACGATCGTGTCCACCGAGCGCGCCTTGTCGCCTTCGCCCTCCACGATCCGCTGCCCGTCGACGTACTCGATCACCTGGTAGCGGAAGGACCGGCGCTTGCCGCGGAACACCGCCACGACGGCGTACGTCGCGCCGACACCCACGTGCTCCTCCGACGTCCTGCGCGACTCGACGATGCCGGGGTCCCGCTCGGCCGCGGTCTCGAATTCGGCCACGTAGGCGGGACCTCGCCTGACGGACGTGCCACCTCGATCACCTCGCGCACGACAAGGCCGCGATCGTACCGCCGGTTTGCCGACCTAGGGGCCGGGCCGTGCCCGGCGCCAGGCCGGCCGTGCCGGCGCAGCACCGCGTAGGGGCCGGGCCATGCCCGGCGCAGCATGGCAGGGGGCCGAGCCGTGGCGGCGCAGCCGGCACACGCCACACCGGATCGCTAGAAGATCTCGGCGCAGTACGGCGCGGCGTCGACCCGGAAGAGCGCGTCGGCGCGCACGAGGCCGCCGCGAGCGGCCTCCTCCACCCTCCCCGCCGCCGCCAGGCGCGCGAACGAGAAGCCGCCCAGATAGGCGGCGCCGAGCGCCTGCACGTCGAGGCGCACGTCCGGCCGGCGCGTCGAGCGGCGAACCGCGCCATCCTCGACCGTCCAGATGCCGACGTTGTCCGGGAACTGCGGGTCGGAGACGACCTCGAGCGTGACGCGCCCGTCCGCGGCGTACCCCCGCCCCCGCAGCGCCGCCGCCACGTCCACGGGCCGCACCCACAGGCCGTCGTACACCTTCCACGAGAGGCGGTTCGGCCGCTGCACGAGCAGGAGCAGCGGGTGGTCGACGGGCAGCACGTCGCAGTGGATCTCCTCCACCCAGTCGATCCCGAGCAGGAAGCGCCACAGCTCCCGCGTCGCGACGGCGGAGTCGCCCACCGCCTCGAGCACGTGCACCTTGCTCGTGTTCGTCGCGTCCTCGAAGCCGAGCGTGATCCGGTAGAGCGCGTAGCCGGCAGGCTTGCCGTCGAGCTCGAGGACGGCGTGGTTGAGAGCGCCGGCGCCGTGGCGGCGCGACGGCTCGTCGCTCAGCGTCTTCACCTCCCACCAGGCGGTCGAGCGCGAGAAGAACCCGGGCGTGCGGCGACGAACGCGCTCGTAGAGGCGTGGGAGCACGCGTAGCGCCTCGTCGCGGCCGACCAGGCGCACGGAGCCCACCTGCGGCAGATCGGGGCGCAGAGCCGCGTGGACGCGCGTAGCGCGCATCATCGCGTCGAGCGACGCGAGGCCGTAGCCGAAGCGGCCGTAGATCGTCTCCTCGGAGGCCCAGAGGGCCGCGATCGGCTCGCCGCGCTCCCGCACGTCGGCGAGCTGCGCGCGCATCATCGCCCTCAGCACGCCGCGCCGCCGGTGGGTGGGCAGCACGCCGACCACCGTCACGCCCGCACAGGGGAGCGAGCCGCCCGGCACGGCCAGCTCGAACGGGAAGACGCCGGCGCCGCCGACGATCGCCGTGCCGTCGAAGGCGGCGTGCATACGGTCGAACGGCAGGATGCGCGAGAACCGCTCGCCGCGTTCCGGGTCGCGGTCGCTGCCGAAGTAGTGGCCGATCGCGCCGAGCGCGTCGAGGTACTCCTCCAGATCACGCGTGGGGCGAACGCGCACGGCCATCAGCCGATCTTCTCGAGCGGCGCGTACTCGAGCATCAGCCGGCGCTCGCTGGCGTCGCCCGCGAAGCGCACCGTGACGACACCGCCGGGCTCGATCCGGGTGACGACTCCCTCGCCGAGCGAGCCGTGGCGCACGGAGTCCCCGGTCTGCAGCGACGGGATCTCCGTGGCACCGCGCGACGGCGCCGCCATCTGCCGTGGCGACGCGTAGCCCGACCACGAGGACGGCCGCAGCCGCTCACGCTCCACCGTGGCGGGAAGCTCGTCGATGAATCGCGAGGGAAGGTTGTAGTCCCGGCGGCCGTACAGGGAGCGCGCCATCGCGTGCACGAGCGTGAGCCGCTCCATCGCACGCGTCATGCCGACGTAGGCGAGGCGCCGCTCCTCCTCGATCTCGTTCTCCTCGATCGAGCGGGAGTGCGGGAAGATGCCCTCCTCCAGGCCGATCACGAAGACCCCGCGGAACTCGAGGCCCTTCGCGTTGTGGATCGTCATCAGCGTCACGAGCGACTGCTCGCCGCCGAGCGCGTCCTGGTCGGAGACGAGCGAGATCTCCTGCAGGAATCCTGACAGCGACGCGTCCTCCCGCCCCTGCCGGTACTCGCGCGCCACGCCGACGAGCTCCTCGAGGTTCTCGATGCGGCCGCGCGCCTCGATCGTGCGCTCCGCCTCGTACGTCTCGAGCGTGCCGCTGCGCTGCAGCACCGCTTCGAGCAGCTCGTCCAGCTCGAGCTCCTGCGCGGCCGCCTGCAGCGACTGCATCATCGTGTGGAAGGCGCGGATCGCCTTCACGCCGGCCGTGCCGACACCGGCCGCGTCCGGATCGGCCATCGCCTCGAACAGCGTCAGGCCGAGCGCCTCGGCGCGGGCCACGAGCCGCTGGATCGACGTGTCGCCGATGCCGCGCCGCGGCCTGTTCGCGATCCTGAGCAGCGAGACGGCGTCGGACGGGTTGTCGAGCACCGACAGGTAGGCGACGGCGTCCTTGACCTCCGCCCGCTCGTAGAAGCGTGGGCCGCCGATCACCTGGTAGGGGATCTGCTGGCGCACGAGCACGTCCTCCAGCACCCGCGACTGCGCGTTCGTCCGGTAGAAGACCGCGAGCTCCGACGCCGACCAGCCCTCCTCCACGAGCCGTGCGATCTCGGCGGCCACGAAGCGCGCCTCCGCATGCTCGTCCTCGACCTCGATCACCTGCACCGGCTCGCCCTCGCCGAGGTCGGAGAAGAGCCGCTTCGGCTTGCGGTCGCGGTTGTTCTCGATCACCGCGTTGGCCGCCCCCAGGATGGCGTTCGTGGAGCGGTAGTTCTGCTCCAGCGCGATCGAGCGGGAGCCCGGGAAGTCGCGCTCGAAGTCGAGGATGTTCGAGATGTCCGCGCCGCGGAACCCGTAGATGGAGTTGTGCGTGACGATGCCGTTCGCGACGAAGTTGTGCGTCCGTTCGACGTCGAGGTCGTAGACGGGTCGGTCGAGCGTCACCCGCTCGACCGACTCGACGACGTCGAACGTGCCGTCACCGGTCACCATCGCCATCCCAGCGCGCACCTCCGATGCACACACAAGGGGGAGCGCGTCTCCGGCCTCGCCGGCGACAAGGCAGCCTGCGAACCGGACAGAGGCGTCCATGACAGCCTCGATGTCCTCCACCCTCGCAACGAGCTCTCCGAAATCCGAGAAGACCGACTCGTGGCTCCAACCACTCGACTCCGGGCGGGCCGGGCGAGTCGAGAGACCGAGCTCTTCAAGTGCCTGGCGCTCACCGTCGTCGCTGCACTGAAGCGACAGGCGATGCATCGGCGCGACAGCGGTCGAAGCACCGCATAGAGTCACCGTGATCCGTGCACGTGACCAGTCGGGGTCGGCGAGGGCCACCGGGCCAGCGGTAGTGATGCCGGACGGGCGAGGCTCATGCGCCGACCGCGCGACGGTTGCGCGATCCCGACTGTCCGGGCTGGGCATGCACCCCATCCCTGTCGGTATCGCTGGCGGCGAAGCAGTCTCTTTGAAGCCTGCAAAGTGGATGTGCTCCGGCGTCGACACGATCGTTCGTCCTGTCGCCGTCGAGATGGCGATGCCTGCCCGCCGATCGGATGCATGCACGCGCACGACTCGCGCGGGGCCGAAGGCTCCGCCGCCGTAACCCGACAGCACCTCATCTCCCTCGCGAACGGCCTCGATCGGCCTCTCGCTGCCGTCTGCCATCGTCACCATCGTCCCCGCGACGAGGCACTGGTCCGGATCCCCCACCGCGAACACGTTGCCGTGCTCCCCCGCCAGCAGCTGCAACAGCCGGTACTGCGCATGGTTCGTGTCCTGGTACTCGTCGACGAGCACGTAGCGGAACGCATGCTGCCAGTGCGTCAGCGCCTCGGGGAACCGCTCGAACACCTCGACCGTGAGCATCAGCATGTCGTCGAAGTCGACCGCGTTCGAGGAGGAGAGGCGGCGCTGGTAGGCCTCGTACACCTCGGCGACCGTCTGGTCGTAGAAGGAGGCGACACGCCGCATGTACTCGTCCGGCCCGATCAGCTGGTTCTTCGCGTTCGAGATCTGGGAGTGGATGCCGCGCGGCGTGAACCGCTTCGGATCGCGCCCGAGGTCCTCCAGGCACGCCCGCACGACCCGCACCTGGTCGGCCGAGTCGTAGATCGTGAAGTTCGAGCGGTAGCCGAGCCGCTCCGCCTCGCGCCGCAGGATGCGGCCGCAGGCGGCATGGAAGGTGAGGATCCAGATCGCCCGCGCGGTGCGCCCGAGCATCTGCTCGAGGCGCTCCCGCATCTCTCCCGCCGCCTTGTTCGTGAACGTGATCGCGAGGATCTCGTTCGGCTTGACGCCGTGGGCGCGGATCAGGTGCGCGACCCGGTGCGTGAGCACGCGGGTCTTGCCGGAGCCGGCGCCGGCGATCACGAGCAGCGGCCCGTCCACGTGCAGCACGGCCTCCCGCTGGGCCGGATTCAGGTCGCCGAGCAGATCCTCGTGGGTGGCAACGGTCACACGCCGATGCTAGATGATCGTTCCGGGCCCTCCGCCGCACGCGTATCCTCGGCCGCAGAGACGTTCGCCGCCTCCGGGCACCTGCTGTCGGCGCCGTCGGGCACGATCACCTGGCCGGCTCACGACACAGGTCGTCGCCGCAGTGCGATCACCAGGCTCTCGGTCGATCAGCACGTCACCTGACCCGGGGAATCGCACACGGCTCGGAGCTTGTGACACTGTGTCACAAGGCCTTCTGGGCCTTCTGGCTCCCACGCTGCCCGCCCCCGGACGGACGTCACAGGAAGCCCGGGAAGCCCACCGTCAGCGCAGCGGAAACGGGCGGCCGGCGAGTGCCGGCAGCACCTGCGCCGTCACCCACACCGGCGTCGTCGCATAGGCCGCCGAGTAGCGATAGCTGCCGTCCGCCCGCCTCATCCGGGCGAGGAAGCGAAACGGCGGCTTGCCGACCCGCTCGCCGGCGGCGATCAGCGCCTGGATCGCCCACGCGGTCGACTGGGCGTCGGAGGCCCGGCCCTGCACAAGGCCGAAGCCCCCGTCCCGGTTCTGGAAGGCGCGCAAGGCGGCGATGCCGCGACGCACCGGCGCGCCGCCGATGCCTGCCGCGCGGAGCGCCTGGATCGCCGCCGCCGTGTCGTTCGAGTCGGGTTTGCCTCCACGCGACCACGGCCAGCCCCCGCCCCGCGCCTGGGTCGCCAGCACCGCCCGCACGAGGGACGGCGGCGGCTCCTCACCGGCCGCTTGCAGCGCCAGCACCGTCCAGATGGTCGCGTTCACGAGCGCCCCGGGCCGGTGCCGGCGCAACCCCTCGAGCAGGGCGTCCGGGCTGTCACCGAGCGCCTCGAGCGCGACCACGCGCAGTGCGATGTCGGTCTCGGAGGCCCCCGCGACCGGTGCTGCCCGCAGGAACGCGAGCGCGCGAGCCCGCGCAGACGGGGAGCCGTCGGCCGCCACCAGGCCGAGCGCGGCCCAGGCCGTGAGCTGGCCGTCCGGGACGCGCCCGGCTTCGGCAAACCCCCCGCTCTCGGCCTGGCGCGACTCGAGAAAGCGCAGCGAGCCGGCTGCAGGGCCGGTGGCGGCCTGGGCGAGACCAACGAGAGCGAGCGCCGACACGACGAGCGCGACCGCCACTTTCACGCCCACACCACCTCCGTGCGCGCCCGGCGAGCATGACGATCGAGCACACGGCGCAGCTCGGGGCCCGCCGCGAGGGCGAGCACGAGGTTGCCGGTCGCGTGTGCCACGTTGAACGCGACTCCGGCTCCGAGCACGGTCACGAGCGAGGCCCACGTATGCGGGTAGAAGCCGTACCAGAGCCACAGGTCCATCACGACGCCGAACGCGAAGCCCAGGACGACGCAGAACGCGGCGAACGGGAGGCGGCGGCGCAGGAGCGGCGCCGCCAGGCCGGCCGCGACGCCGCACCCTCCCCACGCGAGCATCTGCCAGGGCGTGTGCGCGCCCTGGCCGAGGAACATGTTCGACGCGATCGCGGCCAGCGCGCCCACGGCAAAGCCGCGCCGCGGCCCCAGCGCGACCCCGGCGGCCGCCACGATCACCGTGACGGGCTGCACGCTCGGGATCGGCGCGAACAGCACCCTGCCCGCGGCGGCGAGGCCCCCGAGGGTCGCGATCAGCGTCAGGTCCCGTGCGGTCGCCGTGCCTCCCTCGAGCCAGGCGAAGCCGCCTGCGACGAGAGCGACGGCTGCGAGCAGGGTGGCGAGCCCACCGCGGGCCGGGTCGACCGCGGCCCACAGCGCGGCCGCTGCGGCGAGTCCCGCGAACACGACCGTCCAGAAGGCGGTGGTGAGACTAGACGGCAAGCGTCACCCCCGGGGCGGCGCCGAGCCGGACACGGCGATCGGCAGGCAGTCCGTCGTCGTGGGTCGCGACGAGCACACCCCGTCCGGCGGCGGCTTCCGCGAGCAGCCACGCCGCGAGATCGGCACGGCGGTCCGGATCGACGCCGCGGGTCGGCTCGTCGAGCACGAGTAGGTCGGGCTCGGACACGGCCACCGCGGCCAGCCCGAGCCGCTCCCGCTCGCCGCTCGAGAGGTCACGCGGATGCCGGCCCACGGCCGACCCGAGACCGAAGCGCTCGAGCGCCGCGCGCGCCCGCCGCTCATCGCCCGCCACACCCAGCGCCACCTCCTCGAGCACGGTCTCGCGCACGAGGTAGCGGCCGGGATCCTGCGAGAGGTACGTCGCCCGCCCGAGCCGCCGCACACTCCCGGCGTCCGGCTCGAGCAGCCCCGCCGCGAGCTTCGCGAGCGTCGACTTGCCCGAGCCGTTCGGGCCCTCGAGCGCCACGATCTCGCCGCGCCGCACGGTCAGCGAGGCGTCGTCGAGCACGGTCGGGCCGTCGCCGTAGGCGAAGCGGACGCCGCCGATCTCGACCACCGCCTCCCCCGGCACGAGCGCCCGGGTGGCGTAGCTCTCGTGCGCGGCGTAGCGGGGCCTCGCAGCGCCGAGCCAGTCGCGCGCCTCGGCCACCGGGCCGTCGAACAGCAGCCGCCCCTCTTCCAGGTACAGCACACGGTCGGCCGTGGCGAGTGCGCGCCCGACGCGCTGCTCGGAGAGCACGACCGCGCACCCTGATCCGGCCACTGCTGCGAGGAAGGTCTCCGCACCGGCCGGATCGAGCTGCGACGTCGGCTCGTCCAGCAGCAGCAGGCCCGGCTCGAGCGCAAGCGCAGAGGCCAGGCAGACGCGCTGGAGCTCCCCGCCCGAGAGCTCGATCGTGCGGCGCGGGCGGAGAGCGCCGGCCCCGACCGCTGCGAGCGAGCCCTCCACGCGCGGCCAGATCGTCGCCGGCGGCGTCGCGAGATTCTCGAGGCCGAACGCGACCTCGTTGCCGACCACGGTCATCACGACCTGGTCCTCGGGATCCTGGAAGACGGAGGCCACCGTGCCGGCGAGCTCCGCCGGCCGCACCGTGCGCGTGTCCCGTCCGCCGACCTGGACGCTGCCGGAGAAGCGGCCGCCGTGGAAGTGCGGCACGAGACCGGCGAGGGCCCGCAGCAGCGTCGACTTCCCCGAGCCCGACGGGCCGAGCAGCGCCACGATCTCGCCGTCCGCGAGCTCGAACGACACGTCGCGCAGCGCCGGTGGGCCGTCGGGGTAGGCGAACGAGAGCTCCTCCACCCGTGCGACCGTCACAGCCACACCGCCGCCACGAGCACCACCACGATCGAAGATGCGAGGGCGCCGTAGTCGCGCCACGCCCACGAGGGACGCGGTGCCCGCGTCGAGCGGGCACGGCCGTAGCCGCGGGCCTCCATCGCCTCTGCGAGGCTCGCCGCCCGCTCGAGCGACCCCGCCACGAGCGGCGACAGGAGCGTCGCATAGCCCCGTGCCCCGACGAGCTCGATCCCCCGTCCCCGCACCGACTCGGCCAGCCCGGCGGCGTCACGCTCGAGCGACGGCACGAGCCGTGTCGCGAGGGCGACGGCGAGGGCCGAGCGCCGGGCAAAGCCGGCCGACGCGATCAGCCGGTCGTGGTCGAGCAGCAGCGCGTAGGCCGAGAAGGCGAGCGCGACGGCGGTGAGCCGCAAGCCGCTCAGCACAGCAGCGGCGATCTCGTCGGTGGAGAGGTCGATCGGTCCGAGCGCCGGGATCGTCGGCCCTTCCCAGAGGAGCGTGCCGGCACCCGACGACCACAGGAACGGCGACAGCACGATCACGCCGACGCCGCTGAGGAGCGCACCGGCGAGATACGGCCAGCGGCGGCTCGCAGGAGCACGCAGGCAGGCGAGCAGGAGCGCGCCGACGATCAGCGCCACGACCCAGATCCGGTCGGTCAGGAACGCCGCCGCAGCGGCGGCGGCGAGGAGGGCTGCTGCGGGCCCCGGGCTCACGGGCCGAACCGCCGGGCGAAGGCACCGTCGAGGAGGGCTTCGACGCCGCCGGAGTACGTGAACCGCACCGGTGCCTCCGGGCCGGAGCCCGGCGTTCGCAGCCGTGCGACGAGCCTCGCCGCGGCGGCCGCCGGGCCGAGCTCGAAGAGGTGGCTGCCCGCCGGCACGGGGGCACCGGCCGCGGCGACGTCGGTCGCGCCGATCGTGCCCGCGACACGGTCGGCGTCGGCCGCGCGACCCGCCGCGTAGCGCAAGGCCACCGGCCGGGTCTTGCCCGCGAAGCCGTGCAGGAACGGCTCCGGGAAGGCGCCCGCGACGACATCGAGCACCTCGGCGTCCTCCGACCAGTCGCGGTAGTCCCACCAGGCCACGTCGCCGTCGCGCAGCCGGTACTCGGAGGCGCTCGTGTCGCCGGTGAGACCGTTGACGAACCAGAACCAGTCGAGCTGCCGTGAGGCGTCGCCCTCGAGGCCGTCGACCGCCTGCACGAAGCGTCCGCCGTAGCGGGTCTCCACGTCGGCGCGCGAGCGCAGCGCCCGCAACAGTGTCTGGCCTGCGGGCACACGCTCGTCCACGAGGACGGTGGCGCCCCGGTCGCGTGTCACCCAGAGCGTGGCCGTGCCGTCGCCGCCTCCCCCCTCCCCGCCGCAGCCCGCAAGCACGAGAGCGGCGAGGAGGAGGGCGAGGGCTCTTGCCATCGGAGCGATCACTTCACGGCGTTCGAGCGCACCGCACCCACCGCGAAGGCACGCACGGTACCGCGGTGCTTGCCCACGCAGCCCCGGCCGTTCGACCCCACCTTGACGCGGCGGCCGTCGACGTGCAGCACCGCGGCCGCGGCCGGTGTGCGCTTGCCGGCGTCGTCGGCGGAGGAGGCGGTGTAGCAACCGGTGCCCGACGCCTTCAGCTCCAGCGTCGGCGGTCCGCCGGCATCGCCGAAGACGGCGAAGTACCAGAGCACCGAGTCGCCGCTCTTCAGCTCGACCTGATCGGCCGCCACGGGCGGGGAGAGCGCCGTTGACCTTGAACACCCAGCCCGTGTTCCCCACGCCCGGGTACTTGCCGACCTGGCTGACGTAGTCCCCGAAGGACAGGCTCGTGAGCTGGTAGTGGAACTCGCCGAGGGTGCTGGCGATGTCGAGGGCCTGCAGCGCGTTCGCCGCGTCGACGGTGACGGGCAGCGAGCCGAAGATCGACTGCGTCTTGCCTTCGACGCGCACGGTGACGGTGGCAGCCACGGCAGCGGCTGCGAACGAGAGCACGAGGCCGGCGACGGCCACGCACACGAGAAGTCGTCTGAGCACGAATCCATCCTTCCGCGAGGGGTTCGATGTGGGAGGAGGCGGCAGGTCTTCTGACTCGGGGCTCCCTCCCCCGCCGCCTTCCCGGCTCCCGGTCGTCCCGGGCCCTGCGCCAGTGGCTCTCGGCGGGAGAGCAATCTCCCCTCACAGCGGCGGGACCGTCCCGGACTTGCACCGGGTTCCCTCACCGCGCTCCTTATGTGGACGAAGAGCCTATCATCGGACGGTGTCGGCGGCTGCCCTGCGCACGTGGGTCCCGGTGGTCGCGTGGGCGGCGGTCATCTTCGCCTTCTCGTCGGTTCCGAGCCTCGGCACGGGGCTCGGCACGTGGGATCTCGTGCTGCGCAAGCTCGCGCACACGGCCGAGTACGCGATTCTCGGCGCCCTGCTCGTGCGCGCCCTCGGCCGGCCCTGGCCCGCAATCGCGCTGGGAGCGCTCTACGCGGTCTCGGACGAGGTGCACCAGTCGTTCGTGCGCGGCCGCCACGGCGCGTGGTACGACGTGCTCATCGACACCGTCGGCGTCACCATCGGCATGCTCCTCTGGCACCGCACCCGCAGGCGGGCGGCATGACGGCGGCGGTGCTGATCGACCTCGACGGTGCCCTGGGCGACACCCATCCCCTCTGGAACGACTGGCTGGCGGACGCCGCCAAGGTGCTCGGCGTCGAGCCCGCGAAGCTGCCGGCCGACCGCGCCGCCGCCGCCGACGCGCTCGACGCCGCCGGTGCCGGCAACTGGCGCACGCTGCTCGAGCGCTTCGCCGCGGACCGGGCGCCCGTCTACCTGCGCCCCGACGCCGAGGCGAGCGCCGCGCTCCGCCGCCTGAGCACGTCGGGGCGCAGGCTCGGCGTCTTCACCGACGCGCCGGTGGAGCTGGCCGCGGTGGCGCTCGCACAGCTCGGGGCAACACGGCGGCTCGACGCCGTGGAGGCCGGCGCAGGGTCGCTCGAGCGGCTTCGCGAGGTGCTCGGCGCCGACGCGACGATCGCCTCGTCGCGCGCGGAGCTCGTCGACGCGGCAACGGCCTCGTAGAGGCGAGAGTCCCGGGGTCAGCCGGCGAGGCGGTAGAGCGTGCCGGCGTGCGAGACCAGGTACAGCTCGCCGGCGGCGTCCTCGCCGAACGCAGGTCAGGCTCTTGACCGAGAACGGCTCCCGCCGGACCTGGCGCGCCTTGCCGGAGACCATCTTCAGCGACCAGACGGTGCCGCTGCAGTAGTCGCCGTAGAAGTAGCGGCCCGCCGCGGCCGGGACCGCCTTGCCGCGGTAGACGTGGCCGCCCGTGATCGAGCAGCCGTCGTCGTGGCGTGTACTGGGCCACCGGCTGCACGAGCTTGCCGGGCCCGAGCGCCTTGTCCTCGAACTTCGCGCGGCCCTCGTAGACGTCCCAGCCGAAGTTGAGCGAGGCCCCGCCAGGGCCATGCCACCCAGTCGACCTCCTCGATCGCGCCCTGGCCGACGTCGCCGACGTAGAGGTCGCCGTTCTTGCGGTCGAACGAGAACCGCCAGGGGTTGCGGACGCCTGCCGCGACGATGACCGGCTGCGCTGCCGGCTTGCGCGCGTCGAGGCGGACGATCTTGCCGAGCAGGGTCGACATGCTCTGCGCCCGGTTCTCGGGGTCGCCGCCGGAGCCGCCGTCGCCCATGCCGACGTAGAGGAGACCGTCGGGGCCGTAGGCGACCATGCCGCCGTTGTGGTTCGCGTACGGCTGCTTCACGAGCAGCAGCTGCTTGGCGCTTCCCGGCAGGCCCTTCGTGCCGTCGGAGCGGTAGCGAACGATCCGCGTGTCGCCGTTGCGGTCGGTGTAGTTGACGACGAAGGTGCGGCTGGTGGCGTAGTCGGGCGCGAACGCGAGCCCCAGCAGGCCCTGCTCGCCGCCCGCCTGCACCTTGCTGCGCAGGTCGAGGAACGGCCGCGCGCGCAGCGCGCCGCTCTCCAGCACCCGGATCAGGCCGCCCTGCTCGACCACGTAGAGGCGCTTCGCCTCCCCGGCCGGGGCGGTGGCGAGGACGGGCGTGTCGAGCCCGCTTGCGACCTTGACCAGGCGAAGGGCCGACGGGGCGCCGTCGGCGCGTCCGGCGGCGAGCGCCAGCACCGCGGCGAGCAGCGCCACGGCCGCTGGTAGCGAGTGACCGATGCGCGGCATCTCCGGCACCGTAGCGGACGGGTCCTCTTCCGCGTACCACCCGTTTGGGAGTAGCCTGCGCCCGCGTGAGGATCTTCGTCATCGGCGCAGGCCAGGTGGGCTCGACGATCGTGGAAGCGCTCCACGGCGAGCACAACCTCACCGTGATCGACCTCGATCCCGCACGGCTCACCGCCCTCGCCTACCGCTACGACGTCGCCACGATCGAGGCGAACGGCGCCAGCCGCCGCTCGCTCGCAGCGGCCGGCGTGCGCGGCGCCGACCTCGTCATCGCCTGCACCTCACGGGACGAGGCGAATCTCGTCGCCGCGACGTTTGCCCGCATCGAGGCGCCCCGGGCGACCACGGTGATCAGGACGTCGAACGTGGAGTACATCGAGCTCTGGCGCGAAGGGCGCCTCGACGTCGACTTCGTCGTCTCCTCCGAGCTCGAGACCGCTCACGCGATCGCGCGGGTGATCGGTGTTCCCGCGGCGGTGCAAACCGACGTCTTCGCCGACGGGCAGGTGCAGATGGTCGAGTACGACGTCACCGACCGCTCCAACCCCGACGTGCTCGGGAAGCCGATCAGGGACTGCGGCATCGTGCCCCGCGACTCGCGCCTCGTCAGCATCATCCGCGGCGACTCGATGACGATGCCGCGCGGCGACTCCGTCATCCTCGCGGGAGACCGGCTGGTCGTGGTCGGCTCCCCGGCAGCGGCCCAGGCCTGGGGCGAGCTCCTCGCCCCGGGTGAGGCGTCGGTCGACGACGTCGTCGTCTACGGCGGCGGTCAGGTCGGTGTCGCGATCGCGCGGCAGCTGCTCGAGCAGCAGATCGGCGTCCGCCTGATCGAGCCGGACCGCGAGCGGGCGCGCCACATCGCCGAGGAGCTTTCCGAGGCCCGGGTGTACCACGCCACCGGCCTCGATCCGGACTTCATCGAGCGCGAGCACATCGGGCAGGCGCAGGCGGCGGTGTTCGCGATGCGCGAGGACGCCAAGAACCACTATGCCGCCACGCTCGCGCGGGTCCACGGCGTCGACTTCACGATCGCGATCGTCCACGACGCGATCGCGCAGGAGGTCTACGAGCACTCCGGCATCGACGTCACGGTCAACCCGCGGCGGGTGACGGCGGAGGAGATCGTCCGCTTCGCCCACGATCCCCGCACGCAGCAGGTGGCGATGCTCGAGGGCGACCGCTTCGAGGTGCTGGACATCACGACGAGCCCGACGAGCGAGTACGTCGGCCTGCGCTTCCGCGAGATGCCGATCAGAGGCGCTGTGATCGGCGCGATCGTGCGCGACGGCAAGGCGATCTTCCCTCACAGCGACGACGTCCTCCAGGCGGGCGACCGGGTGATCGTCTTCACCGAGTCCTCCAGGGTCGCGGACGTCGAGCGCGTGCTGTGACGGCGGGCGCGACGAAGACCCGGTTCCGCCGATCGCCGCGCCTGGCGGTCGAGCTTCGCGGCGCACTCGGCCTCGTCGGCACCCTGACGAAGTACCTGTCCGTCGCGACGCTGTTCCCGGCGGCGCTCGCCGTCGGGTACGGCGAGTCCTTCTGGCCGTTCCTCGCGGCAGGTGCCATCGTGGCGCTCGTCGGGCTCGGGCTGGAGCGGCTCGGACGCGGCGCCGGGCCGATCGGCTTTCGCGAGGCGTTCTTCGTCGTCGCCGTGACATGGCTCGCTGCTGCGGCGCTCGGGGCGCTCCCCTACCTCCTCTCGGGCGAGGCGCAGCTCGACCGGCCGGTCGACGCCTACTTCGAGGCGATGTCGGGGTTCACGACCACGGGCGCGTCGGTCCTCACCGACATCGCGGCGCTCGACCGCTCGCTGCTGATGTGGCGCCAGTTCACCCAGTGGCTCGGCGGCATGGGGATCATCGTGCTCGCGCTCGCAGTACTGCCACGACTGGGCGTCGGCGGCCGCCAGCTGCTGGAGTCGGAGATGCCGGGCCCCGAGGTCGACCAGCTCGCCGACCGGATCCGCTCCACGGCGCAGCGTCTGTGGCTCCTCTACATCGCACTCACCGCTGCGCAGGCGCTGATCCTCGCCGTCTTCGGCTGGACCGGGGTCGACGACCGCATGAGCCCCTTCAACGCCGTCGCCCATGCTTTCACCACCCTGCCGACCGGGGGTTTCTCGCCGGAGCCGCGGTCGGTGGAGGCGTTCGCAGCCGCGAGCCAGTGGGTGATCGTCCTCTTCATGGTGCTCGCCGGGATGAACTTCGCGCTCCTCTTCCGGCTCTTCGTCCGGCGCAGGGCGCGCGCCGCGCGTCCGAGACGAGGAGGCGCGGCTCTACCTCGCGATCCTCGCTGTGATGTCGGTCCTGCTCGCCGTCGAGCTCTGGGAGGAAGGGTTCCAGAGCGGCGAGGCTGCGTTCCGTCACGCCACCTTCCAGGTGGTCTCGATGATGACGACCACCGGCTATGCGAGCACGGACTTCGTCGTCTGGCCCGCGCTGGCGCTGATGATCGTGATCGGCGTCATGTTCGTCGGGGGCTCGGCGGGCTCGACGGGCGGCGCGATCAAGGTCGTGCGCCACCTGCTGCTCGGAAAGATCCTGCGCCGGGAGCTGCGGCAGACGCTGCACCCGGAGGTCGTGATGCCGATCAGGCTCAACGGCATCGTCGTCGACGAGCGAACGCTCAGGGCGATCAGCGCGTTCATCCTCCTCTACATCGGCCTGTTCGCCGCCGGCGCCGGGCTGATCGCGCTCGACGCGGCGTTCCAGGGCCCGGACATGTCGGCCTACGATGCGATCGCGGCAGCGGCGACGACGCTCGGGAACGTCGGCCCCGGTCTCGGCTTCGCCGGGCCGATGGGCTCGTTCGAGCCCTTCAGCGACTTCTCGACCATCGTCATGGCGGCGCTCATGTGGCTCGGACGCCTCGAGGTGATCCCGGTGGTGCTGCTCCTGACCAGGGGCTACTGGCGCGTGTAGAGCCCGGTCGGGCGGACGGAGCCCGCTCCTCCGGCCTCTCAGTCCGGGCCGTGGGCGAGCAGTCTCCGGAAATCGCGCACCTGCCCTGCCTTGCCGACGACGACGAGCGTGTCGCCCTCCTGGATGATGTCGTCCGGCTGTGCGCCGCTGATCGGCTCCGGCTTGCGCAGGATGGCGATCACCGTCACGCCGGCACGCGCCCGGAAGGCGCATTCGGCGAGCGTGCGCCCGATCCAGGCGCTCTGCGGCGGCACCGGCGTCCATTCGATCGACAGCTCGCCGAGGGCCATCTCGAGCTCCTCGACGATGCGCGGGCGCTCGTAGGCGCCCCCGAGCAGGGCGCCGAGCTGCCGGGCCTCGTCGTCCCGAAGCTCGAGTACGACGGAGGGGTCGTCGTCGGCGGCGCGCCGGTGGACGTACACCTCGCGGTCGCCGTCGTTGTGCTGGATCACGGTGACGCGGCTCCCCGACGCTGTCGTGAAGCTGAACTTCACGCCCACACCGGGAAGACGGGTCTGCTTGAGATCGAACGTCATGTCCTCCCTTTCAGTCTACGACGCGGACGCGGAACACCCGCCGTCCGAGCACCTTCGACTCCTTCATCGCGACGACGCCGACCGTCGCAGTCGCGAGCACGTAGAGACCGGCGAACGCGGCGATGTCCTCCCGGTGGGCGAGCGCGAGCGCGACGTTGCCCGCCGCGAGCTGCGCCAGGATGATCGTGAACTCGCCGTGGGCGACGAGCGCTGCGCCCGCGTTCAGGCTCTGGCGCGGCGACAGCTGGCCGAGCCTGCCCGCGAGGAAGCCGACCCCGACCTTGCCGACGAGGGTGACGATGACCGCGAGCAGGACGATCCACCCCACGTCGCCGATCTTGGCGATGTCGATCGTGAGCGCGAACGTGAAGAAGAAGAGCGCCCCGAACACGTCGCGGAGGGCGAAGAACCGCTGCTCGATCTCCTCGCGGATCCCCGAGTCGGAGAGGACGATGCCCGCCATCAGCGCACCGACCGCGTCCGAGAGGTCGAGCTGCTTCGCGAGGGCACTCATGCCGACGACGAACCCGAACACCGCCAGCAGGAAGAACTCGAGCTCGAGCCGTGAGAGCAGCCTCCCGATCACCGGCCCGAGCCAGCGGGAGGCAGCGAGCGAGGCGCCGACGAAGAGCACCGCCGTGCCGCTCACGGTCGCCGTCTCCCCCAGGCCGCCGCCGCCGGTGGCGACGAAGCCGAGCACGGCCGCGATCGCGATGTCCTCGAAGAGCAGGATCGCCAGCACGAGATCGGTCTCGTCGTCGGCCAGCCGCCGGAAGTCGATCAACGCCTTGACGGCGATCGCGCTCGAGGACACGTAGATGCAGGCTGCAAGCGCGATCGCGGCGAAGCTGAAGCCGAACGCCGCCACGCCGACGAGGAGGCCGAGCCCCGCGTTGACGAGGAGGTCGAGCATGCCGCCGAGACCGACGTGCCGGCCGCTGCGCACGAGCCGGTCGACGCTGAACTCGAGGCCGAGGAAGAAGAGCAGGAAGATGAGCCCGATCTCGGCCACGAAGGCCGTCACGTCGGAGGGCTGCACGATGCTCAGGATCTTCGGCTCGTTCGGGCCGAGGAGGATGCCTGCCAGCAGGTAGGCCGGGATGGCCGAGAGCCCGAAGCGGCCGGCGACGAGCCCGAGCAGGCCGAGCAGGCCGATGGTGACCGACAGCTCGGCGAGTGTCACACGGTCATTCTTCCGGGTCCCGCCGCGACGGGCCAGCGAGGACGCGCCAGATCACGGTGCTCTCAGCCGACGAGAGCGCGCCGCAGGTGATCCTCGAGGCCGGGCTTGAGGATCGCGATCACCTGGTCGCCGGGCCGGATCACCGTCTCGCCGACGGCGATCTCGCCGACGCCGTGCCGCGTCACCGAGACGAGCCGCGCGCCGTCCGGCAGCGAGAGCCCGGCAACCCGCTTGCCGGCAGCGGGCGACCGGCCCGTGATCTGCATCTCGACCACCTCGAGGCCCTCCTGGCGCAGCTCGAGCAGCTTCACGAGCCCGTGCTCGGGCACCTCGTGCTCGACGAGACCGAGGATGCCGGACGTCGCGCACACCGTCTGGGTGATCCCGAGCAGGTCGAAATGCTCCTGGTTGCGCGGATCGTTGACGCGCGCGATCGCCTTGAGAACCCCGTAGCCCTCCTTTGCGATCTGCGCGATGACGATGTTGTCCTCGTCGTCACCCGTGACCGCGAGCACGAGATCGGGTGGCCGCTGGATCCCGGCGCGTTCGAGCACGGACATCTCGGTGGCGTCGCCCTGCAGGACGACGGGGCCGAACTCCTCCTCGAGCCGGTCGAAGCGGTCGCGGCGCTGCTCGATGAGGGTGACCTCGTGCCCCATCGCGAGCAGCGAGCGCGTCACGTTGGAGCCGACCTTGCCTCCTCCGGCGACGATGAGGTACATCAGCTCCGCTCCGCCGGCGCCACGGGGCGCAGCTCGCAGGCTCGCACGGCCTCGGTCAGGAAGGAGATCGCCGTCTGGGTCGGGCAGACGGTGCGCAGGCCCAGCTTGTCGTAGAACGCGGCCCGGCGCGGGTCGAGGAGCCGGACGACCACGCAGCCGATGCCGTAGCGCCGCTGCGCCACCTGGCCGATGACGATGTTCGTGTTGTCGCCGTCGGTGGCGACCACGGCCGCGTCCGCCTCCGCGAGGCCGGCTGCCTCGAGCACCGTCGTCTCGAGCGCATGGCCGACGACGAACCCGCCACCCCAGTTGCCGAGCCGCTTGAGCGCGTCCTCGTCCTCGTCGACGCAGGTGACGTCCCATCCCTCCCCGGCCAGCTGGAGCGCGACGGCCGAGCCGACGCGCCCGCAACCGATGACGACCGCCTTCATGCGGGGAGCGTATCGTCAGCCGCCGTGCTCATGCCGCCTCGCCCTCCTCGAACGTGCCTTCGGGGAACGCCACCACGAGCACCTCGCACGGAGCGTGGCGAAGCACGTGATCGACGGTCGGCGAGAAGAACCGGGACTGCCGCCGCCACCGCGGCGAGGATCCGAGCACGATCAGGTCGACCTCGCGACGCTTCGCCTCGTCGACGATCGCGTGGCGAATCTCGCGCGCACGAACGACGTCGACGGCGACCGTGACCCCGTTCTCCTCGCCGAGCAGGCGCGCCTCCTCGAGCGTCGCATCGACGCGCGCCTGCACGTCCGGCGGCAGCGGGCCTTCGAGCGGGAAGGACCGCGGCACCCTGACGACCGTGATCGCCTCGACCTCCGCCCCACGCTCCTTCGCGATCGCGACGGCTGTCGCGAGCATCTCCTCGCCGACGTCTCCGAGCTTCATCGGCACGAGCAGCCGGCGAAAAGCCGCGCCGGGAGGCAGCTGAGCGAGCGGATCGACGTCCTCGAGGAGTCCGCGCTCCTCCCACCGGCGGGTGGCGAGGTACACGACGAGGCCGCAGAAGAGCCACACCGGGCCTGCGTAGCGCGCGCCCTCGTGCGTCACCATCGCGATCACGAACACGGCGAGCGTGAGCGGCGCGCCGACGAGTGCCGGCAGGGGAAGGCGAACCCCGCGGATCGTCACCTCCGGGCGTGCCCGGAACGGCCGCGGCAGGTCGGGCTCCGTCACCCGCATCCGCAGCACGGCCACCTGGGCGGCGGTGAACGCGAGCAGGACGCCGAACGAGTAGATGCTCGCAAGGAAGGTCACCTCGTCCTTCCCCTGCACGAGCCCTGCTCCGACGACGACCACGAGCGCGACCGCCCCCGTGGCGAGGAGGCCGGCTCGGGGTACGACGGCTCGCCGGTGTGGCCGGCTGAAGGGTCGCGGCAGCTGTCGGTGCTCGCCCATCGTGAGGGAGAGGCGCACGCAGCCCGAGACGGCCGTCGTCGCGGCGGCGAAGAGCACGAGCGCCCCGGAGATGCCGACGACGACGCGCAGCAGATCGCCGACGGCGGCAGGAAGGTCGGCGGAGAGCGCCGCGGCGACGCCGACGAGCGGCGCCTCGAGCCACGTCGTCCCGAGCGGCGAGACCCCGCCGGCAGCCGGTAAGGCGACGACCGCCACCGAGCCCACGAGCGTCGTCACGACGACGACGAGCCCGATCGCGCTGAAGAGCGACCGTGGCAGCGCGCGACCGGGCTCCCGGGCCTCCTTGGCGAGATTCGCGACCGTCTCGAGCCCGGTGAACGCGAGCATCGCGAGCGGCAGCGCGAACGCGAGATCGTGCCAGCCGAGACCGGGGCCGAACGAGAAGCCGTCGACGAGCTCCTGCGGCGAGAAGACGAACACGAGCCCGAGGGCGACGAGGAGCAGCTGCACCGCGAGATCGACGGCAGCGATGAGCAGGCCCCACGCATGCGCGTGGACGTGGCGCCACAGGCGGACGCCGACGATGACGACGATCACCGCGGCCGCGACGACGACGTCCCAGGGGCTCTCACGCAGCTGCTCGAGGGAAAGCGCCGTGCCCAGGTAATGGGGGAAGAACAGCGAGGAGAGTGCGATCACGATCAGGTAGTCGAGGAAGAGCACCCAACCGGTCGCGAAGCCGAGCAGGTCGTTCGTCGAGCGCCGGACGAGTGAGGACGCGCCGCCGGTCTCGGGGACGGCCGCCGTGCCCTCCGCATACGAGAGAGAGACGACCAGGAAGATCACCCCGGCCACGAGGAGCACGACGGGCGTCAGCCCGAGAGCGGCCGCGACGACGATCCCGAGCGCAAAGTAGATGGACGAGGCGATCTCGCCGTAGGCGACGGCGAACAGGGCAGGGGCGTCGAGAACGCGCTCGAGCCCGCGAACCTTACGAGCCACGCTTGCGCTCCAGCTGGATGCGGGCAACTCCGAGCAGGACGAAGAGGCCGCCGAGCACGAACCCGACCACGCCGCCGCCGTTGACGGCGGTGACGACGAGCAGCACTGCGCCGAGCACGACGAACACGACCGAGAAGCCGAGCACGGCGCGGCGGTACCAGATCATGCCGCGCCCTTCTCCGGCGACGCGGTCACCATCACCCGGCACGGCGCGTGGCGCAGCACGTGGTCGACGGTGCGCCCGAAGATGGCGCGCTGGGCACGGGTGAGCGCCTTCCGGGGCGATCCGATCACGATGATCTCGGTGCCGCGCTGCTCCGCCTCCGCCACGATCGCCTGGCCGGCGCTGCGGGCGCGAACGAGCCGGTCCTGAACGCGCACATCGTAGGAGTCGCCGATCGCGACGGCCTCGTCGAGATCACGGTTGGCGGCATCCTCGAGGTCCGGCAGGTCCGCGTTGAGCGCCGTGTCGAGCGGCACCTCGAGCACCGTGAGCGCGATGATACGCGCCCCGCGCTCGGCAGCGAGGCTGCAGGCGACGTCGAGAGCGTCGTCGGACGGCTGGCCGGCCACGACCGGCACGAGCAGGCGCCGGTATTCCAGCGCGAGGGCCGGCCCGAACGCCGGCGGCGCCTTCACCGTCTCGCGCAGGGTGGCGTGTACGAACCGTCTCCGGTAGACGACGTATCGCGATCAGCCCGACCACGATCCAGCCGAGGCCGACCCACCGCGTAGCCGGGCTCTGCGCGACGATGACGAGGAACGAGACGCCCGTCGCGATGCCGCCGACGAACGGCGAAGATCGGCCACTCCACGCCCCAGGCCCGGATGTTCGGGTGAGCCGTGTACACGGGCTCCTCGTCCTGTGCCGGTCCGCGATGCGGATTCTGCACGAGCGATGCGTGGGCGACCGTGAACGACAGCGTCGCCCCGAGCGAGTAGAGCGTGCCGACGAACTCCACGTCCCCGGGGAGCAGGATCACGATCGGCGCGATGCCGGCGAAGACGACGAGTGAGAGCCAGGGCGTCTTGAACTTCGGGTGCAGGCGCCGGAAGATCTCGGGCATCTGCCGGTAGCTCGCCATCGAGTAGGTGATCCGCGAGGCTCCGATCACGCCGGCGTTCGTCGCGACGAACAGGATCGTCGCTGCGAGCACACCGACGTAGACCTCGAGCCCGTCGAGCAGCCACCCCTCGACACCGATGTTCTGCACGAGCCCGAGGATGGGGTCGTTCGAGTAGCCGCCCTCCTCCGGGGGCAGCGCCAGCAGCGTCGTCAGCTCGCCGTCGATCATCGTCACGGGCAGCGCCGACAGCGCGATCATCGGCAGCGTGAAGTAGATCGCGAACACCGCCACCGCGACGAGCTTGTAGGCGTTCGGCACCGTGCGGACAGGGTCGCGCGCCTCCTCGGCGAGGTTCGACACCGTCTCGACGCCCGTGTAGGCGAGCATCGCGATCGGGATGGAGATCGCGAGGTTCGACCACGTCGGCGCGACTCCCCAGACCACGTTGTCCGTCAGGATCTCGGGGCTGAACACGAGCACGAACCCGAGGATCACGAGCAGCACCTGCGTCGCGAAGTCGACCACCGCGAGCGAGATCGAGAGCCTGGCGGCCTCGGTCACGCCGACGACGTTGAGCGAGACCAGCACGACGATCACGACCGCGCCGCCGACGATGTCCCACGGGTTCGTGCGCAACGGCTCCCAGAAGACCGAGAGGTAGTGCGGCACGAAGAAGGCGGACACGGCGACCGTGACCACGTACACCAGCATCTGCGCCCAGCCCGCGGTGAAGCTGACGAGCTCGTCGAAGGCATGCCTGGCGAAGCTGGCCGAACCGCCCGCCTCGGGATACCGCGCGGTGCCCTCCGCATACGTCGCCGCCGTCATGGCGAACACGAGCCCGGCGACGACGAAGACGAGCGGTGTCAGCCCGAGCGCGAAGACCGCCGTGAGCCCGAGCGCGTAGTAGATCGACGAGCCGACGTTCCCGTAGGCCGTGGCGAAGAGCGCCGGCGTGCCGAGCACGCGCTCGAGCTTGACCTCGCGTCGTCGTCGGCTTGGCACCGGTGCAGTCTAGACCCGGGCCGCTCCACGCGTCTCCGCCCACCCGCCGGAGCTAGAGTCGTGCCGTGACGACGCTTCGGCTGATCGTGCCCCCGGCGCTCGTCGAACGCATCCTCGCCCTGCTGCGGGCGGACGACACGGTCACGAACGTCTTGCACCTGCCGGGCGCGGCGCTCGAGCCCGAGGGAGACGTCGTCATCTGCGACGTCGCGCGAGAGGAGGTGAGCGTCGTCGTCGAACGTCTCTGCGCAGCGGGGGTCGACCGCGCCGGCGCAATCGTCGTCCAGGACATCGCCGTCTCCATGTCGGTCGGCGCCCGGCGCGCGACACGCGAAGCGAGCGGCTCGCCGGCCGACGCCGTCTTGTGGGAACAGGTCGAGCAGCAGGTGAGCGAGAGCACCGACCTGTCGCTCACCTACCTCGCGTTCATGGTGATCGCGACGCTCCTCGCGGCCATAGGCATCCTGACCGACTCGGCGATCCTGATCGTGGGCGCGATGGTGGTCGGCCCGGAATTCGGCCCGCTCGCAGCGCTGTGCGTCGCGGTGGTGCGCCGCCGGCCGATGATCGCACGCCGCGCTGCCGCCGCGCTCTCCGTCGGGTTCGTCGCGGCGATCACGGCCTCGTTCGTCGTCACGCTCGCCCTGCGCGCGTTCTCGCTCGGACCCGACGCTCTCGGACCGGAGAGCCGAGCCCAGACGTTCTTCATCTCGCACCCCGACACGTTCTCGGTCATCGTCGCGCTGCTCGCGGGCACGGCGGGCATGCTGTCGCTCTCCACGGCGAAGTCGGGCGCGCTCATCGGCGTGCTCATCTCGGTGACGACGATCCCGGCGGCCGCGAACATCGGAGTCGCCGCCGCGTACGGCGACTGGGACGAGTGGCGCGGCGCCATGCTCCAGCTCGCGATCAACCTCTCGATGATCGTGATTGCCGGGGTGGCGACGCTTGCCGTGGAACGCGCGCCTCTATCGTCGCCGAAGCTCACGCGCCGTGGGGTGAGGCGGCGAGCGACCGGCCGCCTAGGACGCTGGGCCGGCAGCATCGTCGGCCGCGGCTGCAGACGGAAGCCGCATCACGAGCGTGGTGCCGCCACCCGGAGTCTCGTCGATCTCCACGCGCCCGCGCATCGCGAGCACGAGCGCTTGCGCCACGAATGCCCCCGCCCCCGCGGCAGCATCGGGGCGGCTACCGTCGCGGCGACGCCGATCGATCACGCGCACGTCGACCCCGGGCCACACGCCGCCGGCCACGACCCTGACCGGCACTTCGGGTGGGGAAGCCATCGTGGCCTCGACCATCGCTTCGACGAGTGCTCGGCGCAGAAGCGCGGCATCGGCCGTCACGGAGGGAAGGGCGGTGCAACGTCGACCACGACCCGGCCCGGCTCGACACACGTGTCGGCCACAGCCGCGGCGAGCACCTCCTCGAGCGAGATCTCCGTCGCGGCAACGGGAAGCTCACCGCTCTCGATCCGGCCGAGATCCATCAGATCCGTGCCGAGCAGGGCGAGGCGGTCGGCGCACCGGCGAACGCCGTCGCCGTTCGCGTCCGCTGCGCCCGACGTGAGGAAGCCTCGAAGCCGTTTCGCGGTCTCCTGGAGCTCGCGTCCCGTCGAGGCGAGCAACGCGGCGCGCGCCTCTCGCGCCGCAACGAGCGAGCTGACGGTCCGCACCTCCGCGGAGAGCTCCTCGAGGTCGATCGCGGCCGTCAGCTCCGCGGCGAACGCGTCGAGGATCCTCTGATCGTGGCGCTCGACGAAGTCGCCCTGGAGGACCAGCTCGTGGCGGTCGCCGAGCTGGATTCGCCGCTCCGGCGCGTCCCCGTTCTCGACGTGGACGCCCGACGACGCCTCGACCTCCCAGCCGCCGGGGCCACGATGAAGCAACGAGGTGCTGTCAGCCGACAGCACCCGCCGAAGCGTCTCGAGGAGCGTCGAGACGGAGGAGGAGCCGGCGAGGCGGACGAGGGCCTCGCTCTCGGCACGGGCACGTGCTCCCTCCGCCGCGCGCCGTGAGGCGAGCGCGACGAAACCGCTCACGACTGCAGCGACGACGAGGAACACGACGAGGGCCACCAGATTGTCGCCCTCGGCGATCGTGAACGTGTACAGCGGCGGAGTGAAGTAGTAGTTGGCAAGCAGGAACCCCCCGACGGCGGCTGCGAGCGCCGGCCAGAGCCCTCCGACTGCCGACACGAGCACGACGGCGAGGAGGTAGAGGAGCAGGACGCTCGGCAGGCCGAGATGGACGCGGAGCTGCGCGAGGACGATCGTCAGAAGCGGCAGGCCGGCCGCCGCCAGTCCGAAGGCGACCACGACACGGCGCGCCGGCAGCGCGGCGGGCCGCGGGCGACGCCGGGGCGGCTCGGTCGAGGTGCCCGATTCCTCCCGGCTGATCACGTGGACGTCGATACCGACGCCGGAGGCGCGAATGACGTGGTTGATCACCGACCCCCCCGTCAGCTCCGCGTAGCGCGATCGGCGCGTCGCGCCGAGCACGATCTGGGTGGCGTTGAGCGTCCGTGCAGCGGCGACCAGCGCCTCGCCCGCGTCGTCTCCGACGACCTCCTTGTACGTTCCTCCCAGCTCTTCGACGAGATCCTTCTGATGTGCGAGCAGCCCGCTCGCACCCTGGGTGGCGCCGTCGTACGACGTCACGTGCACGGCCACGAGGTCGCCGTGAGCCCGCGCGGCGATGCGGGCGGCCCGCCGGATCAGCCGGTCGCCGTCCTCCGAGCCGGTGGTCGCGACGAGAATGCGCTCGCGCGTCTCCCACGGCCGGTCGATCCCGTGCCGGTCGCGATAGTCGGCGAGCCCTTCCTCGACCCGATCCGCGACCCACAACAGCGCGAGCTCCCGCAGGGCGGCGAGGTTGCCAGGCCGGAAGTAGTTTCCGAGCGCAGCGTCGATCCGCTCCGCCGGGTAGATGTTGCCGTGCGCCATCCGTCGGCGGATCGCCTCCGGGGCCATGTCGACGATCTCGACCTGGTCGGCCTTGCGCACGATCGCGTCGGGAATCGTCTCGCGCTGCTTGACGCCGGTGATCTGCTCGACGACGTCGTTCACCGACTCGAGATGCTGAATGTTCAGCGTCGAGATGACGGTGCATGCCTGCCTCGAGCAACTCCTCGACGTCGGCACAGCGCTTTGCGTTCCTGGCGCCGGGGACATTGCTGTGGGCAAGCTCGTCCACGAGCGCGACCTGTGGGGCGCGGGCGAGGATCGCGTCGACGTCCATCTCCTCGAAGGTCGACCCCTTGTACACGATCGTCTTCCGGGGGACGACCTCGAGGTCGCCGATCTGCTCGGCGGTGCTCGCGCGGCCGTGCGTCTCGACGAAGCCGACGACGACGTCGGTGCCGCGGCCCCGGCGGCGCCTGCCCTCGTTCAGCATCGCGAACGTCTTCCCGACACCGGGGGCTGCCCCGAGGTAGATGCGGAACGTGCCGCGCTTCATGCGTGCAGCCTGACGGAACGGCGGGAGCTGCGCGCGGCCGGCTCGTCGTGCCCGGGAGCTGGTCTGAGGACGAGTGTCTCGATCGGCGCGTGCGTCAGGATCCAGGTGAGGTCCTTGGGTGTGAAGCCACCGGGGCCGCCGGCCGGCGCCGGGGCGATGACACGGTCGAACGGCTCGATCTCCCAGAGCCGGCCGAGGGCATGGGTCGGCGTTCGGCCCTTCTCGATGCGCGCGTCGACCGGCACCCCCGCCTTCAGGGCTTCGAGCTCGACGGCCTCGAGCAACGGCATCGCGCAGCGCCGACTTCCTGCGTCGCAGGCGCGTCCTCGGCGACGCTACGTGGGACGACGAGGAGGTAGGCCGGAACGAGCGTGGCACCTTCCGCCCGGGCGATGCGGATCGCCGCAGCAAGGACGGTGGGGTCGAGCCCGCTGCTCGTGAACGGAACGAGGAGGCGCCTTTCCGTCGGCTGCAGAGAGTGGCCGGGCCGTCTGCGCCACGCCGCGAGCGCGCCTACGGCAAGGGCAGCGATCACGACGACGGCCAGAGCGGCGACGATCACGGCGCAAGCGCTCCGCGCTCCGCGCGGTTGGCGACGATCCTGACATCGATCCCGGGCAGTGCCCGTACGAGCGCGGCGACGAGGGATCCGCGGGTGATCTCGGTGCGACGGCGCATGTCGGGCGTGCCGACGAACACGTAGGTCGAGCCACGCTCGTGGGCAACCCGTCGCACCGTCTGCACGAGGTCGTCGTCCTCCTCCTCGACGAAATGCGCGCCGAGCACGACCGCAAGACGGCGCAGCGCCGCCAGGGCGATCGCCTGCTGCTCGTCGAGCGGGCGACCCGGTGGGCGCACCCAGAGCACGTCGAGATCGGCGCCGAGCCGCTGCGCCGAGCGCCAGGCACGGCGAAGCAGCCGCTGTGACCGCGGCTCAGGCGTGACGAGGGCGAGCACGCGCTCCTGCACCGCCTGCCGGCTGCGGGAATCGACGACGGCGGTCGTCTCGCTGCACGGTGTCCTCGGCCACCTCGCGCAGCGCGAGCTCGCGCAGGGCGCCAAGGTTGTCGATGCGGAAGAAGCCCGCGAGTGCCGCCTCCGCGCGATCGGGTGCATAGACCTTGCCGGCGAGAATCCTCTGCTGGAGCGCCTCGGGAGTGAGGTCGACGAGCACGACCTCGTCGGCCTCGTCGAGGATCCGGTCGGGGAACGTCTCGCGCACGCGGATGCCGGTGACCTCGAAGACGGCGTCGTTGAGGCTCTCGAAGATGCTGCACATTGACCGTGGACGATGCCGTCGATCCCCGCCTGGAGGATCTCGTCGATGTCCTGGAAGCGCTTCTCGTCGCGGGAGCCGGGTGCGTTCGTGTGCGCGAGCTCGTCGACGAGCGCGAGCTCCGGCGTGCGCAACGGATCACCGCATCCACGTCCATCTCCCCCAGCACGAGCCCACCGTGCGCCACCGCCACGCGTGGCACGAGCTCGGAGACCCTCCGCAAGCGCTGCAGTCTCGGGCCTGTCGGTGGGGCTCCAGGTAGCCGATCACGACGTCACGTCCCTCGGCATCCGCCTGCTTGCCCTCCTGCAGCATCCGGTACGCCTTGCCGACGCCGGCGGCCATGCCGACCAGGATGCGGCAGCTGACCGCGCACCCGTCACCACCCGCGTCGACGGCGGGACGGCGATCGCCACGCCTCGCGCCCGGCCCACGCGGCCTCACGCCCCGAAGACGTTCGTGGACGATCAGGTCGATCGAGCTTGATCCCGACGAAGGGAAGGATCATGCCGCCGAGGCCGTAGATGAGAAGGTTCCGGCGCAGGAGCGCCGTCGCACCGATGGCGCGGTAGCGCACGCCACTGAGGGCGAGCGGGACGAGCGCCGGGATGATCAGCGCGTTGAAGACGATCGCCGAGATACGATCGCGCTCTCCGGGGTGCCGAGGTGCATCACGTTGAGCGCGCTCCAGCGGGCCACGCCCGCCCGGCTCCGTCGCATACGTGTAGGCGAAGATCGCGGGCAGATGGCGAAGACTTGCGACGTCGTTCGCGATCGAGAACGTCGTCAGCGAGCCGCGCGTGATCAGGAGCTGCTTCCCGACCTCGACGATCTCGATCAGCTTCGTCGGATTCGAGTCGAGGTCGACCATGTTGCCGGCTTCCTTGGCGGCGGTCGTGCCGGTGTTCATCGCCACGCCGACGTCCGCCTGTGCAAGCGCCGGAGCGTCGTTCGTGCCGTCGCCCGTCATCGCCACCATACGGCCCTTCGCCTGTTCCTCCCTGATCAGCGCCATCTTCGCCTCTGGCGTCGCCTCGGCGAGGAAGTCGTCGACGCCGGACTCCTGCGCGATCACGGCGGCTGTAACCGGGTTGTCGCCCGTGATCATCACCGTGCGGATGCCCATCTTGCGCAGCTCGGCGAAACGTTCGTCATGCCACCCTTGACGATGTCCTTCAGGTGCACGACGCCGAGCGCCCAGTTGTCGCGGGAGACGACGAGCGGCGTGCCACCTTGCTCGGCCACCCGCTGCACGAGCCGGTCGATCTCCGCGGGGGCGCTGCCACCCTGCTCAGCGACGAACGCCTTCACAGAGTCGGCCGCTCCCTTCCGGATCACGGTGCCGTCGACGTTGATCCCACTCATTCGCGTCTGCGCCGTAAAGGGCACGAACTCGTGCTCGCCGAGCTCCCGCTCGCGCAGGTTGAAGCGCTCCTTCGCGAGAACGACGATCGACCGTCCCTCCGGCGTCTCGTCGGCGAGCGACGCGAGCTGCGCCACCTCGGCGAGCTCGCGCTCCTCCACCCCGGCGACGGGGAGGAACTCGGCTGCCTGCCGGTTACCGAGCGTGATCGTGCCGGTCTTGTCGAGGAGAAGCACGTCGACGTCGCCCGACGCCTCGACCGCGCGACCCGACATGGCGAGCACGTTCCGCTGCACGAGCCGGTCCATGCCCGCAATGCCGATCGCCGACAGGAGTGCGCCGATCGTCGTCGGAATGAGGGAGACGAGCAATGCGATGAGGACGGTTTGCGAGAGCTCGGTGCCTGCGTAGACCGCGAACGGCCGGAGCGTCACGACAGCTGCGAGGAACGTGATCGTCAGTCCGGCGAGCAGGATGTTGAGCGCGATCTCGTTCGGCGTCTTGCGCCGCTCCGCCCCTTCCACGAGGGCGATCATGCGGTCGAGGAACGACTGGCCGGGCTCCTGCGTGACCTCGATCACGAGCCGGTCGGAGAGCAGGCGCGTGCCGCCTGTGACCGCCGAGCGGTCGCCGCCGGCCTCGCGGATCACGGGGGCGGACTCGCCGGTGATCGCAGACTCGTCGACCGACCCGACGCCCTCGACGATCTCGCCGTCCGCCGGAATCACCTGGCCGGCCTCCACCACGACCACGTCGCCGCGCCGGAGCTCCGGCGCAGCCACCTCCTCGAGCGCGCCGCTCGGCGTGCGCCGGAAGGCCGAGGTCGTCGTCCGCGTAGCCCGCAGCGCGTTGGCCTGCGCCTTGCCCCGGCCCTCGGCGATCGCCTCGGCGAAGTTCGCAAACAGCACCGTGAGCCAGAGCCAGACGGTGATCACGCCGACGAACCAGAGGTCGCCGTAGTCGCCCTGGACAAGGTTGACGAGGAAGATCCCGGTCGTGATCACGCTGCCGAGCTCGACGATGAACATCACGGGTTGCGGATCTGCAGACGCGGATCGAGCTTGGGGAACGAGTCCCGGATCGCCGCGATCACGAGATCGCGCGAGAAGATGCTCGACGCCTGACGTGCCATTACTGTCCTGTCTCCTTGTCGAGTGCGAGGTTGAGCTCGAGCACGTTGACACCCGGCTCACCGAGGAAGCCAAGCCAGCGCTCTTCGGTCGACTGCTCGACGAGGCGCTGCACGGTCGCCCGCGGCAGGCTGCGCACGGCCGCCACACGTGGTGCCTGCATGGCGGCGTTCGCGGGCGAGATATGCGGGTCGATCCCCGACCCGGACGTCGTCACCGCGTCCACCGGGATGCGATCGACCGTCAGGCCTGCGTTGTAGTGGCTGCTCGAGCCTCAGGATCGCGTTCACGCGCTCCTGCACAGCTTTCGCGAGGTCGGGGCTCGTCGGGCCGAGGTTAGCGAACGTCGTGGCGCCGGCGTTGTATTCGGGCGCCGTGGCCGAAGGACGGGGGTGGAGTACTGGGGCTTCGCGAAGCGCCTGGGCCGCGAGGCGCGAGCCGACCACCGTGCCGTCCCGGGTCACGAGGCTTCCGTTCGCCCTGTTCTCGAAGGCGAGCTGCGCGAAGCCTGTCATCACCGCCGGGTACGCGAACCCGAACACCGCGGTGAGGACGACGACGGCGACGACGCGAGCGGATGACGTTGCGGACGAATCACGAGCCGAGCGCCTCCACGAGCGGGCCGAGAGTGAGTGCCGGGGAAGATCATCAGACCCGCGGTGAGGACGATCACGGCCACGAGGAGGAGGGTGAACGTCGCACCGTCGGTCCGGAACGTCCCCGCAGAGGCGGGCACGGTCTTCTTCTTCGCGAGCGAACCGCCGATGGCTAGCGCTGCGATCAGCGGCACGAACCGGCCGAGGTAGAGGGCAACCGTACCGAGCTCGGCGGAGAAGTTCGTCGCACCGTACCCCGCGAACGCGCTGCCGTTGTTGTTCGACTGGGACGTGTACGCGTAGAGGGCCTCGGTGAAGCCGTGTGCCGTGCCGTTGAAGACGGATGCGAGCCCGGAGTCGGTGACGATCGAGAGTCGCCGTGAGGACGAGAGCCATCGTGGGGACGAAGAGCGCGCCCAGCGCTGCGAACTTGATCTCGCGCGCTTCGATCTTCTTCCCGAGGTACTCCGGCGTGCGTCCCACCATGAGCCCCGCCACGAAGACGGCGATGAGGACGTAGAAGAACATGCCGTACAGGCCGGAGCCGACGCCCCCGAAGATGACCTCGCCGGTGAACATGTTCACGGTCGGGACGGCGCCGCCACCCGCGGTGAGGGCGTCGTGGCCGCCGTTCACAGAGCCGTTCGAAGCGCTGGTCGTGGCCGTCGCCCAGAGGGCCGTGTTGGCGATGCCGAAGCGCACCTCCTTGTCGGACATGTTGCCGCCGCTCTGGTCGCTCGTCGCGGCGATGTCGACGCCGGAGCTTCTGAGCACCTGCGACCCGTGCTGTTCGAGTGGCAGCAGGATCGCGACGCCGACGACAAACATCACGAGCATCGCGGCGAGAAGCGAGACGCCCTGCCGGAATGCTCCCACCATCCTTCCGAACATGAACACCTGCGCCGCGGGAATGAGCAGAATTGCGAGGACCGACAGGAAATTGGTGAGGCCGTTCGGGTTCTCGAACGGCACGGAGGAGTTCGAGTTGTAGTAGCCGCCGCCGTTCGTCCCAAGCTGCTTGATCGCGATCTGCGACGCTGCCGGCCCGCGGGCGATCGTCTGCTGCGCGCCCTCGAGCGTCGTCGCCGTCGCGTGCCCGTCGAATGTCTGGACAACGCCCTGCGAGATGAGCACGACGGCCAGCACGATCGAGAGCGGCAGCAGGATGTAGGCGAGCGAGCGGTACAGGTCGACCCAGAAGTTCCCGATCCCCGATGTCGACCGCCGCGCAAACCCGCGGATCACGGTCGCGAGCACGGCCATGCCAACGGCCGCCGAGACGAAGTTCTGCACGGCGAGGCCGGCCATCTGGGAGAGGTACGACATCGTGTACTCGCCGCCGTAGTACTGCCAGTTCGTGTTCGTCACGAAGCTCGCCGCGGTGTTGAGCGAGATGTGCGACGGGACGCCCTTGAGCTCGTCCGGGTTGAGGAAGAGATGACCCTGGAGGCGAAGCAGCGCATAGAGGACGATGGAGAAGACCGCGCTGAAGATCAGGACTGCCTTGGCGTAGCCCTTCCAGTCCTGGTCTCGCTCGGGGTCGACGCCGAGCAGGCGGTAGAAGCCGCGCTCGGGGACGCCGAGAAAGCGAAGCCGGCCGCGGGTCGCGAAGCCGCCGGCGTACACGCGAGCCATGTAGATGCCGAGCGGATACGCGAGCGCCACGAGGACGACCGTGTAGACGACGATCTGGAAGATGCCCTGACCGCTCATCTAGAGGTTCTCCCCGCGGAAGAGCGCGTAGACGAGATACACGAGGACGGCGACCGCAACGATCAGGCCGAAGATGTCGCTGGCCGGCATCAGACGCGCTCCAACGCCCACAGCAGGACGAAGACGAACGCGAAACAGACGACGGCGATGCCGATCGCAGCGAGGTCGAACATCACGCAGCCTTTCCGAGAGCGGACTGGATCCGTCGCAGCGCCTCAGGCAGCTCGGCCACGTTCGGCCGCGCGTACAGCGGGCTGCCGCCGTCCGTTGGATCGAGGTCGAGTCGAAATCTCATGCCCTGACGGTAGAGCGACGAACGTCAAGACAGCCTCAGATCGGCCACCGTGCGGCTCAAGAAGGCCTCAAGACGAGCAGACGGCTCAGGCGGACGGCGCCACGAGACGGTAGCCCGCCCCGGGTTCCGTCAGGAGGTACCTCGGCCGGGTCGGGACCGGCTCGATCTTGCGGCGCAGCTGGGAGACGTAGACGTGCAGGTAGTGCGATTCGACCTGATAGGCCGGGCCCCACACCTCACGCAGGATCGCCTGGTGCGTGAGTAGCTTGCCTTCGTTCTGGGCGAACAGCCGGAGCATCGCGAACTCGTGCGGCGTGAGCTGCACGAGCCTCCCGGCCATCGAGACGGAGCGCTTCTCGAGATCGACGACGAGGTCGCCGATCTCGATGATCGGGTCACCGGGCGGCCCGGCCCTGCGCATCGCCGCACGAAGGCGTGCCAGCAGCTCGTCGACGCCGAACGGCTTCGTCACGTAGTCGTCGGCGCCGGCGTCGAGCGCCGCGACCTTCTGGCGCTCCTCCCCCACGGCCGAAAGGATCAGGATCGGGATCGTGGTCCACGTGCGCAGCTCCCGGCACACCTCGATGCCGCTTCCGTCGGTCAGCACGAGGTCGAGGATCACCGCTTCCGGCGGACGCAGGGCCGCGCTCGTGAGAGCTCCCTCCGCGGTCGCGGCCGTGTCGACGTCGTACCCGGCGGCCCGCAGGGTCGTCTGCAGCGCCCGCAGGATCTGCGGCTCGTCGTCGACGACGAGAATACGCGGGCCGCTCATGCGGCGGGCTCCGGCACAGCGAGAGCGACGGGCAGCGCGAGCGCAAACGAGGTTCCCTGTCCAGGCACGGACTCGGCCCACACACGGCCCGCATTGGCCTCCGCGAACCCCCGCGCGATCGCGAGGCCGAGGCCGGCACCGAGCACCGCGGCGCCGACGCGATGGAACGGCTCGAAGATGCGCTCCAGCTCGTCGTCGGGCAGCCCGGCGCCCTGGTCGACGATCCGGATGACGACGTCGCGCCGCGTGGAGGTGACGCGCACCGCGACGGTCGACGCCGGCGGCGAGAACTTGAGCGCGTTCTCGAGCAGGTTGACGAGCGCCCGCTCGATCTGGATCGCGTCCACCAGCACGACGGGGACGTCGTCCGGGATCGCCGTCTCGATCCTGTCGGCGTCCGGCACCTCGTCGAGCGCCTGCGCGATCAGCTGGTCGACCGTCCACAGCTCCTTGATGGGGTCGGCCGCCCCCGCCTGCAGGCGCGAGAGGTCGAGCAGGTTGGCGACGAGCCGCTCGAGGCGCGTCGACTCCAACGCGATCGTCTCGAGCAGCTCGTCGCGATCGGCGCGATCGAGGTCGAGGCTCTCGTTCCGGAGCCCGCTGACGGCCGTCGAGATCGCGGTGAGCGGCGAGCGCAGGTCGTGCGACACGGCACGCAGGAGGGCGGTCTTGATGGCGTCGCTCCGGCGCAGGGCCTCCGCCTCGAGCGCCTGGCCGGCGAGCCGCTCACGATCGACGGCGACGGCGAGGAGCGAGGCGAGGGCGGGCAGGAACCGTCGGCGCGTGGCGAGTGTCGGCTCTTCCCCGGCGGGGGTGGAGATATGCCCACCGTTGCGCCCGGCCGTCTCGAGCGGGAAGGAGCTGGAGCTCGGCTCCCCCGGCGACGGGCGCTCGATGTCGATCCGCATGCCGGAGAGCCCGAGCACCTCGGCCGAGCGCTGCTCGATCTGCCCGAGCTCGTCCCGTACAGCTCGCCCCTGGAGAAGATGCGTCGAGATGTCGGCGAGCAGCGCTGCTTCGCGCTGCCGCTGCTCCGCCTCGACGGTGCGCCGGCGCGAGCGAGCGGCGAGCTCGCTGACGACGACGGCCGTGCCGGAGTAGACCGCCAGCGCGAACCAGTTGGCGCTGTCGGTCAGCGTGAGCGTGTGGACGGGGGGCAGGAAGAAGAAGTTGAAGGCGAGCATGCTGCCGACCGCAACCGGCAGAGAGAACGCAAGCCCCCACACGACGGCCACGGGCATGACCGCGAAGACGTAGAGGACGCCGAGGCTCAGGACCGGGACGATCTCCCGGAATACGAAGATGGCTCCGGTCACGGCCGAGACCGCGAGGACGCTCGCGACTGCTCCGGCGGCCGGCGCGGTGAGTGTCGGCGAGTTGAGCATCCCATGCAGGCGCCGTCTCACCGAGTCAACGCTAACACCGGCGTCGGGTCACCTCGGTGCGACAGGGGCTTGTGGTGAATCACCACAAGCCGACGGGCCTTCGACGACGGAGGGCCGGCAGGCCGGCCCTCCGTTCGATCTCTTCGTGTTCCCGGGCTACCCGTGGATCGAGGCGAGGAGCGGGATGATCAGGATGGCGACGATGTTCGCGATCTTGATCATCGGGTTGATCGCGGGCCCGGCGGTGTCCTTGTACGGGTCGCCGACGGTGTCGCCGGTGATCCCTGCGGCATGGGCCTCGGAGCCCTTGCCGCCGTAGAGGCCGTCCTCGATCAGCTTCTTCGCGTTGTCCCAGGCGCCGCCGCCCGAGGTCATCGAGATGGCGAGGAAGATGCCGGTCACGATCGTGCCGATCAGCAACCCGCCGAGCATCTTGGGGCTGATGATGCCGACGACGATCGGGATCACGACCGGGATGGCCGCGGGCAGCATCATCCCCTTGATCGCCGACGTGGTGACGATGCCGACGGCCTGCGAGTAGTCGGGCCGCGACGTGCCTTCCATGATGCCCGGATCCTCGCGGAACTGGCGCCGCACCTCCTCGACCACCTCGCCGCCGACACGCCCGACGGCCGTCATCGCCAGCGATGCGAAGAGGAACGGCATCATGCCGCCGATGAAGAGGCCGGCGATCACGTAGGGATCGTCGAGCGAGAACACGGTGTCGAGGTTCTCGTCGACGAGCCCCCGCGTGTACTCGTCGAACAGGATCAGGGCGGCGAGGCCCGCGGAGCCGATCGCGTAGCCCTTGGTGACGGCCTTCGTCGTGTTGCCGACCGCGTCGAGCGGATCGGTCACGCCGCGCACGGACTCCGGCATGTCCGCCATCTCGGCGATGCCGCCGGCGTTGTCGGTGACGGGGCCGTACGCGTCCAGGGCGACGATGAGGCCGCACATGGAGAGCTGCGCCATCACGGCGACGCCGATGCCGTAGATGTTGCCGCCCGCGATCTCGTAGGCGGCGATGACGCCGCCGGCGATCACGATCACGGGCAGCGCGGTCGCCTCCATGCCCTTGGCGAGCCCGGCGATGATGTTCGTGGCGTGGCCGGTGGTGGACGCCTCGGCGATCTTCTTGACGGGGCTCCAGCGGCTGCCGGTGTAGAACTCGGTGATCGCGACGAGCAGGAAGGTGACGCCCAGGCCGACGAGCGCCGAGCCGTACAGCTGCCAGAACGAGAACTTGCCGCCGTCGAACGCCTGCGTGACCGGGATGAACCCGATCGCGGAGAGCACGGTGGCGACGATCACGCTCAGGTAGAGCGCGTTGATGATCGCGTTCTCGCCCTTGCCGACGCGGGCAAAGAAGGTGCCGATGATGGAGGCGAGGACGGAGACGCCGCCGAGGGCGAGCGGGTAGAGCCAGAGGTCGCCCGTCGGGAAGGCCGTGCCGAGCAGCATCACGGCAACGGCGGTGACGGCGTAGGTCTCGAACAGGTCGGCGGCCATGCCGGCACAGTCGCCGACGTTGTCGCCGACGTTGTCGGCGATCACGGCCGGGTTGCGCGGGTCGTCCTCCGGGATGCCGGCCTCGATCTTGCCGACGAGGTCGGCGCCGACATCGGCGGCCTTCGTGAAGATGCCGCCGCCGAGCCGTGCGAACACGGAGATGAGCGAGCCGCCGAACGCGAGGCCGATCAGGTCGTCGACCGCGGACTCGGCGCTGTTGTCGAGCGCGCCGGTGAGGAACCAGTAGTAGCCGGCGACCCCGAACAGACCGAGGCCGACGACGAGCAGGCCGGTGACCGACCCCGCCCGGAACGCGACCTTGAACGCCGGGGGGATGCCTTCCCGGGCCGCTTCGGCGGTGCGGGAGTTCGAGCGCACGGCGACGTTCATGCCGATGAAGCCGGCTGCGGCGGACAGCACGGCACCGATGACGAAGCCGAAGGCGGTGCCCCAGCCGAGCTCGTTGTAGAAGCCGATCAGCAGGATCGGCGCGATCGCGACGACCGCGATCGTCGTGTACTGCTTCTTGAGATACGCGGCGGCGCCCTCCTGCACGGCTCCAGAGATCTCTCTCATGCGCTCGTTGCCGGCCGGCTGGCTGAGCAGCCAGTAGGTCAGGTAGAGGCCGTACAGCACCGCAGCCGCGGCGCACACGAGCGCGAACGCGACGGCATGGTCATTGAAGAAGTCCATCAACCCTCCGGAGAAGCTTCCCGCACAAGGAAAGCGCCGAAACACGATCGGCGCGGGGGATTATGTACCACAAATCCGCGCGTCGCCCCGTCAGTAGAGAAGGCGCACCCTCGTCGGGGCCGGGCACGCCCGGCCCCTACAAGCCGACGCTGGCGGGACGCACCACGAGGTCGCCGTAGATCTCGGTCAGCGAGTCGCCGCCCTCGAAGCGGGCGATCTGGCGCTCCGCCGCGTTCCGTTCCGGGATCACGAGGAACGGCGTCGCGCCGATCTCGTCGGCGACGGGGCCGACCCATTCGAGCAGCCGCTCGAGGCGCGCGCGGGCAGGGAGCACGTCTCCCCGCTCGAGGTCGATCAGCTCGCCCGAGAGGCCGTAGCGGATCGCGCGCCACATGTTCTCCTCGATCAGCCGGTGCGGATGGGCGGGAAGCTCCTCGCCTTCGTCGAGGGCGCGGGCGATACGGGCGACGAGCGCGACCGACAGAGCGGCAAGCGCCTGCGCCTCTCCGATCTCCGGCTGCGCGTCGCAGATCCGGATCTCGACGGTGGGGAACGCCAGGTGCGGGCGGACGCTCCACCACAGCTGCGTGTGCTCGTCGATCGAGCGCGTCTCGTAGAGGAAGCGGACGTACGCCTCGTACTCGTCCCAGCTGTCGAAGGCGTCCGGGACGCCGCAGCGCGGGAAGTAGCGCGTGAAGATCTGCGTGCGCACGGAGTGGAGCCCCGTGTCGACCGCCTCCGCGAACGGCGAGCTCGCCGATAGCGCGAGCAGCTCGGGCAGCCAGTTGCGCAGCGCGCTGACGACGCGGATCGCCCTGTCGGCGCCACTCACGGCGACGTGCACGTGGAAGCCGAAGGTGTTGTTCTTCCAGACGACGTAGCGGAGGCGCTCGTCGTTGCGGCGGTAGTGCGGCGTGTCGATGATGCGCTGGTCCTTCCAGCTCGCCCACGGGTGCGCCCCCGTGCTGCCGAGCACGAGGCCGAGCTGCTCGACGAGCGCGGCGAGCTGGGCCCGCCGCTCGGGGAGCGCCGCGATCGCGCCCACGACGGACGACTGCTTGCCGGTCTTCGCCTCGATCTCCGACGCGATCAGCTCACCTGCGAGGTTGGCGGCGAGCGGAGTGCCCGCAGCCGCCGCCTTGACGTCCTCGAACCGGTTGACGAGGTCGAGCGACGTCGGGTCGAGCAGCGCGAACTCCTCCTCGACGGCGACCGTGAAGTCGTCGGCCGCGTCGAACCGCTCGCGCGCTTCGCGCAGCAGCTGGTCGTACGGGATGCGTTGTTCCTCGCCCATGAGCGGAAAAGCGTAGACGATGCTGCACGTTGGAAAGCATCGAGGCTCAGGGCCCGAAGGGCTCGAGCAGCCGCCGTGCGACGCCGCCCCAGCTCCACCGCTCCACGGCCGCCCGGCGGGCGGCTGCGCGGACGGCCGCCCGGTCGGCCGGCCCGAGAGCGAGCAGGGCGGCGAGCTTGTCCCTGAGGTCGTGTGCGTCCCCCGAGGTGAAGCCGGCGAGGTGCCGCAGCTCCGTCGGATACTCAGCTTCGAGGCCTGTCGCGATCTCCGCGAGCCCGGAGTGGCGCGCGACGAGCGGCGGGCAGCCGGCGGCCGCGGCCTCGGCAGCGACCATCCCGAACGCCTCCGGGAAGATCGACGGGACGACGCAGGCATCGGCGAGAGCGAGCAGGTGGACGAGGTGCCGGTGCTCGAGCGGACCGGTGAAGAGCGCCCGGCCGGCCGCCATCTGCTCGAGCTCGCCGCGGTAGTCCCCGAACCCGACGATGACGGCACGGGCGTCGAGGCCGGTGAGCGCCTCGAGCAGCACGTGCACCCCCTTGTTGCGGATCAGCTTCCCGAAGTAGACGATCGTGGGCGAGTCGCCGGCGAGAAACGCTTCGAGCCGCTCGCCGTTGCCCTCGTCGGGCAACCGCTCCTCGGCGTTGCCGGGATTCACCGGATCGCGTCGGGCCTCGGCGACGAGTGCTGCGAGGGCGCTCGCCCGCTCCTGCGGCTGCCACTCGTCGACGTCGACGCCGGGCGGCACCTCGTAGATGTCGTGCACGTGCCCGCACACCTCCTCGACGACGGTGCGGATGTGGGCCGAGCCCACGAACGTGGCGTCTGCACGCTGCAGGCAGTCCCTCCCCCACGCCGACAGCGCCGGATTGCCGCGCATCGCGTACTCGAGCTCGGAGCCGTGGGCCTTCACCGCGAAGCGTGCTCCGCTCGCGACGCCCACCGGCCCGCCGAGCAGAACGTGATTGCAGAACACGAGATCGGCAGGAAGATGCGGGACGAGCGCGGCTGCGTTCGCCTCCACCCAGCGATCGAGCTCGCCGGCGCCGCACTCCTGCACGAGCTTGACCTCGTACCCCTCGTAGCGATCGAGCACGAACACCGGCAGCAGCCCGCCGACGTCGGGCCTGACGACGGGTGCTCCACCGACGTCGTAGTCGCCCGGCCGCGGCTCCTGGCAGAAGACGGTGACGTCGTGACCGGCTCGCCTCCACTCACGCGCGAGCTGGCGGGTGTAGACGTTCGAGCCGGTGCCGCCCAGCAGGTAGCCGTGCCAGAGCAGGATGCGCATGGGGGAATCCTGCCTGCACGCGCGGTTCGGTCCTGCAAGCGGGGCTTCGCTTCGCGAAGCCCCGAAACCGCTCCTGCGGGTTTCCGCGGCGCAAACACCTCCTGAAGCCGGGAACCTACGGTTCCCTGCGAACCCTCCCTTCCGATCGCGATCGTCTTCCGTAGGGCGAGGCCACGCCTCGCCCTGTGCCGGCAACGCCGGCACGCACATTCGCCGGCAGCGCGCTTCGCCGCGCGTGAGCCCTCCCTGCCGACTCGCGATCGTTTCGTAGGAGCACGGCCGCTCCTCGCGCCTTGCAGGCAACGCTTGTGGTGAATCACCACAAGCTCACGACGTCACGTTTGTCCTGCAAGCAGGGCTCGCGGCACGCCGCGCCGTCAGCGACGCGGTACACCTGTGCGGCGTGCGAGCGAACACGATCCTCGGCGGCGCAGCACTATCCTCGGCGCAGTGCAGCGCGGACGCGGGAGCGTTCCTCGCCGGCGGCATGTGCGAGCTGTTCAATACAGGCGCGGAGTGCGCACCGACGCGACCGGTCTCGCCGCCGCTCGATGCTCGAGAGGCTGCTGGGAGAACAACGCCGAGCTCGCCTGTCGAGGGCGATACGACGCTGCTCGTGTGCCTGGGCAACCCGCCTACTACCGCGGGTGATCGAGCCGGAGGATGCCGACGATGTCGACCGCCAGGCGTACCGGGTGCGCAACCGTGACGAAGGCCGACTCCGATCCTCCGCGACTTCCTCCGTGACGCACCGCCGTACTACGCCAAGAACCTCTACAACCTCTACGTCTATTTCTGGCGCTGGACGCTCTGGAAGATGTTCGAGAACGGCTATGCCGGCGGCGCGGCATCGTCAGCTTCATCACTGCGTCGAGCTATCTGCCGCGGGCCGGGCTTCGCCGGCGATGCGGCGCAGATGCGTCGAGGCGTTCGACGAGCTGTGGAGATCCTCGACGCCGCCGAGACCGCCGACAGAACGATCGTCGCCGGCTACGCATGGCGTCGAACCGCCCCCGCCCGGGCAGGCGAGCTGCGGATCGACTCCTTCCACGGCAAGATCGCCCGGCTCGTGGTGACGTTCGCAGGGCCAACGTAGAACCTTCATCGGTGATGCGGCCCTGACGGCGCGACCGAAAGCGGTGCTCGCCCGGCCTCCGACGCGAGCGCCTCCGGAGGCCGGCGTCGGCCGCAAGCCCAAGCGGGTTGGTGACGCCTCCGACGCGTCGCCGAGCGTTTCTCTGCGACGCGTGCCGACTTCCAAGGGGCCTACAGCATCTTCTGCGTGGAGCCGCCCTCGCGTACAGACGCGTCGCTGAGCGTGCGCGGCCGGAGCGGGATAGTGCGGAAGCACAGACCCGGAGAGCCGCGTTGCGCTCAGCGACGCGAGCGTCTCCGGAGGCCGGCTCCGCCGCCGGGAGGAGGCGCGGTCCGTGAGATCGGCCTGACGCCATCGACGCGTCGCTGAGCGTGCCGGGCCGAAGGGGATAGTGCGAAAGCATAGACCCGAAGAGCCCGGTGCGCTCAGCGGCGCGAGCGTACTTTGTGGTGATTCACCACAAACCCAGCGGGTGGCGGAGCCGGGCTCCGCCGGCCGAGAGCCACCCGCGCTCGGTGGCGTCAGGTGAGGTGGAAGTAGAGGGCGTAGAGAAGCTCGACGGCCGGGTTCGAGGTGTGCACCTGGACGTCGGCCGGGGTGTCGAGCAGCGCCTGGGAGTAGTTGAAGATGATCTTCGCGCCGGCGTCGACGAGAGCGTCGGCGGACGACTGCGCCGCATCGGCGGGGACGGCGAGGACGCCGACGATGATGTTGCGCTCGCGAATGAGATCGTCGAGGCTCGAGGGCGGGCTGACGGTGACGCCGCCGATCGACGTACCGACCTTGGCGGGATCGCTGTCGAAGACGGCGGCGATGGTGATGCCGTGCTCGGCGAAGATCGGAGAGCTGGCGATCGCCTGACCGAGCCGTCCGGCACCGACGAGGGCGATGTTGTGCTGTCCCTGGGTGCGGAGGATCTTGCGGATCTCGCCGAGGAGCGAATCGATCGTGTAGCCGACGCCGCGCTTGCCGAATCTGCCGAAGCCGGACAGGTCGCGCCTGATCTGGGTGGCGTTGATGTTCGTGTACTCGGCGATCTCCTGGGACGAGATCCGGTCCTTCCCCATCTTCTTCGCCTGTGTGAGTACCTGGAGGTAGCGGCTCAGCCGTGCCGCGACGCCCACTGTCAGCCGTTCTGCCAAGATCTCTCCTCTGTCCTCACGAGCCGTGACACTCTGTCACAGTCTGCCCTGCCGGGGCTCCGGCAGGCGCCGGGAACCGCACGCTAGGCGAATCGCGCTCGCAGTGCGTCGGGGGACACAAAGTACGTGAACGCGACGTCGCCGTCGATCTCGACGACGGGGAGCAGCTCGCGGTAGCGCGCTTCGAGCTCCGGGCGGCCGCCGATATCGACAAGCTCGAGCTCGAAGCCGAGCTCGTCCCGGATCTCTTCGACCACGACGAGCGCGCGTTCGCACAGGTGGCAGCCTGCGGCGTGGTACACGGTCACACGCGGCTGCGGCACGTCTCGGCCTACGGGTAGAGACCGCGGATGGTCGTCGCCTCCGCGACGCGCTGCACGGCGAGGCCGTAGGCGGCGACCCGCATGCTCGTGGTGTAGCGCTCCGCCGTCGACCACGTTTCCTCGAAGGCGCGGACGACGATGTCGTTGAGCTTCGCGTTGACCTCGTATTCCTTCCAGAAGTACTCCTGCAGTCCCTGGACCCACTCGAAGTAGGAGACGACGACGCCGCCGGCATTCGCGAGAACGTCGGGGAGGACGAGGATGCCACGGTCTTCGAGGATCTCGTCGGCAGCGGGGGTGGTCGGCCCATTCGCCCCTTCGCACACCATGCGTGCCTTCAGCCGCGCGGCGTTGTCGTGGGTGATCACCTGCTCGAGGGCGCATGGGGCGAGCACGTCACAATCGAGCTCGATCAGCTCGTCGTTCGTGATCATGTCGGCGCCCGCGAAGCCGGCGAGCGTGTCGTGCTCGCGCTTGTAGGCGATCGCCGCGGGCACGTCGATGCCGTACGGATTGTGGATGCCGCCCTTCGAGTCGGACACGGCGATCACGCGGACGCCCTCGACGGAGAGCAGCCGTGCGAGGTTCGACCCCACGTTGCCGAAGCCCTGGATCGCCACACGCGTGTCGTGGAGGCGGCTTCCCTGTTTCTGCAGTGCGGTGCGGATGCAGTAGAGGGAGCCGCGGGCGGTTGCTTCGTCACGGCCGACGGAGCCCCCCAGGGAGAGGGGCTTGCCGGTGACGACGCCGAGGACGGAGTGTCCGACGTTCATGGAGTACGTGTCGAAGATCCAGGCCATCACCTGGGCGTTGGTGCCGACGTCCGGCGCGGGTATGTCCTTCTCCGGGCCGATCTCGTTGATGATCTCGCTCGTGTAGCGGCGCGTCATGCGTTCGAGCTCTCCGGCCGAGAGCGACTTCGGGTCGCAGACCACGCCTCCCTTCGCACCGCCGAACGGGAGCCCCATCAGCGCGCATTTCCAGGTCATCCACATCGCGAGGGCTTTCACCTCGTCGAGCGTCACGTCCGGGTGGTAGCGGATGCCGCCCTTGGCCGGGCCGCGCGTCATGTTGTGGATCACCCGGTGGCCCTCGAAGACCCGGACGGAGCCGTCGTCCATCTGGACGGGGACAGAGACCTCGACGGACTTCTTGCAGTGCGACAGCACGCGGACGAGGTTCAGGTCGACGGCGAAGATGTCGCCGACGCGCCGAAGCTGCACCTGCGCGAGCTCGAACGGGTTCTCACGAAGGTGCGAGACTCGCGGCTCCGTCGCCGTCATCGGTGGGCACCTGCCTCGCGCACGACGCCGGGACTATAGCTCCGGTTACCGGATGCGCACGGGCCGCGAGCGCTCATTCGATCGCGAACGGGATCGTGCGCTCGTCTGCCTTGCCCCCGCCGACCGGTGTCGCGATCACGCGGAGCGCGAAGGCGCCCGGTCGCAGTCGGCGCCCTCCGGGGCCGCGACCGGTGATTCCGAAGGAATACCTGCCGGGAAGCACGTTGCGGACGCGCGCCAGCGACCCGAGCGTCCTGGTCCCCCGCAGCAGCAGCACTTCGAGCTGTTCGAGCGGCAGCAGCTGCGGCCTCGCGGGTGTTCCGTCGATGCGTCCGGCGACGATGGTGAGAACGGCGGGGTCGACGTCCGAGGGCGTGAACGAGCGCCGGGAGATGCGCACCCGCCCGAGCAGCGGGCGTGCGGCGACTGGAACGGCGATCGACCACGGCACGCGCACCGCGCTGCCTCCCGCGACGCGGATGCGGAGCGTCCCGTTCAGCGCGGCGGGCGCTCTGGGCAGGAGCGGGACGCTGGCGGTCACGACGATCTCGGCGCTCGCGCCGGGACGGAGGCGGAGCGCACGAGGCACCGCCACGATCGTGAGGTCGGCTGCGTCGGCGCGCCCCGGGTCGACCTGGATGCGGAGCAGCCGGCTCGACACGTTCCTGAGCGTGATCACGCGCCCGACCTCGCTGTCCTCCACGAGCACCGCGCCGAGCCCGGCCGCGGGCGGGTCGGCCACGAGCTCGGCGGCGGCTGCTGCGGACGGGTCGACGAGCCCGGCGCCGCCGCCGCCGACAGGCCCGAGGGGGCGTGCCGTGGCGACGAGCGCCGACTTGAGGGCCGCGGCGTCGAGATCGGGGCGTGCCTGCGCAAGCGTGGCGGCGGCACCGGCGACGAGCGCGGCGGCGGCGCTCGTGCCGCTGATCGCTCCGTAGCGGGCGGCGCCGCCCTCGCTGCGGCCGGGATCCGCGGTCGCGAGGCCGACCCCTGCAGCGGCGAGCTCCGGCTTGATGCCCCCGTCCAGCGCGAGCCCCTCGGACGAGAACGGCGCGATCGCCGCTGCGTCCGGGTTGTCCTCGAACGCCGCGGCGCCGACGGAGAGCGTCACGGGGATGCCGCGTTCGAGCGCCGAGCGCACCGAAGCCGCCGCGGGCTGGGCGAGGCCGAGGATCGGGATCTCGACCGGCTCGTCGATCCCGAGCGAGCCGGCCGGCAGCGGGCCGTCCACGAGCACCGCCCGAGCTCCCGCGGTGACCACCTCGCGCACGGCTTCGGGGGAGGAGGTGCCGTTCGCGAGCAACGCCGCAGAACCCGCGACCGAGCTGAAGCCGTTGCTTGCGAACAGTCTCGAGAAGCTGCCCGCGCCGCCGGCGACGACGGCTGCGGCACGCGGCAGCGCGACGACGGCGGAACGTGGCGGATCCTCGTGGTCCGACCGCGCCGCCGAGCGGCTGCTCTCCGTCGAGCAGCACGTCGAGGCCCGCTCGGAGGAGCACGTGCACTGTGGGGCTCTGCCCCCTGGCGTCCGAGGCGCCGACGGTCAGCGCGGCAGGAGCACCGCCGGGACCGCTCACGCTGCCGAAGCTCGGCCCTGCCGGTCCATCGTTCCCGGCGGGCGCGACGACGAGGGTGTCGAGCGCGACGGCCCCTGCGGCCGCCCGTGCGAGCGGCCCGTCGGCGAACGCTGCGAACGGCTCGACCACGCCGACGAGAGCGATCCGGGCGGCGTCGTGCGCATCGCCGTCCTCGTTCGGGTCGACGGCGAGCTCGAGCCCGGCGAGCACCTGGTCCGTGCGGCCGTAGATCGTGACCCCGCCCGAGGCGTCGGGCTGCCAGCCCGCGACCCGGATCGGCAGGAGCTGCGCCCCCGGCGCGACTCCGCGCAGGCCCGCAGGGCCACGGTTTCCGACGACGAGGCCCGCGACCTCGGTGCCGTGCCGCTCCGGCCGTCCCGGCGTGGTCGGGTTCTGCTTCGGGCTCGCGTCGGAGCCCGGGTCGAGCACGTCGATGCCCGGCAGCAGCCTGCCCTGCAGGAACGGGTGCGTGCGGTCGACGCCGGTGTCGAGGAGCGCGACGGTGACGCCGGTGCCGTCGAAGCCGGGGATGCCGATCTCGGCACGGCGGCCGCTCGCCGGCCCGAACGCGTCGTTTCCGAGCACCGTGCGTGACGACGGGGGCACGGCTGCGGGCACGGCCGCTCGCACGGGGAAGACACCCGCCACGGCCGGGTCGCGCTCGATCTGCGCGAGCGTGCGTGCGTCGACGGATGCTGCAAAGCCGTTGAAGGTGCGGAGGTAGACGTGCTCGGGGTCGACGGGGGCACCGCGGAAGGCGAGCCGCGCGACGACGTCCGCCTGCGCCTTGTGCGCCGCCCTCGTCCACGCCCGCTGCTGCTCCTCCGTCGCCTTCCCGCCGGCGGCGCGCACCCTGTCTGCCAGGGAGCGCCTGTCGAGGACGACGATCCAGCGCCCGCCGAGCTGCGGCGAAGGCCGGTCGCCGAGCAGTCCCTGCCACCCGGCGGCACCGGTCGCCCGCGCAGGGTTGTCTGCACCGGCTGCCCCGCCGACGAGCAGCGCCGCAGCGAGAGCCAGCGCAACGGGCAGAAGTAGCGATCTCATGCTCCGCCTCGGACCGTTCGAGCCAAGAGCGCGTCCGGCCGGCATCAGGCCGGGCAGGGCCCGGCCCCTACGCCGCGGAGGCATATGCGTCCAGTCCGAGGTAGTCGGGGTACGGCAACTCCTCGGCATAGCGCGCCGCGGACGCGATCATCGCCGCGTTGTCGGTGCACAGGGAGAGCGGCGCGAAGGTGGCGTCGGGCAAGGCGGCGCGGAGCTGCGAGTTGGCGGCGACGCCGCCGACGACGGCGATGCGCTGCAGCCGCTCGCGCGCGGCTCCGGTTCGCGTCCTCTGTACGAGCGCCCGCACGATGGCGTGCTGGTAGGACGCGGCGAGGTCGGCGCGCCGCGCCTCGAGCTCGCTCGCAGACAGGTCGCGCACCGTGTAGAGGAGCGCCGTCTTCAAGCCCGAGAACGAGAAGTCGAGACCCGGCACCTGCGCGACCGGGAAGGCGAATGCTGTGGGGTCGCCGTCCCGTGCGAGCCTGTCGACGGCAGCTCCGCCCGGGTAGCCGAGCCCGAGCAGCCTGGCGCCCTTGTCGAACGCCTCGCCCGCTGCGTCGTCGAGGCTGCTGCCGAGCCGCTCGAACGAGCCGCGCTCGCGCACGGCGAGGAGCAGCGTGTGCCCGCCGCTCGCGAGCAGGCACAGGAACGGGGGCTCGAGCGGCGCGTCGCCCAGGTAGAGCGAGGCGACGTGCCCGTGCAGGTGGTCGACGGGGACGAGCGGGAGGCGACGCGCCCACGCGATTGCCTTGGCGGCGGAGAGACCGACGAGCAGCGCGCCGACGAGGCCCGGGCCGCGTGTGACCGCGACGCGCTCGATCGCCGCGAGGTCGACACCCGCCTGGCCGAGCGCCTGGCGCACGACCGGGGCGACGAGCTCGAGGTGGCGCCGCGACGCGATCTCGGGGACGACGCCTCCGTACCGGGCGTGCAGCTCGTCCTGCGAGGCGACCACGGACGAGAGCACACGGCCGTCGTGGGTCACCACGGCGGCGGCCGTCTCGTCGCACGACGACTCGATGCCGAGAATCATTCGGCCGCCGGCTCCGCTGGGTGGTCTGCATCTCGCCACATGATCAACGCATCCTCTCTGTTGTCAGTGTAGTAACCACGCCGGACGCCACACGGCTTGAAGTCGAAGCGCTCGTAGAGCTGGATCGCGGCGGCGTTCGAGACGCGCACCTCGAGCGTGTACCCGCGCCGTGCGTCGTCGCGCGTGACGTCGAACAGCCGCTCGAGCATGGCGGAGGCGATGCCGTGCCGGCGGTGGTCGGGAGCGACGGCGACGTTCATCACGTGCCACGCATCCACGTAGCGCGAGAGGATCAGGTAGCCGACGAGCTCGCCCGCAGGGCTCACGGCGGCAAGCGAGTGGGAGCTCGGCTTCGCGAGCTCGCTCGTGAACATCGACCGCGACCACGGGGTCGGATACGACGCCTGCTCGATGCGCTCGATCCCGTCGAGATCGGACAGCTCGAGCCGGCGCAGCGTGAAGCCCACCCGCCCCGGCCGGGAATCACCAATCGGCGAGGAACCGGCAGGCACTACGGCGCCATCTCTCCAGCCCCTGCTGCCGGCGCGCGCAGCGCAGTGGCGTCAGGGGCTCGGACATAGACGGGCTCGATCGCGTCCGCAGGCCCGAACGTGTGAGCCAGGGCTGCGTGGAAACGCGACGCGCGGCATGTGCACCTCGCTCTCGTCGGGCGGCACCACCGCCCCTGCACCCTCGAGCACGGCCCGATAGCGGAGGGCGCCGTCACCGACGCACACCGTGCCCGGCTCGAGCACGAGCTCCTCGGGGGCGACCGCGCGTGGGCCGGGCACGAACACCTCGCGCCGTCGCGCGTCGATGACGGGGAGCACGCCCTCCTGCCCGGCCGCGAGCGCCTCGAGTGTGGAGACCCCGGCGGCCGGGATCTCGAGCGCCAGGGCGAGCCCGCGCGCCGTCGCGAGCCCGATGCGGGTGCTCGTGAAGCTGCCCGGTCCGGTGCCGACGACGATCGCCTCGAGGGCAGCGGCCGGGATCCCGGCCTCGCGGAGCAGCCCGTCGACCTCCGTGAGCAGCGTGACGGCACGCGACGTCCGCTCGCCCAGCACCTCGCCGTCGCGGACGAGCGCGCTCGTGGCGATGCTAGTCGCGGTGTCGAACGCGATGATCAGCACGCTCGAGTCCTTCTAGCAGTGCCGGTTCGGCTGCGTCGAGGCGAATGTGCCTGCATTCCGGGCCGGCGTGCGCGAGCGTGACCGTGACGCGGGCTGGTGGAAGCGCCGCCGCGCCCGCCTCGGGCCATTCGACGAACGCGATCGCCCCGTCGAAGTAGGGCTCCAGATCGCCCCACTCGGCAGCCGACACCGTCGCGAAGCGATAGAGGTCCAGATGGGCGACGGCGACGCGCCCCTCGTACAGGTGGCCGATCGTGAACGTCGGGCTCGTCACCGGCGTGGACACGCCGAGCGCACGGCACGCGCCCCGGACGAAGGTCGTCTTGCCGGCGCCGAGCTCGCCCTGCACGAGCACGACGTCCCCGGGCACGAGCCGGCGCGCAAGCCGCGCGGCGAGTGCCTCGGTCTCCGGGGCCGAGCCCGTCTCGAGCTCGAGCACGGGTCAGAAGAGGCCGAGCTGGACGGTGTCCTGCTCGGCCGCCGGCGCGGCCGCCTGCGCGGGTGCCTCCCCCGGCGCGAGGGGCGTCGCCGCGCCCGAGCGCTCGATCAGAGCGGGGATGCGGGTGAAGTCCTGCTCGAGCACCTTCAGCATCGACGGCGTGTACAGCGCTGCGGCCGGGTGGTAGAGCGGGTACAGGACGACGTCGTTGCCGCCGAGGGTGACCTGCTGCTCCTGGCCGTGCACGCGCGTGATGCCGACCGGCTTGCCGGAGAGGAGCTTCGTGGCGAAGTTTCCGAGCGTCGCCACGAGCTTCGGCTGGATCAGCTCGATCTGGCGGAAGAGATGCGGCTCGCAGGAGCCGATCTCGTCGGGCTGCGGATCGCGGTTCTGGGGAGGACGGCAGTTGTGCACAACGCCACCCGCCGTCACGAAGTTGTGCGTCTCCTCCACGTCGATGCAGAAGAAGGTCGTATCGCTTCTCACGCGGTCTGTGAGATCCTCGACCTCGACCTCGTCATAGAACACCTCCCGCTCCCCTGCGCGCAGCCGCTCAGGGTCGAAGGCGATGCTGGACTCGACATCCGGATGCAGCTTGTAGCGCATCGATGGCGGCACAAACGGGGCGATTCGTTCCGACAGCGCACGGCTAGCTGCGACGTCGAAGTACAGCCGACCCCTCAGAGCCTTCACCGGAAGTCCGAGGCGCGCGAGCCCTCGGATCAGCACCTGGAGATCTGCATCGTTGAAGCTCACCGTGGCGATCTCCGAGAGTGGTTGCCGGCCCGACCTGACGCGTGTGTAGCCGTCGTCCATGAACCAGATGGCGAGCATGCGATCGTTGAGACGGGTCTCGATCCACGCCGGCACCCGTTTCCGCGTCCCGTAGAAGTCGCGCCTGAGAGTTCTGAGGGCACGATCGGCGCGTGTGCGGACGTGGACCACGTCGTAGGCGGCTGTCCCGCCCACGACCGCCGCAACGGTCAGCGAGTGGATCTGCGGGCGTAGTTCGGCGATCAGGCCGGCCTTGAATGCTGCGTACTCCGCCTGACGTGCAGAATGGCCGAAAGTGAGGCTGGCGCTCGTCGAGCGCAGCGTGCCGTCCCCGAGAACCGTGCCGCAGACGACGTCGAACGCGAGTCCGCTCATCCCCTGTCCGGTCGCCATCCGGTCGTCCGGGCGAAGGTCCTGCACCGGCACGTACCCTCGCTCTGTCAACACCGGGTGGTCGCCGGTGAGCTGAATCCCGGCGCGAGAGGTACCGGCATTCTTGGCCGATCCGTACGTCAGGCGGAACACGCGCCGTCCGGCAACCGGGGTCGCGTGCCATCCGGTGACGCGGCGAGGGACGAGGTTGCCTTCGGCGTCGACGGCCATGACGGTTCCGGAGTAACGCATCCTGACCAGCCGCCCGATGCGTTCCCAGGAACCGTCCCCGAGTTGAACGAGAGCGGTGGACCTGAGGCACTTCAAGACGTTCGCGATGTAGACGTCGGAGCGCTCGAGGCCGATGCCGGCGAGCAGCCTGTCGAGCAGCTTGCCGGCCTGGCCGACGAAGGGGATCCCGTTCTGGTCCTCGTGGAAGCCGGGCGCCTCGCCGACGAAGAGCAGGTCGGCGTCGGGGTTGCCGGCTCCGAACACGACCTGCGTGCGCGTCGCCGCGAGAGCACAGCGGGTGCAGCCGGCAGTCTCGTCGGCGTAGGCCCGCAGGGCCGCGGCGCGGTCGGGTGCGTCGCTCATCGAGGGCAGTGTAGGACGCCGTGCGGACGCGAACATCTGCGCGCACGACGGCGCCCGCGGCACGGTCGTGGTTGCACCTACAGCCTCCCGGGCTCGGAGCCGTGATGGGTGTGCCAGAGCCAGCGCCCGCCGCGGTGCAGGAGCACCCCGCTGAGCCGGTAGGGGAACTCCACGACCCGCCGCGGACTCGTCCAGGTCGCCTGCCCGACGGCCGCTACCCAGGCGACGTCTCCCTCGATCCGGACGCGACGCTCGCTCCAGTCGAGCTCGAACGAGCCGTCGGCCACCTCGGGCAGGACCAGCAGGGCAGCCAGCACCCGGCCCACCGCGACACGGCCGACCGCCTGTTCCGCCTTCGCCGAGCCGATGAAGACGATGTCGTCATCCTCGACGAAGAGGTCGAGCACCGCGGCGACGTCGCGCTGCGCAAAGGCGAGGTCGAGCGCGTCGACGGTCTCGAGCACGGCGCGCGCGCCGTCCGCCGCCGTCGGGTCAGCTGCGAACGAGCCGGTCGAGGGTGACCTCCGTCAGCCGCAGCCGCAGGCGCCGCCGCAGCAGCCACCACCGCCGCCGCCGGCGCCGGAAGGACCGCTGAAGCTCGGCTTGGCGGCAGCACCGTGAACGGCGAAGGCGGACATCTGCTTGAGCACGTTCGCGGCTCCGCACGAGGGGCAGGCCACGACCTGCGTCTCGCTGCGCACGAGCTCGTCGAAGTGCTCCTCGCATTCCATGCACGCGTACTCGTAGATCGGCATGGCGCCAGTGTACTGTCCGGCACGCGTGCAGCGATGGACGACACCGCTCACGGGCCGGATCGTGAGGCTCGAGCCGCTCACGCCGGCGCACGCCGACGACCTCTGGGACGCCTCGCGCGACCCGCGCGGTACAGCATCGTCGACGACGAGTGGCCCGCGGCAAGCGACGTGCTCCGGCGGCGTGTCCTCGGCGCGACCGGTCTCGCCTGAGCGCACGGCCCCGGTTGTGTCGTCCCGTGACGGCGACGCGGGTGGCGTTCAGGACGTGCCCTCTCTGCGAGGCGACGTGCGGCCCGCGCCTGGAGCTGGAGGGTGAGCGGGTCACACGCATCACCGGCGACGACGGCGACCCGTTCTCGCGGGGGTTCCTCTGCCCGATGGGCTCGACGCTCGCCACGCGCACGACGACCCCGACCGGCTGCGCCAGCCGCTCGTGCGCCGCGGCGGCGAGCACGTGGAGGTGAGCTGGCACGAGGCGCCCACCGAGATCGAACGCCGGCTCGGAGCAATCGTGGCGGACCACGGGGCCGACGCCGTCGCCGTCTACATCGGGAACCCGAACGCGCACGTAGCCCGGCAGCATGGGCTCGACGACGGGCGAGCGGACACGCGCCGTCGTCTATACTGCAGCGAGGCCCGGTATCCACGAGGAACTGGAGCGGAGTGTCGGACAAGGTGAAAGTGATCGGCGCGCGTGGGCGCGTCGGCAGCGCGATCAGCGGGCGGCTCGCCGAGCGCGGCGTGGCGCTGGACGAGGCGTCGCCGGACGTCGTGCTCCTCTGTGTCCCCGATCGCGCCATCGCCGAGGCCGCCGCGGCAATCGAGCGAGGCCCGTGGGTCGCTCACGTCAGCGGTGCGACGCCGCTCGCCGCCCTCGCACCGCACACGCGACGGTTCGGCCTCCACCCGCTGCAGACGTTCACGCTGCGTCGCGGGCCCGAGCAGCTCGACGGTGCCTGGTCGGCGATCACGGCCGAGAACGAGGAGGCGCGCGCGGTCGCCACACGGCTGGCCGAGACGCTCGGGCTGCATCCGTTCGCGCTCGACGACGACCGGCGCGCCGCCTACCACGCCGGCGCCGCGATCGCGTCCAACTACCTCGTCACGCTGCGCCACGCGGCCGGCGCGCTGCTCGAAGCGGCGGGCGCACCGCCCGAGGCTCTCGATCCGCTGATGCGGCGCACGATCGAGAACGGGTTCGAGCTGACCGGCCCGATCGAGCGCGGCGACTGGGAGACCGTCGACCGGCACCTCGAGGCGATTCGCCGGGAGCTGCCCGGGCTCGAGGCGCTCTACCGCGTGCTGGCCGACGCCACGGTGGCCTACGCATGATCGTCTGCCGCACGATCGACGAGATCCGAGCCGCGCTCGCTTCGCGTCGCAACGGCACGATCGGGCTCGTGCCCACGATGGGGGCACTGCACGAAGGGCACCTCTCGCTCCTGCGCGCGGCCCGCGCCGCGTGCGACACGGTCGTGATGAGCCTGTTCGTCAATCCGGCGCAGTTCGACGACGCCGGCGACCTCAGCGGCTACCCCACTGACGAGGAGCGCGACTTCGCCGCCGCCGCCGCCGCGGGCGTCGACCTCGTCTTCGCGCCTTCGACGACCGAGATGTATCCGCCCGGCTTTCAGACCTGGGTCGACGTGGAGGAGCTCGGCACCGTCCTCGAGGGCCGGCACAGGCCCGGGCACTTCCGCGGCGTCGCCACCGTCTGCCTGAAGCTCTTCACGATCGTCCGCCCCGACATCGCCTTCTTCGGGCAGAAGGACGCGCAGCAGGTCGCGGTGCTGCGACGCATGGTCGCCGACCTCGCGCTCGAGCTCGAGCTGCGCGCGCTGCCGACCGTGCGTGACGCCGACGGGCTCGCGCTCTCGTCCCGCAACCGTCAGCTCTCCCCGGCGGAGCGAGAACGGGCGCTCGCCCTCCCGCGCGCGCTCGCGACGAGGGACGCCCAGGACGCGCGCAGGCTGCTGGACGGCCTCGAGATCGACTACGTCGAGGTCGCCCCGTTCGACCCGCCGGTCCTCGCCGGCGCCATCCGCATCGGCTCGACCCGCCTGATCGACAACGTCCCCCTGGAAGGAGACACCTCGTGAGCACCCGCCCCCGCACTCCCGGACACGGCGCGCCGGCACCCGGCAAGCTCCCGATCACCGAGCTCGCGGAGATGAAGGGCCGCGGGCAAGCGATCGCGATGGTGACCGCGTACGACGCGCCGTCAGGCAGGCTGGCCGACAGCGCCGGAGCCGACGTGATCCTCGTCGGGGACTCGGCCGCCATGACCGTGCTCGGCCACGACTCGACCGTGCCTGCCACGATCGAGGAGATGCTGGTGCTGACGCGGGCGACGACACGGGGCGCGCACCGCCCCCTCGTCGTGGCGGACATGCCGTTCGGGTCGTTCCAGGTCTCCGACGAGGAGGCGGTCAGGAACGCTGTCCGCTTCGTCAAGGAGGCGGGCGCAGACGCCGTCAAGCTCGAAGGCGCCGGCACGATGCTGTCGAGGGTGCACGCGATCGTGGGTGCCGGCGTGCCGGTGATGGGGCACATCGGCCTCACACCGCAGTCTGCGACGGCGCTCGGTGGCTTCAAGGCGCAGGGCAGGACGGCCGAGAAGGCGATCCGCCTCTACGACGACGCGATCGCGCTCGAGGCAGCCGGCTGCTTCTCACTCGTGCTCGAGGCCGTGCCCGCACCCGTCGCAACCCGCATCACCCGGCGGCTCGCGATCCCGACGATCGGCATCGGCGCAGGCGCCGGCACCGATGGGCAGGTGCTCGTCTGGCACGATCTGCTCGGCCTCTACGAGGGGCACTCACCGCGCTTCGTGAAGCGCTACGCCGACCTCGCCAAGGCGATCGAGGCCGCGGTCGAGCACTACGTCTCCGACGTGCGCGAGCGCCGCTTCCCCGAGGACGTGCACACCTACGCGATGCCAGACGACGAGCTCGCGGCGTTCGAGGACGCCGTGGCGGCGGTCGAGAGGGTGTAAGGCCCTCCCCGGCCCTACGCCACCCGCAGCGCGCCTGTCGGCAGGAGGCGCGAGCCGAGGTAGTTCGAGACGCCGAGCAGGCCGAGCGGCGCGCCGAAGTGGTAGCCCTGCCCGTGGGTGCAGCCGAGCTCCCGCACGAGCTCGGCCTGGCGCTCGCTCTCGACGCCCTCGGCGACGATGTCGAGACCGAGCGACATGGCAAGACGGACGATCGCATCGACGAACACCTTGTCCAGCTGCCCGTCGGGAAGCCCGCTGACGAACTCCCGCGCGATCTTCAGCGAGTCGATCGGGAACTCGCGCAGGTGGGCGAGGGAGGAGTGCCCGGTGCCGAAGTCGTCGAGTGCGAGCGAGACGCCGAGCAGGCGCAGCTGCTCCATCGTGGCGAGCGCCTCCGCCGGGTTGCGCATGACGCCGCTCTCGGTGATCTCCAGCACGAGCCGGTCGGGTGCGAGGCCCGACGCCGCCAGGATGCTCGCGACATCGCCGACGAGTGTCGGGTCACTGAGCTCGCTCGGGGAGAGGTTGACGTTCACGCGGAGGCCCTCGTGCCCGGCGAACGCCGACTGCCACGAGCGCGCCTGGGCGCAGGCCTGCCCGAGCACGGAGCGACCGATGCAGACCATGAGCCCGATCTCGTCCGCGAGCGGGATGAAGGCGTCCGGGCTGAGGAGGCCGTACGACGGGCGATCCCAGCGCGCCAGGGCCTCGACCGCCACCATCGCGCCCGTCCGGAGGTCGACGATCGGCTGGTAGTGGACGTCGATCTCGTCGCGCTCGACGGCGCGCTCGAGCGCCGTCACGAGCTCCTGCCGGTGCCGGATGCGAGCGTGCATTCTGGGTCGGTAGGTCGTAAAGCGGCGCTTGCCGCCGTGCTTGGCGCTGTACATCGCGACATCCGCGTTCCGGAGCAGCTCGTCGACGGTCGTCGAGCCGGGGCGCCCGACCGCGATGCCGACGCTGGCGTGCACCGACATCTCGCGGCCGTCGATCGTGAACGGCGCCTCGAGAGCCCTGACGAGGCGCTCCGCGATCTGCTCCGCCTCGATCTCGCCCCCGTTCTGGGCGAGCACGGCGAACTCGTCCCCGCCGAGCCGGGCCGGGACGTCGCCCACACGCACTGCACCGTGCACGCGCTGTGCGACGGCGACGAGCAGCTCGTCGCCGGCGTGGTGCCCGAGGCTGTCGTTGATCAGCTTGAAGTCGTCGAGATCGAGGAAGAGCACGGCGGGAGCGGCCTCGGGGCTGCCCGACAGCGCCTGCGCCACGCGCTCGGCGAAGAGCGACCGGTTCGGCAGCCCTGTCAGGGCGTCGTGGTACGCCTGCACGTGCAGCTGCTCCTTCAACGCCTCGAGGTCGCTGACGGACTGCTCGAGACGATCGTTTTCGAGCAGGATGGCCGCATGCTCCGCGTAGGTCTCGAACAGGCGCAGGCTCTCGCCGCCGAGACGCTCGGCAGCAGGGTCGCGGTCGCCGACGACGAGGACGCCGAGGACGCCGGACTCGCCGCGCAACGGGGTGCCGATAGCCTGGTCGAGCGCGAGGTCGGCCAGCAGGCCGGCGAGCACGCCGTCGGTGGTGCCGCGCTCGATCAGCAGCGGTCCCGCAGACCCTGCGATGAGCTCGGCGGCGGCCGTCTGCGCGGCGGTCATCCTGCCCGGACGCAGCCGTGAGGATTCACCCGGGCCGACCCACGCGACGAGCGCCGACGTGCTCCCCCGCCGGTCGAACAGCACGATCCAGGCGAGATCGGTGCCGAGCAGCCGGCGCGTCGCGTCGAGCAGCTCGTGCACGCCGGACTCGCGGGCGGGCGCGCGATGGACGGCCTGCATGGAGTCGTACAGGAGCCTCAGGTGCACGAGGCGCCGGTGCTCGGTCGCATAGGCGCGCAGGGCGAGGGCGACCGAGAGGAACGGGACGAGCAGCAGCGCGGCCGCCGTCGTGTCGACGCGGAGCAGCTCGACCGCCGCGACCGCGACGCTCGCGCTCGCGACGGCGCCACCGAGAGCCAGGGCGATCCTGCGCTCCATGTCCCTGCGGGCGGTGCGCTCACCGGAGAGCCGGGCGAACACCGCCTCCACGAGGGAGCGGGCGACGAGCCCGGCCACGACGGCGGCGAGCGCCGCGGCCCAGCCGGCCGGCCCCCGCATGTCGCCGGCACCCGAAAGGGCGTTGAAGACGACGAGCGCCGCTCCGGTCCCGAGCATCAGCGCCGTCAGTCGCGGCAGCGCCTCCCGCCGGCGGCTTCCCGCCAGGATCAGGGCGACGGCCGCCCCGGCCGCCTGGGCCGCCAGGAGACCCGCCGGGTCGACGAGGAAGAGGCTGAGCGCGACGACCGCGTCGTGCGGGGCGAGCGCCAGCTCCTCGAGCCGTTCGCGGGAGCTGACGACGTAGAGCTCGGCGGCGAGGAAGAGGAGGCCGAGCACCCACCAGGGCGCGATGCCGGGGTCGGTCGGCGCAGAGGCGTGCGGTGCGAGCAGCTCGTAGCCCCCTGCCACGCAGGCCACGAGCACCGCACCGAGAAGGAGGGCCTTGCGCCACCCGAGCGAGCCGGCAAAGGTTCGTTGCCGGCGTGCCGGCAGCGCCGCCGAGCTCACTCGCGCCCTGCCCTCTGAGTTGTTCCCATTCGCCTGACCTCGTTCTCGGCGCACGCACCGGTCCGCAGTGAACGGACCATCCTCGTACTGCGATTTGCTCCCATCCCTCAATAGGGGGAACACCCCACCCGATCGAGGGAACAGCACCCTTGTGGGGGTGCCCGGAGGCCGTTCCTACAGCGTGGCCGGAACTGCAGCCATCGCTGCGAGAAACAGCGCCACGAGCCCGAACGTGCCCGCTGCGCGCCCCCACGAGAAGCCGTGCAGGACCCGCAGGCCGATCACGAGCAGCACGAGCGACCACGTGGTGAACGCCGCCTGCAACGCCCACGCGAGCGTCCCGGCGGCGCCGTCGTCCGAGCCGCCGCTGCGGAAGGCGTCACCGCCGAAGGCGGCGAGTCGCAGCGGGAGGACGGCGAACAACGAAAGCGCGACCGGGGCGAACGCGAAGGCGAGCAGATGGCGCGCGGAGCGCCAGTCGGCATCGACGGCCCCCATGCCGCGCACCCCGAGCCAGAGCGCGACTCCGCCGAGCATGTAGACGGCAAAGCCGTAGATGCCCCCGGTGATGAACGTCCAGATGACGACGAGCAGGCCGTCGTAGTCGTTGTCGTCGAGCAGCCTGCCGGCGACAGGTGTGGCGAGCACGGCCGCCATGCCGGCCAGCAGGACGATGAGCAGGACGGGCTCCTGCCGCGCATCCACGTCCTCCTGCTCCGTCGTCCGCAGGTCGACGAAGACGCCGAACGGCGCGTGCAGCACACGGACGAGGTTGCTCCACCAGCGGCGCTCCGGGCTCACCGGCTGAGCGTAGACGATGCCGTCACCAGCGAGCCCTACGCTGCCGCGACCGCGGCCTCCCGGCCGGCGAGCACCCCTCGCAGGAACTGCCCCGTGTAGGAGCCGTCCACCGCAGCCACCTCCTCGGGCGTGCCGGCGGCGATCAGCTCGCCGCCCTCCTCCCCGCCCTCGGGCCCGAGATCGACGACCCAGTCTGCCTGCTTGATCACGTCGAGGTTGTGCTCGATCACGAGCACGGTGTTGCCGCTGTCGACGAGCCGTTGCAGCACCTCGAGCAGCTTCTCGATGTCGGCGAAATGGAGGCCGGTGGTCGGCTCGTCGAGGATGTAGAGCGTGCGCCCGGTGGCGACCTTGGAGAGCTCCGAGGCGAGCTTCACGCGTTGCGCCTCGCCGCCCGAGAGCGTGGTCGCCGGCTGGCCGAGCCGGATGTAGTCGAGCCCGACGTCGTGCAGGGTCTGCAGCCGCCGGCGAATCTTGGGGATCTTGGCGAAGAACTCGAGCGCCTCCTCGACCGACATCTCGAGCACGTCCGAGATCGACTTGCCCTTGAAGCGCACCTCGAGCGTCTCCTTGTTGTAGCGCCTGCCGTGGCAGGTCTCGCACGGCACGTAGACGTCGGGCAGGAAGTGCATCTCGATCTTGATCTGGCCGTCGCCCTTGCACGTCTCGCAACGGCCGCCGCGGACGTTGAACGAGAAGCGCCCGGGCTTGTACCCGCGCACCTTCGCCTCGGGCGTGAGCGAGTAGAGCTCGCGCACATGGGTGAACAGGTCCGTGTAGGTCGCGGGGTTGGAGCGCGGTGTCCTCCCGATCGGCGTCTGGTCGATGTCGATCACCTTGTCGAACACATCGATGCCTTCGACGTCGTCGTGCTCGCCGGGCTTCACCCGCATCCTGTTGAGCCGGTTGGCAAGCGCCTTGTAGACGATCTCGTTCACGAGCGTCGACTTGCCGGACCCCGACACGCCGGTCACGCAGACGAACTTGCCGACGGGGAACTCGACGTCGATGCCCTTCAGGTTGTGCTGGGCGGCGCCGCGCACGGTGAAGGTCCCGCGGTCGTCCTCGCGGCGCGGGGGGATGGCGATCTGCCGCTTGCCGGAGAGGAACTGGCCCGTGATGGAGCCTTTCGTGCCCATCACGTCCTTCGCGGTGCCCTCGGCGACGACGTGGCCGCCGTGCTCGCCGGCACCCGGCCCCATGTCGACGATCCAATCGGCGCTGCGCATCATCTGCTCGTCGTGCTCGACGACGAGCACCGTGTTGCCGAGCGCCTTGAGGCGCTCGAGCGTTGCGATCAGGCGGTCGTTGTCGCGCTGGTGGAGGCCGATCGACGGCTCGTCGAGGATGTAGAGGACGCCGACGAGCTGCGAGCCGATCTGCGTCGCGAGCCGCAGGCGCTGCGCCTCGCCGCCGGACAGCGTCCTCGCGGCACGGTCGAGCTGCAGATAGCCGACACCGACGTCGGACAGGAAGGTCAGCCGCTCGCGGATCTCCTTCACGATCCGCTGGCCGATCAGCTCCTCCGTCGGCGTCAGCTCGAGCTCGTCGAGGAAGCGAAGGGCCGCGGCGACGGACAGCTTCGTGAACCGCGTGATCGAACGGCCTCCGACCGTCACCGCGAGCACAGCGGGCTTGAGGCGCGCGCCGCCGCAGTCCGGGCACGGCCGGAAGCTCATGTACTCCTCGATCCGCTCACGCTGCTGCCCCGACTCGGTCTCCTTGTAGCGCCGCTCGAGGTTGCGCACGATGCCCTCGAAGGCCATCGCGTACTGGCGCTTGCGGCCCATCCGGTTGCGGTACTGGACGAGGATGCGGTCGCCCTGGGTGCCGTGCAGGAACCAGCTCTGCTGCTCCTCGGTGAGCTCGCGCCACGGCACGTCCGTGTTGATCTCGTAGCGGTCGGCGATCGCCTGGATCACGCCCTCGTAGAAGCTCGAGCTGCCGACCGACCACGGCACGAGCGCCCCGTCGGCGATCGACACGGTCGCGTCGGGGACGAGCATGTCCGGGTCGATCTCGAGCTGGGCGCCGAGGCCGGTACAGCGCGGGCAGGCGCCGTGCGGGGAGTTGAACGAGAAGATGCGCGGCTCGAGCTCGGCCAGCGAGACGCCGTGCTCGGGACAGGCGAAGTTCTCGGAGAAGAGGAGATCCTCACCGTCGACCACGTCGACGCCGACGAGCCCTTCCGCGAGCGACGTGGCTGTCTCGACGGACTGGGTCAGCCGCTGGCGCAGGTCGGGCTTCATCACGAGACGGTCGACGACGACCTCGATCGTGTGCTTGAACTTCTTGTCGAGCACGATCTCCTCTTCCAGCAATCGGATCTCGCCGTCGACCTTGACGCGGGTGAACCCGTCGCGCCGGAGCTCGTCGAGCACCTCCCGGAACTCGCCCTTGCGGTCGCGCACGACCGGCGCGTTGACGGTGAACTTCGCGCCCTCGGGCAGGGCGCAGGATCTGCTCCACGATCTGGTCGAGGCTCTGCCCGGCGATCGGGCGCCCGCACACCGGGCAGTGCGGCCGGCCGACGCGCGCGTAGAGCAGGCGCAGGTAGTCGTAGATCTCGGTCACGGTGCCGACCGTCGAGCGCGGGTTGCGCGACGTGGTCTTCTGATCGATCGAGATCGCGGGCGAAAGCCCGTCGATCGAGTCGACGTCGGGCTTCTCCATCATCTGCAGGAACTGGCGCGCGTACGCCGAGAGCGACTCCACGTAGCGCCGCTGCCCTTCGGCGTAGATCGTGTCGAAGGCGAGGCTCGACTTCCCCGAGCCCGAGAGCCCGGTGATGCAGACGAGCGCGTTGCGCGGCAGGCGCACGGTCACGTCCTTGAGGTTGTGCTCCCGGGCGCCGTGGACGACGAGCTCTTCGACAGGCATCGACTACCGAGTCTAGCGGCGTCGTCGCGATCGAACAAGTGTTCGTGATCGAGCAGCAACCGTGCGAGGACAGCGCCACCGCACGCCCGCTGACGGCACCGACGCATCGCCGAGGTCGCGTCGGAAGGGGGAACGGTGCGCTCGCACGGCCCCCGACCAGAGCGCCCTCAGCGGCGCGAGCGTACTTTGTGGTGAATCACCACAAAGTACGCCAGCGAGAGTCACCTCCCGCTCGGGGCGTCAGCCTGACGCCTCCGACGCGTCGCTGAGCGTGCCGGGCCGAAGGGGATAGTGCGAAAGCACAGACCTGCAGAGCCCGGAGCGCTCAGCGACGCGAGCGGGTGGTGGAGCCCGGCTCCGCCCGGCGCGAGCGGGTGGCGGAGCCGGGCTCCACCCGGCGAGAGCCACCCGCGCTCGGTGGCGTCAGGTCAGGCTTTGCGCCAGCGGCCGAAGACCAAGCCGCCAAGCGTGAAGCCGAGCCCGAAGGTGCCGACTGCGAACGCGCCGATCGCGATCGCCTTGCGCCACACGGACAGCCGCTGCCAGTGGCCGAGCGCCGCCTCTTCCTCCTGGGTCAGCTCCTCGCCGCGGCGCTGCTTGCGCAGCGCTCCCCCGGCCCGGAGGCCGAGATAGAGGTCGTCGAAGATCTCCGGCGACTGCTCGGACATGCCACGAGTGTATAGCCTCACCCGGCGATGCCAGAGGTCCCGTCAACCGTTGCGGCCTTCGACGTCGACGGGACGCTCACCACGCGCGACTGCGTGACGCCGTTCCTGTACCGCACGGTGCGGCTTCGGACGGCGCTCGCGCTGGCGAGGCACCCATGGGCCGTGCTCGGCGCCCTCGTCCACCGCGATCGTGACCGCCTCAAGGAGATCGTGTGCACGGCGTTCGCGGGACTCGACGCCCGTGCGCTCGACCTCGAGGGCGAGGCGTTCGCACACGAGGTCGAGCGGCGGTGGCTCCGCGACGACACGGTCGCGCGGCTGCGACGCCATCGTGAGCTCGGCCACCGCGTTGTGCTCGCGTCGGCGTCGCTCGAGCCGTACCTCCGGCCCCTCGGGCGTCGACTCGAGGTCGACGGCGTCGTGTGCACGAGGCTCGAAGAGGCTCCCGACGGCAGCTTGACGGGGCGCCTCGACGGCCCGAACTGCCGCGGGGCGGAGAAGGCACACCGCTTCGACGCATGGCTCGCAGAGAACGATCTCGCCGCCGCCACCGTGTGGGCCTACGGCGATTCGCCCGGCGACGCCGAGCTCCTCGCCCGCGCCGACCACGCGGTCTGGGTGCGCGGCGTCCGCGTCGACGCCGAGATTCCGTAACCGGCGGGCGGTAGACGGTCACGACTGTGAGTACGCTCTCGCAAAACGGACGAGAGGAGCGGGAGCGTGGACGAGAAGCTCGCCGAGCTGAAGCGGCGCCTGGGGGAAGTGAGCGACCTGCGCTCCGCGGCAGCCGTGCTCGACTGGGATCAGATGGTGATGATGCCGCCGGCCGGAGCAGCGGTGCGGGCGGAGCGGCTCGCGACGCTGGAGCGGGTCGCCCACGAGGCTTTCACGGCCGAGCGGATCGGCGCCCTGCTCGACGAGCTGCGTCCGCTCGAGGCAACCCTCCCGGCCGACTCCGACGATGCGAGCCTGGTCCGCGTCGCGCGGCGCGACTACGAGAAGGCCGTGCGCGTGCCCTCCGACCTCGCCGCCGAGATCACGAAGACGGCGTCCGAGGGGACGGAGGCGTGGGTGGCGGCGCGAGCTGCGAACGACTACGACGCCTTCCGCCCCTGGCTCGACCGGCACCTCGAGCTCAAGCACCGGTACATCGCGTGCTTCGAGCCGGCCGACGAGCCCTATGACGTGCTGCTCGACGACTACGAGCCGGGCACGACGACGGCCGAGGTGCGCGCGGTGTTCGACCGGTTGAAGGACGAGCTCGTGCCCCTGATCGCGGCCGTCGCCTCGACCGAGGACGACGCGTTCGCGCACGGCCCGTTCCCGGAGGACGGCCAGCGCGCTCTGTCGTTGCAGGCGATGACCGCGTTCGGATACGACCCCGAGTCGTTTCGGCTGGATGTCGCCGTGCACCCGTTCTGCACGCATTTCGCGACGAGCGACATCCGCGTCACGACCCGCTTCCAGGAGCACGATCTCGAGTCGCTGTTCAGCTCGATGCACGAGATCGGGCACGGAGTCTACGAGCGTGGCATCAGCCCGTCGCTCGAGCGGACGCCGCTCGCGACGGGTTGCTCGTCCGGCTTGCACGAGTCGCAGAGCCGCCTGTGGGAGAACGTCGTCGGCCGGTCGCTGCCGTTCTGGCGCTGGTTCTACCCACGCGTGCAGGCGACGTTCCCCGACGTGCTGGGCGGGGTGTCGCTCGAGGCGTTCCATCGCTCCGTCAACCGCGTCCGCCCGTCGTTCATCCGGGTCGACGCGGACGAGGTCACCTACGGCCTGCACATCATCCTCCGCTTCGAGCTGGAGCAGGAGCTGCTGTCGGGCGCGATCTCGACCGCCGAGCTGCCGGAGGCGTGGAACGCGCGTTTCGAGGAGTACCTGGGCCTCGAGGTGCCGGAGCCGCGCCTCGGGGTGCTGCAGGACGTGCACTGGTCGGCGGGCGCGTTCGGCTACTTCCCCACCTACCAGCTCGGCAACGTGATGAGCGTGCAGATCTGGGATGCCGCGCGAGCCGCGCTCCCGGATCTCGAGGAGCAGTTCGAACAGGGGGAGTTCTCCGCGCTCGGCGAGTGGCTGCGCGAGCATCTCTACGCTCTGGGCAGCAAGCTCACCCCGAAGGAGACCCTCGAGCGTGTCGCAGGCGGGCCTCTCGACCCGGAGCCGTACCTGCGCTACCTGCGTGAGAAGTACGGGGCGGGTGTGGCGGCCTGACTCGCTAGCCGAGCGCGTACATGGCGCCGCCGCGCGTGCCCACGTACACGCGGCCCTTCCACACGGCGGGCGTCGACTCGATGCACCCGCCGAGGCGGATCGACCAGAGCTCCCGCGGGCGCCGCCCCTCGCGGGCGACGTCGAATGCGTGCAGGACACCCTTGCAGTCGCCCTCCAGCAGGACACCGTCGACGACGACGGGCGACCCCCAGGTGGGGCCGGGAAGGGGGATGCGCCACTGCAGCTTGCCGGTGCGGCGGTCGACCCCGACGACGCCGCCGGCGTTCGTGGCGACGTAGACCGTGCCGCGATCGAGCGCAGGCGTCGACCAGGAGCCGCCCTTGCCGCCTGCCCCTGCCGCGGGCAGCGGCACCGACCACACGAGCGGCGTGCCCGGCCTCCGCGGATCGAGCTTCATCAGCTGGCCGACCTGCCTCGAGCGGCCGTCGAACCGCTCGAGCTCGCTCGCGACGTAGAGGAACCCCTCGGCGTCGACGACGACGGAGGCGTCGGTGTCGTCGCCCGTCCAGAAGCGGAAGACCCGTTTCGCCGTCCGCCCTCCCTTCAGCACGCGCCGGAGATCCCATCCCTGCACAAGCCCTGCCGAGTTGGCGAAGTACGCGACGCCACGGTGGAAGGCGACGGAGTTCTCGATCGAGAACGCACGCGCGCCGGTGGCGGCGAGCAGGCGCCCGTCCCAGCTCGGCACCCGCAGGACGACCTGCGGGCGCACGCGCACCTTCCCGTGCCGGTCGTAGCCGCGATGCAGCCTGACCACGTAGAACCAGGAGTTCTCGCCGCCGACGAGCATGTAGTCGCCGACGATCAGCGGCGCGCCGTCCCAGTCGTTGTTCCAGACGACCTTCGGCACGCTCGTGTTCGCGTCGAGCTGCCAGAGGACGCGCGGGTGGCGGCGGTCGAGGGCGACGACGCGCAGCCGGTCGTCGCGCGAGCCGGCGTAGTAGAGGGGATAGCCGTCGGGGTCGGAGGTGGCGGAGCCCTTGGCGAGGTCGCCGGTGAGCAGCGTCCTCCGTACGGGCGCGCCCGTCCTCGCGTCGAGGAAGTGGTAGCCACGGTCGTAGGCGCCGAAGCGAAGCTCCACCGCTCCGTTCGGCCGTGGGATCACGTTCGGCTGTCCCGTCCAGCCGACGCCGCACCAGGTCGTCGTGCCCGCCTCGTCGGTCGAGCGGGAGCACATGCCGCCACGCTGCGGGTAGCGCCAGAGGATGCGTGGCGACCGTCTCGGCACGGGCCCCTCGCCGTAGTAGCTGCGTGTGAGGTTGCCGCGGAACGTCGTCAGGCCCGGCACCTTCGGGTTGATCGCGCCGACGAGGGGCTGCGCACGAGCCCGGGAAGCGGCGCGTGAGCGCGGTCGGGCGGCGGCGGGTGCGCGGCGGCGGGGCGTGCGTCGCCCGCGGCCGGTCGGGGGCGCGGGCGGTCGGGGCGGCCTCGTCGGCGAACAATCCCCGGGCGACGGCGACGTTCGCCGCCGCGAGCGCGAACGCTGCGACCGCGGCCAGCGCGAACAGGGGCGCGTACGAGCGGCGCTCGGTGCGGTAGTAGCGGATCTCCCCGGCGTGCCGTGCACGGCTCGATCGGGTCGCGGGCCTCACGGTGCAGCCTCATTCGGCCGCGAAGCGCCTTCGTCCTGCCGGCCGGGCAGCGGGCCGCTAGACGGCGAGATCGAGCGCGTCGCTGCGCTCGCGGCCGAGCACCCGCGCGAGTGCCTCCACGCAGGCCGGGTCGAACTCCGTGCCCGCCAAGGCGCGAAGCAGGGCGATGGCGCGCTCGTGCGTCCAGGCGGGGCGATAGACACGCGCCGAGACGAGTGCGTCGTAGACGTCGCAGACGCCGAGGATGCGGACGTCGACGCTCAGGTCCGTTGCGCGCAGCCGGTTGGGATACCCGCTGCCGTCGAGGCGCTCGTGATGCTCGCCCACGAGGCGGAGGACGGCGTCGCCGAACCCGCCGATCGAGCGAAGCACCCCCACGCCCCAGTCTGCGTGACGTCGCACGACGGCGAACTCCGCGTCGGTCAGCGGCCCGGGCTTCTTCAGGATCTCGTCGGGGACGGAGAGCTTGCCGACATCGTGGACGAGGCCGCCGATCGCGAGCGTGCGCTGACGGGCGGGCGGCAGCCCGAGCTCCGTCGCCGACCTGCACCGCACGCAGCGCCACGCGGCGCGTGTGCTCCTCCGTGTAGCCGTCCTTCTCGGCGAGCGCGACGAGGAGCGCGCGCACCTGGGAGCCGAGGTATGCCTCTTCCGAGGCGACGAGGTCGGCGCCGCGCAGGTCGCCGACGAGCGTCCGGGACATCGAGTCGCCGCGGCGCAGGTCGAGCGCCACCGGAACGCCGACGAACGCGATCCCGATGATCTCGAACACGTGGCCGAGCCACCACCCGAGCTCGCGGTAGCTCAGCGTCAGCGCGGCCACGAGGGCGACTGCGAGCCACACGAGGCCGACGGCGACGACCAGATCCGAGGATCGCTGGGTCAGCGAGTGGGTGCGCAGCGCACGCAGGAAGAGCAGGCCGTAGAACCCGAGCCCGGCGACGAGCAGCAGGTAGGCGGCGGGGCTGCTCGACTCCGGCACGGAAGGCACGAGCGACGGGTCGACGAGCGCGGTGACGCCGAGCACGACGATCAGGGCGATCGCGACGCCGAGCAGCCAGAGCAGCGGCCGCACCGCCTCGGGCCGTCTCAGGGAGGGCAGTGCGGAGAGCGCCAGGATCGCGGCGCCGACCGGGAGCGTGGCGGCGCCCGTGAAGGCGACGACACCGTTCTGCCCGACGAAGATGCCCGGCGTCGTCAGCCCGTGCAGGCAGAGCAGGGTGGCCATCACCGAGAACGCGCACCCGACGAGGACGGCACGGGCGTCCCGCAGGCGGGCTCCCGCGATCGTCAGCGCCAGCGCCGCCGCCGTCGCGAGACCGGCGCCGACGGCCACGCCGCCGAAGTGGATCCAGCCGCCGATAACACGCTCTGGCGGCCGAAGAAGTGCAGGGCCGCAGCCGGAACGCACGCGGCGAAGGCCGCGAACGCGAGCACGGATAGCGACCGCTCCCTCATACCGGGTGCTTATCGGCACGAGGGTCTAGGTCATTGAGCCCCCGACGCGCTCGTCGGGGCTACGACACGCCGAAGCGCGCTTCCGCCCGGGCACGGGCCTTCTGCGCCTCGTGCTCGCGGCTCCTCGGCGCGGCTTGCGGTAACGAGCGCCGCCAGCAGCCTCGAGGACGACGCAGCGACCTCGTCGACCGCTCGGGCGAAGGCGGCCTCGTTGGCTTTCGACGGCCTCGTGGCGCCGCTGAGCTTGCGCACGTACTGCAGCGCGGCCGCGCGGACCTCGTCCTCGGTCGCCGGCGGCTCGAAGTTGTGGAGCGTTCGGATGTTTCGGCACATGCCGGGAAGGCTAACGCAGACGCGCCGGAGCGCGCGGCTCGCCTACGAGGATGGGGCTTCTGCGAGGGCCGCGAGCTCTCGTCGCAGCTCCTTGATCTCGTCGCGGAGCTTGGCTGCGTACTCGAAGCGCAGCTCCTCCGCGGCGGCGAACATCTCCTCTTCGAGCGTGATCGCGAGCTTCTCCATCTCGTCGCGGCTCATTCCCTCGACCTTCGCCTTGCCGCGGCGGCGACGGCCGGGCACCGTCGGCGACTCGAGCGACAGGAACTCGGCGATGTCCGACACGCCCTTGGTGATGTTCTCGGGCGTGATCCCGTGCTCCGCGTTGTAGGCGAGCTGGGTGGCGCGCCTGCGGTTCGTCTCGTCGAGCGCGCCGTTGATCGCCTCTGTCAGCTTGTCCGCGTACAGCAGCACCTTCCCGTTCACGTTGCGGGCGGCCCGGCCGATCGTCTGCAGGAGCGCCGTCTTTCCCCGCAGGAAGCCCTCCTTGTCCGCGTCCAGCACCGCGACGAGCGACACCTCCGGCAGATCGAGGCCCTCCCGCAGCAGGTTCACGCCCACCAGCACGTCGTACTCGCCGAGGCGCAGCTCGCGGATCACCTGGATGCGCTCCAGCGTGTCGATCTCGGAGTGCAGGTAGCGCGCCTTCACGCCCGCCTCGAGCAGGTAGTCGGTCAGGTCCTCCGACATCTTCTTCGTCAGCGTCGTCACGAGCACCCGCTCCCCCACCTCCTCGCGGCGCCGGATCTCGCCGAGCAGGTCGTCGATCTGGTTCTTGGTGGCGCGCAGCTCCACCTCGGGGTCGACGATGCCGGTCGGCCGGATCAGCTGCTCGGACACGACGGCGGACTGGCGCAGCTCGTACGCGCCGGGTGTCGCCGACACGAACAGGATCTGCTGCACCTTGCCGAGGAACTCGTCGAAGCGCAGCGGGCGGTTGTCGAGCGCCGACGGCAGCCGGAAGCCGAAGTCGACCAGCGTCTGCTTGCGCGAGCGGTCGCCCTCGTACATGCCCCCGATCTGCGGCACCGTCTGATGCGACTCGTCGATGAAGCAGACGAAGTCGGAGGGGAAGTAGTCGAGCAGCGTGTTGGGCGCCGAGCCCTGGGGCCGGCCCTCCAGCACCCGGGAGTAGTTCTCGATCCCGTTGCAGAACCCGAGCTCCTTCATCATCTCCATGTCGTACTCGGTGCGCTGCCTGATGCGGTGCGCCTCGAGCAGGCGCCCCTCGGCCTCGAAGCGGGCGACCTGGGCGTCGAGCTCGGCGCGGATGCCGCCGAGCGCCGCGTCGATCGTCGGCTTCGACGTCACGTACTGGGTGGCGGGGAACAGCGTCAGCGTGTCGAGCTTCGCGTACACCTCGCCGGTGAGGGGGTCGAAGTGCGAGATCTGCTCCACCTCGTCGCCGAACAGCGAGATCCGGTAGGCGGTCTCGGCGTTGGCCGGCTGCACCTCGACCACGTCGCCCTTGACGCGGAAGCGCCCGCGCCCGAGCAGCGTGTCGTTGCGCACGTACTGCGTGTCGATCAGCCGGCGCAGCATCTGGTCGCGGTCGTGCTCCTCGCCCACGTTCAGGATCACGACCCGCTTCTCGTACTCCTCGGGCGAGCCGAGGCCGTAGATGCAGGAGACGGAGGCGACGATGACGACGTCGCGGCGCGAGAGCAGGCTCGAGGTGGCGGCGTGGCGGAGCCGGTCGATGTCGTCGTTCCGCGAGGAGTCCTTCTCGATGTAGAGGTCGGCCTGCGGCACGTACGCCTCGGGCTGGTAGTAGTCGTAGTAGGAGACGAAGTACTCGACGGCGTTGTCGGGGAAGAACTCCCGGAACTCGTTGCAGAGCTGGGCGGCGAGCGTCTTGTTGTGGGCGATCACGAGCGCCGGCCGCTGCAGCTGCTCGATGACCCAGGCCATCGTCGCCGTCTTGCCGGTGCCGGTGGCGCCGAGCAGCGTCTGGAAGCGGTTTCCTGCCGCGAGCGACGCAGCCAGCTCCGCGACCGCCTTCGGCTGGTCGCCCGTGGGCTGGTAGGCCGCTGTGACGCGCAGATCGGGCACGTCTCCATCCTAACGAAGCGAACGTACGTTCCCGCACCTGGCCCGTGTGGCACGGCCGGGGCCGCGGCTAGCATCCGGCCCCATGCGCCGTCTCACGCTCGTGCTCGTCGTCGCCGCCCTCTTCGCGCCCGCCGCCGCCCACGGGGCGACGCTGACGCTCGGCGCGCCGACGTTCTCGCCGAAGCAAGGCAGGAAGCTGGCGGTGACGTTGGCGCTGCCGCGGCGGGAGCGCGTGGGGCTCGAGCTGACGCGACGCGGGCGGCACGTCGGCTGGCTCGTCGAGCCGCAGCTGCGACGCTACGCGAAGCTTCGCTGGAACGGCCTCCTCGCACGCCGCCGGCCGCCCGACGGGCTCTACGCCGTCCGCGTCGTGACGCCGGCCACGGGCCGTGTCCTCGCCCGGAGGCCGCTCCGCATCGACACGGCCGTGCCACGTCTCACGCGCTTCCGGGCGTTCACGCGCTCGAGACTGCCCTACGCCGGCGACAACGCCCTGCTGACGACGATCTCGCCGAACGGCGACCGCGTGCGCGACTCCGCCCGCGTGTCGTTCACGCTCACCGAGCGCGCGACCGTGCGCTTCGCCGTCACGCGCACGCTCAGCCGCCCCACGCCCGTCTTCGAGTCGACGGCACGGCTCGAGCCGGGGCGCCACACGATGACGTGGGCGCCACCGCCCACGATGACGCCGCGGACGTACCTCGTGCTGTTCGAGGTGCGCGACGAGGCGGGCAACAGACGGTCGTACGGCGCCAGGAACGCCGAGACCGGGAGGCGCAAGACGACGCCCGTCGTGCGCCTGCTCGGCGTCGACGCCGGCTTCACGCGGGAGAGCTACGTGCCGGGCGAGACGGCGACGCTCGAGGTCGCCACCGACGCGCTCGCGCTCCAGCTGCAGGTCTTCCATGCCGGGCCCGAGGACGTGCCGACCTACGACAACACCGTCATGAACGGCGTTGCCGTGACCGAGCCGATGCAGGTCGCGTGGTCGAGCGTCGACCGGCCGGCGGCCGTTCCCGTAGCGCTCGGAGCGTGGCCGTCCGGTGTCTACTTCGCGAAGCTGACAGCCGACGACGGCCGCATCGGCTACGCCCCGTTCGTGATCCGGCCCGCCCAGCTCGGCGCCACCCGGGTCGCGGTGATCATCCCGACGAACACCTGGCAGGCCTACAACTTCCGGGACGAGGACGGGAACGGATGGGGCGACACCTGGTACGCGAAGGGAGCCCAGAGCACCGTCCGCCTGGGACGGGCCTTCCTTCGGCGCGGCGCGCCGCCGCAGTACCGGAAGTACGACCTCGGCTTCCTCCGGTGGCTCGCGCAGCGGGGTAGGCAGCCGGACTACCTGACGGAGACCGACCTCGAGGTGCTCGACAGCGGCGACACGCTCGCCCGCTTCTACGACCTGATCGTGTTCGGCGGCCACACGGAGTACGTGACGACGAAGGAGATGGACCTGATCACGCGCTACCGCGACCTCGGCGGCAACCTGGCGTTCCTGTCTGCGAACAACTTCTTCTGGCAGGTCAGGCGACAGGGAAACACGCTCCGGCGCACGAGGAAATGGCGCGACCTCGGGCGTCCCGAGTCGTCGCTGATCGGCGTGCAGTACCGCGCCAACGACGACGGGCGCACCCAGCGTCCCTTCGTCGTGCGGGCGGCCGACACGGCCCCGTGGCTCTTCGCCGGCACCGACCTCTCGAACGGCGCCTTCTTCGGCCAGGAGCTCGGCGGCTACGGGATCGAGATCGACCAGATGACGGCGGCGAGCCCTCCGGGCACGCTGGTGCTCGCCGAGGTCCCCGACCTCTTCGGTCCCGGCTTCACCGCGCAGATGACGTACTACGAGACACCTCAGGGTGCCCGCGTGTTTGCCGCCGGTGTGATCGACTTCGGCGGCACGGCGCTGATCCCGACCGTGTCGCGGCTGCTCGACAACCTCTGGCTGCGGCTCACAGTTCCCTGATCTGGCACCGGTATCGTCCCGGCGTGTCCCACTCGACGCGCCGCGGCTTTCTCGCGACGGCCGCTTCGCTCGCCGGCCTCCTGCTGGCAGCACGCGGCGCTCTCGGCGCACGCCGGCTGGCGCCCGCGCTGCGCGGCGTCTCGGCGCGGAACCTCGGCCGCCGCTACGCCGGAGACCGCGCGCTCTTCGCGACCGTCGCCCCGGGCGTGCCGGGCCGCGACACGGCGGCGATCCGCTTCCAGCTCGACCGGCCCGGCGGTGTGAGGATCGAGGCGGTGCGAACGGCCCTGCGCCAGGCCACCGTCGCCTGGCAGCAGGAGCTGACACTCGGCCGCGGCTCGCACGAGCTGACCTGGACGCCGGATCCGGGCACCCCCGTCGGCTCGTACGTGATCCGCCTGACGACTGTGACGGCGGACGGCCCGCGCACGCTCGGGAGCCGCAGGCCGGAGTCGATCGCGCGCCAGCGCGCGGCCGTCGTGCGCGTGCTCGGCATCGAGGGTGCCTTCGGGCTCCGCTCCTACGTGGCCGGCGAGCGGATGCAGCTGACGGTGCTCGCCGATGTCCCCACGCTGACGTTGCAGTTCCTCCGCTCCGGCCCCGAGCCCGAGAGCACCGACCGGATCGACGAGATCAAGGGCGTCCCGTACGGGGAGCCCGTGGAGCTCGACTGGACCGGCAAGCGCTCCGGGCCGGTCGCGATCGACGTGCAGACCGGCGACTGGCCGACCGGGCTGTACGCCGCCCGGCTCTCGGCGCCCGACGGGCGAGTGGGGTTCGCCCCGTTCGTGCTGCGACCGGCGACGCTCGGCACAGCCCGGCAGGCGGTCGTGCTGCCGACGAACACCTGGCAGGCGTACAACTTCTACGACTCCGACGGCGACGGCTGGGGAGACACCTGGTACGCGGGAGGTAACCCGCCGGTGCGCCTCGACCGCGCGTACCGCGACCGCGGCGTGCCACCCCGCTTCCGCCGCTACGACCTGCCCTTCCTGAAATGGCTGCACTGGACCGGCAGAACGCCCGACGTCCTCTGCGACGACGACCTCGAGGCGATCGCCTCGGGAGACGACCTGCGCGCGCTCTACGACCTCGTCGTCTTCCCCGGTCACAGCGAGTACATGACCGAGCACGCCTACGACGTGGTCGAGCGCTTTCGCGACCTGGGCGGCCGCCTGGTCTTCCTCTCGGCCAACAACTTCTTCTGGAAGGTCGAGAAGGACGGCGCCTCGATGCGGCGGCTCAGGCTCTGGCGTGACCTCGGCCGGCCCGAAGCCGCGCTCTGCGGCGTCCAGTACCGCGCCAACGACGACGGCACGCGGCAAGGCCCGTTCTACGTCATCGACGCCGCGGCGACCCCGTGGCTGTTCCAGGGAACGGGGCTGCAGAACGGCTCCAAGCTCGGTGAGATGGTGGGCGGCTACGGGATCGAGGTGGACGGCACGACACCGGACTCACCGCCGGGCACGACCGTCGTAGCGCTGATCCCGAGCCTGTTCGGCCCCGGGATGCACGCCGAGATGGCCTACTACGAGACGCCGGCGGGCGCCCGCGTCTTCTCGGCCGGCGTGCTCGACTTCGGAGGCTCGGCGACCTTCTGGCCCGTGCGCCGCATGCTCGACAACATCTGGCGGCACATGCTCGAGGGCCTGCCGCCAGGCCCATAGGGGCGAGAATGCCCGAGGGGGAGGCGCGGCTCGCCCTACACGGCCAGCCAGGCGCCGTCCTGCTGCACGGTGACGCCGTCGAGCTCGAGGCGCCTCGACCTCGAGCGGTGCGGGCCGGGCGAGCAGGTCGAGCGGAGCCTCGAGCGCCCAGCCGAGATCCTGCAGTGCCACTCTGCCCGTGAGCGAGATGCGGAGCAGCGCGTAGGCGCCGCGGCGCGCGAGGCCGCCGACCAGCTCCTCGAGCAGCGGCCGCCCGAGCGGCGACCCGACGACGAGCACCTGCCAGCCCGCCTCGACGCCAAGGCACGCGTCGAGCAGAAGGTCGGCGTAGGCGCGGTCGCGCGAAGCTGCCACACCGCGATCGTACGGAATGCGGCGGGGCCGGGCCTGGGCCCGGCCCCTACGGGAGGCGGAGCTCGTCGGCGTACGCCGACGCATACACCTTTCTGACGCGCTCCACCTTGTCCACGTAGCTGCGGGTCTCCGGGAACTGGATGCCGACCCCGCGCCTGCGCCACTCGTCGACGTTGCCCAGCCCTGCGTGGTAGGCGGCGAGAGCGGTGCGCTCGTCCCCGTAGCGATCGAGCAGGTTCCGGAGGTACCACGAGCCGTAGCGCACGTTCAGCTCCGGCACGAACAGGTCGTCGACGACGAACTTCGCTCCGCCGGTGCGCAGGGCGATCCCTCTCGCCGTGTCCGGCAGCAGCTGCATCAGGCCGAGCGCCCCAGCGCCGGAGCGGGCGTCGGCGTCGAACTTGCTCTCGGTGTAGATGACCGCCGCCAGCAGAGCCGGGTCGAGGTCGTAGTTCCGGGCGTGTGCGGTGACGATCTGCTCGTAGCGCAGCGGGTACCGGAGCCGCTGCACGAACCCGGGCTCGGAGCCGAGCACGACAAAGGCCGCACCGGCCGCGACGGCCGCGAGTGCGACGAGCAGCCCGAGTCGCTTCACGGCCGCTCCCCCGCTAGTCCTGCGGGCGGTCCGGCGCGACCAGCTCGCTCATGACCTCTCGGACCCAGGCGTCGAGATCCTCGAAGGTGCCGGTGTTGACGTAGTGGAAGTCGGCTCGCCCGACCTTCTCGCGGTCGTCGATGAGGCGGAGGTCCCGGTTGTCGAGCGGAACGCGGCGCCGCTGCTCGCGCAGCTGACGCGGCGCCGTGACCACGACGACCTTGTCGAAGCGGGACTCGCTGCCCGCCTCGTACAGCAGCGGCACCTCCGTCACGCAGACCTGCGGAGGGTGCTCCAGCGCACCGAGCTGTTCGCGCCACTGCAGGTACTCGCGCGAGACGAGTGGGTGCAACAGCCCCTCGAGGAAGGCGAGTGCCTCGGGGTCTTCGAACACGATCGAGGCGATGCGGGCACGGTCCGGCCGGCCGTCCTCGCCCAGGATCTCTGGGCCGAGACGCCGTACGAGGGCGTCGCGGACGTCGTCGTCGGAGGCGAGCAGGTGGTGGACGATCTCGTCGCTCGAGACTGTCGCAGCGCCGTGCGCCCGGAACGCGGCAAGCGCGGCGCTCTTCCCCGCACCGATGCCGCCCGTGATCGCGACCGCGACCGGGCGAGACACGGGTGTTAGGCGGTCTCGGCTTCGTCGGTGGAGGCGGCGACAGCTTCGCCCGCCTCCGCGTCGGCGCCGGCGTCGCGCCTCGCTCGGCCTCCGCCTCCGCCGGCTCGACTGCAGCCACGGCGGCCGCCTCGGGCTCGACGAGCATCTCGATCTCGGGCGCCTCCTCCTCCAGCGAGGGCTCGATCTCCACGGTGGGCTCGACGGTGACCGCATCGGCGAGACCCGCGGCCTCGACAGCCTCGACGGCGGGCTCGTCGACCGTGAGCGCCTCACCCGCTGCTTCGTCGGCCGGCACGGCGACGTCCTCAGCCGCCTGAGCGGCGGAGCCGTCCGTCGGGAAGGCCTCCTCGGAGAGCCTCAGGTTCGGTGTCAGGTGCACGGACTCGCCGCCGTCGGCACGCGGGAGCGGCTCGGCACCCTCTTCCACCCGCTTCAGCGAGAGCGAAAGACGGCGGCGGTCGCCGTCGATCTCGAGGATGAGCACGTTGACGGGATCGCCCTGGGAGACGACCTCCCGCGGGTTCTCGACATGGTGCTGGGCGAGCTCGGAGATGTGCACGAGACCCTCCACGCCCGGGAGGATCTCGACGAAGGCGCCGAAGGTGACGACCTTGGTGACGCGTCCCTCGACGACGTCGCCTTCGCTGTAGTGCTCCAGCACCTGCTGCCACGGATCCGACTGCGTCTGCTTCAGCCCGAGCGAGATCCGCTGGCGGTCGCGGTCGATGTCGAGCACCTTGACCTTGACGGTCTGGCCGATCTCGAGCACCTCCGACGGATGGTTGACGTGGCTCCAGGACAGCTCGGAGATGTGGATCAGGCCGTCCATCCCGTCCAGGTCGACGAACGCGCCGAAGTCGACGATGTTGGAGATCTGCCCGTCGACCACGTCGCCGGGGTTGAGCCGGTCGAGGATCGCCTGGCGCATCTCCTTGCGCTCGTCCTCGAGGACGGCGCGGCGCGAGAGCACGACGTTGTTGCGCGAGCGGTTCAGCTCGATCACCTTGCAGCGGAGCTCCTTGCCCAGGAACTCGTCCAGATCCTGGACGCGACGGATGTCGACGAGCGACGCCGGCAGGAAGCCGCGCACGCCGAGGTCGAGGATGAGGCCGCCCTTGACGACCTCGATCACCTTGCCGTTGACGGCCTCGCCGCTCTCGGCAGCACCCTCGATCGCCTTCCAGGCGAGCTCGAAGCGGGCGCGCTTCTTCGAGAGGATGAGGCGCCCTTCGGCGTCCTCCTTCGTCATCACCAGCGCGTCGATCTCGTCGCCGACCGAGACCTCGTCGGCCGGGTTGACGGAGCGGCGGATCGACAGCTCGGAGACCGGGATCACGCCCTCGGACTTGTAGCCGATGTCGACCAGCACCTCGTCCTTGTCCACGCGGACGACGGTGCCGTGCACCACCTCGCCCTCGTTGATCGTGGGGAACGTAGCGTCGTAGTCCGGGATCAGCTCCCCGTCGGGGCCGGTGATCCAGACGCCGTCCGTGAGGACAGGTGTTTCGATGGAGGACATAGGGCTCTCGATGGTGTCGTTGGCCATTGCGAGCGGGGAGTATAGCGACGAATCGCGTGCACGAAACACGAGTCGGGGGACAGCCGTTGCCTCCACCGAAGGCCTCGCTCGTGGGGCTTGCAGCAACGTTCGACCCGAGATGATCGTTGCAGCAAGCCCCACTCGATGCTGGCTGCACGCCCTGGCGGGCGTGATCCTGAAGGGGCGCGCTTCGCGCGCCCGGGTTTCGGGCGCAACGTTTGCTCGAGCCCCACGAGCCCGCCCGCGGCGGGCCTTCGCGCCTCAGCTCTTGGCGTCCGCCCAGTTGTCGCCGACGCCGACGTCGACGGCCAGCGGCGGGTCGAGCGGGTACGCGGCGACCATCTCGGCGCGGACGAGCGCCTTCACGGAACCGACCTCGGTGTCGGGCGCCTCGAGCAGGAGCTCGTCGTGCACCTGCAGGACGAGCCGCGCGCTGCGCCCTTCGGCACGGAGGCGCTCGTGCACCCGGATCATCGCCACCTTGATCACGTCCGCGGCCGTTCCCTGCATGACCGTGTTGACGGCGAGGCGCTCGCCGAGCGACCGCGTCTGGCGGTTGGAGGCGCGCAGCTCCGGGATCGGCCTGCGCCGGCCGAGCAGCGTCGTCACGTACCCGTCGGCCGCAGCCTGGGCGATCGTCCGCGCGATGAACTCCTGCACCCGCGGGAAGCGCGCCAGGTACGTGTCGATGTACGCCTGGGCCTCCTCGCGCGGGATCTCGAGGTTCTCGGAGAGCCCGAACGACGAGATGCCGTAGATGATCCCGAAGTTGACCATCTTGGCCACGTCCCGCTCGCTGCGGGTCAGGGTGGCGGGGTCCTTCCCGAGCACCTCGGCCGCGGTCGCCGTGTGGATGTCGTCGCCGCGCTCGAACGCGTCACGCAGCACCGGCTCGCCGGAGACGTGCGCCAGGATGCGCAGCTCCACCTGGCTGTAGTCGGCGGAGACGAGCCGGTTTCCCTCCTCGGCGACGAACGCCGAGCGGATCTGACGGCCGAGGTCGGTGCGCACCGGGATCGCCTGCAGGTTCGGGTTCGACGTCGACAGGCGGCCGGTCGCCGCCACCGCCTGGTTGAAGGTCGTGTGCAGCCGGCCGTCGGCGGCGGAGATCAGCGACGGCAGCGGCCCCAGGTACGTGTTGAGGAGCTTCGAGTAGCTCGCGCCATTCCTCGATCACGCCGACGATCTCGTGCTCCCCGCGGATCGCTCGCAGCACGCGGCTGTCGGTCGAGTAGCCGGTCTTGCCCTTGCGGCCCGGGGTGAGCCCGAGCTTCTCGAACAGGATGCGGGCGACCTGCTGCGTCGAGCCGAGCATGAACTCCTCGCCCGCGAGCTCGGTGCGCTCGCGCCTCGAGCTCCTCGACCCGGTCGGCGAGCCGCGCCGTGATCTCCCCCATCCGGTAGGTGTCGATCTTCACGCCCGCGTCCTCCATCGCGGCGAGCACCGCCGTGAGCGGCAGCTCGATCCGTTCGTACAGCTCGAGCGAGCCGCGCTCCACGAGGCGCTCGCGCATGGGGCCGGCGAGCCGCCGCGCCGCCTCGGCGTGACGGACGAGAGCCGCGGTCGTCTCCTCGGCAGCCGGCTCGGGCACGACCTCGAGCCCGTACTCCGCCGCCAGGTCGTCGAGCACGTACTCGGAGCGTCCCGGCTCGATCAGGTACGCGGCGATCATCGTGTCGTCCGCGGGCGGGAACGGCAGGCGCAGCGCCTTGTAGTCGTGCGCGGCGATCTCGCAGTCGCGCAGCGCGACCGCGAGATCGGCCGGCGAAGCCGTCCAGACGTGCACAGGACCGTCGCCGCTCGAGACGGCGACCCGGTCACCGAGGCGGACGACCGCGACGGTCCCACGCAACCTCTCGGGGCGACCCTCGACCCAGGGCACAACCGTGCTCTCTCGACGCTGCTCTGCAGCGGGCAGAGCAGCGTCGAGCTCGTCGACGCGGTTGAGCAGCGCCCGGAACTCGAAGCGCCGGAACATCTCCTTCAGCTGCGAGCGGTCGGGTGGGTCGACGACGAGCGCGGCCGGGTCGACGTCGAGCGGCAGGTCACGGCGCATCGTCGCGAGCAGCTTCGACTCCCGCGCCTGCTCGGCGTGCTCCCGCACCGCCTTCCCTCGCGCCGGCGAGAGCTCGTCGGCGTGCTCGATCACCGCCTCGAGCGAGCCGTACTGGGCGATCAGCTGGCCGGCGGTCTTGTCACCGATCCCCGGGATGCCCGGGATGTTGTCGGACGTGTCGCCCTTGAGGCCGATGAAGTCGGGCACCTGGTCGGGCCGGACGCCGTAGCGCAGCTCGACCCGCTCCGGCGTGTACACGTGGACGTCGGACACGCCGCGCGGCGTCATCATCAGGCAGACGTTCTCGGAGCAGAGCTGGAACGCGTCACGGTCGGTCGAGACGACGCACGTGCTGACCCCCGCCTCGTCGGCGCGGGTCGCGATCGTCGCGATCACGTCGTCCGCCTCCCAGCCCTCGAACTCGAGGTTGCGGTAGCCGAAGGCCTCGACGATCGGCCGGAAGTGCGGGAACTGCTCCCGCAGCAGGTCCGGCATCGGCTTGCGGCCCTCCTTGTAGCGTCTCGGAGATCTCGACCCGATGCGTGGGGCGGGTGTCCCAGGCGACCGCGACCCCGCGCGGGCGGTAGTCCGAGAGCAGCTTGAAGAGCATGTTCGCGAAGCCGAGCAGCGCGTTCGTCGGCTGCCCGTCGCTCGTCGGCGAGCTCCTCCGGCAGCGCGAAGAACGCCCGGTAGGCGAGGTTGTTGCCGTCGACGAGGAAGAGCTCGGCGTCGCGCGCGGGGCCGTCGTCGACCTGCAGCTCCTCGCCCGTGAGCGTCTTCGGCGCCATGCGTTCGAGTCTACGGCTCCAAGATCATCCCCGAGGAGGACAGGGGCGGCGCTACCGTCGCACCCATGCGCGACCTCGCCGTGATCCCGTTCGCAGACGAGCACCTCGACGACGCAGCCCGGCTGCTCGCCGAGCGGCACCGCGCTGCAACGCGCCTCGGAGCCTCTGCTCGCGCCGCGCTTCGAGCAGCACGACGATGCCCGGCAGGAGGTCGAGCGCCTGTGGACGCAGCCGGACGCCTCCGGCGCCGTCGCCGCGCGCAGCGGGCGGATCGTGGGCTACATGCTCGGGATCCGCCGGAGCGACGATCCCTGGGGCGCCAACGTGTGGGTCGAGCCGGCCGGGCACGCCGTGGAGGAGGCGGAGGACGTGCGGGACGTCTACGCGCTGGCCGCCGCCCGCTGGGTCGAGGAGGGCCGCACGGCGCACTACGCCGTCGTGCCGGCGACCGATCCCGCGCTCGTCGACGCCTGGTTCAGGCTCTGCTTCGGCACCCAGCACGTCCAGGCGCTGCGCGAAGCGCCCGAGACCGCCGCCGGCCTGCCCGCCGGCGTACGGCCGTGCCACTCGCGCCGACATCCCGGCGCTCGCTGCCCTCGACCTCGCGCTGCCGCAGCACCAGGCGCTCTCGCCCGTGTTCGCGACCGGAGGCATCCAGACCCTCGAGGAGGCGGTGGCGGAATGGGAGGACGGCATCGACGACGCCGAGTTCACGAACTTCGTGGCAGAGCTCGACGGGCAGGTCGTCGGCTCTGCGGTCGCCTGCTCGGTCGAGAAGTCGAGCATGCACGGGGGCGTCGCGCGCCCGGACGACGCCGGGTTTCTCGGGTTCGCCGCAGTGCTGCCCGAGGCCCGCGGGCACGGCCTGGGCCGGGCGCTCGGGGAGGCCGTCATCTCCTGGTCGGCGCAACAGGGCTATGCCACCGTCGTCACGGACTGGCGGATGACGAACCTGCTCTCGTCCCGCACCTGGCCGCGGCTCGGCTTCCGGCCGACCTTCCTGCGCCTGCACCGCATCGTGGGTCACTAGCCTCGTCGGCATGCGGACTTCCGCTGTCGCGGAAGCTCGGGAACCCGCTCGCGCGGGTTCCCGCCGCGCACACACCTCCTGAAGGCGGGAACCTACGGTTCCCCGCGACCCCTCCCTCCGATCTGGCGACCGAGGGAACGGGCCATCCCGGCCTCGCAACCCCGGCACGCCTCGCCCCTACGATCTCCTGCATGCAGCGTCTTCCCCTCCTGGCCGGCTCGCGGGTGCAACTCGTGACGGTCGGCGACGACACCGTTCTGCTCGCACCGCCGCCCCCGCTCGAGCCGCTCGCCGACACGGGAGCGGCCGTGGCCGAGGCGCTCCGGTACCCGCTCGTCCGGAGCGCCCCTCGAGCACCTGGTGACACGAGGGGGCAGGGCCACGATCGTCGTCGAGCCGCCGACGCTCCCGCTTCCCGGGGTCGACGCCGACCCGAGGCAGGACGCGCTCGCGGCGGTGCTCGACGAGCTCATCCGGCTCGGCGTGCCGGACGAGCGGCACACGATCCTCGTGGCCGGCGGGCTCGAGCGGCGCGGCGGCAGAGCCGAGCAGGAGGCAGTGCTGCGCCGTGCGCGGGCCCGCGCCTTCCGCGGCACCGTCGTCGTCCACGACTGCTCGGACGAGGGTCTGCGCGCACTGCCGGGAGGCGGGCCGGCGACCCGGATCGGGACGCACCTCCTCGACACCGACCTCGTCGTCACCGTCACCGCGGCCGAGACCGTCGACCGCGGCGGCGCCACGGCGCTGCTCGGCGCCTGCGACGCCGACACGATCGCGAGCCCTGCGCCCGCGACGTCCCTGCTCGAGCCGGCCAGCTCGCCGACGCGCTCACTCGCCGCCGCCGTGGCGGACGCGCTGGCCCCTCACGTCCCGTGCATCGGCGTGTCGGTGGTGCTCGACCACCCGCGGCTGACCGGGCGCTACCGCGGCTATCCATGGTCGAGCGACGTCGTACGCGCCTCGTCGCGGTCGGCCTTCCGCCCGCTCCTCAACACGATGCCGGGCGGGTTGCGACGGCATGTGCTGCAGCGCTTCGGCCGCGAGCTTCGCGCCGCGGCGGTGCTGGCGGGCCCGCCGTCCGTCGCCCACGCGGAGGCGCTGCTCCGCGGCATCGCCCTGCGCGGAACGGCACTCGACGAGCCGCTCGACACGATCGTCGTGCCGGTGCCGTGGAAAGCGCCGCATCAACCGCGCGCGCCGCTGAACCCGATCACGGTGGCGGCCACCGCGCTCGGCATCGCGCTGCGCCTGTGGCGAGAGCATCCCCCCTCCGCGAGGGAGGCACGGTCGTCCTGCTCCACGATCTCCAGCGCGCGTTCGGTCACGGGCCGCAGGCGCCGTTCCGCACGCTCTTCCAGGCGCTCCGGGACGGCCGCGAGCCGGGGCTCGTGGCGACCGCCCGGGCCGCCGCCCGCGACGACCCGCGCGCGCTCGCCGCCTACCGCGACGGGCCGTGCACCGCACCCGCTGCTGCCGTTCGTGGACTGGGAGTCGGCGGCTCCCGCCGCTCGACCGGGCCGGGACGGTGATCGTGGCCGGCTGCCGCGACGCGGGCGCCGCCCGGGCGCTCGGCTTCGTCCCGAGCCACAACGTGGCGACGGCGCTCGAGATGGCGCGAGGAGTGGCAGGCGGCGCGCACCGGCTCGGGGTGCTGCTCGCACCCCCCTACGCGCCCCTGCTCGTCGGCGGAGGCGCAGCGTAGGGCCGGCCCGGACCCGGGCCTACTCGATGCCCAGGTACGCCTTCTGCACCTTCGGGTCCGACTTCAGCTGCTCCGCCGAGCCCGTGAGCGTGATCGTGCCCGTCTCCATCACGTAGCCGCGGTGCGCGGCGTCGAGCGCCATCAGCGCGTTCTGCTCCACGAGCAGCACGGGCGTGCCCTGCGCGTTGATCTCGACGGACGATCTCGAAGATCTTCTCGACGAAGATCGGCGCCAGCCCCATCGACGGCTCGTCGAGCAGCAGCAGCTTCGGGCGGGCCATCAGCGCCCGCCCGATCGCGCACATCTGCTGCTCGCCGCCCGACATCGTCCCTGCCTTCTGCGCGCGCCGCTCGTGCAGCCGCGGGAACAGCTCGAAGACCCGGTCCATGTCGTCCTTGAAGTTCTCTCGGTCGGTGCGCTGGAACGCCCCCATCTCGAGGTTCTCCGTCACCGTCATGCGCGGGAACAGGCGCCGGCCCTCGGGGCTCTGCGCGATGCCGCCCGCGACGATCGTGTGCGGCGACGCACCGGTGATGTCGCGCCCCTCGAACCGGATCGATCCCTGCCGCGGCCGGTTGAGCCCGTTGATCGCCCGCAGCGTGGTCGACTTGCCCGCGCCGTTCGCACCGATCAGCGTCACGATCTCGCCGGCGCCGACCCGCAGCGAGACGCCCTTCAGCGCGTGGATCGCGCCGTAGTAGACGTGGAGGTCCTCGACCTCGAGGACGTCGCCCGTCCTTGCCTGGTCGCTCATGCCACGGCGCCTTTGCCGAGGTAGGCCTCGATCACGCGCTCGTTCGACTGGATCTCGGCCGGCGAGCCCTCGGCGATCTTGGCGCCGTACTCGAGCACCGTGATCCGCTCCGAGACCCCCATCACGACCTTCATGTCGTGCTCGATCAGGAGCACGGTCAGCGCCTTCTCGTCGCGTGCCCTGCGGACGAAGGCGGTGAAGTCGGCGGTCTCCTGCGGGTTCATGCCGGCCGTCGGCTCGTCGAGCAGCAGCAGCTTCGGGTCCGTCGCGAGCGCGCGCGCCACCTCGAGCCGCCGCTGGTCGCCGTAGGGCAGGTTGCCGGCCCGCTCCTCGTGCCGGCGGGGAAGCCCGCAGTAGACGAGCAGCTCGCGGGCCCGCTCGCGCGCCTCCCGCTCCTCGCGCTTCACGCGCCCGCGTGCGGAGGATCGAGCCGATGATGCCGCTGTGCAGCCGGCAGTGCATCCCGACGAGCACGTTCTCGACCGCGGTCATCTGCGCGAACAGCCGGATGTTCTGGAACGTGCGGCCGATGCCGAGCGCCGTGATCGCGTGCGGCGGCAGGTCGACGACCTCGGCCCCGTCGAACGCGGATCGAGCCCGACGTCGGCTTGTAGACGCCCGTGATCTGGTTGAAGAACGTCGTCTTGCCGGCGCCGTTCGGCCCGATCAGCGCCACGATCGAGCCGCGCGCGATCGTGAAGTCGACGTCGTCGATGGCGACGAGGCCGCCGAACTCCTTGCGGAGCGTGGTGACCTCGACGAGGTTGTCGACGGTCGCCATCAGTCGTCGCTCTGGTCGCGGTCGGTGAGGGTGCCCTCGGTCTGGACGTCGTAGAACGGCGTGTCGTGCACGCCCTCCTCGATCTCGATCTTGTGCCGGCGCTCGGGGATCAGGCCGGCGGGCCGGAAGAGCATCATCAGCACGATGATGACGCCGTAGATCCCGAACTGGTACTTCGTCGGGTCGAAGTCGAGCCCGGCGTCCTGGACCTTGGAGCCGATCGTGGCCAGCCCCTCCCGGTCGAGGTACGAGAGGATGAGGCCGCCGAGCGATCACGCCCCAGACGCTGCCCATGCCGCCGAGGATGACCATGCAGAGCAGGAAGACGGAGAAGTTGAAGTAGAAGTCCGCCGGGAACGCGCCGGACTTGAAGCTCGCGTAGTACGCGCCCGCGACGCCGCCGAAGAACGCGCCGATCGCGTACGCCCAGGTCTTCGTCCGCATCAGCGGGACGCCCATCGCGCGCCGCCGCGGTCTCGTCCTCGCGGATCGCGATCCACGCGCGGCCGAGCCGCGAGTCGCGCAGCCGCACCGAGCAGAAGACGGTGATCAGCAGGAGCAGGAGGGCGATCAGGTAGTACCAGAGCTCGCGGTTGTCGGATCTGCTGGAAGTTCTCCGGCAGGCCGACCGCGCTGATCACGGGAAACCCGACCGGGTCGATCGGCGCGATGCCGAAGGTGCCGTGCGTGAGGTCGAAGCCGAAGAAGCTGTCGCCGTTGCGGACGACCTGCGGGATGATCTCGCCGAACCCGAGCGTGACGATGGCGAGGTAGTCGCCGCGCAGCCGGAGCGTCGGCAGGCCGATCAGGATGCCGGCGACCAGGGTGAGGAAGCCGGCGGCGATCAGGACGAGCCACATCGAGAGGTGGATCCCGGCCAGATCGTTCGAGACCGAAGAGCCGAAGTGGAACGTGACCTGGTCGAACTGCTGCGACGCGAACCAGCCGGCGGTGTAGGCGCCGACCGCGTAGAACGCGACGTACCCGAGGTCGAGCAGGCCGGCGTAGCCGACGACGATGTTGAGGCCGATGCGCCATCATCGTGAACGCGAGCATCACGACCATCGACCCCGTCGCCGGGATGAAGTCGCCGATCACGGGAATGTCGCGGAGCGACTCGTCGACCCACGGATAGATCAGGGCGACGACGATGAGGAGCGGGACGAGCCAGGCGTTCCGGCTGCCCGCACCGATGCCGCGCACCCTCTCGCCGAGCCCGTTCACGCCCCCTCCGGCGTTCGCTCGCCGAGGATGCCCTGGGGCCGGAAGACGAGGACGGCGATGAGGATCCCGAACACGAGCGAGCGCGTCCAGTCGCCGCCGGGCGTCATCCACAGGAGCCCCTCGTTGAAGGACTGGATGAAGCCGATCAGCAGCGCGCCGAGGACCGCTCCGGCAAGGTTCCCGATGCCGCCGAGCACGGCCGCGGTGAACGCGATCAGCCCGAGCTCGAAGCCGGTGTCGTAGCGGATGTTGTACTCGAGCAGGAAGATGAGCCCGGCCACCGCGGCGAGCGCACCCGCGAGGAAGAACGTGACCGAGATCGTGCGGTTGACGTTGATGCCCATCATCGCGGAGGCCTCGGTGTCCTGCGAGACGGCGCGCATCGCCTTCCCCTGTCTCGTGTAGGTGACGAACCACGTCAGCACGAACAGGGCGGGCACGATGATGGCAAGCGCAACGACGAGCTTCCAGGTGACGCGGACGTCACCGAGGTCGAAGGCGGCCCCCTGCGGGATGATGTCGGATGCGCTCTCGTAGTCGACGCCGTACACGGCGAGCGAGATGTTCTGCACGATGAACGACATGCCGACAGCGGTGATGAGCGGGGTGAGGCGCGGCGCGTGGCGCAGCGGCTTGTAGGCAACTCGCTCGATGGTGCCGTTGGCGACCGCGAAGAACGGGATCGTGATCAGCGAGCGTGACGAGGATGCCGCCGGCGACGGCGAGGCCGCTCGAGTCGGCGGTGAGCCCGAGCACCGAGAAGATGAGCGGTGCTCGCGACGAGGCCGGACAGCGCGAACACGTCGCCGTGCGCGAAGTTGATCAGCTGCAGGATGCCGTAGACGAGCGTGTAGCCGAGCGCGACGACGCCGTAGATGGAGCCGCGCGTGAGGCCGTCGAGCGCGACGTTGAGGAACTCCTCGGGCCCTTCAGGAAGTTGACGAAGAGCCAGAGGCCGACGACGCCGACGAGCGCGAGCCCGATCGCGTTGACCGTCCGCTGGCTGCGGAGCGTGCGCAGGATGTTCGCCCTCTGACCCATGCGATCGCGCGACTCTAAAGAGAACGCGGCGGGAGGGCAACCCTCCCGCCGCGTCCGTCACCCGAGGTGCTGCGTTCCTAGCCGCCGGCCGCCGCCGTCACCGTCTCCGGCTTCGGGGCGATCGTCGTCTCGGTCACCAGCTCGGTCGTCGCCTTGTAGATCGTGAAGCCGACGACCGCGCCCGTCGCGTTCGTGGGGTCGCCGTTCTCGTTGATCCCGAACGAGCCGAGCAGGCCGTCGGTGACGTCCGTCTCGAACAGCTTCGCGATCACGTCCGCGCGCGTGCCGTCCGACGCAGCGATCGCGTCGAGCATGACCTGGGCGGCCTGTGCGCCGTAGATCGCGTACGGGTCGATCGGCTTGCCGGAGAGCGGGCCCGCCTTGAGCCCGTCGACGAACTCGAGGGCGGCGCCCTTGAAGTCGTCGATCGGCACGCCGGCCACCGACATGTACATGCCGGCCGCCGCCGTCGCCGGACTCGTCGATCGTGGACTGGGTCGTGAACCCGTCGGGCGCGAACAGCTTGACGTCGCCGTCGTTCGGCCCGAGCACCGCGACCTTGTCCTTGATCACCTGGGCGCCGTTCTCGTCGATCAGGCCGCCGAGGAAGACCGCGTCGGCCCCGCTCGACTTGACCTTGTTGAAGAGCGACGTGTAGCTCGTCGCCTTCGGGTCCCACGCCTCGAACCCGGCGATCTCGATGCCGAGCGACTTGGCGGCGTTCTGGAAGTTCGTCGCCACGCCGAGGCCGTAGGCCTCCTTGTCGTTGAGGATGTACACCTTCTTGACGCCCTGCGCCTGGGCGAACTCGGCCACGGCCGCGCCCTGGTAGGCGTCGTTCGCGACGACGCGAACGTAGTTGCGCGACCCGGACGGGTAGTACTTGTCCGGCTCGGTCGCGTCGCAGCCCGGCCCGCCCTGCGTCAGGCAGACGTAGGTGTTGGCGGGCGACACCATCGCGATGCCGCCGTCCGGCGCCTGGTTCAGCACCGGGATGCTCGATCGCCGCGCAACCCGAGTTGAAGGTGCCGATGACGCCGAGCACCTTGTCGTTGGCCGCGTACGCGTTCGCGTTCGTGGAGCACTTGCCCGAGTCCCACTTGCCGGCCTGCGCAGTGGCGTCGTCACACGACTGGAAGCCGATCTTGTAGTCGCCGGCCTTCCACTCGCGCTGGCCGAGCTCGTAGCGAATCGCCGCGACGATCTGCTCGGTCTGCGTCCGCGACGAACCCTGCAGCGGGAAGTCGGACGCGAGGATGTACTCCGGATCGCCGTCACCCTCGTACTCGATCGCCGTGCACGACGACGACGGCAGCGCTTCGGGCGCTCCGCCCCCACCGTCACCGCCGCAGCCCGCCGCGACGAGGGCGACGAGTGCGATGAGCAGGCCGACGAGGAACAAACCAGTCCTCTTGACCGTCAATTCTCCTCCTCCGTTTGATGACCGACCGTCTGCCCGGGCATCGTGTGACCGGACGCCGGTCCTCTCGTGCGTGGGGCAAGTCTAGGACAAACCCGGAGCAGTTCAACCTCGCGGCCCCGGGACATCCACGTCAGGAACGTCGCCGCGAGGACAGGATGCGGGCGCGCTACGATCGACCATCGGGCCGAAGTGGCGGAACTGGCAGACGCGCCGGACTCAAAATCCGGTTCCCTTCGGGGAGTGTGGGTTCGATTCCCACCTTCGGCATGCAGACGGTGAGCCGCGACGGGCGGGTCGGGGGAAGGCGCACCGTGCTCCCTCCCCCGACCCAGCCGACGACTACGGCCCTGTGATGCGGCCGTCGACGACCGGCCCGACCGGCGAGTTCGCCGCGACGTAGTCGATCGCCACCTGCAGCAGGTCGTCGCCCGGCTGCAGGACGTTCGTCCCCTGCGTCAGCACCGTGTAGCCGTCACCGCCGCCGTACATGAAGTCGTTCGTGACGACACGGATCGTGTCCGCGGGCAGGATCGGCGTCAGCGTGCCGCCGACGCCGTCCGGGGCCTTCCACATCCCCGTCACCACGGGCGTGAGGCCGTTGCAGGCGTAGGTCACCTTCAGGCCCGAGATCTGCGGGAAGCGTCCCGTCGCGATCGCCGGGTCGCACGTGGGCGAGAAGCCGTTCAGGAACGCCTGCTCGAGCTGGGCTCCGGTCAGCGTCTCGATCACCGTGCGGTTGCGCGAACGGCAGGACGCTGAACATCTCGCCCCAGGTGATCTCGCACGGCTGCTCGCTCGCGCTCGGCGGCGTGCAGTTGAGGTCGGCCCGCAGCCCGCCGGAGTTCGTGTAGGCGGCGTCCACGCCCGGGTACTGCTGGCGCATGGCGTCGGCGACCATGTTCCCCATCGCCGACTCGAACAGGCGGGTCGGCGCCCGCTTGATGTCGAACTGCTGGGTGCCGATCACCTGGTTTCGCAGCACTGCCGTCTGGGCGTTCGCGTCGTCGACGATCGTCTGCACCGCCGCGGCCTTGGGCACGCCGAGGTTCGTGGCCACGCGCGTCGCCGCGCCCGCCCACTCGACCTCGTTGCCCGCGACGACCAGCTGCACGACCGAGTAGCTGGCACCGGCGTTCAGGCCCTCGGCGACGAGGATGTCACCCACCATCAGGTTGGAGACGCGATGGGTGTGCCCGGCGAGGATCACGTCGACCGACGTGTCCTGCACCCCCTCGGCAATCGTCACGATCGGGCCGTCCCACGGGATCGGCGCGCTGCCGTCGACGGCGTTGCGGCCGTTCGCGGTGCCTTCGTGGATCAAGACGATCTGCACCCGGACGCCCTGCTGGCGCAGCTTCTGCGACTCGGCCTTGATCGTGTCGATCGCCGGCAGGAACGTCAATCCGGCCGTGGCCCCCGCCTTCACGAGCTCGGGGGTGTTCTCGAGCGCGATGCCGATCACGCCGATCCTCAGGCCGGCGTACTGGAACACGCGTGTCCCCTCGACCCAGTCCGGGTGCTGCCCGGTCGCCTCGTCGACGATGTTGGCGCCGAGGAAGGGGAAGTTCGCTCGTGCCTGGTGCTGCGAGCAGCCGCGCGACGCCGTAGTCGAACTCGTGGTTCCCGTACGAGGTCGCGTCGAGCCCCCAGGCGTTCTCGACGTCGATGGCGGGCATGTCCTCGCAGCAACCCGGAGTTCGCCGGCGACGCACCGACGTTGTCACCCGACGCGAACAGGAAGGACTCGCCGCGGAATGCGGCCGCCTCCTCGCCGAAGAGCGTCGCCAGCTGCGCGGCGCCACCGACCGAGACGTTGCGGCCGTCGATCGTCGTCGTCGTCGGATCGAGCTGGCCGTGGAAGTCCGTGAGACCGACGACCGGCACGAGCGTGCGCTGCTGGAAGCCGTTCCAGATCAGGTCGAGGCGCACGACGCCCTGCGAGTGCTGCGGCTCGGGCACGCCGAGCAGGTAGGCGATCGTCGGGGCGAGGTCGATCGTGCGCACGCCACTCGCCTTCACGATCGGACGGATGGAGATACCGCCGGCGATGAACGTCGCGCGCATGTTGACGTTCGCCGCGAGGTCCTGGACGTCCGGCACGTAGCCGTGCTGGCCGAAGAAGGCCGAGCGGGCGACGAGCGTGCCCGGCGTGGCGGCGTCGAACTGGTACGGCGGATACGCGAAGACGACGAGGTCGCCGGTACGCGTCGGGTGGGCCATGTTCGTCGTCGTGCCCGCCCCGTTCGGGATGTACCGGGCCTCGGCCTTCGTGTAGGCCCGGTCGATCACCTTCCAGCCCTCGGGCTGGCCGTCGCCCGTCCAGTCGTTCGGGTCGCCGAGGGCCGCGAACGCCGCCTCGATCTGGGCGACGGTGGCCGCTTCCTGGTCGGCCGGCACCTGGGTCAGGCCGTCGGTGACCGGATCGCGGCCGGCGAGGTTGAGGTAGATCTGAACGGTCCCGCCGGCCCAGCAGGCCTTCGCCTTGCCGATCGTCTCGCCGGTCGCGGGCCGGCAGTTGGACGTCTGGGGCTTCGAGAGCAGCCCCAGGTCGACGAGCACCTTGCTCGCGTCCACGGCGAGGAACTGCGGCGCGAAGCCGTGATCGGACGAGACGAAGGTCGTCGAGCGCCACGACATCAGCGAGCGAACCAGGGCGAGCGTCCGGTCGGCCCCCTGGTAGGCGCGCTTGACGAAGGCGGAGCGCTGCGCGACACGTCCGTCCGGTGTCCCGTTCACCTGCACGTCGTCGTAGGCCGGGTTCGGCCGTGCCGCCCGGCAGCTTCGGGCTGATCAGCCCCAGGAACTGGTGCTGGAACTCGTCGGTGATCGGGTAGCCGACCATCGCGAGATCCGGCTTGTACGTCCGCAGGATGTAGGAGATCAACGGGTGATGGCCGGTCTCCCAGTACAGGCCCTGCTCGACGTAGGTCTCCTCGCTGACGATGCCGGCCTCGAGCACGGCGAAGTCGGCCGCAGTCGAGGTGGGGAACTTCTGCGCCACGTATTCGGCGAAGTCCCCGGTGAAGCCCGGCTCGCCTTCCCAGCCGGGCCAGGAGGCGTTCGCGCGGGTGACCGAGGTGTGGAAGAGCCGCACCTTGGACAGGTCGGGGGCGAGCGTTTCGACCTTCAGGAGCATCCCGGCGGTGAGGCCGTCGCTCGGGCCGCCGGCGATCTTCACCTTCACGTCGGCCCAGCCGCCGCGGGCGAGCTCGGCGACCGCCGCGCTGCCGTCCTTCGTGGCGGAGAACAGCACGCGGTCGTAGTTGACCGTGCCGTCGTTCGAGGTGTCGAAGATGTACGCGTTGAGGCCGTACTTGTCGGTGCCGAAGTCGAGGACGCGCAGGCGCATCTCCTTCGCCGTGCTGTGGGACTGGGGCACGTTGCTCCAGCCCGCGGCGTTGGTCGGGGCGGCTCCCGCGAACGGCGCCTGCCCGGCGAACCCGGCGGGGTGGTCGAACTGCAGTCCGAAGGAGGCCGTGAACGCCGGATCGTCGGTGGCGCCGATGTAGTTCGTGGCCACGCCGCGGCCCGAGAAGAAGGCGCGGAAGTCGACGGTCGGCCCGTTGATGGCACCGCCGCGTCCACCGGCCCACTCGATCTGCGCGACCCGCTTGCCGCCGCGCTCGGCGGCCTGCGCCAGCGTCTCTGCCTGGAGCACGCCGGCGTCGAACGCGGAGACACGGTTCGCGAACGGCGCCCCGTTGACCGCGAAGGTGTTGTTGGTCGACCCGTGCACGCCCGGCCAGGCGCCTGTGGCGAGGCTGAACCAGCCCGCGCCCGTGTTCGGCGGCGCCTGCGTCAGCAACCCGCCGTCGTCGGCGCGGACACCCGTCCGCAGCAGCGACCGCATCGTGGGCAGCGCGCGCTGGGACGCATAGGACTCGACGAGGTCCTGCCGCAGCCCGTCGGCTGCGAAGAAGATCACCGGATTGCCGTCCCGTCCGAACGGGCCGGACGAGCCGGCAGTCGACGCGGGACCTGCACCGGCGGCGGCGAGCACTGCCAGGGCAGCGAGCAGCGGGAGCAGCAGGCGAGCTGCACGTGAACGCATGATCATGTCTCCTTCCGAGTGGCGAGACCCCGCACGAGGCACCGTGCGGGTTGTTCTTGGGCGACATGCAGGGGGGATGCCGCGAAGGCCACTGCTCACACGAAGGACGGATCGGCACGGCGCTGCTGCTTTCGTCGATCATGCGAGGCACGGCCTTCCCCTCGAACGTATCGCGGCGGGACGAGCACGAGGTCTCGTTCCCGTTGAGAAGCATGCTCAAACCGGTGAAGCAGATGCAAGGGCACGGCTCCACGCTCCCGGTCAATTAGTATCGAGGCCGAACAAAACACAGAGACGAGGAGGCAGCTTGCGGATCGGGATCCTGACGGGCGGCGGCGACGTGCCGGGCCTGAACCCGTGCATCAAGGCGGTCGTCAACCGCGTCGTGCACGAGGGGCACGAGGTGATCGGGCTCCGGCGCGGCTGGGCGCCGCTCGTCGAGCACGACCCGTCCGACCCGGCCTCGGCCGAGCGCTGGTTCCTGCCGCTCGACGAGGCCGTCGTGCGCACGATCGACCGCACGGGCGGCACGTTCCTGCACACCTCGCGCACGAACCCGAGCCGCGTCAAGGCGAAGGACGTCCCCGCGCACCTCGCCCACCGCGTGGAGGGGGACGGCCCGTTCGACTTCACCGACCACGCGCTACGGGTGATCGAGTCGCTCGAGATCGACGTGCTGATCCCGATCGGCGGCGACGACACGCTCTCGTACGCGCTGCGCATGCACGACGAGGGCGTCCCGGTGGTCGCGATCCCGAAGACGATGGACAACGACGTCCACGGCACCGACTACTGCATCGGCTTCTCGACCGCGGTCACCCGCGGCGTGCAGTTCATCCACAACCTGCGCACCAGCACCGGCTCGCACGAGCGCATCGCCGTGGTCGAGCTGTTCGGGCGCTACAGCGGCGAGACGTCGCTGATCACCGCCTACCTCGCCGGCGTCGACCGCGCCGTCATCTCCGAGGTGCCGTTCGACATCGACAAGCTCGGCGACGCTGCTCGTGGCCGACAAGCGGGCGAATCCCTCCAACTACGCGATGGTGACGGTCTCCGAGGGCGCGACGCTCGCCGGCGGCGAGATGGTGCTGTCCGGCGAGGAGGACGCCTACGGCCACCGCAAGCTCGGCGGCATCGGCGAGCTCACGGGCGCGCTGATCAAGGAGCGCACCGGCGAGGACATCATCTACCAGCAGCTCGGCTACCTGATGCGCTCGGGCAGCCCCGACTCGCTCGACCTGATGGTGGCGACGAACTACGCGGTGATGGCGGCCGACCTCGCGCTCGAGGGGGCGTCGGGCCGGATGGTCGCGCTGCGCAACGGCACCTACACGTCGGTGCCGATCAACGCCACCCGCGAGGGCGTCAAGCGCGTCGACGTGGACGAGCTCTACGACGTCGAGCAGTACCGCCCCAAGGTGCGCCACGTCGCCGGCAAGCCGATGTTCCTGTATTAGGGCGAGGCGGCGGCCACCCCTACGATGTCGTCCTCCATGGTCATAGGCGTCCTCACCGCCGGCGGCGACTGCCCCGGGCTCAACGCCGTCACGCGCGCGGTCGTGAGCCGCGCCGTCGTGACGCACGACATGGAGGTCGTCGGCGTCCTCAACGGCTGGGACGGCCTCATGGACGGCCACGTGCGCCCGCTCGGACGCGACGACGTGCGCGGCATCCTCCAGCGCGGCGGCACCATCCTCGGCACGTCCCGCCGCGATCCCTACGTGCACGGCGACGGCTACGAGAGCGTGCGGCGCACGGTCGAGGCGAACGGCATCGACGCCGTCGTCGTGATCGGGGGTGACGGCACGCTCCGCACCGCGCTCGCCCTGCACGACGAAGGGCTCAAGGTGGTCGGCGTCCCGAAGACGATCGACAACGACATCGCCGGCACCGACATGACCTTCGGGTTCGACACGGCGGTCTCGATCGCGACCGAGGCGCTCGACCGCATCTCGACGACGGCCGAGTCTCACAACCGGATCATGGTGGTCGAGGTGATGGGCCGCACGAAGGGCTGGATCGCCACCTACGCGGGCATCGCCGCCGGGGCGGACGCAATCCTCGTGCCGGAGCTCGAGACGAACCTGCAGCAGGTGGCCGAGACGATCCGGGCCCGCCACCGCCGCGGCCGCACGTACTCGATCGTGGTCGTCGCGGAAGGCTGCAAGGCCCCCGGAGGGCAGGAGGTCAGCGCCGGCATCGACGCGTTCGGCTTCGAGCGGCTCGGCGGCGTCGGCTACCGCTTCGGCGCCGAGCTGGAGCGGCTGACGGGCTTCGAGACGCGGGTGACGGTGCTCGGGCACCTGCAGCGCGGCGGCACCCCGACCGCGTTCGACCGGGTGCTCGCGACGCGGTTCGGCGTCACCGCCGTCGACCTGGCGGCCGCGGGGCGGTTCGGCGAGATGGTTGCGCTGCGAGGCAAGGACGTCGTCGGCGTCCCGCTCGCCGAGGCGTGCGCCGAGGTACGCAGCGTCGACCCGGCGCTGCTCGACGTGGCCCAGACGTTCTTCGGGTAGCGCTCCGATGCTGTCCTGCAGGCTCGTCGCGATCGACCTCGACGGCACGCTGCTGCGGTCGGACCGGACCGTGTCCGACCGCTCGCGAGCGGCGATCGCCGCCGCCCGCTCCGCCGGGGCCGAAGTCGTGGTGGCGACGGCACGCTCACCGCGCAGCGCACGCGAGCTGGCTGCGGACGCCGGCATCGGCGGCCTCGCCGATCTGCGCCGAACGGCGCGACGGTGTACGACCTCGACGCGGAGCGGGTGGTGGCGCACACGCCGCTGCCGGCGGCGACCGCGCACCGGCTCGTGCGCGGGCTGCGCGAGCGGCTCCCGGGCATCGTGTTCGGCTGGGAGCTCGAGCTGCGGTTCGGCAGCGAGCCGGCGTACGAGGCGCTGCGCGAGCCCGACTGGTGGCCGCGGCCGGAGGGCTCGTTCCCGCCCTGCGACCCGCTCGAGTGGACGCAGCCGATGACGAAGCTGCTCGCCCGGCTGCCGTCGGCCGACCTGGAGCACGTGCTGGCGGTGGCGACGCGAGCTCGCCGGGAGCGGACGCCGTCGCGACGCTCGCCGGCGACGTGTTCGTCGAGCTTGCGGCGCCCGGCGTCGGCAAGGACGCCGCGCTCGCGCAGATCGCGGCTGACCGAGGGATCGCCGCGGGAGAGGTGGTGGCGTTCGGCGATCAGCTCACGGACGTGGGCATGCTCGCGTGGGCGGGTCTCGGTGTCGCCGTCGCGAACGCCCATGCGTCGGCGCTCGCGGCCGCCGACGAGATCACCGCGTCGAACGACGACGACGGCGTCGCACTCGTGCTGGAGCGCCTCTTCGCCCGTCAGTCGAGCAGGAGCGCGTCGGTCGGCGCGTAGCCGTCCGTCAGCAACGGCACGTCGGCGAGCGGCAGCGGCCCCTGCCAGCGGTCGCGCACCGCGGCAGCGAGGTCGGGCGCACGGGGCGCGCGGGCCGCGCGGACGTCGCGCCACGTCTCGAGCAGACGCGCAGTGGGCGGCGCCAGGCGCTCCGTGGCGACGAGCACGATGTTGCGGATGTCCTCCGCGCCGCGGTCGCCCGGCCCGTCGTACACGGGATGGAGCTCGACGGTGGGAAACGCGGCGCCGTACGTCTTCACGAGCGCCCGCGTGAGCTGCGAGCTCGACCCGCTGATCGACCCGATCACGTTCGTCGCCACGACGCCGCCGGGCCGCAGCCGCGTGCGCAGGCGCTGCACGAACTCGAGCGTCGTCAGCTGGAACGGGATCCCGTCCGCGTAGAACGCGTCGACCATGATCACGTCCCAGCGCTCGTCCGTCTGCTCGAGGAACCGGCGACCGTCGCCGACCTCGACGCGGAGACGAGGGTCGTCGGGGAGCGCGAACCACCGCCGGGCGGCGTCGACGACGTCGGGGTCGAGCTCGACGGTCGTCACCTGCACGTCGCTGAAGTCGCGCCAGAGCCGCTTGGGGACGGCCGCTCCTCCCAGGCCGACGACCAGCACCCGGGTCGCGGCCGGGTTGTAGACGAGGCCGAGCTGGAGGTAGTCCGTGTAGGCGAACCGCGTCCGGAAGGGGTCGTCCAGCCACATCCCGCTCTGGAACGAGCTGTCGAAGCGCAGGTAGCGGGACTCGTTGTCCTCGATCACGAGCAGCCGGTGATAGCGCGTCTCTCGCGCCTCGCGCACGGTGTGACCGGACGAGAGCGTCTCGACCGAGGCGGGATCGAGCGCCCGCGGCGTGCGATCCTCCCGCGCGCGCACGACCGGCGACCAGTTCTTCAGCTCGGAGCCCTCGAGCGTTCCTCCCGTCTCGGGCGCGAGCGCGACGACGACGAGCACGGAGGCAGCGGTGGCGACGGCGAGCCCGAGCGCGGGCACGAGCAGGCCCTCGGACAGGGAAACCACGCGCGCGGCCACGAGCAGCGCCACCGCCCCGACCGCGATCACCTGATCGGTGCCGTACTCGGGCACGAGCCAGAACGCGGTGGCGAACGTCCCGGCGATGCTCCCGACCGTGGAGATCGAGAACAGGCGTCCGGCAGTCCGGCCGAGGTGGTCGAGCGACCGTGCCGCCAGCCTGACCGCGATCGGCGAGACGGAGGCGAGCACGACGCTGGCAGGCCCGAACAGCGCCACTGCGGCGAGCAGCGGGTCGAGCCGTGGGCCCGGGTCCCAGCTCACGATCCACGCGAGGACGTGGTCGTCGAGCACGGGGATCGAGCAGCACGAGCACCGCGCCGAGCGTGAGCGCGATCACGAGCAGCCCCGGGGACGGCCACCGGTCGGCGAGCACCCCGCCCGTGCCGTAGCCGACGGCGAGGCCGGCGAGGACGACGCCGATCAGCGCCCCCCAGACGTACAGCGAGCTGCCGAACGTCGGCGCGAGCACACGGCTCGCGGCGATCTCGACGCCGAGCAGCACCGCGCCGGAGAGGAAGACGGCGAGCGAGAGCGCGAGCGCGCGGACACGGCGTGGGTCGACGGTCATTCCGAGAGACGATAGACGCGCACCCACGGCCCGCCCAGCCCCTCCTCTCCAGGGAGGACGACATACGCCGGCCGCCTGCCGTGCCCGAGCGCCTCGTAGAACGCCGACTCCAGCGGGTAGCGGTCGGGCGCGGCGAGCACCCTGTCGGTGACTGCGCCGGAGACGAGCACCCAGTCGACGCCGTCGCGGCGCAGGGCCGCGACGTCCCGCCGGGGGTCGGACGGGCGCCCCGGGCCGGGTAGCTCGAGCCTGACGACGTCGCGGCCGTGGAGCGGGAGCGTGGAGGGATCGGCGGCGATGCGGTCGTCCGCGGCCACGTGCTCGCGGATCCAGGCGTCGGCGCGCAGCCGTGTGTCGGTGCGGGTGAGCTCGCGTGCGTCGCCGATCGTCCACGCGAGCGGCACCACGAGCAGCGCGAGCGCCACCGGGACGGCGACGCGGACGCTGCCCGCGAGCACCGCGAGCACCGGCACGAGCGGCAGCATGTAGCGGTCGAAATGCGCCTGCTGCGGCATCAGGTAGAGCCAGTAGGCACCGGCGAAGGAAAGCAGGACGAGGTCGGCGCGCCGGCGCCGGACGAGCGCCACCCCACCGCAGACCAGGGCGAGGACGAGGAACGGCCCCAGTGAGCCCCACAGCCGATCGAGGAAGGCGAGCGGCGTCACAGGATCGTCCTCGAACCCGAGCCACCCGGCCCGGGCGAGGCGCTGCACGCGCGTGATGTCGTCCCAGGCGGCGCCTGCGTGCAGGAGCACGAACGGGCTCGTCAGCGCGAACGCCGCCGCGGCGGCGGCGGCCGCCCGGGCGAGCCCGCGCCAGGCGCCCCATCCGGCGACGAGCACGGGCACCGCCGCGATCGCGCCGGGATACTTCGCCGACGCGGCGAGCCCGACGGCGAGACCCGCCCACTCGAGCCGGCGCCCGAGCGCCAGCGCGAGGGCGCACGTGACCCCGAGCGTCAGCAGCACGTCGGTGACCGCCATGCGCGAGTACGCCACGTGGGTCGTCGCGACCGCGACCGCGGCGGCGCCGACGAGCGCCGCGCCGGTGCCGTAGGCGCGCTTGCCGAGCCACCAGGCCGCCGCCACCCCGCCCAGGCCGATGACGACCGCGACCGCGCGCGCGGCGCCGTACGACGGCTCCGAGACGACGGCCTGCGCGGGCGCCAGCACCGCCATCAGCAGCGACGGGTAGTCGTACCACCCGGGATCGAGCCGCCCGTCATGCACGATCGCGAACGCGCGGGGCACGATGTTGGCCTCGTCCGGGTTGAGGAGCGGGTAGCGGCAGCCCGTAGCGGACGCCGACGAGGCGCAGCCCGGCGGCGACGAGCAGGATCGCCCCGAGAGCGATCCGGTCGAAGCTCAAGGCAGGATCAGACCTCGGGAAGCGCGTCACCCACGAGCAGGCCGATGTCGCCCCCGGTGACGAGCACCGCGTCGACGCCGGCACGCTCGAGCTCGTCCACCTCCGCACGACTCGCCGAGGCGAGCTCGGCGATCGCGAGCTTGCCGGCAGGAACGTCGGGGAGCAGCTCGAGCAAGCCGGTCGAGATGGGCCTGCTCGGCGTCGGCGTCCTCGGCGGAGAGCAGCAGGATCTCGGGGTCGACGCTGCTCGAGCACCTCCTCGAGCTCGTCCTCGTCCCGGACGCGCAGCACGCATTCGAGACCGCGCCCGTGAGCGTCCTCCACGGCGCGCGGCGAGCCGGTCGCCGAGCTCGGCGTCGATCACGACGGCGTCGGCGTCGTCACCGCCCTCCGGGCGCGCCGAGCCAGAGCAACGGCAGCCCGCTCGCCTCGCGGATGCCGGCGACGGCGAGGCGCACGACGATGCCCTCCGCGCCCTGCTCTTCGGCCGTGCGTGCGCCCGCACCGTCGGCGACCTCGACGAGGACGGAGATTCCGTCGCCCTCGGAGATCGCCTGGCTGAGACGTCGCGAGCCTGTCACGGAAGCTGATGCTACTCGCCGCGGCCGCTTCCCAGCGCCGGGGCCTCGGATCGTTCCTCCCGGCACGCGAAATGGATGCTCTTTGGATGCTCTAGGCTGGCCGGCCATGAGCGAGCCCGTCAAGCGCGTCTGCCTGCTCGGGGCCGAGTCGACCGGCAAGACGACGCTCGCGCACGCCCTCGCCGAGGCCTACGGCACCCTCTGGAACCCCGAGTACGGCCGGCCGTACACCGAGATCGGGCGACCGCGCGGCGCGCCGTGGACGAGCTGGGAGTTCACGCACATCGCGCGGATCCACTGCTGGTACGAGGACTTCCTCGCGGCGTGCGCGACCGGGTGCTGTTCTGCGACACGGACGCGTTCACGACCGCGGTCTTCCACGAGGTCTACCTCGGCGTCCCCGCCCGGGGCTTCGACGAGCTCGTGGCCCGGCGCTACGACGTCTACCTCGTCTGCGGCCTCGACGTGCCGTGCGCCCACGACGGGATCCGCGAGTTCGAGGAGCAGCGGCGCGCGATGCACGAGCGCTACCTCGAGCACGCGCAGCGAAGCGGCCGGCCGTGGGCGCTCGTCGAGGGCACGGTGGCAGAGCGCGCTGGAGACGGCACGCGCACGCTCGTCGACCCTCTGCTCTGATCGCCCCACGCCGCGTGGGGCGAGGCACCCCTCGCGCGCTAGCGTGCCGATCGGGTGCCAGACGGTCTTCAGCTCGAGCAGCGCCCCGATCTCCCACGGGCTCTGTCCGTCGACGGGGCCGCGCACGACGCGCTTGACGTTGTCGGCTGCGAGCCGCTCGAGCTCGCGCAGCGTCGGTGCCCGCGCCCGGTGACGTCGATCGCGTTCACGTCCATGTGGGCCGCGAGGACGGGTGCCAGCTCCTCGCGACGGCCGGTGAGGACGTTGACGACGCCCCCGGGCAGGTCGGACGTCGCGATCGCCTCGGCGAGCTCGATCGCCGCCAGCGGATGGTGCTCCGACGCGACGACGACGACCGCGTTGCCTCCGACGAGCGCGGGCGCGACCCGCGTCACGAGCCCGACCAGCGCCGGCTCGTCGGGCGCGACGACCGCGACGACGCCCGTCGGCTCGGGCACGGTGAAGTTGAAGTACGGCCCGGCGACGGGGTTGGAGCCGCCGAGCACCTGGGCGAGCTTGTCCGTCCAGCCGGCGTACCAGACGACGCGGTCGATCGCGGCCTCGACCTCGGCCTGGCCCGAGCAGATGGCAGCGAGGTCGCCGCTGCGCGTCTCCATCATCTCGGCGAGCCGGTAGAGCACCTGGCCGCGGTTGTACGCGGTCGCGGAGGCCCACTGCGGGAAGGCGCCGCGCGCGGCCTTGACCGCGTCGCGCGCGTCCTTGCGCGAGGCGCGGGCGACGTTCTGCCCCTCGGCCTCGAACGTCCGGCCCGACTCGGAGCGCGGGAAGGCGCCGCCGATGAAGAGCTTGTAGGTCTTGCGGACCGGCAGGCGGCTGCTCATTCGAACCTCAGGTAGGCCTCGAGCCCGTGACGGCCGCCCTCGCGACCGAAGCCGGACTCCTTGTAGCCGCCGAACGGCGAGGCCGGGTCGAAGCGGTTGAACGTGTTCGCCCACACGACGCCCGCCCGGAGGCGCTCCGCCATCCACAGGATGCGGGAGCCCTTCTCCGTCCAGACGCCGGCGGAGAGGCCGTAGACGGTGTTGTTCGCCTTCTCGACCGCCTCCTCCGGCGTGCGGAACGTCAGGACGGACAGCACCGGCCCGAAGATCTCCTCCTGCGCGATGCGGTAGCTCTGCGCCACGTTGGTGAAGACGGTCGGCGGGAACCAGTAGCCGCGCTCGGGCAGACGGCACTCGGGCTGGAAGATCTCCGCGCCCTCCTCCCGCCCGCTCTCGACGAGCTCCTCGATCCGCTCGAGCTGCTCGCGGGAGTTGATCGCACCGATGTCGGTGTTCTTGTCGAGCGGGTCGCCGACGCGCAGCGTCGCCATGCGGCGCTTCAGCTTGGAGATCGTCTGCTCGTAGATCGACTCCTGCACGAGCAGGCGCGAGCCGGCGCAGCACACGTGGCCCTGGTTGAAGAAGATGCCGTTGACGATGCCCTCGACCGCCTGGTCGAGCGCCGCGTCGTCGAAGACGATGTTCGCCGCCTTGCCGCCGAGCTCGAGCGTGAGGCGCTTGCCCGTCCCGGCGATCGCCCGCTGGATCTCCTTGCCGACCTCGGTCGAGCCGGTGAACGCGATCTTGTCGATCCCCGGGTGGCGCACGATCGCGGCGCCCGTGCGGCCGTCCCCGGTGACGATGTTGACGACGCCGGGCGGCAGCCCCGCCTGCCGGCACACGTCCGCGAACAGCAGCGCGGTCAGCGGCGTCGTCTCCGCCGGCTTCAGCACGACCGTGTTGCCGCAGGCGAGGGCCGGCGCGATCTTCCACGCGAGCATCAGCAGCGGGAAGTTCCAGGGGATGATCTGGCCCGCGACCCCGAGCGGGTGCGGGCGGCGGTTGGGGAACGCGTACTCGAGCTTGTCGGCCCAGCCCGCGTAGTAGAAGAAGTGGGCGGCCGCGAGCGGCACGTCGACGTCGCGCGACTCCTTGATCGGCTTGCCGCCGTCGAGCGACTCCGCGACGGCGAACTCGCGCGACCGCTCCTGCAGGATCCGGGCGATGCGGAAGAGGTACTTGGCGCGCTCCGAGCCCGGCAGGGCCGACCAGCCGTTCTCGAACGCGTCCCGGGCCGACTGCACCGCCAGGTCGACGTCCTCCTCACGCGCCTGCGCGATCTCGGCGAGGTGCTCCTCGGTCGCGGGCGCGATCGTCGAGAACCACTCGCCGGAGCGGGGCTCGACCTGCTCACCGCCGACGAAGAGGCCGTAGCGCTCCTGGAAGTGGACGATGCCGCGCGACTCGGGCGCGGGCGCGTACTCCCACTCGAGCGGAGCCGGCGCAGGCGTGCGCGTCTTCTCGAGGTCGGCCATCAGTCGAGTGTGAAGTAGTCGCCGGACTGGTACGCGCCGGTCTTCTGCTTGCGGACCTGCATGAGCACGTCGTTCAGCAGCGACGAGGCGCCGAAGCGGAAGAGGTCGGGCGTGAGCCAGGTGGGGCCGAGCGTCTCGTTCAGGACGCACAGGTACTGGATCGCCTGCTTGGCGGTGCGGATGCCACCCGCCGGCTTCATGCCGACGATGCGGCCGGTCTCGTCGTGGACGTCGCGGATCGCCTCGAGCATGCAGAGGGTGACGGGCAGCGTCGCGGCGGGGCTGACCTTGCCGGTCGAGGTCTTGATGAAGTCGGCGCCTGCGGCCATCGCGAGGAGCGAGGCGCGCCGCACGTTGTCGTAGGTGCCGAGCTCGCCCGTCTCGAGGATCACCTTGAGGTGCGTCTCGCCGCAGGCGTCCTTCACCTGGACGATCTCGTCGTAGACCTTGGCGTAGCGGCCGGAGAGGAACGCGCCGCGGTCGATCACCATGTCGATCTCGTCGGCGCCCAGCTCGATTGCCTCGCGCACGTCGGCGAGCTTGACGTCGAGCGGCGCTCTGCCCCGAGGGAAATGCGGTGGCCACCGAGGCCACCTTCACGGTGGAGCCGGCGAGCTTGCGCCTTCGCCACCGCGACGAGGTTCGGGTAGACGCAGACCGCTGCGACCGACGGGATGCTGCGGTCGGACGGGTCGGGCCGCATCGCCTTGGAGCAGAGCGCCGCCACCTTGCCCGGCGTGTCGGCGCCCTCGAGCGTCGTCAGGTCCATCATCCGCACCGCCAGCTCGAGCGCCGCGAGCTTCGACTCCTTCTTGATCGAGCGCTTCGCGAGCTCGCCGGCGCGGGCCTCCAGGGCGACGGCGTCGACCGCTCCGATGCGCGGTAGGCGCGGCTCGAGCGGAAGCTCGAAGCCTCGGGGCAACGCGGGCGCCTGTGCCATCTCACGAGTGTAGCCCCGTATGATCGACTCGATGGCTGCGCTCGACCCCGCTGTCCGCGATCTCGCCCGGGCCCCGAACTTCGCCGCGTTCACGGTGCAGCTCGGCTCCGGGCATGCGATGACGCACGTGATGTGGGTGGACGCCGACGACGACCACGTCCTCATCAACACCGAGGCGCACCGGTCGAAGTTCAAGGCCGTGCAGCGCGATCCGCGGGTGACGGTGACGATCTGGGTGAAGGACGACCCGTACCGGTACGCCGAGGTGCGAGGCCGTGTCGTCGAGACCGTTCGCGGCACGGAGGCGCGTGCCCACATCGACGCGCTGTCGCGGAAGTACCGTGGACGCGACTACGACCCGGCGGACATCACGTCCGAGCGCGTGATCCTCAGGATCGCGCCCGAGACCCAGCGCGTGCGCTGACCAGAGCCGGCTCATCGGAAGGCACGATCGGGCCCGGTCGACGTGGAGCCGTTCCGCGACGCGTATCTGGAGCCGTTCGCCCGCTGCTCGAAGCGCGCGGACCTGAAGGCGGCGAGCGCGACGGCGATGCGACTCGGCTGGGTCTGCCGTGCCGTCGACGCGCAGCTCGGAAGGTCGGACGCCGCCCAGGCCCGGGTGCACCTCCGGATGTTCCTCGACGGCCGACCGTAGGCTCCGGACCTGCCGCCACGAGCGGGCGCCGGGCGGCAGTGCCCGGTGTCTCGGGCCTACGGGAACGCGACGGCATCTGTGACACCGTGTCACAAGGGGCGTCGCAGCAGAGCGTGACACGAGCGCTGCCCGCCATCCGGGACGTGTCAGCGGGGAGCAGGTTTCGGGCGGGCCGGCCGGGGGTATCGTCTCGCCATGACCTATACGAAGAAGAACCTGAGGAGCGAGGTGGAGAACCAGGCGCCGAGCTTCGGGATGCCGCCGGAGCTCGAGGCGCGCTTTGCGCGAAGGGCACTCGGTGGCAAGACGCTGGGCCTGAGCCTGATGAAGCTCGCGCCCGGGTTCCGGGTCCCGTTCGGTCACAAGCACGCGGGCCAGGAGGAGGTCTACGTCATCGTTCGCGGCTCTGCGCGGATCAAGGTCGAGGACGAGATCGTCGAGGTGGCGGAATGGGACGCGATCCGATTCGACACGGACGTGATGCGGGCCGTCGAGGCAGGTCCCGACGGCGTCGAGTATCTCGCCTTCGGAGCCGGAGCTGACCCTCTCGATGCGGAACTGGCCCAGGGCTGGTGGACCGACTGACTCCGGCCGTCGGACAGAGGCTAGGCCCGTAGTCGGCGAGTAGCTGAAGGCGTCGTCGCGCGGGGCGAAGGCGCAGAGCGAGCGGTGATTCGTACGCGAACGGGTCGTCCGCCGACTCCCACACGGTCCAGATTGACGATCACGAGCGGGTCGTCCCCGACGTTGAGGTCGCTCGACGAACCCGGGGCTCCGCTCGGGCGTGAGCTTGGCCATCGCGGGTCGCTCGCCTCGACAAACGGGCCGTCATCCGGGCAGGTCAGGGTTTTTCCACTGCAACCGGCGGCTTTCCGTGATGTGGAGCCGGCTGCCGGGGCAGATCATGGCGTCAAAAGGCCTGGAGAGGGAGGTTCATCGTGGACGACACGAATCTCGCCGGCCGCGCGGGGCGCTGGAGTGCGTCCCACTGGAAGCGGGCCGCGTTCGGGTGGCTCGCGTTTGCCGTTCTCGCGGTGGTGGTCGGCAGCGCGGTGGGCACGAGGGAGATGAAGGATTGGGCGATCGCGAACGGGGAGTCGCGACGGGCCGAGCAGATCCTCGACGAGGGGAACTTCAAGATTCCAGCGCGCGAGAGCGTGCTGGTGCAGTCTTCGAGCGGGACGCTCGATCAACACGCGGAGTTCTCGGCCGCCGTCGGCAGCGTGGTACGGGCGCTCTCGCAGCAGCCCGATGTTGCCGGGATCGTGTCGCCGATCGACCACCCGAACGCCGGGCTGACCTCACGTGACCGGCGCTCGGCGCTCGTCCAGTTCGACGTACGAGGCAAGGCCGAGGACGCGAAGGACAAGATTGCGCCGATCCTGGCCGCAATCGACGGCGTGCAGTCGGCGTACCCGAGCCTGGTGGTGGAGGAGTTCGGTCAGGCGTCGGCCGACTACCAGGTCAGTCGCCGCTTCGAGAAGGACATGAGACGGGTCGAGTTGACCTCGGTGCCGCTGACCATCGCGATCCTGATCGTGGCGTTCGGCGCGCTCGTCGCGGCGAGCCTGCCCGTGATCCTCGCGTTCTCCGCCGTGCTGGCTGCGATGGGCCTCAACAGTCTCGTCAGCCACCTCGTTCCGACCGATCAGCAGACGCTCAGCGCGATCATCCTGATGATCGGCATGGCCGTCGGGATCGACTACTCGCTGTTCTACCTGCGGCGAGAGCGAGAGGAGCGCCGCAGCAACCGGTCGCCGCACGAAGCGCTGCTCTACGCTGCGCGCACGTCGGGCCAGGCGGTGTTGATCTCGGGCGCGACCGTCCTGATCGCCATGGCCGGGATGTTCGTCTCGGGCAACTCCCTGTTCGCGACGATCGGGCTCGGCACGATGATCGTCGTCCTGGCGGCGATGATCGGTTCGCTGACGGTGCTGCCGGCTGTGCTCTCTCGTTTGGGCGACAACGTGGACCGGGGGCGGATTCCGTTCTTCGGCCGCGGCTCACGCGACGACGGGCGGTGGGCGCGCTTCATCGCCGCCGTTCTGCGCCGGCCGTGGACGGCGATGCTCGTGTCGGCGGGCTCGCTGCTCGTCCTCGCACTGCCGGCTGTCGGGATGCACACGAAGCTTCCGAACCTGACCGACCTGCCGCACGACCTCAAGATCGTGCGCACCTACGACCGGATTCAACAGGCCTTTCCCGGCTCGCAGACCCCGGCCGTCGTCGTGGTCAGAGCGACGAACGTCGACACGCCCCAGATGCGGCGCGCCTACGATCGCTTCCGGCAGCGAGCTGTGGCCAGCGGCGATCTCTTCGCACCCTTCGCCGTGAACATCAATCCCGACAAGACGGTGGCGCGGATCGACTTCGCGATCGCCGGGAACGGCGACGACCAGGCGTCGTTCGCAGCGCTCCACACGCTGCGCGACGACGTGATCCCCCCGATTGCGGCGACGCTTCCCGGCGTCGAGGTGGCCGTCACGGGAGTGACCGCAGGGACCTACGACTTCAACCACCAGATGCTGGCGCGGCTTCCATACGTGTTCCTGTTCGTGCTCGGCCTGGCGTTCTCGCTCCTGTTGCTCACGTTCAGGTCGGTCGTGATCGCCGCGACGGCAGTGGTGCTCAACCTGCTCTCGGTCGGGGCGGCCTACGGCATCCTCGTTGCCGTGTTCCAGCATGGCTGGCTCGCAGGCCCGCTCCACTTCCAGACCAACGGCGCGATCGTCAGCTGGCTGCCGCTCTTCCTGTTCGTCGTCCTCTTCGGCCTCTCGATGGACTACCACGTCTTCATCCTCAGCCGCATCAAGGAGCTGCACGATGGCGGCGAGACGACCGACGACGCGATCCGACTGGCGATCACGCGCACCGCCGGCACCGTCACGAGCGCAGCGATCATCATGGTCGCCGTCTTCGGGCTCTTCGCGACCCTGAGCTTGATCATGCTGCAGCAGATGGGCTTCGGGCTGGCGATTGCCGTCCTGATCGACGCGACCGTCGTCCGGGCCGTCCTCGTCCCCTCGACCATGAAGCTGCTCGGCGAGTGGAACTGGTACCTGCCGCACTGGCTCGAACGGCTCCCCACCCTCGCACCGGAAGGAGAGCAGCCACCACGACGGCCGCGACATCCGCTACCGCACTGAGACGACGCTCTCGCCCGCGGCCCTGCGGTCGGAAGCGCCTAGTTGTCTGCTTGGCGCTGCACGGTTATCCCTTGTCCTCGGTCGGCCACGGCTGGTGGATCGAACCGCCTCGGGGTTATCGAATCTTCTTAGAGTGTGCGGCCTGTGCTTCCGCCTCCCGGGATTCGCTCACCAGGGCCGTGTCCCACGGCTTGAGCAGGTCATCGGCGAAGGCATCCGCCTCGGGACACGCTGTCGCGCGGATCCGGCGCGCGGCGTCTTCGAGGTCGTAGCTCGTCCGCCGCTGCACGACGTCGGGGCCGAGCAGGGTCCAGTACGCCCCCGGCGTCTCCTCGCGGAGCAGACCGACGCTGCCGGCGTTGATCACGCGCCTGTCCCCGTGCATCAGGTCGAACTGGACGTGGGTGTGGCCGCAGACGACCATGTTCTCCGGCACCCCTGCGAGGATGCCGTCCAGCCGTTGGCGCGAAGTGACGCGCGTGATGACCTCGTCATCGCTACGCGGGGATCCGTGGCAGAAGAGCGTCGCGCCGAGACCGTCGACCTCGATCGTCAGGCTCGTCGGCAAGGCGGCGAGCAGGTCGCGTTGTGCTTCGGTCACTTGCCGCGCAGCCCACTCGATGCGCTGCGCCCAAACGTCATCCTCGCGCGTCCCCGGCGGCCATGACGCGTCGTAGTGGTCGACGATCTCCCGGTCGGTGTTGCCGCGGAGGAAGCGCACACCCTTGCCGAGAGAGATCAGCCGATCGAGTGTCTCTCGCGGCATAGGGCCAGCGGCCATGTCCCCACCCGCCACGATCAGATCCGGTTGAACCTGCGAAACCTCGGCCAGCACTGCCTCGAGCGCTGGAAGGTTGCCGTGAATGTCGTACAGCGCCGCAACTCGCATCGCGACGCGAAATGTATCGAGCTAGTCGATCGACAACGTTGGCTTGCGCCAGCGTTCGGGAATGTCACCTGAGTGAGGGTAGGCTCAGGCGTAGAACCGTACCGCCGCGTGATGGGCGCCTTGCCTATCGGGCTGGGTTGGAGTCGGCGAGTGCCGTTCGCAGGAGGCTGCGGGCTGATGAGCGCATGATGTCGACCGCCTGTTCGCGGGACACGCCGCCGACGTCGGTCAGCCAGACGAGAGGCTCAATGCCGATCGTGGCGCGTATCGCGAGCACGAGCCGCCGAAGATCGCGCTCTGGCATGTGATCGCGGATCGGCCTCAACGCGTCTTCGATCCAGCCGATGGCCCGGCCTTGGCGAAGAGGAAGCTCATCCGGCTGATTTGGCGCTGTTTCGAGCGAGAGGCGAAGATGGGTGCGCAGCTCTGGCTCGTGCTCGAGGATCTGGCGCGCCAACTCCTTGGTGACGGCGTCCAGTCGGGCGATCGGATCCTCCGGCGCGTCCGCTCCTAACAGCGACCGTTCCTCGAGCTCGGGGTAGGTGGCGACAAGCAATGCGCGCTGGTTGGAGAAGTAGCGGAAGGCAGTGGCGCGTGAGATTCCCGCTCGATCGGCAGTTCTCTCGACGCTCGGCGTTTCTCCCTCGGCGAGCAGTTCACGCGCGGCGCCGACGAGAGCGTTCCGAGTTCGCGTCTTTTGCTGTGTTCTGCCGGTGCGCTCATATGGGATTGACATTCTCATCATGATACTGCAATGTGGTTATGAGCATTAGAGTCTCATATGATCGGAGGAGTGTAATGGTCAAGTCCAGCGTCGGTGATCCGACAGGACGGCGAGGGCGAGCAGTGTTGGTTCGCGGGCGGAGGGCTTTTCACGATCAAGGCGAGCTCAGCGGAAACGGCCGGAGCGTTCGCGCTGGTCGAGGATCGCGAGGTACTCGGCAAGACGACGCCTCTGCACCAGCATCCCGGCGATGACGAGGTGCTCTATGTGCTCGAGGGCGAGATTCTCGTCCACATCGACGGCCAGGAGCACCGAGTCGGCGAGCGCGGTGTTTGCGTGGCGCCGCGCGGCGTGCCACACGCCTTCCTGGTGACCTCCGAGGTCGCACGGCTGCTCTTTCTGATCGTGCCCGGCACGGGGTGGGCAGAGGTGCAATACGAAGAACTTTGCGAGCCCGCGAGTCCCGATGCGGTGCCCGGGTCGCGGCCGCCCGATTTCGCAAAAGTGCGCGCGGTCGCCGAGCGAAGCGACACCATCGAGATCGTCGGCCCGCCGCCGTTTGCCGCCGCCCAGCAGAAGCCGGGTACCACTCCCGCCTGAAGACTTCCTTCCGACCAAACCTGGGAACCCTCAGACACGCCCGCGCCGAAGGCGCTACCTACCGAACGTCACCCGTCACCCATCGCCGCGTCAAGCCAGCAGCGCGCGGCATACGCCCTCGCCTGCGCCAGCGTGCTCTTGCCCGAACGTGTCGCCCCAGCAGCATGGGCGAGGCGTGCCTCGCCCCTACACCACGGCGGCTTCGCCGAGCAGGGCCTTCGCCTCGGCGAGGAAGTCCGAGTCGCACTGCACCCGGTACTCGGGCCCGAGCGCCAGCGTCTTCGCGCCGAGCGAGGTCTCGAGCGCGACGTAGACGGGGGACTCGCCGGGGTACTCCTTGCACGAGCCGCGCGAGCTCCTGGATGACGCCGGCCGGCGCCTCGCGCGCGTCGAGCCGGAACCGCACCTCACGCCGCTCGGGCACGGCCTCGAAAGCGGTCAGCTCCATCGCGATCAGCTTCGTCTCCCCCTGCTGCTTGTGGTCGACGCGGCCCTTCACGACCAGGATGCGGTCGGCCACGCACAGGTCGCGCGCCGTCGCGTAGGTGGCCGAGAACACGACCACTTCGCTCGAGCCGGTGGGGTCGTCGAGCATGACGAACACCATCGGCTCGCCCCGCTTCGTCGTCATCTGCTTGACGGCGGAGACGAGGCCGCCGACGGTGACGACCTCCCCGTCGCGCCGCCGCTCGAGCTCGTTGAGCGTCGCGTCGGTCTTGCGCCGCAGCTGCTCGCGCACGGCGTGCAGCGGGTGCTCCGAGACGTAGAGCCCGAGCGTCTCCTTCTCGAGCTTGAGCAGCTCGCCCTTCTCGAACTCGGCCGCGGGGATGGCCGGGTGATGCTTCCGGCTCTCGCTCGCGACCTCGGCGACGCCGAAGTCGGTGTCGAAGATCGACGCCTGGCCGGCGAGACGGTCGGCCGCCAGCTTCTGCCCGTACGAGAGCGCCTGCTCGAGCACGCCCGAGCATGCCCATGCGCGAGGCGCCGGTGGAGTCGAGGGCGCCGCACTTGACGAGCGACTCGAGCGCCCGCTTGTTCACCACCTGCGGGTCGACGCGCTCGGTGAAGTCCCAGATCGAGGCGAACGGCCCACCCTCCGCCCGTGCCGCGATGATCGTGCGGGCCGCGGTGTCGCCGACGTTCTTGACGGCGTTGAGGCCGAAGCGGATCTTGCCGTCGACGACGGCGAAGTCGGTGGCCGACTCGTTCACGTCCGGCGGCAGCACCTCGATGCCCATCTCGTCGCAGGCGTTGACGTAGAGCGGCACCCGGTCCTTCGTGTTCATCACCGAGGAGATCAGCGCCGCCATGTACTCGCAGGCGTGGTTCGCCTTCAACCAGGCGGTGCGGTAGGCGATCAGCGCGTAACACGCCGAGTGCGCCTTGTTGAAGGAGTAGTCCTGCGACTGCTCCATGTCCTTCCAGAGCTGGTCCGCCACCGCCGCCGTGACGTCGTTCGCCGCGCACCCCTGGAGGAACTTGTCCTTCAGCGACGCCATCAGCTCGTGGATCTTCTTGCCGATCGCCCGGCGCAGCGTCTCGGCCTCGGCCGGCTCGAAGCCCGCCAGCTGCTTGGCGATCTGCATGTACTGCTCCTGGTAGATGCAGATGCCGTACGAGTCGCCCGTGATCGGGCGGAGCCGCTCGTCGATGTACGAGACCGCCTCGCGCCCGTTCTTGCGGGCCGCGTAGCTCGGGATGTACTGCATCGGCCCCGGCCGGTACAGGGCCACGAGGGCGATCAGGTCCTCGAACTCGGTCGGCTTCACCTGCCGGAGCGCGTCGCGCATCCCCGACGACTCGAACTGGAACACGCCGGTCGAGTCCGCCCGCGCCAGCATCTCGTACGTCCTGCGGTCGTCGATCGGGATCGTGCCGATGTCGAGACCGCCGCCGATCAGGCTCACCGCCTTGTCGATCACGTCGAGGTTGCGCAGCCCGAGGAAGTCCATCTTCAGCAGCCCCAGCGCCTCGACGTTCTTCATCGAGACCTGTGTCACGACCTCCTGGTCGGCGCCCTTCTGCTGCAGCGGCACGACCTCGATCAGCGGCTGCGCACCGATCACGACACCGGCGGCGTGGATCGAGTCGGCGCGCGTCAGCCCCTCGAGCGGCCGCGCCAGCTCGACGATCTCCCTCGCGACCGGGTCGTCCTTGACCGCATTGGCGAGCTCCGCCCCGGGCTTGAGCGCCTCCTCGAGCGTCTGCCCGGGGCCTTCCGGGATCATCTTCGCGAGCCGGTCGACGATGCCGTACGGGATCTCGAGCACCCGCCCGGCGTCGCGCACCGCCGCGCGCGCCGCCATCGTCGAGAACGTGATGATCTGCGCCACGCGGTCGCGCCCGTACTTCTCGGCCACGTAGTTGATCACGCGCTCGCGGCCCTCGACCGCGAAGTCGATGTCCATGTCGGGCATGTCCTTGCGGGCCGGGTTGAGGAAGCGCTCGAACAGCAGCCCGTAGCGGATCGGGTCGATGTCCGTGATGCCGAGGCTGTAGGCGGCGAGCGAGCCGGCGGCCGAGCCGCGGCCCGGCCCGACCGAGACGCCGTCCCGCTTCGCGAAGCCGATGAAGTCGGCGACGATGAGGAAGTAGTCGGCGAACCCCATCTCGCGGATCGTCTTCAGCTCGAACTGGAGGCGCTCGGTCAGCTCGGGCGTCGACCTTGTCGTAGCGCCGCTGCAGCCCGCGGTCGCACAGCTCCACGAGGTAGTCGAAGGCGTCTCGTCCGTCCGGGACGGGGAACTTCGGCAGGAGGATGCGGCCGAGCTCGATCTCCACGTTGCACCGGTCCGCCACCTCGAGCGTGCGACGCATCGCGTCCTCGTGGCCGGGAAAGTCGAGCGCCATCTCCTCCGGGGTCTTGAAGTAGAACTCGTTCGTCCCGAACTTCCAGTGGTTCGGGTTCTTCAGCGAGTCGCCGGACTGGATGCAGAGCAGCGCCTCGTGCGCGTACGCGTCGGTGGCGTCGAGGTAGTGGACGTCGCCGGTCGCGACGAGCGACAGGCCACGCTTCGCGGCGAGGCCCGGCAGCGCCTCGAAGACCGGCCGCTGGACGTCGAGGCCCGCGTTCTGCAGCTCGACGTACGTGTTGTCGCGCCCGAAGATCTGCTCGAGCCGGTCGAGCTCCATCTCCGCGTCGCCCATCCGCGCCTCGGAGATCGCCTTCGAGACTCGCCCCGAGAGGCAGCCGGAGAGCGCGATCAGGCCGGGCGCGTGCCGCTCGAGCAGCTCCCAGTCGACGCGCGGCCGGTAGTAGTAGCCCTCGAGATAGCCGAGCGAGCAGAGCTTGATCAGGTTGGCGTAGCCCGCGTTCGTCTCGGCGAGCAGCGTCAGGTGGGCGGTGCCCTTGTGCTGTGCCTTGCGGTCGTCGACGACGTAGACCTCGCAGCCGAGCACCGGCTTCACGCCCTGGGCCCGCGCCGCCTTGTACAGGTCGATCGCTCCCGCGAGGGAGCCGTGGTCCGTGAGCGTCACGGCCGGCATCTCGAGCCGGGCCGCCTTCTCCGCGAGCGCCGGGATCCGGCACGCACCGTCGAGGATCGAGAACTCGGAGTGAACGTGCAGGTGGACGTACGGGGAGCTCATCGGGAGGGCCATCGTACTGCCCGGGCGGGACGGTGCCCGTTCGAGCGCATCGGCACACCGTCCACCGGCGACGGAGCGGCCGAGGGGCGAGGACTTGCGACCTGCGATACGATGTGATGTTCCGGCATTCCACGTGAGGACGGTGTCACCATGGCCACTCCGTCTGCGCCGCTGTCCGACGGCGGCGACCTGCTCGCCCAGGAGATTCGCGAGGAGGTGGGTCGTCTCATCCACCACCCGATCGACGAGGTGAAGCGCCTCGAGCACGTGGCTGCGGACGGCGAGAGCGCCACGACGCCGCTGCTCACGGTCTTCGGCGTGGGGCTCGTGCTCGCGATCATCTTCGCGGTCGTCACCGCGGTCACGATGGTCGTCTACTACACGACGTAGCCGTTGCGGGGTCAGCTCGTCCCGGGCGGCCCCGCAAGCTCCTCGAGCGGCCCTGCGAGCTCCTCGAGCACGCGCCGGAGAGCGGCGACCTCCGACTCGAGCGCAGTGACGCGCTCCCCGAGCGAGGCTGCCGCGTGCGCCGGAGAGGAAGCCCCCGGGCCGTCGTGGGCCGGTGCCTGCTGCTCGGCGCTCGCGCCGAGGAGCTGCAGGAAGCGCTCCTCCTTCTGCCCGGGGCGGCGCTCGAGCCGCACCACGAGCTCCCGCTCGACGAGGCCCTCGAGCACCGCGTCGACCTCGGCGAGCGTCTCGAACGGGTGCAGCCGCTCGGAGCGCTGCTTGAGCTCGCCCGGTGTCTGCGGGCCGCGCAGCAACAGGACGGCGAGCAGCGACAGCTGCTCCGGCGCGAGCGACAGCGCGCCGTCGAGCAGGTGCCGGTACTTGACCGTCCGGCTGCCGGCGCCGCTCGTGAGCCGCGCCCAGCCGCGGTGGTGCAGCCGGTGCAGCGCCTCGTGGATCGTGTGCTCGTCGTAGTCGACCACCGGGTCGCGGTTCGTCGACTGGTTGCACGCCAGCCGGAGCGCGTTCAGCGACAGCGGATAGACGTCGGGCGTCGTGCGCTGCTTCTCGAGCAGGCAGCCGAGCACCCGGATCTCGACCTCGTCGGCGTCCACGGGTGCAAGCCTACGCAACCGCTGCGCACGAGCAGGACGGCATCGAGGGCGCGGGCATCTCTCCTGAGGGCGGCTCGAGGAGGAGCAGCGCGAGCAGCGCCACGCGCTCGGGCAGGCGGGTGACGTCGACGCGCTCGTCGATCGCGTGGGAGCCCTCTCCGATCGGGCCGAGCCCGTCCAGCGTGGCGGTGAACAGGCTCGTCGTGTTGGCGTCCGAGCCGCCGCCGACGAGGCCCGCATCCTCGACCGAGAGGCCAACCTCGTGCCCGAGTCGGACGGCTGCGGCGAGGAGCTCACGGTTGCGAGGGTGCGGCTCCATCGGCGGCCGGCCGAATCGTCCGTGCACGTCGATCGTGGCCCCGTCGGTCACGGGGCGCAGTCCTCTCACCGCGCGCTCCAGCCTGCGTGCAGAGGTGGTGGTCGGCACGCGCACGTCCACGACCGCGCTGGCCGTGGGAGCGACGACGTTGGGGCGGAGACCACCGTCGATCGTGCCGACGTTGACGGTGACGCCTCGTGAGGGATCGTTGAGGGCGAACAGCCGCTGCACCTGGTGGGACAGCTCGAGGATCGCGCTGATGCCCGCGTCGAAGTCGGCGCCCGCATGGGAGGAGCGGCCGTGCACGGTGACGGTGAACCGGCCGAGCCCCTTGCGGGCGATCTTCAGCTGTCCCGCCGCGCCCTCGCCCGACTCGAGCACGAACGCCCTCTCGGCCCCGTGGGCGAGGAGGCGGATGTGGCGGGAGGAGTCGTGGCTGCCGATCTCCTCGTCCGTGTTGACGAACACGACTGGCGTGACGGGCGGCGTCAGCCCGAGCTCGTGCAGGGCGCGGAGGGCGAACACGATCACGACCAGACCGCCCTTCATGTCGGCGACGCCCGGGCCGTACAGCACCCCGTCCTCCTCGCGGACCGGCATCTGCGCCAATGTCCCCACCGGCCAGACAGTGTCCATGTGCCCGATCAAGAGCTGACGGCGGCCGTGACGCAACCGCCGGCGCGGCCGCGCGTAGAGATGGTCGCCGACCCCCTCGCCGGGGACGGCCCTCACGTCGAAGTCGAGGGCTTCGAGCTCTGACGCGAGCAGGCGGAACGGTCCCCGCTGCCTCTCCGGCTCGAGGGACGGCGACTCCTCCGCTGCGAGCCGGCGCAGGAGCGCGATCATGTCTGCCCGGTGCTCACGCATCCAGGCCAGGAGCGTGGGCGGTGCCGCGACGGGCATCTAGAGGCGGAAGTCCGCCGGGTACGGGAAGGACAGGCTGTCGCGCACGACGGCGAACCGCCCGGGCGCGAGATACGCGAGCAGGCCGAGGCGATGGACGAGGTCGGCGTCGTCGACGTCCGAGCCGCGCAGCACCTCATGCGGGGCAGAGGCGGCCACGACGCGGCCGATGACCAGGCTGTTCGGACCGAAGCCGTCGAGGATCCGCTCGAGCTCGCACTCCAGGTACAGCGCGCATCCCGTCACGAGCCGGCCGTCGACGACGCGGGCCGGGAAGGTCGGCACGGCGGCGAGCGTGGGCTTCATGCCGCCGTCGGTCCGGCCTCCGGCCGCGAAACCGGACTCCATGATCTGCTCGGGCCGGGGGAAGCTGATCGTGAACTGCGGATGCGCCAGGAGGTTCCGGTAGGTGCCGTGCCTGGGGCTGCAGACGAAGCAGTAGAACCCGTTCCAGCCGAGCGGCATCGCCATGTGCTTGGGAGCGATGTCGTGCCCGTCCTGTTCCTTCGTCCCCACCAGCACGAGCGGTGCGACGGCGAAGGCGCGCTCCCACAACCCCGGGCCGACCGAGAGAGAGACGAGCTCGGGGAGCTCTTCTCCGGCAGCGTGCCGCTCTGCCATGGCCCCAGCGTGGCACCGGTCCCGTGCCGCGGCATCGGGGCGAAGTTCGAGACCGCCTACGGCGAACTACGCACCACGGCGCGTGCCCGACGCCGGTCGAGCGCCCAGCGCACCCGGGCGACGTCCTCGCGCTCCCGCTCGTCCAGGGCGAGCTCGAGCAGCCGGAGCGCCGCCTCGTGCTCGGGGATCCAGCGCCGCTCGATCGCCCGCTGGCGCCGGGTCGTGGCGGTCAGCTCCGCCGTGATCGCGTCGTAGGCGGCCCGTGCCGCCGCGTGCTCGGCAGCCGCGACCGCCGCCTCGGCGTGAGCCCGGGCGGCGAGGGCGACGCCGGTCCCGCCCCCCAGGGCCACGAAGTCCGGCGTGAGGCCGAAGCGCACGGTCGCGCCGGCGGGGAAGACGGTACCGAGGGCGTTCCGCCACTCGATCGCCACCTCGCAGCCGCCCGCAGCATGCCGGGCGGCGAGCTGCAGCCGCCGCTCGCCGGCGAGCGCGAGCGCGCGGTCGTTCCAGCCGGCCGCCACGCGCGCCTTCACCTCCCAGGCCAGGGAGGAGGAGGCGAGACTCTCCGACAGGCGTTGCTGCTCGCGCAGCAGCGTCTGCCGCTTCTGGTCGAGAACCTCGACGCCGCGCCTCGCGATCTCGAGGCGTCGCACGAGCCAGAGCCGGCCCGCCCTACCCGGCGGCGTCCGCAGGGGCATCGTCTCCCTCCCGGTAGCGGGCGGCGAGCGTCGCCTCGGAGACCATCGTCAGCTCCGCGCGCGGCAGGACGGAGGCGACCTGCCAGGCCGCGGTCGAGCGTCGCCTCGAGCGAGCGGAGCTCGTCGGTGCCCTGCTGCACGAACCCGGACGCAAACGCATCGGCGAACCCGAGGTAGCGCGCCTCCCTCTCGCTCAGGGCATCCGCGCCCACGACCTCGGCGAGGTCGGCCACGCGACGGGCCTGCGCCACGAGCGCGTAGAGCTGCGCGGCCACCTCGAGGTGGTCGCCGCGGGTCTTTCCCTCGCCTGCGCCGAGCCGCATCAGGCGGGAGAGAGAGCGAAGCGGGTCGAACGGCGGGTAGACGCCGCGCACGTGGAGATCGTGCGAGAGGACGATCTGCCCCTCCGTGATGTACCCGGTCAGGTCGGGCACGGGATGGGTGATGTCCTCGCCGGGCATCGTCAGCACCGGGATCTGGGTGACCGACCCGGGCTTCCCCTGGATGCGCCCGGCACGCTCGTACAGGCTCGCCAGGTCGCTGTACAGGTAGCCGGGGTAGCCACGCCGGCTCGGGATCTCGCCACGCGAGGAGGCCACCTCCCGCACCGCCTCGCAGTAGCTCGTCATGTCCGCCATCACGACGAGCACGTGACGGCCACGATCGAACGCGAGATGCTCGGCGACGGTGAGCGCCAGCCGTGGCGTGACGATCCTCTCGACGAGCGGATCGTCCGCGGTGTTGAGGAAGACGACCAGGTCGTCCGCCGTGGCCCGCGTCTCGAGACGCTCGCGCACCGCGGCCGCGTCGGCGTTCGTCACGCCCATCGCCGCGAACACGACCGCGAACTGCTCGTCGCGAACGGTTGCCTGCGCGGCGATCTGCGCGGCGAGCTCGAGGTGCGGCAGGCCCCCGACGGAGAAGATCGGCAGCTTCTGCCCGCGCACGAGCGTCGCCAGCCCGTCCACGACCGAGACACCGGTCAGGATCGGGTCGGCCGGCGTCGCCCGATACGCAGGATTGATCGGCCGGCCGCCGATCGCGCGCAGGTCGGAACCGCGCACGGCAGGCCCGCCGTCGAGGGGCGCGCCGCGGCCGTTGCAGACGCGACCGAGCCACGCCTCCCCGACCGGGATGCGCATGGGGCCACCCTGGAACGACACGCGCAGGCCGTTCAGCGAGAGGCCCGTCGTGCCCTCGAACACCTGGACGACGGCCACGTCCCGGTCGACCTCGAGCACGAGGCCGTGTCGCAGCTCTCCCGAGCTCGAGGCGCACCTCGACGACCTCGTCCCAGCCCACGTCGCGCACGCCCTCGACGACGAGCAGCGGCCCCTTGATCGAGGCGACGGAGCCGTACTCGATCGGTGCCGCGTCTCTCATGCGAGGTCACCGAGTTGCCTGAGCACCTCGGCGCCGAGCGCCTGCACGCCGGCCGCATCGTCCGGGGGCGTCGCATCGCGCGCCCGGCTCGCGGCGGAGAGATCGACCTGCTCGATCGACGTGGCGGAGACGCCGCGACGGACGAGGTCGAGGCAGCAGTCGTGGATCTCCAGCACGAGCGCGAGCAGCGCGTGCTGCTTGGCGGGGGCACAGGTGGCGTCGTTCGGGCTCAGGCTGCTCTGCTGCAGCACGGCCTCACGGAGGAGACGACCCGTCAGGAGCACGATCCGCTCCCCGTCGGGCAGCGACGTCGCTCCGACGAGCTGGGCGACCGACTCGAGGTGGTCGGCCTCGGCGAGCAAGCGCAGCGCCCGCTCGCGCTTCGGCTCCCCAGAGCGGCTCGTGGCCCGCCACGTGCCACTCGGCGATCGGCTCGGCGTCGCGCGACGAGGAGTCGCGCCAGCTCACCGCGGGGTAGTGCCGGGCGTAGGCGAGGTCGGGGTCGAGCGACCAGACGCAGCGCGCGAACCGCCGCGTGTGCGCGCTGACGGGCTCGGTCATGTCACCGCCCGGGGGCGAGACCGCGCCCAGGATCGTCACGGAGGCGTCGTCGCCTGCGAGCGTGCGCACACGGCCCGCGCGCTCGTAGAACGCCGCGAGGGCCGAGGCGAGGCCCGCGGGATACCCCTCCTCGGCGGGGAGCTCGCCGGTGCGCGAGGCGACCTCGCGCAGCGCCTCGGCCCACCGGGACGTCGAGTCGGCGATCAGCACCGCGTCGTACCCCATGTCGCGGTAGAGCTCCGCCACCGTGACGCCCGTGTAGATGCTCGCCTCCCGTGCCAGCACGGGCATGTTGGACGTGTTGGCGACGAGCACGGTGCGGTCGAGCAGCGCCCTGCCCGAGCGCGGGTCCTCGAGCTGCGCCATCTCCTCCAGCACGTCGGCCATCTCGTTGCCACGCTCGCCGCAGCCGACGTAGACGATCACGTCGGCGTCGCACCACTTCGCGATCTGCTGCAGGAGCACCGTCTTCCCGGTGCCGAAGCCGCCGGGAACGGCCGCGCTGCTCCCGCGGGCGATCGGGAAGAAGAGATCGAGAGCACGCTGTCCGGTGAGCAGCGGCACGTCGGCGCGCAGGCGCTCCTGCACCGGGCGGGGGCGGCGGACGGGCCACTCCTGTGCCATGGCGACCTCCACGCCGGAGATCCGTGCGACCGGGTCGTCGACCGTGAGCTCGCCGGCGGGAGCGACCCATTCGACGGCGCCGCCGACCCCGTGCGGGACGCTCACCCGGAACGCGATCGCCCCCGTCTCGGGCACGTCCCCGATCACCGCCCCCGCCTCGACCACGTCGCCGACGGACAGGTGCGGCGTGAACCGCCATCGCCGCTCGTGATCGAGCGTGTCCCGCCGGCCGCCGTCCTCCAGCATCTCGCCGGCGCCCGAGAGCCGGCGCAGCATGCCGTCGAACACGCCGCCGAGCAGCCCCGGCCCGAGCTCCGCCCGCAGCGGGTGCCCCGTTCCCGAGACCGGGTCGCCCGGCTTGACCCCACCCGTGTAGGCGTACACCTGCAAGGTGGCGACGCTCCCGTCCAGGGCGATCACCTCGCCCGGCAGCCGTGCCTCGCCCACCTCGACGAGCTCGAGCATCCCGGCAGCGAGGTCGTCCACCTCGACGACGGGCCCGTTGACACGGCGGACGCGCCCGCTGCTCATCGCCACAGGGTCTCCACCTCGTCGCCCAGCGACGCGATCGCGCGCTCGACGAGCACCGGCAGCGTGTAGTCGACCGACGTCGCTCCCTTCCGGCCGATCACGCCTCCGCGTCCGGGCGGATCGAGCTCCACCTCGGCATCGGGGCCGAGCTGCTCGCGCACCGCCCGCGTCAGGCGGTCGAGCAGCTCCGGATAGCGACTGTCCTCGCGCAGGCGCAGGACGGCCGCACGCGCTCTCGCCTGCAGCTCCTCGACCTGCCGGCGCTCCGCCTGCAGGCGGAGCTCGCGGGCCCGGCGTGTCGCAGTTGCGCGGCGCCGCACCGCCTCCTGCGCGGCGGCGCGCTCGCCTTCGCGACGGCCCTGCTCGGTGAGCTCCTGGGCCTTCGCCTCCGCGTCGGCGATCGCGCGCAGACAGTCGGCGTCGACCTGCGCGAGGCGTCGCTCCACCACCGCGTCGGTCTCGGCCCGGAGTGCAGCACGCAGCGGCTCGAGGCTCATGCGGGAAGCACCGCCGAGAGGCGACCGCGCGGGACGAGCGGGTCGGGGAGGCACCTGCGCGCCTCGGCGGTGAGGATGACCACGGCGACGTCGTCCGGAAGGCCGTCCCAGGCGCGACGGACCGCATCCGGGTCGCGCGCGTCGACGACCTCGATCCCCGCGAGCGCGTAGCCCGCGAGGTCGGCCCACCGACCGAGGGCGGCGATCCTGCTCATGCCTGCCCGATCAGGATGATCGCGATCACGAGGCCGTAGATGGCGATGCCCTCGGCGAGACCGACGAACACGAGCGACCGGCCGAACATCTCCGGCTTCTCGCTGACGGCAGCGAGAGCGGCGGCACCCGTGTAGGCGACCGCGAAGCCGGCTCCGATCGTGGAGCCGGCGACCGCGATCCCGGCTCCGAGCAACGCCGCCCAGGAACTGCTCGTCGTACCGGCATCGGCTGCCTGCGCGGGCTCGACGACGCCGAGCAGGAGCAGGGCGCCGAGCGCCGCGCCGCCCAACAGCAGCGCACCGTTGACGGCGAGCAAGCGGCGGAAGCCGCGCGCAGGCGCCCGGCGCAGGGCGGCGGTCGTGATCGCGAACACGACGACGAGCACGGGCAGGGCCCACAGGATCGAGCTGATCATGACGCCTCCTCGGGAGAACGGACGGGCAGGCTCCAGGGCGCGAACGCGTGGCCCTCGCCGGAGAAGATCCTCGAATAGAGCTCGTAGTACTCGAGCCGCAGCGCCTGCACTCCGGTCACGAGCGCCTCGAGCGCGAAGGCGACGGCATTGCCGGCGCCGAACACGAGCACGGCGGCGGCGACGCCGACAGGCCCGCCCCAGAGGGCGCCGGCGGCGTCGAACACGACCAGCCCGAGCGCGGCGTGCATGAGACCGAAGGCGGCGAGCCTCGTGAACGAGACGAGGTTCGAGAACAGCCGGATGACGGCGTCGACGAACTCGACGCCGGCCTGTGTCAGCGCCACCGCGCCCCGGCCGGCCTCGAGCAGGAGACCGACAGCGAGCAGCACGAGGCCGATGCTCCCGACCACCGCGCCGGAGAGCTCGAGCACGAGCAGCTCGGCGTACACGCCGCCGGCGAGGAGCAGCCCGCCGAGGAAGACCATCAGCCCGGCGACGCCGAACTGGGCGAGCAGCGCCTCTCCGAACCCACCACGGCGCCAGCGGTTCACGATCCCGAGCAGGTAGCTGATCGTCAGCAGCACCGCGCCGATCCCGACCCCCACGAGCAGCAGCGTCACGGGCTCGTCCAGAGGATTCAGCCAGAGCGTCGGCACGAGGCCCGTGGGGCCGAACGCCTCGCCGTACGCCAGGCCGAAAGCCATCCCGGCGAGGCCGGCCGCGAACGGGATCAGCCACAGGCTGCGGAACGCCGCGAAGCGACCCCGGGTGCGGCGGCGCAGCCAGAGTGCCAGCAGCACGAGCATGAGGCCGTGACCGACGTCGCCGAACATGATCCCGAACATGACGACGAAGGAGACGACGGTGAACGCCGTCGGGTCGAGGTCGCCGTAGCGCGTCGTCCCGTAGCTCTGGACGAGCGGCCGGAACGGCTGCTCCACCTTGACCGGGTTCAGCAGTGTCGGCGGCTCGACCCAGGCGGGCCGCGCCAACTCGACGACGGCCGAGCCGATCTCGGCGAGCCGGTCGTTCAGGGAGTCGATCGCGTCCGTCGGCGCCCAGCCGACCCAGGCCGCGAAGCTGCCGTGCGGGACGGCCAGCCGGGCCAGCCGGACGAGCTCGACCTCTCCCTCCAAAAGGCCGCTCTCCCCTGCCCGCTCGAGCGCCGGTAGGTCGGGCCGCCGGTCGAGCACGGCCGGCTCGCTCGCCGCACCCCTGCCGGCGCGATGGAGGCGCCGCAGCGCCTCCACTTCCTCGCCCTCCGGCGGCGGCAGGTTGCCCACGAGCTCCACGGCGCCGCAGTCGGCGAGGACGACGAGCGCCTCCCGCACGCCGGCGCGCGGCGCCACGACGGCGACCCGGCTCATCCGCTTCGGCAGGACGAGGTCAGCAGAGTGCATCGAGCACCTCCCGTGCCGCCGGGCTGCCACCGCGGGCGGCCGCTGCCAGCGCGACGGCGAGGAGCATGGCGTCGTAGGCGAGGAGCGCGACGACGCCGAGCATGACGTCGCTGCCCTCGAGAGGGCTGCGGGTCAAGAGCTCCGCGTCTGCTGCGACTCGACGCCACCAGGCCAGTTCCGCCCGCCAGAGATCGGCAGGGTCGTCGATGCCCTCGAGCGCCCAGGCCGCAATCCCGGGGAGCAGCTCCCGCAACTCGGCCACCGACCCGGCCGCAGCCCAGGACCCCCCGAGCCGCACGCGCTGCACGAGGTCGTCGTCGACCGGGCGCTCGGATACGAACAGCTCGCCTGCGAGCAGGATCGCCACCGCTCCGGCGGACCAGGGGCGTGCGACCGGCACCTGGGACGAGACCCTGCGCGCCCAGGCGAGGCGGAGCGCGAGGTGAAGGTCGGCCGGATCGTCGCTGCCCGGATCTCCCCAGCTCGAGCCGGCGAGCAGGCGCCGCAGCTCGTCCACACCCTGCGAGGCGGATGCGCCCGTCCAGATCGAGGCGAGCAGCCCGAGCTCGTACGGGGAGCGTAGCTCGGCACCCCCGAAGTAGGCGAGACGGTCCTCGATGTTGACGAGCTCGAACCACGACGCGAGCGCACGGATCGCGGCAGCCCCGTCTCTCGGGAACCAGGCGGCGAGCAGGCGTATGCGCAGCGCCAGTGTGCCCGCCACCGCGCGCTGCGCCGCCTCGAGGGTCGAGTCGCGCGCGGCAGGTACGACGCCCGCAGCGGACAGGAACCCGAGCGCGTTCTCCAGCGAGCCGGCCTCGGCGACGAGTCGCGCGGTCTCCGTGCCGACACGATGCTGGAGCAGCAGCCGCGCCCGGACGCTTCCGGCTACCCAGCTCGCGCCCATCACGACACCTCGAGGACGCGCGCCACGACCTCGGCGACGAGCCGGGGAAGCCGCTCGCTTCCCCGCTCGGCGATGCCGCGCGCGTCGAGGGCCGCCTGCTCGACGATCTGCGACGCCTCGACGTCGGCGGCGCGGAGGCCGGCCTTGAGCGCGTCGCCCCGCTCCGAGTCGGCCAGGCCCTTCGCGTCGGAGAGGATCTCCTTGGCTCCCTCCTCCGCCTCGTAGAGGCGGTGCGCCGCCATCGTCTCGGCGTGCTCGAGCGCCTCGGCTGCCTCGCGCTCGAACGCGTCGAGCGCAGCGAACACCGGCACGAGCTCCAGCACCGTCTCCTCGCCCACGGCGGCCGGCACGCCCCCGGTGCCGTGGAAGCGCTCGAGGAAGCCGCCCATCGACCCCATCGGGCCGTGGCGGGCGACAGACCCAGCAGTCGCTCTCTCACCCACTTCGCGTTCAACGTGACACACGACGCCGGAGCGCGAATCCGGGCCGTCCACGTCGCGGCTTCGGGCTTCCCACACGGGCGTGTAGGGGCCCTCCGCCGGGTCAGCCGCCGGCGCGCCCGCGGATGTACTCGACGAGCTCGTCGATCGTCTGCAGATGAGCCCAGTCGGCCTCGGGAATGTCCACCTGCAGCTGCTCGTGCACCGCGATGAGGAAGTTGAGCGAGTCCATCGAGTCGATGTCGAGCTGGTCGCGCAGGCTCAGGTCGGTCCTGATCGCCGCGGGGTCCGCTTCCGGCGCGATGTCGCTGAGCGCCTGCAGGACGGCTTGCCTGATCTCTTCCGGGGTCATAGCTCCTCCGGCTCCTGGAGTAGACGGTCGACGGCTGCGAGAAACGCGCTGGCGCGGTGGCCGTCGGTGACGCGGTGGTCGGCGGACAGGCTCGCGGTCACGACCGGGCAGGGGAGGATCTGCCCCTCCGTGATCCACGGCCGCTCGACGAGCGTGCCGAAGCCGACGATCGCGACCTGCGGCGGGAAGATGACCCCGAAGACGCTCTCGACGCCACGCTCGCCGAGGCTCGTGACGGTGATCGTCGGCTCGGACATCTCCGAGCTCCTGAGCGACCCGGCGCGAGCACGCGAGACGAGGTCGCGGAACGCGTGCATCAGCTCCTCGAGGGTGAGCTCGTCCGTGTGATGCAGTGCGGGCGCGACGAGCCCGCCGCCGCGGAGGGCGATCGCGACCCCGACGTTCACGTCGTCGCGCCGGACGGCCTCGTCCGCCTCCCACGTGGCGTTCAGCTCCGGCACCTCGCGCAGCGCCAGGGCGACCGCCTTGATCAGCAGCGCGCCGTGCAGCAGGCGCTCGGTCACGGGGCGGCGCAGGTTCTCCTGGCCGAGCCAGGCGATGGCGCTGCTCATGTCGATCGTCTGGCCGAGATAGAAGTGCGGGATCTCCCGCTTGGAACGGCTCATCGAGGCCGCGATGGCGCGGCGCATGGCGGCGCTGCGCTCGGCGGCCGGGGAGAGCGGGGCGGCGGACGGCGTCGTCACGGCAGGTGGCGGCGCCGGTACCGGCGCGGGTGCCGCGGCTTCTCTCGACGCCGCTTCGCGTGCGGCGGCCGCGGCCTCGACGTCCCGGCGCTGGACGCGGCCGCCGGGGCCCGACCCCGCGAGCGCGTCGGTCTCGATGCCGAGCTCGTGCGCGAGCTGCCTGGCCGACGGCGAGATCAGGAGGCGGTGCTCCGCGGGCATCGCCGGCGCCGGAGCGGGCGCCGCGGCAGCCGGTGTGGGAGGCAGTGGAGCTGCGGCAGCCGGCGCCGCGGGAGCGGGCGCGACAGGGGCGGGCGCCGCTGCGGCGCCGTCCTCGCGGATGACGGCGAGCGGCGTACCGACCGGCACCTCGGTGCCCGGCTCGATCAGCATCCGCTCGATCACGCCGCTCGTGAAGACCTCGACCTCGACGTCCGCCTTGTCGGTGTGGACGACCGCGACGATGTCGCCACGCTTGACGGCGTCGCCGGGCTGCTTCAGCCAGGCGGCGAGCGTGCCGGCGCTCATGTCGGCGCCGAGCGAGGGCATGACGAAGTCGGCCATCAGGAGACCGTCTCCCTCACGGCCGCGACGACGCGCTCCGCGCTCGGCAGCGCCGCTTCCTCGAGGTGCTTCGCGTACGGCATCGGCACCTCCGCCCCGCACACGCGCTGCACCGGCCAGTCGAGCAGGTCGAAGCCCTGCTCCATGATCTGTGCGCTGATCTCGCCGGCGAGCCCTCCCGTCCGCCAGCCCTCGTCGACGATCACGGCCCGGTGGGTCTTCGCGAGGGAGGCGAGCACGGTGTCGAGGTCGAGCGGACGCAGCGTGCGCAGGTCGACGACCTCAACGGCGAGGCCGTGCTCCTCCTCGAGCTGCGCGGCGGCGGCGAGGGACTTGCCGAGCGAGCCGCCGTACGTGACGACGGTGGCGTCGGAGCCTTCGCGCCGCACGACGGCGTGCTCGATGTCGACGGCACGGGGCTCCTCGTCGATCTCGCCCTCGAGCGGGTACAGGAGCGCGTGCTCGAAGATGAAGACCGGATCGGGATCCTGGAGAGCGGCCAGCAGCATGCCGCGCGCGTCCTCGACCGTCGCGGGTGCGAGCGCCTTGATCCCGGGGATGTGCGCGTACCAGGCCTCCAGGCTGTGCTCGTGCTGCGCCGCCATCTGGCGGCCGCCGCCCGTCGCCATGCGCACGACGAGCGGAACGCTCATCTGCCCGCCCGACATGTAGCGCAGCGTGGCCGCGTTGTTCACGACCTGGTCGAGCGCGAGCAGGCTGAAGTTGATCGTCATCACCTCGACGATGGGCCGCATGCCGCCGAGGGCGGCGCCGATCCCGGCGCCGACGAAGGCCGACTCGGAGAGCGGTGCGTTGCGGACGCGCTCGGGGCCGAACTCGTCGAGCAGGCCGAGGCTGACGGCGAAGGCGCCGCCGTAGCCGCCGACGTCCTCGCCCATCAGGAAGACGCGCTCGTCGGTGGCGAGCGCATGGCGCAGCGCGGCGCGCACGGCCTCGCGGTAGGTGAGCGTGACGGCGCTCACCCGGCCACCACGCCGGCGGCGGGCAGCGTGTAGACGTCTTTCGTCAGATCCTCGAGGGGCTCGAACGGCGCTGCCTCTGCCGCGGCGACGGCCTGGTCGAGCTCGGCGGCGATGTCGGCCTCGAGAGCGGCGAGGTCGTCGTCCGTGAGGAGCTTCGCCTTGCGCAGGCGGGCCTCGAAGAGCGCGATCGGGTCGCGCTCCTTCCAGTGCTCGACCTCCTCCTTCGTGCGGTACAGATCCGGGTCGGCCATCGAGTGGGCGCGGAACCGGTAGGTGTGCAACTCGAGGAAGCGCGGCCCCGGATCGGTGCGCACCGCCTCGGCCGCGCGTCTCGCCGCCGTCTCCACCGCCACCACGTCCATGCCGTCGACCTCCTCCGCGGGGATGCCGTAGCTCTCGGCACGCAGGTGGATGTCGGGCTGTGCCAGCTCCTGCAGGATCGACGTGCCCATGGCGTACTCGTTGTTCTCGCAGAGGAAGAGCACGGGCAGCTGCCAGAGCGCGGCGAGGTTGAGCGACTCGTGGAACTCGCCCTCGGCGACGGCGCCGTCCCCGAAGAAGCACGCAGTCACCCGCCTGCGCCCCTGCAGCCGGTCGGCGAGGGCGAGACCGACGGCGATCGGGAGCCCTCCGCCCACGATCGCGTTGCCGCCGTAGAAGCGGCGAGAGACGTCGAAGAAGTGCATCGAGCCGCCGCGCCCGCGGCTGCAGCCGGTCGCCTTGCCGAACATCTCCGACATCAGCGCTGCCGCAGGCAGCCCGCGGGCGAGCGCCTGCCCGTGCTCACGGTAGGTCGCCACCACGGCGTCGTCGGGGGTGAGCGCCTGCATGACGCCGACGCCGACCGCCTCCTCCCCGATGTAGAGGTGGAGAAAGCCGCGGATCCGGGTGAGGCTGTACTGCTCGGCCGCGCGCTCCTCGAAGCGCCGGACGCGGAGCATCTCGCGCAGCAGGTGCAGGGAGTGCTCGCGGGCGAGTGCCGGCGGCCGGGGCCGAGGCTTGCGGCTGGTCGCCTTCCCGGCCGGAGGGCTCACCTGGCGCTCTCCAGCGTCGACACGTCACCCTCGGGCAGCCCGAGCTCGCGGGCCTTGAGCAGGCGGCGCATGATCTTGCCGCTCCGCGTCGTCGGGACGCTCTCCACGAAGGAGATCTCCTTCGGCGCCACGACGGCGCCGAGCCGCACGCGTGCGTGGGCGAGCAGTTCCTTCTCGAGCTCGCGCGACGCCTCGTACCCGGGCTTCAGCGTCACGAACGCCTTCACCACCTCGCCCGCGACGGGGTCGGGCTTGCCGATCACGCCCGCCTGGGCGACGGACGGGTGCTCGAGCAGGACGCTCTCGACCTCGAACGGTCCGATCAGGTGGCCGGAGCTCTTGATCACGTCGTCGGCGCGGCCGACGAACCAGAAGTAGCCGTCCGCGTCGCGTCGCACGAGGTCGCCGGTGAGATACCAGCCCTCCTGGAATGCGCCGGCGTAGCGATCGGGCTCGCCGAGGTAGGTGCGGAACATGGACGGCCAGCCGGGCCGGAGCGCGAGCTCCCCCTCCTCCCCGGCCTCCGTCACCTCGTCCACGCCGCCGCCCTCGCGACGGTGCACGACCCCGGCCTCGATGCCGGGCAGCGGCCGCCCCATCGAGCCGGGGCGGATGTCCATGACGGCGAAGTTCGCGACCATGATGCCGCCGGTCTCTGTCTGCCACCAGTTGTCGTGGAAGGGCAGCCCGAACGCATCCTGGCCGAAGACGACGCCCGCCGGGTTGAGCGGCTCGCCGACGCTCGCGAGAAAGCGCAGAGCGGGGAACGAGTGCTCCCGCACGAGCTCGATGCCCGTCTTCATCATCATCCTGATCGCCGTCGGCGCCGTGTACCAGACGGAGACGGCCTCCGACTGGAGGATCCCGTACCAGCGCTCCGCGTCGAAGTCGGCCTCGTCGACGATCATCGTGACGCCGTTCGAGAGCGGCGAGATGATCCCGTAGGAGGTGCCCGTCACCCAGCCGGGGTCGGCGGTGCACCAGAAGACGTCGTCGGGGTGGAGGTCGAGCGCCAGCTTGCCGGTGACGTGGTGGGAGACGATGGCGGCGTGCACGTGCACGGCGCCCTTCGGCTTGCCGGTGGTGCCGCTCGTGAAGTGGACGAGCGCGACGTCCTCGGGATCGGTCGGCCCGATCTCGTAGGTGTCGCCGGCGGCGGCCATCAGGCGCCGGTAATCGTGTGTGCCGGGCACGTTCGTCTCGGCCCCGCCCTCGCCGACGAGGATGACGTGCTCGAGCTCCGGCAGCGTCGACCGGATTCCGGCCACCTTGCGCTGGTAGAGCAGCTCGGTCGTCAGCAGCGCCTTGGCGTGCCCCAGCGCGAGCCGCGTGCCGCACCGGCTCCGGGCCGAAGGCGGAGAAGAGCGGGCTGAAGACGCTGCGGTGCTTGAGCGTGCCGAGCGCCCCGACGTACAGCTCCGGGATGCGCCCCGCAAGCCCGCCGAGCAGGTCACCCGGCCCGAGCCCGAGCCCCTGCAGCACGTTGGCGAAGCGGCTCGTCTCGCGCCCGAGCTCGGCGTAGGTGAAGTCCCGCACCTCCCCGTTCCGGCCGAGCCAGCGCAGTGCCAGATGGTCTGCACGCGCCCCGGCGGCGTGCCGGTCGACGGCCTCGTGGGCGATGTTGAGCCCCTTCCCGCCGGGCAGGCCGTCGAGCTCGGTGCGCGCGCAGCTCCCAGAAGTCGGGGCTGCGCGCCGCCTCGTAGTCCTGCAGGTTCGGGGTCACCTGCAGCGTGCTCAGGTCCTTGCTGATCGTCTCGAACGCCACGGTTTCTCACCTCGAAGCGCGCGTTGTCGCCGTCGTCAGCATCTTCGGAGCAGAGGGCGGCGGCGGGCATCGGAAAATGCGCCGATCCCCCGTTCGGGCAACTACGCAGCACGGGATTCTCCGAGCGGGATCAGGGTGTTTGACGGATGCGCCGGCCGGTGGCGGCATCGATGATCATGGCGAACCGGTCGTCCCTGGAGAGGAACGGACCATGGAGATCAGGCGTAAGTTCTGGGTCGAGGAGCGGTCGCACGCGATCTGGGCGGTTGAGCTGCACGACCACGCCCTCACGGCGTGCTACGGGCCGCTCACCCCGGACGAGGTGGACGAGGATCTGATCGACGGCTTCGACTACTCGACCGCCGGTGTGGCCTGGATACGGGAGAACGAGGAGCATTTCACGCCATTCGTGCTCCGGGTGCCGGACATGCCGGAGACGTAGAGATAGCGTGGCGGGCATGGCCCGCGCGACACCGCTGCGCGTCCGCCTGCGGCGGGCGGCGATCACCGCGATGAGCCGCACCCATCTCGCCCTCTACCGGGTGAGCAGGGGGCGGCTGCTCGGCTCCGTGGCCGGCATGCCCGTGCTCCTGCTCACGACCACGGGGCGCAGCTCCCGGCTGCCGCGCACGACACCGCTGACCTTCTTCCGGGACGGTGACGATCTCCTCGTGATCGGCTCGAACGGGGGCGCCGACCGGCCGCCCGACTGGCTGCTGAACCTGCGAGAGCACCCGCACGCCGTCGTCACGATCGGAAACGAGCGCCTGCAGGTGACGGCGGCCACGGTCGCACCGGCGGAGCGACAGCGCCTGTGGCCGTCCATCACCGCCGCCCATGCCGGCTACGCCCGCTACCAGGAGCGGACGTCGCGCCCGATCCCCGTCGTGCTGCTCACCCCGCTGCGGGACACGGCTCCGGCCGACGATGCCGGGAGCGGTCTGCTGCCGTAGCGTGAAGGCCGTGGCCGTTCTCAGGATCGTGCGCGACGACGAGCCGGACGCCGGGCGGAGGCGCCGCCGCCCGGTCGCCCTCGAGCTCGACGGCAGGGCCTGGCTCCGGATCGAGCCGGAGCTGCTCGCGGAGCTCGAGGTCCGCGACGGCGACGATCTCGACGACGGCCGCGTCACGGCGATCGCACAAGCGGTCGCGCAGTCGCGCGCACGCCTGTTCGTCGTGCGCTCGCTCGCCGCGAGGGCGCAGTCCGTGGCGGAGATCGAGCGCAAGCTCGCCGCCCGCGGCATCCCCGACGACGTCGCCCGTGACGCGATCGCCACGGTGAGCGGCCACGGCTACCTCGACGACGCCGAGCTCGCGGGCCAGCTGGCGCGCGGCATGCGCTCCCGTCGGTACGGCGCCCGGCGAGCCGAGCGGACGCTGTTGGCTCGCGGCATCGCCGTGGAGGAGGCGCAGGCGGCTCTGCAGGAGGCCTACGGCGGCGAGGACGAGGCCGGGCTGGCACGCGACGCCCTGCAACGGCGGCCGATCACGCCCGACGAGCCGGGCAGGCGGCGAGCCGTGGCGTTCCTCGTGCGACGCGGCTTCTCCACCGGTTCGGCCTGGCGCGCGGTGAAGGACGAGCTCGCGGCGCGGACGCCGGAGTGACGAGGGCTACGCGGCCTCGGCGACACGATCATCCCGCGAGCCGCGTTCGGGAAGCGGCAGGCGCGCACGCTGCACGCAGCCTCGTTCGCGGAGCCCCTGTTCGACACCTTCGCCTTCATCGCCCGGCACGACGCACCCCTCTCCCCGGCCGTCCGTGCCTTCGTCGCGATCGCCGAGCGGCACCTCGGCACGGAGGCCGAGCCGGTGCTGTACGCGGCAGGCCCGTCCGAGGCGGACGGTTAACCTCCCGGCGTGCTCAGCCCCTCGATCGACAACCTCGTGGCCCAGCTGACCCGCCTGCCGGGGATCGGCACGCGCACCGCGCAGCGGCTCGCGTTCCACCTGCTGTCGGTCTCGAGGGAGGAGGCGCTCGCGCTCGCCTCGGCGCTCGTCGAGGTGAAGGAGCGCGTGCGCTTCTGCGACGTGTGCGGGAACCTCACGGAGGAGGAGCTCTGCAGCGTCTGCACCGACCCGCGTCGCGACCGCTCGGTCGTCTGCGTCGTCGAGCAGCCGGTCGACGTCGTCTCGCTCGAGCGGACGCACGAGTACAGAGGCCTCTACCACGTGCTCGGCGGCTCGCTGTCGCCGCTCGACGGCGTCGAGCCGTCCGACCTCCGCATCGGGCAGCTCCTGCACCGTGTCGAGCAGGGCGGCGTCGAGGAGGTCGTCCTCGCGACGAACCCGAACATGACCGGCGAGGCGACCGCCGCCTACCTCGCCGACAGGCTCCGCGACCGGGTCCGCGTGACGCGTCTCGCGAGCGGCCTGCCCGTCGGCGGCGACCTCGAGTACGCCGACGAGGTCACCCTCGGGCGTGCGCTCTCCGGGCGCAGACCGGCGTAACGCCCCAGTCGTTTGCCTACACTGAGAGCCGTGGTGACGGGCGAGACACGAGAGGGCGGCGCGCGTGGCTAGCCCGCGGATCGGCGTCGTCGGGGCGACCGGCGCCGTCGGCACGATCACGCTCGAGCTGCTCTCGGAGCGCGGCTACGATGTGCGCGCGTTCGCATCGGCCCGGTCCGCCGGCACCCGCGTGCCGTTCGGCGACGACGAGATCGTGGTTGAGGAAGCGACGCCCGACGCGCTCGGCGCGGGCGACGTCGACCTGTTCCTCTTCTCTGTCGGCACCGGCGCGAGCAGGGAGCTCGTGCCGGTTGCCTCGGCCGGCGGAGCGATCTGCGTCGACAAGTCGTCGGCCTACCGGCTCGTCGACGGCTACCCGCTCGTCGTGCCCGAGGTGAACGGCGCCAGAGCCCTGGAGGCGCTCGAACGGGACCGGATCGTCGCCAACCCGAACTGCTGCACGATCCCGCTCACCTGCGTGCTGAAGCCGCTCCACGATGCCGCCGGACTGAGGCGCGTCCACGTCGCCACCTACCAGTCGGTCTCGGGGGCCGGCGCCCAGCGTATGGAAGCCCTCCGCGCGGAGCCGGCGAGCGAGCACAACCTCGTGATGGACTGGACGTGGGAGGGAGACGAGTCGGACGAGGAGTCGAAGCTCCGGGCCGAGACGCGCAAGATCCTCGAGTTGCCGGAGCTCCCGATCAGCGCCACCTGCGTCCGCGTGCCCGTGCTCGTCGGCCATTCCGAGGCGATCTGGGTGGAGTTCGACGAGGCGCTCTCACCGGCCGAGGCGACTGCGATCCTGAGCGAGGCGCCGAGCGTGCGCGTGCTGCGGCTGCCCGACTACCCCACTCCCGCCGACGCGGCCGGCGGCGACGAGGTCCTCGTCGGCCGGATCCGGCAGGACGAGTCCTCCGGCGCCGGGCTCGCGCTCTTCCTCTCGAACGACAACCTGCGCAAGGGCGCCGCCCTGAACGCGATCCAGATCGCAGAGCTGCTGCTCGGCGTCACCGCCGAGCTGAAGCTCTCGTAGGGGCCGGGCGTGCCCGGCCCGCCGCGCCTCACACCCCCGGCGGCACCGGTGCCGGAGCGGGCGTGAACGCCTCCTGCACGACGCGCAGCACGCGAGCGCGCCGGCCTTCCTCCACCGGGGCCAGGCTCGCCAGCTCGAGCCGGCACAGCTCGACACGTCCCTGCGAGCGCACCGTCACGAAGCCGAAGTCCTCGAGGAAGTCGCGCGGGAACACCGTCCGGTGCACCAGGAAGCGCTCCCCGGTGTTCGCGTCCTCCGGGTAGCGGTAGGCGAACGCCTCGAGGGCGCGAGCGCCCTTGTCGCGCGCCTCGCCGATCGCGGCCAGGAAGAGCGACTTCTCCACCCACTCCGCCGCACCGCCGGCAAGGTAGGCACACGTGACGAGCACGGCGTCGTCGGACGGAGGGCCGGCGGGGAGATCGTCCGCACGCGGGAACAGGTGCGCCGGACCGTACTGCATGGAGCCGAGCACGCGGTCGCCGTCGTAGTAGATCGTCCCCCACTCGCCCCACTCGTCCTCCACGCGGTCGACCCAGCGCTCCTTGGAGGCCGTCCTGTTCCCGCGCGACTGCCACCAGACGCACTCGCGGCAGACCCCCGGCGCGGTCACGAGCGTCCCCCGTGTGAGGCCGGCGACGCGGGCAGGCATCAGCTCGGCGGCGCCGGCGGCGGGCCGATCTCGTCGAACACGACGTCGACGGCGGCCGGGACGACGTCGGCCATCCGGCTCAGGTAGTCCGCCACGCGAACCTGCACCGCGCGACCGACGTCGGCAACGCCGACGCCCCAGTCGACGGCGAGGTGGAGCTCGAGCGACACCGTCCCCGCGTCGTCTGTCACCTTGACGCCGCGATGCCGCGCCCGCGGGCCGTCGACCACTCCCCGGACTCCCGCCACCTCGCAGGCGGCGTCGGTCGCGTAGCGGGCGAGGATGTCCGCGGAGATGACTGAGTGGCCCTCCACCGCGCCTAGTCTACGGCCTGCGCCAGCACGAGCTCCGTCGCCTCGGGTCGGGCGCAGAAGCGGAAGGGGACGAGCGTCGTGCCGAGCCCCGGCGAGACGTGCAGGGTGCCCGCCGGCAGCGCGTGCACGCCCTCCACCAGCCTGGCACGCGGGTGGGCCAGCGTGAGCTTGCCGCCCGGATAGGGGATCACGATCTGCCCCGCGTGGAGGTGCCCCGCCAGAATCAGGTGGAACGCCCCGGGCGGCAGCACGCGCACGACGTCGGGGAAGTGGCAGAGCAGGATCCGCAGCCCCGCGTCCGCACGGGCCAGGTCGGCTGGACGCCCGACCCGCCGCTGGAACGTGCCGGGATCGACCCCCCCGACGGAGACGGTGACGCCGCGGAGCTCGAGCTCGACCACCTCGTCCCGGAGCAGCACCGCCCCGCGCAGGTCCTCGAGCTCCGCGTTGCGGGAGAACGGATCCCGCGTGAGCGCGACGTCGTGGTTCCCGAGCACGACGTACGGCCGTCCGAGACGGTGCAGGAGATCCCGGAGCAGCGCCTCGCCGCGGGGGTGGGCGACGAGGTCGCCGGTGATGCACACGAGGTCGGGCCGCCGCGCCTCGACCCAGGCGACGGCGCGCTCCGTGGCGACGCGTCCGCGCGACGGCGGGCCGAGGTGGAAGTCGGAGAGATGCGCGATCCGGACGCCCACGAGGGCGGGCGGCAGGCCCGGCACCCGGACCTCGACCACGCGCCTCCGCAGCCAGCCGGCCTCGAACCAGCCCCAGGCCAGGGCGCCGAGGCAGCCGATCGCGATCAGCGCGGCAGCCAGGAGCATGCCGGAACCCTCCGCGGGCCGAGCCTCTAGATCGACAGCTTCTCGATCACCGGCTGCACGGACACGACGTGCCGCTTGAACTTCAGCTCGGAGTCGGTCAGGCCGGCGGCGACGCCGACGAGCTGCGAGAGGTGCAGGATCGGCATCTGGAAGTTCTTGCCCGTCTGCTTCTTCAGCTTCGACTGCCAGGCGTCGAGCGAGAGATGGCAGAGCGGGCACGGCGTCACCATCGCGTCGGCGCCGGCCTCCTTCGCCTGCTCGATCGGCTGGATCAGCTCGGCGAGCGCCGTCTCCTCGCGCGCCTGGATGATCGGGAAGCCGCAGCACTTCACCTTCGCCGGGTAGTCGATCGCCTCGCCGCCGCACGCCCGGATGATCCGCTCCAGCGAGTCGGGCTTGTCCGGGTCCTCGAAGCCCATCAGCTTCGAGGGCCGCAGGATCTGGCAGCCGTAGAACGGCGCCACCTTGAGGCCCTTGAGACCCTTGTGCGCCACCCTCTGCAGCTCCGCGAAGCTCTCGCCCGCGATCAGCCAGAGGAAGTGCTTCACCTCGACCGTGCCCCGGTAGCGCGGCACGCCGACCTGCTCCAGGTTGTCGTTGACGCGCTCGCGCAGCTCCTCGTCGATCTGCAGCTGGTAGTTCGCCTGCCGCAGGTTCAGCGTGCACACGTTGCACACGGTCATCAGCGTGTCGCAGCCGGTGGCCTCGGCGTAGGCGAGGATGCGCGCGTTCAGATGCACGTAGTAGTCCGGCTCCGCCTCGTGGATGTCGCCGGCGCCGCAGCACGTGACCGACTTCGAGCTCGAGCAGCTCGTAGCCCACCTTGGGCGCGAGCGCCTGGGTGGAGATGTCGAGCTCCTTGGCGGACAGCGAAGCGAGACAGCCCTTGTAGTACGCGACCTTCTTCACGGCGTCACAGCCTCCTCGGACCCTTCGCGCTCGCTCGGCAGGAACGGGCGCGGCGCCGAGTCTGGCTCGTTGTAGGGATCGCGGCCGCCCGCCGCCTCGTGGTGCGACTCGATGCGTCCGAGCGCCTTCTCGCCCTGGACGATGCCGAGGGCGCCGTCACGACCCTGCGCCTTGACGAGGTCGAAGAGCGCACGCGACTCGCCCACCTCCGCCGCGACGTGCGGCGGGAAGGGAGGCGGCACCTTGCCCTTGCGTGCGAGGCGCAGGGCGAACTTGACGTCCTTGATCGACGCGACGATGCCCTGCGTCTTGGGCACGAGCTCGGTCTCGCGCAGCCAGCCGGTCGTCTTCGCGGAGGTGACGAACCACTTGGCGTGGCGGGCGCCCATGTCGCGGTCGATCCCGTTCTTCATCGCCTCGGCGCCGAGCTTCGCGATCGCGTCGCGCGGGTCGACGCCCTTGGGGCAGCGCTCGTTGCAGAAGTAGCACCGTGTGCAGTCCCACAGGCCGTGTTCCTCGGAGTACTTCTCGAGCCGCTCGACGGTGGCGCCGTCGCGCGGGTCGCCGACGAAGCGCATCCCCTTCGCAAGCGCCGCCGGGCCGAGGAAGTCGGGATCGGACTCCATCGAGTTGCATTCGGAGACGCAGCAACCGCAGTTGATGCAGAGGGACTCCTTGTGGATCACGTTCATGCTCTTCTGCGGCACGACGTTCTCGCGCTCCTGCGCCTGGTCGTAGCGGGGCCGCAGGTACGGCTCGACCGCTCGCATCTTCTGCCAGAACGGGTCCATGTCGACGACGAGGTCCTTCACGATCGGCAGGTTGCCCATCGCGGAGACGACGGGCACGTGACCGGCCTGGGCGATGTCGTACATGCGCGTCGTGCACGCGAGCACGGCGCCGCCGTCCAGGCGCATGCCGCATGAGCCGCAGATCATCATGCGGCAGCTCTTGCGGTACGCGAGGGAGCCGTCGTGCTTGTCCTTGACGATGTCGAGGCAGTCGAGCAGCGTCGCCTCCTCGGGCGCGCTGATCTCGTACTCCTTCAGCGCCCGATCGCCCGTCTTCGCGTCGTAGCGCCAGATCTTGAGACCTACCTGCATCAGTACTTCCTCTCCATCGGCTCCCACTGCGTCATGCGAACCTCCTTGTAGGAGAGCTCGGGCCGGTCATCCACCCACCGTGTGATCGAGTGCTTGAGGAAGCTCTCGTCGTCGCGGTCGGGGAAGTCGTACGGTCGGGAGTGAGCGCCGCGGCTCTCCGTGCGGGCGTTGCCGGCCTGCACCATGCAGGAGGCGAGGTCGAGCAGGTAGCCGAGCTCGATCGCCTGCGTGAGGTCGCTGTTGAAGACGTCGCCCTTGTCCTCGATGACGACGCCACGCTCGTAGCGCTCCCGCAGCCCCTCGATGATGCCGAGCTCGGCTTCCATCTTCTCCCCGCGGCGGAAGACGCCGAAGTTCTCGAACATGGACTGGCCGAGATCGTCGCGGATCGCCCACGGCCGCTCGCCCTCGGTGTTGTCGAGGAGCGACGTCACCCAGCGCTCGGCGTCGGCCCGTGCCGCCTCCGCGGCGCTGTTGCCGACCGCAGCGGACGGCGCGTACTCCGCCGCGGCCTGGCCGGAGCGGCGGCCGAACGTGATCGTCTCCATCAGCGAGTTGCCGCCGAGCCGGTTGGCTCCGTGGACGGAGACGCAGGCGCATTCCCCGGCCGCGTAGAGGCCTTCCACCTCGCTGAGGCCCTCGCTGTCCGTCTCGATGCCCCCCATGTGGTAGTGGGCGCCGGGCCGGACGGGGATGGGCGCGTAGATCGGGTCGACTCCCGCGTAGGTCATGGCGAGCTCGCGCGAGCCGGGCAGCTTCGTCAGGATCTTCTCGGGGCCGAGGTGGCGCAGGTCGAGATGGACGTTGCCGTCGATCCCGCGCCCGGCTTCGATCTCCGTCGTCTCCGACCGCGAGACGACGTCGCGGGAGGCGAGCTCGAGCGCGTTCGGGGCGTAGCGCTGCATGAAGCGCTCGCCCTCCTTGTTGAGCAGGTAGCCGCCCTCGCCGCGGCAGCCCTCCGTGATGAGAATGCCGCTCGGGTACATCGTCGTCGGGTGGAACTGCATGAACTCCATGTCCTTCAACGGCACGCCGGCGCGGAGCGCCATCGCCATGCCGTCGCCGGTGCAGGCATAGGCGTTCGTGGTGACGCGATAGATGCGTCCCGCCCCGCCTGTCGCGAGGATCACCGCCTTGCCGGTGTGGAGCTTGACGCCTCCGTGCAGGAGGTCCCAGCTGATCACGCCGGTACACCGCCCGTCCTCGATCACGAGGCGGAACGCGAAGAGCTCCTCGTAGACCGTCATCCCCTCGGCCATGCGCTTCTGCAGCTGCTCGTACAGCACCTGGATCAGCACGTGACCGGTGATGTCGGCGGCGTAGACCGTGCGCGGCGAGCCGGCTGCCCCGAACGGGCGCTGGTCGAGCCGCCCCTCGTCGTTGCGCGAGAAGAAGGCGCCCCAGCGCTCGAGCTGGTAGATGTCGCCGGGCGCTTCGCGCGTGAAGATCTCGATCGCGTCCTGGTCGCCGAGATAGTCGGAGCCCTTGACGGTGTCGAAGGCGTGCTTTTCGGGGCTGTCCTCGGCGGTGTTCCCGAGCGCCGCGTTGATGCCGCCCTCGGCCGCGCCGGAATGGCTGCGGGTCGGGTGCAGCTTGGAGATGACGCCGACGTTCGCGCCGCGATCGTGCGCCTCGATGGCTGCGCGCATGCCGGCCAGACCGGCACCGACGACGAGGACGTCGTGCATCGCTTCCATGTCGCTCGACGCTACCTGATCGGCCTGTGGACACGCGCAGGTTCAAGGGGCCGTGGCCACGCCTCGCCGGCGGCCGCCACGGCGAGCGCGACCGCCACGGCGAGCGCGACCGCGGCAGGGGGACTTCGTGGCTCTGAGCCACGAGGTCCCCCTGCCGCGCGTCCTTCCTAGACGAGCGGGCCGGCGACGGTGATCGCCTCGCCCGCGTCTTCGGCGAACTTCTCGAAGTTCGCCCGGAACAGGCCCGCGAGCTCGCGGGCCTTCGCGTCGTAGGCAGCAGGGTCGTGCCAGGTCGAGCGCGGGTCGAGCAGGTACGACTCGACGCCCGGGACGTGCGTGGGCACCTCGAAGCCGAAGACCGGGTCGACGCGGAACTCGGTCTCGTCGAGCGCCTCGGCCAGAGCGGCGTGGAGCAGGCCGCGCGTCGCCGTGATCGGCATCCGATGACCGACGCCGAAGGGCCCGCCGGTCCAGCCGGTGTTGACGAGCCAGACGCTCGCGCCGTGCTCGTCGAGCTTCTCCCCGAGCATCCGCGCGTAGACGGCGGGCGGCTGCGGGCAGGAACGGCGCGCCGAAGCAGGTGGAGAACGTCGGCTGCGGCTCGGTGACGCCGATCTCGGTCCCGGCGAGCTTCGCCGTGAAGCCCGAGAGGAAGTAGAACATCGCCTGGTCGCGCGAGTCAGGCGGGCGATCGGGGGGAGGATCCCGAAGGCATCGGCGGTGAGGAAAACGACCGAGCTCGGGTGCCCCGCCTGCTTCGTCGGCAGCGCGTTCGCGATGCGCTCGAGCTTGTAGGCGGCGCGGGTGTTCTCGGTCTTCGAGTCGTCGTCGAGGTCGAGCACGCCGACCTCGTCGACCGCGACGTTCTCCAGGATCGTTCCGAACGTCCGCGTCGTGCGCCAGATCTGCGGCTCCGCCTCCGCCGACAGCCTGATCACCTTGGCGTAGCAGCCGCCCTCGATGTTGAAGACGCCGTTGTCGCCCCAGCCGTGCTCGTCGTCGCCGATCAGCGAGCGATCCGGGTCGGCCGAGAGCGTTGTCTTGCCCGTGCCCGAGAGCCCGAAGAAGACCGCGACGCGGCCGTCCTCGCCGACGTTCGCCGAGCAGTGCATCGGCAGCACGCCCTCGAGCGGCAGGCGGTCGTTCATCACCGTGAAGATCGCCTTCTTGATCTCGCCCGCATAGAAGGTGCCGCCGATGAGCACCTCTGTCGCGCATCGGGTGCAGCAGGACGAACATGCCGCTGCGCGTGCCGTCCTCGTCCGGATCGGCCTCGACCTGCGGAGCGTGCAGCACGAGCGTGTCGGGACTGAACGAGGGCATCTCCTCGGGCCGCGGGACGATGAACATCGTCTTCGCGAAGAGGGCGTGGTAGGGGCTCGCCGTCACGACGCGGACACCGAGGCGGTGCGCCGGGTCTGCGCCCGCGAAGTGGTCGACGACGTACAGCGTGTCCTGTGCCTCGAGGTAGGTGACCACCTTCCCCCGGAGCCGGCCGAAGCTCTCCTCACCGAGCGGCTGGTTGACGTCGCCCCACCAGATCCGTCCTTCCGACTCGGGCTCCCGGACGACATACTTGTCCTTCGGCGAGCGACCGGTGTGCTCGCCGGTGTGGACGACGAGCGGCCCGCCGTGGGCGAGTACGCCGTCGCCGCGCCTGAGCGCCTCGGTGTAGAGCTGTGCGGTCGTCGGGTTCCAGACGACGCTGCCGGTGGGGGCGATTCCGTGCGCGTCGAGCCCGACGCGGCTCACGGCCGTCGTGATCGTCACGTGCGTTTCCTCCTCGATGTGGTCGTGATGGCGATCATCCTCCTCGTGCGACCGCTGCGCGGAACGGTACGCGGAATCCCGTGACATGGCACCTCGTACCGCGGTCACTCTCGACCCGGAAACGGCAGACCCCGCGCGGGCCTCCGGCCTGCCGGCTCGGACGACGTCGCTCAGTGCGACGGGGTCGGCCGTGGTGTCACGCGCCTGCCAGACGCGTCTCCTTGCGATCCGCCAGCAGCCCCCACCCTGCGAGCAGGACGAGCAGCAGCCCCGCCACGATGAAGAACCGAGCAGCGCTCAAACGGCGCCCGCGACCGCGTCGAGCCCTCCGAGATCGGCCGAGCTGTCCCGAGCGACGAGCGCCGCGTAGCGGCCCGCGGCCGCGATCAGCTCCTCGTGCCTGCCGATCTCCACCACCCCGCCCCGGTCGAGCACCACGATCTGGTCCGCGTCCCGCACCGTCGAGAGGCGGTGGGCGATGGCGATCGTCGTACGACCCTCCGCGAGACGCTCGAGCGCCTCCTGCACCAGCCGCTCGGTCTGGGTGTCGAGCGCCGACGTCGCCTCGTCGAGCACGAGGATGGGAGGGTTGCGCAGGATCGTGCGGGCGATCGCGATGCGCTGCTTCTCTCCGCCCGAGAAGCGGTAACCGCGCTCGCCGACCATCGTGTCGTAGCCGGACGGCAGCGAGGCGATCAGCTCGTGGATCTGCGCGGCCTGCGCGGCCGCCTCGACCTCGTCGTCGCTCGCGTCCGGCTTGGCGAAGCGGAGGTTCTCGCGCACCGTCGCGTGGAACAGGTACGTCTCCTGCGAGACGACTCCGACCGCCGCGGCGAGCGACGCGAACGTCAGCTCCCGCACGTCGACCCCGTCGATGCGCACCGCACCCTCCGTCGCGTCGTAGAGCCGCGCCACGAGGTAGCCGCAGGTCGTCTTGCCGGAGCCCGTCTCTCCGACGAGCGCCGTCTTGGAGCCCGCCGGCACGGTGAAGGTGACGTCCTTCAGCGTCCAGGCGTCGTCGTCGTACCGGAAGCAGACCCGCTCGAACGAGACGTCGCCCCGGGGCCGTTCGAACGTGCGCGTCCCCTCGACGATATCGACGGGCTGATCGAGGTACTCGAAGATCCGGTCGAACAGCGCCAGGGAGCTCTGCACCTCCAGCTGGACGCCGAGCAGGCTGCCGATCGGGAAGAAGAGCCGGGTCTGCAGGGTCGTGAAGGCGACGAGCGTGCCGATCGTGATCGTTCCGTCGCCGCGAGAGATCGACCAGCCCGCGAACCAGTACACGAGCGCCGGCATCACCGCGAACGTCATCTGGATGGCGGCCATCATCCAGCGTCCCGTCATGCGGCTCCGCACCTCGAGGTCGGCCAGCCGGCGCGACTCGTCCGAGAACCGCGTCGCCAGGTCGTCGGTGCGACCCATCGTCTTGCCGAGCAGGATGCCGGAGACCGACAGCGACTCCTGCACGATCGACGACACGTCGGCGAGCGACACCTGCCGCTGCGCCGTCACCTTCTTCCGCTGGTCGCCGACCCGCTTCGTCAGCCACACGAAGAGTGGCAGCAGGATCAGGGCGAACACGGCCAGGCGCCAGTCGAGCAGGAACATCGCCACCACGGTCGCGAGCACGGTCGTCACGTTCGCGAGCACCGAGGTGGCCGTCGAGGTGACGACGGTGTCGATGCCGCCGATGTCGTTCGCGATCCGGCTCTGCACCTCGCCCGTGCGCGTACGGGTGAAGAACGCCAGGGACAGGCTCTGCAGGTGCCGGTAGACGGACGTCCGCAGGTCGTGCATGACGGCCTGGCCGACCTGGTTCGAGAGCAGGGTCTGGAAGACGCCGATCGCCCCGGTGACGACGGGGATCGCGATCATGCCGGCCACGAGAGCCGTCAGCAGCCCCAGCCGGACGTCGTCCCCGGGCACCTGCGGCAGCGCCGTGTCGAGCACCGCCTTGAGGAGGAAGGTCGGCACGACGCCGAGCGCGGCGGAGAGGACGATGAGCGCGCACACGATCCCGAGCCGCGCGCGGTAGGCGCGGAAGAGCGGGAAGATCCGCCGCAGGTTGGCGCTCCGCACGGCGGGGTCGGCGGGCGGCTCGGGCGGCTCCGAGAGATCTGCGCCGAAGCGGCGGCCTGGCATCCGTCAAGCTTGCCTGTCGGGCGGCTGCTCGGGCGGGGCGACGCGCTCCGTCACGCGCCGGTCAGCTGCCGAGCGCCTCGACCGCGGCCCGCAGGCGTGCCGTTAAGATGGTCGCGAGCTCGGCGGTCGGCTCCAGGCGAGCGACCGGGATCGGCTCGCCGATCAGCACCGAGACGCGCGGGAAGCCGACGCGGCCGCGGCTGAGCGCGAGCTCGGTGCCGAGGATGCGCACCGGCACGAGCGGCGCGCCGGCAGCGAGAGCGAGCCGCGCTGCGCCGCGGCGCCACTCGTCGCGGCTGACGGAGCCCTGCGGGAAGATGCCGACGGCGTCGCCCTGCTCGAGCGCCGCGAGCACGGTTGCGATCGCCCCGTCGTCGCCCGCGTCGCGGGTCACCGGAATCGCGCCGAGGGCGGCGAAGAGAGGCACGAGCGGCCGGCAGCGCCAGAGCTCCGCCTTGCCGAGGTAGCGGAGCGGCCGCTCCACGGCGACGGAGAGGACGAACGGGTCGAGCACCGAGAGGTGGTTCGCCGCCACGACGACCGGCCCGCGCTCGGGGACGTGCCCGGCGCCCCGCACCTCCAGGCGGTAGGCAGCGCGGAGCGGTGGGCGAACCAGGTTGCGGACGGCCCTGTAGATCAGAAGCTCGGCCTGGTCGAGGGGAACGAGGGCAGAGCATCGTTTGCCGCCCGCGACAGAACGATCTGCATGTCCCGCAACGAGCGGATCGCGAACCCGGCCTCGCAGTACGAGAGGTAGCGTCATCTCCGGATGCGCGTACTCGAGCACGCGGACGATCGCCTCCGGCTCGATCTCGGTCGTGCGGTTCAGCGTGACGCAATAGTGACGGTCGCTCACGAGCCTCTGCAGGCGGTTCGCGTAGTAGGTGAGCGAGGGTCGCGCCGCAAGCACCCCGCAGCCCGGTGACTGGTAGTTCCACGAGCAGCGGTCGGAGCTTCGCCTCGGCAGCAGTCGCGCGTCCGTGTGCAGCACGGTCTCGTTCGTCGTCGTGCGGAAGGCGCCGAGCACGCGCCGCTCCTCCTCGGACGGGTCTGCGAGCACGGACAGCGCGTCGGGCGCGTGCGTGGCGACGACGACCCCGTCGAACCTGCGCACGACGTCGTCGGCGGTGCGAACCTCGACGCCCCCTGCCGACCTCGTCACCGTCCGCACAGGCGCGTTGAGGTGCACGCCGGCCCCCATCCGCTCGAGCACGGCGCGCACGTACGTACGGCTGCCGCCGGCCACCGTGCGCCAGCGATGCCGGCGCAGACCGAGCATGGAGTGGGTGCGGAAGAACTGGATCCCGTAGGCGGCAGGGAGCTCGAGGGCGCGCCCGGGCGCGGCCGACCACAGCGCCGACGTCATCGGCACCAGGTAGTGCCAGCGGAACGAGTCCGAGTAGCCTTCGTCGCGCAGGAAGCGGTCGAACGTCTTGTCCGCCGCGTCGGCGGCTCCCGCGGTGCGCAGGAAGCGGAGGATCTCGGCGAGCAGCGCCCTGCCCGCCCGCCAGGGCCGGCGGCTCGACCACTGCAGCCCGCAACCGCACGTCATCGAGAAGGACATCTCGGAGGGCAGGGTGGCGACGCCGAGCTCGCGGAAGAGCCGGGTCAGGCCCGGGTAGTTCGCCTCGTTGTGCACGATGAACCCCGTGTCGATCTCGTGCGCGTCCACCGTGACGGTGTTCGCGTGGCCGCCGGCGTACCCGTTCGCCTCGAACAGCTCCACCTCGTGCGCGTGCGAAAGCGCGTAGCCTGCGCCGAGCCCCGCGATGCCTGTCCCGATGACCGCTATCTTCATCACTGCCTGATTCGTCGCTCCCCCGGAACTGGATGACACGATCATGTCGGAGATAGCCGAGGTCGCCGTCGCAACCGTGCGCGAGCGCACCACGCGCGCCAGCCAGATCGTCACCCTGCTCGCCGTCGTGATCCCACCGCTCGGGCTGCTCGTGGCCGCCTTCGGTCTCTGGGGCGTGGCGCTCTCCTGGGTCGACGTCGCCCTCTTCCTCGTGCTCTACGTGCTGTCGGGGCTCGGCACGACCGTGGGCTACCACCGCCTGTTCACACACCGGAGCTTCGAGACGACGAAGACGATCCGCGCCGCCTTCGCAGTCCTCGGCTCGATGACGATCCAGGGGCCGGTCACGCAATGGGTGACCGACCACCGCAAGCACCACGCGCTCTCCGACCAGGAGGGAGACCCGCACTCCCCCCACGCGGGCTTCGCGCCGAACGCCTGGGGAGCACTGCACGGCTTCTTCCACGCCCACATGGGCTGGCTCTTCCACCTGAAGGGGATGGAGCGCGGCGAGCACTACGGCAAGGACCTCTACGACGACGTGCTGATCCGCCGCATCGACCGCCTCTATTTCCTCTGGGTCTTCCTCACCTTCGCCCTGCCCTTCGCGATCGGCTACCTGGCGGGTGGGCTCAGCTGGCAGCTCGGCCTGCAGGCGCTCGTGTGGGGCGGACTGATCCGGATCTTCGCCTACCAGCACGCCACCTTCTCCGTGAACTCGATCTGCCACCTCTTCGGCCGCCGCTCGTACCGCTCGCGCGACGAGAGCCGCAACAACTGGGTGGTCGCCGCGCTCACCTTCGGCGAGGGCTGGCACAACAACCACCATGCGTTCCCCGCGTCGGCCCGCCACGGGCTCGATCGCTTCCAGGTGGACATCGCGTGGCTGACGATCAGGGGCCTCGAGAAGCTCGGGCTCGCCTGGGACGTGCGCCTGCCGAGCGAGGGCCAGCGGGCCCGCCGCCGGCTCGCCGCCGGCGCGTAGGGCCTACGCGGCCGCAGCCGCGAACCGGGCCAGGCGTTCGCCCACGTGGTCGACCCAGGCGCGCCAGCGTGGCAACCGCACGAGCCCACCCGTGCGCCGCCGCAGCGCGGCGCCGTGCAGGCCACGATCGATCAGCGTGTAGGAGCCGTCGATCCCGAGGGCCTGCGCACGGTCGAACGCCTTGCGCGAGCTGGCGGCGCTGACGCCCGGGATGCCGGGCAGGTAGCGGTCCCAGGAGCCGTGGATGACGTCGAGGCGCTTGCCGCGCAGTCCGTCGAGCGAGAGCCGGTCGGGAATCCAGGGCGCCAGCCCGGCGACCGCCGCGACGCACTCGTGGGCCGCGACCCCGATCGAGACGGCTCCGCCCATGGAGAAGCCGACGAGCAGGCTCGGGCGCCGCACGAGCTCGAGCGCAGCCTCGGCGTCGGCGATGCAGGAGGAGAGCTCGTTCCAGGTCTTCACGCGATAGCGCACCTCGACGAAAGCGACCTGCGGGAAGCGCGGCGCGAGCTCGGCGGCGAGAAGCTCGCTGGTGGCGCTCCACGTGCCCGGCACGGGCCTCGCGGAGCCGCCGTTGACGAGCACGGCGGCGAGAGGGGCGCTCTCGTTGCGGAGCCGCGCCTCGGCACCGGTCGAGAGCGTGACGATCCGGTTCATCGCGCCTCGACAGCCGGCTCCGGAGCACAGTCGCGCACCGCGGCGGCGACCGCGCGGGCGCGCGCCCGGTACCCGGCGTCGCTGCCGTGGAGGCCGTCGGGGGCGAGCCAGTCGGAATGATCCTGCACCATCGCCCCCCATTCGACCAGACGCAGGCGCCGGTTCGCGGCTGCGGCGTCGCGAAGCACCCCGTTGAAGGCGTCGTCGGGGGCGCCGTCCCGCCAGATCGTCGCCCACACGAGACAGCGGCCGGAGCCGACGAGCGCCGTCAGACGGGCGACGTCGTGGCGGAACGCGTCGACCGCGGTGGGCGGGTCGTTCGTGCCGAGGCTGACGACGACGTACGGAGCGAGCCGTGCCCGCCCCTGTTCGATCTCCTCGATCCCCTCGGGCGTCCGCCGTCCCACCTGGTCGTTCGCGATCACCTCGAAGCCGGGGAGCGCCGCTTCGAGGTACGGCTCGACGCCGACGTTGAGCGAGTCGCCGACGAGCGCAACCGGGCCGCCGGCGGGGGGCGCACCGTCGTCTGCGCGCCGTGCCGCGAGCAGCGCCACGACCACGGCAACCGCGAGGACGAGCGCGAACAGGGCAGAGGATCGCATCGGCAGGCAGGCGAGCGGGTGACGAGAGCGAATCCGGTCGGGTGACGATCACGCGCGCGATCGACCGCTTTCTCGGGAGCCCGGCGCTGTCCGATTCTACCCGGCGGGCCTACGGAGCCGACCTGCGCCACTTCGCAGCCTGGCTCGAGCGTCGCCGCATCCCGCTCGCGCGCGTCGACGTGCGGGCGCTCGCCGACTACACGGCCGAGCTCGGCCGGGCACGCAACGGGCTCTCTCCCGCGACGGTCGCGCGCCGCCTGGCCGCCGTGCGGTCGCTGCTGCGCTTCTCGCTCGGCCCCGCGCACGTGCCCGAGGGAACGATGACACCGCGGCGCCGGCGGCGCCTCCCGGACGCCCCGAGGCTCGCAGAGGTCGAGGCCGTGCTCGACGCCTTCTCCGCGACCGATCCCCTCACGCTCCGCAACCGCGCCCTGCTCGAGCTCGTGTACTCGTGCGGCCTGCGCAGTGCGGAGGCCGTGGCGCTCGACCTCGGCGACGTCGACTTCGACCAGGAATCCGTCCACGTGCGCGGGAAGGGCGGCAAGGAGCGCGTGGTGCCGCTCGGCGAGGAGGCGGCGCTGCACCTCGGCCGCTACCTGCGGGACGCGCGGCCGCGCCTGGTGCGCGGTGCTGCCGACGCGCTCTTTCTCTCGCTGCGAGGACGCCGCCTCGACACCTCGACGCTGCGGCGGCTGCTGCCTCACCCCCACCGGCTGCGCCACGCCTACGCCACCCACCTGCTCGAGGGAGGCGCCGACCTGAGGACGATCCAGGAGCTGCTCGGCCACTCCTCACTGTCCACCACCCAGATCTACAGCCACGTCGACGCGAAGCGGCTACGCCGCGTCTACGACCAGCAGCCCATCCCGCGCTCCTCCGCGCACTGGCATGGGCCTCAGCAGGAGCACGGGCCCTCGAGGCCTCCTGCACCGCACCGAATCCGTTCCCGCCGCCGTGACGATCCGAGACCCCGCTGTCGAGAGCTTCCTGCTCCTGCTCGCCGCCCGGCGCTCGCCGCGAACCGTGGACGCGTACCGGCGCGATCTCGCCGGGCTCGGGTCGTTCCGCAGCGGCCCCGTCGCCGAGGCGACGACCGAGGAGCTCGAGGGCTGGGTCGCCCGCATGCGCGCCGACGGGCTCGCCGGCTCCACGATTGCGCGGCGCATCGCAGCGGTGCGCTCGTTCTACCGCCACCAGATGCTGCTCGGTGACCGGGCCGACAACCCGGCGGCCGAGCTGACGCTGCCGCGCCGGGGACGCAAGCTGCCGCGCACGCTCTCGCCCTCCGAGTCGGAGCGCCTGATCGACGCGGCGGCAGGGTCGACGCCGCGCGGGATGAGAGATCGCGCGCTCGTCGAGTTGATGTACGGGGCAGGGCTGCGCGTCTCCGAGACCGTCGGTCTCACGCGCACTGCCGTCGACCTCGAGGGGCGCATCGTGCGCGTGCTCGGCAAGGGCGACAAGGAGCGGATCGTGCCGCTCGGCCGTCCCGCCGCGGAGGCCGTGCGCCGGTACCTCGCGCTCGGCCGGCCGCATCTCGACCGCCGGCACCGGCCGGACCTGTTCCTCAACGCACGTGGCGGTGCTCTCACGCGCGCCGGCGCGTTCCTGATCCTGCGCAGATTGGCGGAGAAGGCCGGACTGGAGCCCGAGCGTGTCCACCCGCACCTGCTGCGCCACTCGTTCGCGACGCACCTGCTCGAGGGCGGGGCCGATCTCCGGTCGGTGCAGGAGATGCTCGGCCACGCCGACCTGTCGACGACCGAGCGGTACACGCACGTCTCCGACCGCAGGCGCCGCGAGACCTACTTCGGCTCGCATCCGCACGCCCGCCGGCGCGCTGCGCCCGCCGGCGACGACACCGACGCCGGGGCGTAGAGCTCTACGGACCCTGCGCGAGAGTGCCGATGAAGGCGGAATGGCACCCGACCCCCAGCTCGCCTCCTCGATCGCCGTCGTGGCCGCGATCGGCTGGACGATGGTGGCCACGGGCCGCAAGAAGCGTCTCCTCGAGCCGAAGCGCCGCCGGCGCCGCTGCCCCTCGTGCGGGCGCACGATCGCCGGCCGCACCTGCGACCGGCACTGAGCGCACCGGCCCGGCGCGCCGGGGCCTACGCCGACGCCGCCTCCGCGAGCCTGATCGCCTCGGCGACGGCTTCCTCGGGCGCGCCGACGAGCGTCACGTGCCCGAGCTTGCGCCCCGGCCGCGGCTCCTTGCCGTAGAGGTGGACGTGGGCGCCGGGCAGCGCGAGCAGCGCTTCCACGGCCGGCACGCCGCCCACCAGGTTCACCATCACCGAGGGCGCCCGCGCCGCCGTCGAGCCGAGCGGGAGACCGAGGATCGCACGCAGGTGGTTCTCGAACTGGCCGGTCTCGGCGCCGTCGATCGTCCAGTGGGCGGTGTTGTGCACGCGAGGCGCAAACTCGTTCGCGAGCAGGCCGCCGCCGACGTCGAACAGCTCGAGCGCGATCACGCCGACATAGCCGAGGTCGTCCAGGAGGCGCGTGGCGAGCTCCTCCGCCTCCGCGGCGGGGGCGCCGACGGCAGGCGCACGCGTCACGCGCAGGATGCCGTCGCGGTGCTCGTTCTCGGCCAGAGGCCAGAAGCGCGTGTCACCGTCGCGCCCGCGCACGGCCACGATCGAAAGCTCGCGCTCGAAGGCCACGAGCTCCTCCGCGAGCTCGTGCTCGCCCAGGGGTGCGTCGACGCGCGCGAGCCGCTGCCCTTTGCCGTCGTAGCCGAGCCGCCGCGACTTCACGAGCGCGGGCAGGCCCGTGTCGCCGAGCGAGCCGAACGTCGCGGTCGGTATCTCGAGCCGGACGAACAGCAGCTTCTCCGTCAGCCGGTCCTGACCGAGCTCGAGCGCACGGGACGGCGGCAGCGCCCCGACCGAGCGCGCCGCCTCGACCGGCACGTTCTCGAACTCGTAGGTGACGACGTCGGCGCCGTCGGCGAGGCGGGCGAGCGCGGCGGGATCGTCGTAGGCGCCGACGACGAGCTCACCCACCTCCGCCGCGGGAGCGGACGCCGACGGATCGAGGAAGCGGAAGCGGAGCCCCAGCGGGATCCCTGCGAGCGCGAGCATGCGGCCGAGCTGGCCGCCCCCGATGCAGGCGACGAGCGTCATGCCGGCGCGTCACGCCGCCGGGTCGGGGGCGTCGAGCACCGAGCGCGTCTGGGCCGCACGGTATGCCGCCAGGCGCTCGCGGATGCCGGCATCGCCGCGTGCGAGGATGGCGGCGGCGAGGAGAGCGGCATTGACGGCGCCGGCGCGGCCGATCGCGAGCGTGCCGACCGGGACGCCGGCCGGCATCTGCACGATCGAGAGCAGTGAGTCGACGCCGCTCAGCGCCTTCGACTCGACCGGGACGCCGAGCACCGGCAGCCCCGTCTTCGCAGCGGCCATCCCGGGGAGGTGGGCGGCGCCGCCGGCGCCGGCGATCAGCACCTGCAGGCCGCGTCCCTCCGCCGCCGCCGCGTAGTCGAACAGGAGGTCCGGGGTCCGGTGCGCCGAGACCACACGCTGCTCGAAGGGGATGGCAAGGGCCTCGAGCGTCTCTGCTGCGTGCCGCATCGTCTCCCAGTCGGAGCGCGACCCCATGATCAACCCGACGAGCGGCACCTCCATGCCCGCGAGGCTACGCGATCCTAGCCCTTCGTGTTCTGCTTCTTCGTCAGCAGCAGCGCCACGGAACGGGCGGTCTTCCGCACCTCGGCGTCGGTCTCGTCGTTCTCGGCGATCCCGTCCAGCAGCTGGATCGTCTCGCGCGTCGGGGTGCCGTTCTTGAAGCAGACGATCGCGAGCCTGCGCACGGCGACGTTCGCGTCCCGGGCGGCAAGCTCGTGCAGCAGCGGCCGGTACTTGTTGACGTCGCCCGGATGCGTCCGCGACAGCCCTTCGAGTGCGATCAGCGCCGACCCGCGCACGCCGGGGCTCTCGTCCTCGAGCCCGCGGCGCAGCAGCTCGAGCTTCTGGCGGTAGCGGAACTGGGCGAGCGAGCGATAGGCGAGCGCCCGTACCCGGTAGTCGGGATTGCGGGCGGCCGCCTCGACCTCGTCGTCCCACTCGGCGCGCAGCGTCGCGAGCTCCTTCTCGAGCCCGCGCGCCGCGTACTCGTCCGCGAGCGCCGCCGCTTCCGACAGCTCCATCAGGCGACTGGGAGCGGGCGAGCGCCGGGGCCGACGTATCGCGCTGCCGGGCGCACGAGCCGGCCGAGCCGCTTCTGCTCCATCACGTGCGCCGACCAGCCCGCCGTGCGGGAGCAGGCGAACATCGCAGGGGCGAGCCGCGGCGGGATCTCGGCGACGTCGAGCACGACGGCCGACCAGAACTCGACGTTCGTCGCGAGCACCCGGTCCGGCTTGCGCCGGTGCAGCTCCGCCAGCGCGACGTTCTCGAGCTCCTCCGCCACCTCGAACCGGGGCGAGCCCAGCTCCTTGGCCGTTCCGCGCAGGAGGCGGGCGCGGGGATCCTCGGCGCGGTAGACGCGGTGGCCGAAGCCCATCAGCCGGTCGCCCGAGTCGAGCAGGTCGGTGACGTAGCCCGCCACCGAGTCCGCGGCCGCCGCGCCGTCGAGCATGGGCAGCACGCGGGCGGGCGCACCGCCGTGGAGCGGCCCGGAGAGAGCGCCGACGGCGGAGGAGAGCGCGGCGGCGCAGTCGGCGCCGGTCGACGCGACGACGCGGGCGGTGAAGGTCGAGGCGTTGAGCCCGTGCTCCGCGGTGCAGATCCAGTAGGTGTCGATCGCCTGCACGTGCTTGGGGTCGGCCTTGCCACGCCATTCGAGCAGGAAGCGCTCGGCGGCCGTGGCGCCGCCGGCGACGACGGCGGCGTCGACCGGCGTCGCCTCGCCGTCGGCCACCCGTGCCGACTGCGCGACGACCGAGATCATGGTGGCGGAGAGCCGGCGCAGGTCGTCCTCGGCCTGCTCGTCGGAGATGTCGATCAGCTGTCCGAGCCCCCACTCCGCCCCGAGACGGGCCGTCACGGACTGCAGGTCGGCGGGTGCGTTGCCCGTGAGCTCGCGCGGACGGTAGGGCGCGGCAGCGGCGAGGCCGGGCTCGGGCCGGCCGTCGACGAGCAGGCCCCAGACCTTCTCGAACGGCACGACGCCGACGAGATCCTCGATGTCGACGCCGCGGTAGCGAAGAGCACCACCGTCTCGATCCGGCTCCGCGATCTCGGTCTCGAATGCCACGACGCCTTCGAGACCGGGTTTGAACTCGCTCATCGCTCTCCTCTTTCCCGATGTTCGCTGCCGACGGGACGGTACCTGAGCGCGCTTTCCGGTCGTGCCACTACGGAGCGGCTCACCCGCACGCCGTCGCGCCGCCGGTGCGATGATCGAAGGGCTGACTCAGCCCTGTCGTGTGACGGGCTCTGAAAGACGGAAAGGAAGCGAGCCATGAGCGGTAGGAAGAAGGTCACGGTCGTCGGGGCCGGGAACGTCGGCGCCACGTGCGCGCAGGAGCTCGCGCGGCGCGACTACGCCGACGTCGTCCTGGTCGACATCATCCCGAACTTCCCCCAGGGGAAGGCGCTGGACATGAACCAGGCCGCGTCGGTGCTCGGCTACGAGCCGAACATCACGGGCACGAACGGCTACGAAGCGACGGCCGGCTCCGACGTCGTCGTGATCACCGCCGGCAAGCCGAGGCAGCCGGGCATGAGCCGCGACGACCTCGTGACGACGAACGAGAACATCGTCGCCGCCGTCACGAAGGAGGTGGTGCGACGCTCTCCGAAGTCCGTCATCGTCGTCGTCTCGAACCCCCTCGACGCGATGTGCCACGTCGCGAAGGCCGTCTCCAAGTTCCCCAGGGAACGCGTCGTCGGCATGGCGGGGATCCTCGACACGGCGCGGTTCGCGGCGTTCATCGCCTGGGAGACGGGCACGTCGGTGAAGGACGTGACCGCGATGGTGCTCGGCGGGCACGGTGACCAGATGGTGCCCGTCGTGTCCGCGACGACGGTCGGAGGGGTGCCCCTCGAGCAGCTCGTCGCGAAGGGCAAGATCGCCAAGATGGTCGAGCGGACGCGCAAGGGCGGCGGCGAGATCGTCAACCTGCTGGGCACGTCCGCGTGGTACGCCCCGGGCGCCGCGGCCGCGCAGATGGTCGACGCGATCTGCCTCGACGAGAAGCGCGTGCTGCCGTGCACCGTCTACCTCGAGGGCGAGTACGGCGTCGGCGACCTCTACATGGGCGTGCCGGCGAAGCTGGGCGCGAACGGCGTGGAGGAGATCGTGAAGCTCCGGCTCTCCGCCGACGAGAAGAAGATGCTGAAGGCCTCGGCGGCGGCCGTGAGCGACGTCGTCGCCGTGCTCAAGTCGGCCTGACCGACGCACGGCGAAGCTCGGAGAGGGGCCGTGCCGGCGCCCCTCTCCTTTGCGGTTCGTGAACACGCCCGCCTGTACGCTTCCGCGGCGATGGATCTCGGCCTCGACGGACGGACGGCGATCGTGCTCGGCGCCTCACAGGGCATGGGCCTCGCGATCGCGCAGGCGCTGACCGCCGAAGGAGCCGCTGTCGCCATGTTCGCGCGTCGCCGCGACGTGGTCGAGCGGGAGGCCGGGCGGATCGGCGCGCTCGCGGTGAGCGGCGACATCACGGAGCCACGGGATCTGGAACGCCTGGTGCAGGAGACGGTCGCCGCCTTCGGCGGGGTCGACGTGCTCGTGCTGAACGGCGGTGGGCCGCCGGCAGGGCCGGCCGTCGGGCTGACGGCGGCAGACGTGGAGGCCGCGCTGCAACTCCTCCTCTTGCCCCATGTCCTCCTCGTCGACCTCTGCCTCCCGCACCTGCGTGCGAGCGGCCGTGGTCGCATCGTGGCCGTGGAGTCGACGTCCGTGAAGGAGCCGATCGCGAACCTCGCCCTCTCCAACGCGATCCGGCCCGGGGTGGTCGGGTGGCTGAAGACGCTCGCGCACGAGCTCGGCGCCGACGGCATCACCGTCAACACGATCGCGCCCGGCAGGATCGACACGGAGCGCCTGCAGGCGCTGTACGGGCCGGACGGCCCGCCGGCCGCCCTGCTCGACACGATTGCCGCCCGGCGGCTCGGCACGCCCGAGGAGATCGCGGCGGCAGCGTGCTTCCTCGCCTCCACACAGGCCGCATACGTGACGGGCACCGTCCTGACCGTCGACGGCGGGCTGCTGCGCGGGCTCACGTAGCGATGGCACGCCTGCCGACCCGGGCGCTGCTCATCGGGGCAGCGATCACCGCCGCGCTCGCACTCGCGTTCGTCTGGCTGTTCCCGTCACGGGACTACCTGTACGTCCCCAACACGGCCAAACCGGTCGCCGACAGGGTGGACGTACCGGGCGAGAAGCCGGACACGGGGCCGGGCGGGATCTACTACGTCGACGTCACCGTACGGCGCGCGACGTGGGCGGAGCGCCTGGCGCCGTTCGTGCGGCCCGAGGGGTCGACGCTCGTGAGCGAGAGGGACGTCGTCCCGGATGGATCGTCGTTCGAGGAACGCCGCCGGCAAGGCCTGGCCGAGATGGCACGCTCGGAGGAGGTCGCTGCCGCCGTCGCCCTGAAGGAGGCGGGCTATCCCGTCAAGGCGACCCCGCGGGGAGCGCTCGTCGAGGCCGTCGCGACCGACGCCCCCGCGGCGGACGTGCTCGAGTCGGGGGACGTGATCGTCTCGGCACGGGGCACCCCTGTGCGCACCCCGCTCGAGCTCAAGCAGGCGCTCGCGCCCGCGCGGCCGGGCGACACGGTGAGGCTCGGCGTGCGCCGGGACGGACAGGGTCCGCCGGATCGTCGTCCGCACCGTGCCCTCACCCGAGGACCCGGCGCGCGCGATCGTCGGCATCCGTGTCGCCCAGGCCGCCGACATCGAGCTGCCCGTCAAGGTCGACATCGATCTCGAGGGCGTCGGCGGGCCGTCCGCCGGTCTCCCGTTCGCGCTCGACGTGCTCCAGGAGCTCGGACGCGACGTCGATCGCGGTCACCGCGTCGCGGCGACCGGAGAGATCGCCCTCGACGGCTCGATCGGCCCCATCGGCGGCGTCAAGCAGAAGGTGTACGGCGCCCGGCGGGCAGGCGCAGACGTCTTCCTCGTCCCGGCTGGGGATAACGCCGCGGAGGCCCGGCGCTATGCAGGGAAGCTGCGCATCGTGCCGGTGGAGAGTTTTCAACAGGCGTTGTCCGCCCTGCGAACGTTTCAGTAGAAATCGTCAATTTGCAGGGTTTTGCCTGGGAGGGCAACCCGCGCTAATTGCGGGACTTTCCTCCGGTCAGGCCTTGCGGGTCGACCACCGGATGGCAACAATGCCCCCCTGGCCGGAGGGGACCTGGCCTCTATCAGGGAGATTCTTGAGCAAGTTGTCTAAAGCATCCTGCAGTGATTGCTATTTCCGCGCCGCGGGGCTGTGCGCCCTTCCCGGCGAGACGCCCTGCCCCACCTTTCGGGTGGCCCAGGCCGGTCAGCTGAGCCCGCCGCCGCAGGCTCGCCTCGTGCTGCGTCCGGCCCAGCCGCTCGCCGCGCAGACCGCGGCCGCGTAGGTGCCCGCGGCACCTGTCCGTTGGCGAGCCGGGCCGCCGGAGCTCTAGACTCCGAGCATGTCGACGACACCTTCCGAGCGAACACCGGCCCGCAAGTCTCCATGGACGACGCGTCGCATCGTGCTCGCCGTCCTGCTCGCGTACGCCGTGCTGCTCGCACTCTTCAACCTCGACAGCGTCGCCGTCAACTTCGTCTTCTTCAAGACCGAGGCGTCGCTCTTCGTCGTGATCGTCCTCGCGGTCGCGCTCGGGTTCCTCGTCGGCTGGCTGTTCGACGACGTCCGCGAGCGTCGCCGCCGCAGATCGTCGTAACGCTCCGCCCCTACAGGACGGAGGCGAGCAACGAGACGCCCTCGGCGATCCGCTCGGGTGTCTCGTAGCTGAACGCGAGCCTCGCGGACGAGTGGCCGCCGGCGCCGCCGGGGAAGAAGTCCGCCCCCTTGACGAAGGTGACGCCGGCCTCGGTCGCACGTGCGAGCAGCGCCGCCGAGTCGACCCCTGCGCCGAAGTCGACCCAGAGGAAGTACCCGCCCTCGGGCCGGCTCCAGCTCGTACCGCTCGGCAGCTCGCGCTCGAGCGCGGCGAGCATGGCGTCCTTGCGCACCTTCAGCAGCCCGCGCACACGTTCGAGGTTCGGCTCGAAGGCGCCGCGGTCGATCAGCTCGAACACGGTCGCCTGCGGCAGGAGCGACGGCGAGATGTACGTCGACACGGCCCTGTCGTCGAAGCCGCTCACCAGGTCCGCCGGCAGCACGAAGTAGCCGATGCGGAGGCCCGGCGCGACGGTCTTCGAGAACGAGGACGTAAACGCGACCCTGTTGCCACCCTCGAGCTCGTGGATGGACGGCACCGGCTCACCGTCGTAGCGGACGAGGCCGTACGGGTCGTCCTCGAGCACCGGCAGGTCGTGGGTCGCGGCCAGCTCCGCCAGGCGCCGCCGCCGCTCCACGCCCAGCGTGCGTCCGGACGGGTTCTGGAAGGTCGGGATCGTGTAGAGGAACGAGATCGGCCCGCCCTTCGCCAGCTCGGCCTCCAGCGCGGTGAGATCGAGCCCCTCGTCGTCCATGGGCACGCCCGCCACCTCGGCCCCGTCCCAGCCGAGCAGCTTCAGCGGGCGGTCGTAGGTGGGCGACTCGACGAGCACGCGTCCCGGCCGGCGCGCCAGCTGGACGGCGGCGTAGAACACGAACCCCTGCAGGCCGCCGGCGGTGACGAACACGCGACCGGGCTCGACGCCGTGGCGCGCGGCGAGCACCTCGCGCAGCGGGCCGTAGCCGCCGCCGCTCCCGTACGAGAGGATCGTGGTGCCGTCGCGCGCGAGCGCGGCGGACGCGCACTCGGAGATGAGCGCGGGATCGAGGCACTCGGGCGTCGGCGCACCGCGCGCGAAGGAGATCGGAGCCATGCCGTGAGCCTACCGGCATGCAGGCCTCCGGCCGGTCGGTTCCAGACGCCGTCCGGCTGCTCCTGCTACCGTTTGCGCCAGGGACGGCGTTCGTCGCCCCGTGAGATCTCGCTTCTTTCGACTCTTCTGCAGGATGGATTCGAGGGTAGGTGGTCTCGAATCCGAATCCAAGGAGTCGAAAGCCGTATGTCAGACACGTCGTTTTCCGCGCTCGGGCTGAGCGCCGACGTCATCGATGCACTTGCCACGCAGGGCATCGACACCCCGTTCCAGATCCAGACGCGCGCGATCCCCGCGGCGCTGTCGGGAGCGGACATCCTCGCCAAGGCCCCGACGGGCTCGGGCAAGACGCTCGCCTTCGCGGTGCCGATCGTCGAGCGCCTCACGGCGGGCGACGGACGCCCCGGTGCGCTCGTGCTCGTGCCGACGCGCGAGCTCTGCGTCCAGGTCACCGAGGTGTTCGAGACGCTCACACCCGCGCGCGGGCTCGTGGTCGCATCGGTGTACGGCGGCGTCCCGCTGCATGCCCAGGCAGCCAGGGCCAAGAAGGCCCATGTGCTCGTCGCCACGCCGGGACGGCTCCAGGATCTGCTGGACCGGCGCCTGATCACGCTCGACGCTGTGGAGATCCTCGTTCTCGACGAGGCCGACCGGATGCTCGACATGGGCTTCAAGCCACAGGTGGACAAGATCGTCCGCCGCATCTCGGACGACCGCCAGACGATGTTCTTCTCGGCAACGCTCGACGGCGCCGTCGGCGAGCTCGCCCGCGCGTACACGACCGCGCCGGTGCGGATCGCCGCGGAGCTTCCGAGTGGGCGCGAGAAGGGTGAGGTCGATCACCAGTTCGTCGCGGTCACGGCCGAGAACAAGGTCGAGAAGCTCGTCGAGCTCCTCGGCAAGGAGCGCGGCCTGGCGCTCGTCTTCGTGCGCACCAAGCGCGGAGCCGATCGGCTGGCGCAGCGGCTCGCCCGCCACGACGTGCGCGCGGTCGCCATGCACGGTGACAAGACGCAGGCTGCGCGCGAGAAGGCGCTCTCGCATTTCGAGGCGGGAAAGGTGACGACGCTGATCGCCACCGACGTCGCCGCCCGCGGACTCGACCTGTCCGACATCACGCACGTGATCAACTTCGATCCGCCCGAGGACGAGAAGGCCTATACGCACCGTGTCGGTCGTACGGGGCGTGCCGGCCGCTCGGGCACGGGCGTCACGCTCGTGCTCCCGGACCAGCAGTCCGAGGTGAGCCGCGTCGCCCGTCTCAACGGCCATCACGAGAAGTGGGAGGAGACCGGCATGAAGTCCGCCGCCCCCAAGCTCGTCTACTCGTCCAAGCGCCGGAACTCGAAGTGGGGGCCGTCGCGGCCCCGCCGCAAGATCTAGCGCTGCCTTCCCCCGGAACAACGGATACGGCGGGGGCGCGAACGTCTCGGTCGTGGGAAGGAGCTGCATTTCAGGCTGCGCCTGCGACTGGTCGCGCATTCTCGAAGCCTTCGGCCGGAAACCCGTGCGGCATCGCAGGGCTCGACGCTGCCGCGGGCGGCTACGTCGGCCTCAGCACCGCCGACGGCACCGTCCGGCGCATGCACTCCTCGGCCGACGTCGCCGCCCTGGCCGACGGCGTGTGTATCAGCTCGCGGATGGTCGAGTCGTCCTTCGTCGTGAAGGGCTCGAGGCTCGAGTAGCTGGTCAGCTCCATGACATCTCCTCGGTGGCGGTCGCCTCCGGCTAGATCGGCCTTCCCCGCCGGGCGCGCTACGGCCGGGCGAGCTCTGCGACGAGCTCGGCGGTCTCGGTCGGCGTCGTCCCGACCCGGATCCCCTTCGCCTCGAGCGCGGCCTTCTTGCCCTCGGCGGTGCCGGACGAGCCGGAGATGATGGCGCCGGCGTGGCCCATCGTCTTGCCGGGCGGCGCCGTGAAGCCGGCGATGTAGGCGACGACCGGCTTCGTCAGCTCCGCCTCGATGAAGGCAGCCGCCTTCTCCTCCTCGTCGCCGCCGATCTCGCCGACCATGACGACGAACTCGGTCTCCGGATCGGCCTGGAACCTGGTAAGCACGTCGATGAACGACGAGCCGACGACGGGGTCGCCCCCGATCCCGACGATCGTCGAGTTGCCGAGGCCCATCTGCGTGAGCTCGTGACCGATCTGGTAGGTGAGGGTGCCGGAGCGGGAGACGAGGCCGATGCTGCCGGCGCTGAAGATCTCGGCCGGGATGATGCCCACGTTGGCCTTGTCGGGCGACAGCGCCCCCGGGCAGTTGGGGCCGATCAGCGTCACGCCCCTGGGCCGGATGTAGCTGTGGATGCGCAGCATCTCGTGCGCCGGCACACCCTCGGTGATGCAGATCACGGTGCCGATGCCCGCGTCGACTGCCTCGTAGACGGCGTCTGCCGCGAACGGCGCCGGGACGAAGATCATCGACGTGTTGGCGCCCTGCTCGGCCACCGCCGCCGCCACCGTGTCGTAGACGGGGACGCCCTCGACGTCCTGCCCGCCTTTGCCGGGGGTGACTCCGGCGACGAGGTTCGTCCCGTAGGCGCGGTTGCGCAGCCCGTGGAAGCGACCCTCCGAGCCGGTCAGGCCCTGGACGACGAGACGCGTGTCCTTGCCGACGAGGATCGCCATCAGCGGGCGAGCGCCAGGATTGCGATGCGGTCGAGCGTGACGACGTCGCCCCGGATGCGATCGGCGAGCAGCTCGCGCACGCGCTGCGCGGCGGCGCCGACACACCCGCAGCGGTCGAGCCACGGCTGCAGCGCGATCGGCTCGTCGAAGAAGCGCACCTCGGCGATCGCGAGCCCGGCGGACTCGACCACCGTCCTCCACGCTGCGTCCGAGTAGTTGCGGACGTGCGAGGGGTCGCGGAGCTTCTCGGCCTCCTCGACCTCGTCGCCCATGAAGACGTTGTCCACGATCAGCACGCGATCGGCCGTCACTCGCGCCATTTCCTCGACGGCCTTCGCGAGATCCTCGTAGTGGTGTGCCGCCACGCGGGTGGCGACGACGTCGAAGCTGGCGGCGCCGAACGGGAGGTGCTCGGCCCGGCAGATCACGTCTGGCCCCATCCCCGGTGCCGCGTCGCAGCTGACGACGTCGAGGCCTGCCTCGCGCAGCCGGCGGGCGACGTGCCCGCCGCCCGTGGCGACGTCGAGCGCCGTATGCGCTCGGGCTGCCCACTCGACCATCAGGTCGAGGTCGGGCCCTTCGCGGTGCGCGTCGCTCGTGCGGTAGAGCTCCGAGCGCTCGCTCCAGAGATCCGTCATGCGGACAGCTCCACGGCCCTGCGCGCGGCCTCGAGCATCGTCGGCTCGATGTGCAGGTTCGGGGGCGCGGCCTCCGCGAGGATCCGCCGGCCCTCCTCGGCGTTCGTGCCGTCGAGGCGCACGACGATCGGCAGCTCGATGCCCATCTGCCCGAGTGCCTGCAGGACGCCCTTCGCGACCTCGTCGCAGCGCGTGATACCGCCGAAGATGTTGAAGAAGATCGCTTTCACCTGCGGGTCGCGGGTGATCACCCCGAGCGCGTCCACGACGCCCTGGGCGTCACCGCCGCCGCCGAGGTCGCAGAAGTTCGCCGGGCGACCGCCCGCGAACGTGACGACGTCGACGGTGGACATCGTCAGGCCGGCGCCGTTGCCCAGCACGCCCACCTCGCCGTCGAGCTTGACGTACGTGACGAGCTTCTCGCGCGCGAGCGCCTCGAGCGGGTCAGCCGCCTCGAGATCGCGCATCTCGGCGATGTCCGGGTGGCGGTAGAGGGCGTTGTCGTCGACCGTGAACTTCGAGTCGAGCGCCTTCACCTCGCCCTCGGGCGTGACGATCAGCGGGTTGATCTCGCAGAGCATGGCGTCGAAGCGGACGAAGGCGTCGTACAGCTTCCCCACGATGGCGGCGATCTGCTTCTGCTCCGACGGGGCGCTGACGCCGCCGCTGTAGACGAGTCGCCGCGCCTGCCAGGGGTGGAAGCCCTCGAGCGGGTCGACATGGAGCCTCACGAGCGCGTCGGGGCTCTCCTCGGCCACCTGCTCGATCTCGATGCCGCCCTGCGTCGTGAACATGAACAGGGGCTTCTTCTCGCCGCGATCGAACGTCAGCGAGAGGTAGTACTCCTTGGCGATGTCGGAGGCCTGCTCGATCCAGAGCCGCTTGACGACGTGGCCCTTGATGTCGAGCCCGATGATGTTCTTCGCGTGCTCCTCGGCCTCGTGCGCGTTCCTCGCCAGCTTGACGCCCCCGGCCTTGCCGCGGCCGCCCGTCAGCACCTGAGCCTTGACGACGACCGGGCCGCCGAGCACCTCGGCCGCCTGCCTCGCCTCGCCGGGCGTCGTCGCGAGCCGGCCGTCGCCGACGGGAATGCCGACGCGCCGGAACAGCTCCTTGCCCTGGTACTCGTAGAGATCCACGCCGAGGGCGAGCCTAGCAGCACCGTTGTGCGACCATCCCCGACATGCGACGGGCGCTCATTCTCGTCCCTCTTGCCGTGCTCGCAACCGGGTGCGGCGCCGCCGCGCCCTCGATCGCGCCGGCGGTGAAAGCCCCTCCGCAGGACTTCACGCTGGACTGGGTCGAGCCGTACCCCGCCGAGGAGCCGGCGCTCGTCTTCGGCGTGCGGTCGTTCGCCGTCACCGGGGAGGGGTGGCAGGCGAGCGTCTCGGTGCGAAACCGGTCGGACGTCGGCTGGGAGACCGGCGCTCCACGACTCGCGACCGAGGGCGCGTTCGGGGTGCTGCTCTTCCCGGACGACGATCTCGAGGAGCTCGAGCGCCGCAACCGCGACGGCACGCTCCCGGGGATCCGCCGTGCGCGTGCCTACGTCCCGGAGCTGCCGCACGTGCTCGAGCCCGGAGCCACCTGGTCGGGAACGATCTCCGCACCCGGGCCGCTCGCCGCCGGTTTGTGGGTGCGACTCTCGTTCGGCACGTTCACGAGCTTGGGCGACGCGCCGACCGGGACACAACCACGGGTCGTGTGGTTCACCGACCACGCAGTGCGGCTGAGGCGAGGCCTCGACGAGTGAGCGACGCCGCCGCGCTCGCAGGCGCCGTCGGCGTGTCCGGCCCTGCGAGCTATCAGAGCGGCTGCGCCGTCGGTCGCACGAGCACCTCGTTCACGTCCACGTGCGGCGGCTGCGACAGCGCGAACATGACCCGCGGCCGACGTCGTCCGGCTGGAGCGGCGTGTCCAGCGGCACTTGCGCGAAGAACGGCGTGTCCACCATGCCAGGGGCGATCACGGTGACCCTCACGCCCGTGCCGTCGAGCTCGAGGCGGGTGTTCTGCGGCCATTGCGTGCACGGCGTGCTTCGTGGCCGAGTAGAGCGAGCCCGGGATCGCCCTGCGACCGGCGACCGTGCCGGTGAGCAGCAGGTGGCCCTCGGACTCCTTCACTCGCTCGAGCATTTCGGCCGACTCGACGCTGCGTGGGCGAACGCCGGGTTCGGGGCGCGGCGCAGCTTCCTCGCCGACTCCATCGAGCACTGACGGGAGATGGGCTCACGAACGTGTACGGCGCGGCGTTGACGATCCGCGCCGCCCTGCCGGCGCTGTGATCACGGCCGCCTACTGGTCGGCCCACTCGGTGACGTCGCACTCGACCGCCACGGCGCGGTCGGGCCCGCCGAGCTCGGTCGCGATCTCTTCGAGCCTGTCGAGTGAGCGGGCCGCGAGCACCAGACGCCATCCGGACGAGGCGGCGGCCCGTGCGGTCGCGGCGCCGATGCCCGACGAGGCACCGGTGATCAGGAGCACCCGATCGCCCGTCATGGCCTCGACTCTATCCGGGCACTCCAGGTGATCGTCGGCTCGGCCTCCTCGCCGCAGCTTGCAGGGACGGTCGGACCGGTCACCTCCTCGACGCTCACCGTCACCTCGCCGCGGCCGGTGGCGAAGCGGACGACGCCGGCCGTGTGGGAGAGCAGGCGCAACTCGCCGATCAGGTCCAGCCCGAGCGTCCGCCGCACGGCTACCTCGGCCGCCTGCACGGGGGCGGCGTAGAGGGTGCGGCCTCGATAGCGCTCGAGCGGGATGCGGCCTGCGCCGACCGCAGCGGCGACGGCGTGCGCCTCTTCGACCGGAACGCGGCCGAGCTGGACGCCGAAGGGCACGATCAGCACGTTCGGCGCGAACCGGTGGCCGCCGAGATGGGAGGACTGCCAGAGCGACCCGGGCGGCAGGTGGGTGCCGAGCGCCTCGTAGAGCGGCACGCCGAGCCGCGCACAGCACGCGTCACGGCGCCCGTGCGCGCACACGAGCACGAGGGGCCGGTCGAGCAGGATGCCCGCTGCGAGGTCCGCGCCGGGCAGGTCCTGCAGCGCGTCGAGCTCGAGCAGTCTCGCCCACCCTCCGTCCTCCGTCGCCTCCGCGTGCACGACCGTGACCCCGTGACGCCGGTCCGGCCGGCGCATCAGCAGCACCTTCCCGTCGAAGGCGTCGATCGTCTCCGCTACCGAGGTGGGCAGTCCGCTGTCGCGAAGCGCATCTCTCCCCCACGCCCCGCGCGACTCCACGAGCAGCCATCTCCGCGCCGCGGTCGCCGTCCCGGCGAGCTGCTCGCCGGCGCCGAGCGAGAGCTCCGAGCAGCTCATACGCGCACCACGAGCTCTCCGAGCAGCCGCTCGAGCGCCGGGTCGAGGCCGAGCGCCGCTTGCAGCACGCGGTAGTCCGCGAGGGACTTGGCCCGGTCGCGCGAGGGGCGCCGCACCGCGCGGATGAGGATGTTCTTGGGCGTGTGCTCGAGCTCGACGAACTCGACGAGCTGGGTGTCGTAGCCGACGGCACCGAGGAGCAGCGCGCGCACCGCGTCGGTGATCTCGGCGGCAAAGCGCTCACGCAGGATCCCGAAGCGGAGGAGCGGCTCCAGCTCGGCGCTCGCGAGCTGGGGCAGGAGCTCGTGCTGGCAGCACGGCACCGCGAGGATCACGCTGGCCTGCACCCGGACTGCCCGGTCGAGTGCGGCGTCCGTGGCGGTGTCGCAGGCGTGCAGGCTGACGACGAGGTCCGCTCCCTCGATGCCGTCGTAGCCGGCGATGTCCCCCACCTCGAAGCGCAGCCCTGCCGTTTCGAGCCGTCGCGCGAGCGCCTCGCACTCCGCCACGACGCTCTCCTTCAGGTCGAGGCCCACGATGTCGACCTCCCGGCCGTGCACGGCCGCGAGGAGGTGGTGCAGCGCGAAGGTCAGGTACGAGCGCCCCGAGCCGAAGTCGACGACGCGCAGCCTCCCCGGAGGCAGCTCGTCGAGGACGTCGCCGACGAGCTCGAGAAAGCGGTTCACCTGACGGAACTTGTCGTACCGCTGCGCACGCACCTTGCCGTCGGGCGTCATCACGCCGAGCTCGACGAGGAACGGCACCGGCGTCCCCTCCGGCAGGACGTGGTGCTTCGCCCGGTCGTGGGCGAGCCGGGCCTGCGGGCGCGTCGGCGGTCGCCGCAACAGCTTCGCCTCCTTCCCTCCCGCGAGCACCTGCCAGTCGGCGTCGGTCGCATGGAGCAGCGCCTGGCGGAACTCGCCGCCGACCAGGTGCGCGAGCCTGCGGCTCGTCTCCTCGGGCGCGAGGTTCTCGTCGACGGCCTGCGAGCCGTGGTGGAACGTCCACCGGTAGCGAAGGACACCCTGCACGACCACGGGCGCGACGGTGACCTTCGCCGGGCGCGAGGGGTCGCTGCGGCGCGGCTTGCTGAGCGTCGCAGCCGTGAGGGCACCGTGCCCGATCAGCTCTGCGACGAGCTGCTCGGGGGTCGTCATTCGGGCTCGGCGACGACGCAGATCAGTTGGCCGTTCGTGACGGCCTCGCCGACCGCGACGGCGAGACCCGCGACGACGCCGTCGCGGGGGGCGGCGATCTCGTTCTCCATCTTCATCGCCTCGACGACGCAGAGCACCTGTCCGGCGGAGACCGGGTCGCCGTCCGCGATGTCGACCGTGAGCACGGTGCCCTGCATGGGGCTCGTGACGGCGCCCGAGCCGGCGGCACCGAAGGCATCCGTGCGCATGCGGCGGCGGCGCGCCAGCTCGGCCCAGGGGGGCTCGGTGAGGTGGAGGCGCACGTCGTACGAGCGGCCGTCCACCTCGACGCCCACGAGCCGGGCACGCGCCACTGCTCCGTCCGCCGACGGCGCTACGCTCGTTGCCTGATGAGACAATTGCTCGGTCGCTTCCTGGGCGCGCTGTGCCAGCTCCTCCGACTCCACGATGCCTCCACAGGTGCCGCCCGCCACGAAGCACGGCTCCGTCAGCAGCGCCAGGTGGAAGCCGATCAGCGTCGGCGGCCCCTCGATGCGGAACTCCTCGAGCGCCCGCAGCATCCTCCGGCGCGCCGTCTCGCGAGTGGTGTCGTGCACGATCAACTTCGCGATCATCGGGTCGTACAACCCGGAGATCTCGTCGCCGGCGCGGATGCCCGAGTCGACGCGCACCCCCGGTCCGGCCGGCTCCTGGTAGCCGGTGATCACGCCGGGTGCGGGCAGGAAGCCCTTCGTGACGTCCTCGGCGTTGATGCGGCATTCGATCGCGTGACCGCGCAGTGTCACGTCCTCCTGTCGCAGCGACAGCGGCTCGCCCTGTGCCACGAGGATCTGCTCGCGGACGAGGTCGAGCCCGGTCACCATCTCGGTGACGGTGTGCTCGACCTGGATGCGGGTGTTCATCTCCATGAAGTAGTAGTCGCCGTCCGCCGTCAGCAGCCCCTCGATCGTGCCGGCGCTGCGGTAGCCCGCCGCCCTGGCCGCGTTCACGGCGATCTCTCCGATTCGCGCTCGCAGCGCGTCGTCCACCGCCGGCGAGGGCGTCTCCTCGATCAGCTTCTGATGGCGCCGCTGGATCGTGCAGTCCCGCTCCCCCAGGAACAGGACATTGCCGTGCCCGTCGGCCAGCACCTGCGCCTCCACGTGACGCGGATCCTCGAGGTACCGCTCCACGTAGACCGCCTCGTCGGCGAAGTACTTCAGCCCTTGCCGGCGCGCCGACTCGAACGCACGCTCCGCCTCGCTCGCATCGTGGACGAGCTCCATGCCCTTGCCGCCGCCGCCGGCCGCCGCCTTGATGATCAGCGGATAGCCGATCTCCGCGCCGATCGCGATCACCGCCTCCACGCTCGCGACGGGATCGCTCGCGCCGGGGATGATCGGCACGCCGGCGGCCGCCATCGCGGCACGCGCCTCGGTCTTCGATCCCATCAGCTCGATCGCCGCCGGCGGCGGGCCGATCCAGACGAGCCCCGCAGCCTCGACGGCGCGGGCGAACGCCGCGTTCTCCGCCAGGAACCCGTAGCCGGGATGCACCGCTTCCGCCCCCGCCCGCAACGCCGTCTCCACGATCACGTCCGCTCGCAGGTAGCTCTGATCGGCCGGGCCTGGGCCGATCAGGAACGCCTCGTCGGCGACCCGCGTGTGCAACCGCCCGCGATCCGCCTCCGAGTACACCGCCACCGCGCCGATCCCGAGCTCGCGCAACGTGCGGAACACGCGCACGGCGATCTCGCCCCGGTTCGCCACGAGCACTTTGGTGAATGTCGCCATCCGCCGCGTATTCTCCCCGACAGTGACGCTTCCCGACCAGCTAACCCTCGGGCGGGCCCTCGCAGTGCCCGTCGTCGTCGTCCTGTTCGCGTGGGATTTCCCCGACCACGCCTACTGGGCGACCGCCGTGTTCGTCGTCGCGATGGCCACCGATCAGGTCGACGGTTGGCTCGCACGCCGTCGGCACCAGACGTCCGCCTTCGGCTCGCTGCTCGACCCGATCGCCGACAAGGTGCTGGTGATGGCCGCCCTCGTCATGCTCGTGGGCCAGGGTGTCGCGCCTGCCTGGATGGTGGCGGGGATCGTCGCCCGGGAACTGCTCGTCTCCGGGCTCCGCCTGGCGGCGATCGAGAAGGGCGTCGTCATCGCGGCGCGCGACCTCGGCAAGCTCAAGACATGGGCACAGGCGCTCGCCGTCGCAATCGGCGGCATGGCCGCTGCCGGAGCGTGGAGCGACGCTGTCGCATGGTGGGCGCTGCTCGTCGCGCTCGTGCTGACCTGGGTCTCAGGGCTCGACTACGCGCGGGTCGCTCCGCGCATGCTCCGGGGCGAGAGCGCGCTGTAGCAGGGCCACACGGCCGCCGACGGCACTCGCTCGACGCCCTCCGCCAGCCCAGCCACACGCCACGCGCTCCGGTGCGCCGGCGACTTCCGGTCGAGGTCGACTCCCTCGCGCTCGAGCGCACCGACGATCGCCGTTCTCACGACCTCACCCGCGTCCGGTGCGAGCGCCAGCTCCATCGCCGGAAGGCTATGCGAGCCGCACGAGGCGCGTCGCGGTCGCCTTGAAGGTCGCTACGACGACGTCGCCCTCCCGCAGCCCGAGACGCTCAGCCGATCGTGCCGTCACCTCGGCGGTGACGGGCCCCACCCGTACCCGGACGCGGTTGCCGAGCGCGACGACTGTGGAGATGGGCCCACGCACGTGGTTGACTGCCGAGTCGTCGGGGGCCGCGCGACCGATCGAGACGTCCCAGGGGTACACGGCGACCGCGACCGGCCCCTCCCCGGCATCGGTCGTCCAGATGCTGCCCCCTCCGTCGAGGGCCACCTCGGTCAACCCCTCTCCCATGCGCGCCATGCCGTGGAGGACGTTGGCGCCGGTGAAGCTGGCCACGAACGCATCCGCCGGCATGGCCACGAGGTCGGCCGCGCTCCCGACCTGGAGCACGCGGCCCTCGACGAGTACGCCCACGCGGTCCGCGAGGGTCGCCGCATCCTCGAAATCGTGGGTGACGAGCAGTACCGGCAGCCTGAGCTCGGCGAGCAGCTCGCGCAGTTCCGCACGCACCTCGGCACGCGTGTGGGCGTCGAGCGCCGACAGCGGCTCGTCGAGCAGCAGGACGCCGGGATCGCGAGCGAGCGCCCGGGCCAGTGCCACCCGCTGACGCTCACCGCCCGAGATGTCGCGCGGGCGGGCGGCTCCGAGATGGGCGATGCCGAGCCGCTCGAGCAGCGCGTCGACGCGGGCGGAGCCGCCGAACGCCACGTTGGCGCGCACGGTCAGGTGCGGGAAGAGCGCGTACTCCTGGAAGACGAGTCCCACGGACCGGCGCTCGGGTGGGACGCTCACGCCCGAGGCGGTGTCGAGCCAGACACGGTCTCCGAGCGCGACGTGCCCGGTGTCCGGACGAAGGAGCCCGGCGATCGCCCGCAACACCGTCGATTTGCCGGCGCCCGAGGGGCCGACGAGCGCAACGGTCTCGCGCCCGACGTCGAGCGTCAGCTCGAGCGCGAAGGATCGGAGAGCGTGGCGAAGGGAGAGGTGGAGCGCTTCCATCCGGAGACGATCTTGACGGCGAGCAGCACGGCGCCGCTCACGATGACGAGCTCGGCGCCGATCGCGAGCGCCGTGTCGAAGTCGACGTCGAACTGCTCGTAGACCGCGAGCGACAGCGTCTGGGTGACCCCTTGCAGAGAGCCGGCGAACATGATCGTGGCGCCGAACTCGCCGATCCCGCGGGCGAACGCGAGCGCGGCGCCGGCGCCGAGGCCTCCCGACGCAAGCGGTAGAGCAACGCGGACGAAGGTTCGCGCCGGGCCGGCGCCGAGCGTGCGTGCGGCGCCGACCAGGTCAGGGTCGACTGCTGCGAAGGCGGCGATCGCGGTACGCAGGTAGAACGGCGCCGCGACGAACGTGACTGCGAGCACGACCGCCGCCTGCGTGAAGGGGATCGAGAGACCGAGGGCGTCGAGCGAGCCGCCGAGCAGGCCGAGCCGCCCGAAGGTGGCGAGCAGCCCTATGCCGGCGACCGCCGGCGGAAGCACGAGCGGCAGCTCGACGAGGGTGATTGCCAGCGGACGGGCCCGGAAGCTCCGTGTCCCGATCAGGTACGCCGCCGGGGTGCCGACGAGCAGGATCAGCGCATTGGCCACGAGATTCGTCTTCAGGGTGACGACGAGCGCATCCACGGCAGCATCGCTCCCCATCCGCTCGATCAGCTCGGCAGGCGGCATCTGCAGGAAGATCGCCGCGATCGGGAGCAGCAGGAAGCCGAGCGCCACCACCGTCGCGACCCAGAGAGCGACCGAGAAGAGGCGGCTCACGGGATCCCGAACCCGGCGCGCCGCAGGTGCTGCCGCCCGGCCGGCCCGAGGAGGGAGATCACGAGTTCCTGCGCGGCGGCGCGGCGCTCCGACGACGACACGACCGCAACCTCGTATCGCACCGTCGGCTGTGCGCGCCGCGGGAGCTGGATGACGAGCACTTTCGCCGCCACGGGGCGGACGTCGGTCGCGTACACGAAACCCGCGTCTGCCTCACCGAGCGCGACCTTGGCGACGACGCCCTTCACGTCCGGCTCCTGGCTCACCGCCTTGCGCAGGACGCGCAGCAGCCCGAGCCGTTTGAGCGCCTCACGCGTGTACAGGCCGATGGGCACCTTCGCGCCTGCGACCACGAGCTTGACGTCACGACGGCGATCGAGATCGCTCACCGACCGGATGCCGCCGGGGTTCCGCGGAGGCACGATCAGCACCAGCCGGTTCGTGGCGAACGCGACGGGCTTGCGGACGAGGCCGTCAGCGTACAGCTCCTGCGTGTAGACGGGGCTCGCGGAGAGGAAGAGGTCGGCGGGAGCGCCCTGGCGGATCTGCTGGGCGAGCTGGCTCGAGCTGCCGAACGAGTAGCGATACGCCGGCTCGATCAGCGGGAGCACCTCGGTCAGCGACGCGGCGGCGAGGACGACCGGCGGATCCTCCGTGGGCGCTGCAGTCGCTCGCAGCGAGAAAGCCCCAACCGCGCACGCAGCCACCAGCCCGCCGAGCGCGACGGCGACCGTCACGCGGCTCACAACTCGACCATGACCGAGGTCGACTTCACGACACCCGCCGCGCTCATCCCGGCTTTGAGCCCGAGCTCCTCGACGGACTCGCGGGTCACGATCGCGATCACCCGTACCGGCTCGGTCACGTCGATCTCGATGCGGGCGAGCAGCCCGTCGACCTCGACGGAGCGGATCACGCCCCGGAAGTGGTTGCGCGCGGACAGGTGCTCCGAGCCGGTGCCGCCCCGCAGCCGCTCCACCTCCGACACGGCGACGACGCGCCTGTTCGCCGCGTCCCTCTCGACGCGAAGCTTCCCCGCGCGGTCCCAGCGGCGCAGCGTGTCCATGCTGATCCCGAGCGCACGGGCGGCCTCCGCCGCCGTCAGATTTCGCCTAGGCATTGCCTAAGCATTAGCAGATGCGACGCGGTGCTCGCAAGGGCCGCCCGGCGTACGATTGCCGCATGCGTGTCGTCGAGGCAGGATCGCCCGAGGAGTTCCTGGAGCGGGCCGGCCCGGTGCTGCTCGCAGACGAGGCCCGCCACAACCTCGCGCTCGGGACCCTCGCCACGGTGATCGCGCACCCGGAGGTCTTTCCGATCCGGCGGTGCTGGCTCGTCGAGGTGGATGGGGCGGTCGTCGGTGCGGCGCTGTGGACGCCGCCGTACAACCTCATCCTCCCCCGGCCTCTGGGCGACGGGGCGCTGGCGGCGCTGGCGGCGCAGATCGACGACGATCTGCCCGGGGTCACGGCAGCGCTGCCCGAGGCGGACATGTTCGCAACGGCCTGGTGCAGACGCAGAGGGGTGGGCTTCGAGGTCAGCGTCGCACAGGGCATCTACGCCCTGGAGCGGGTCGTGCCGATCGAGGGCGTCCCCGGGGCGATGCGTCCCGCCGGCGAGGAGGACAGGCTCACGATCTCGAACTGGTATCGCGCCTTCATGGAGGAGGCGCTGCCGGGGGGAGGCCCGAGAGACGAGGAGGCCGACGCCCGCCGGGAACGGACGATCGACGTGCGCCTCGGTGACGGCGCGAGCTCGGGGATCGTGCTGTGGGAGGACGAGGGCGAGGTGGTCTCCCTCGCCGGCTTCGGCGGCGAGACGCCCAACGGGATCCGTGTCGGGCCTGTGTACACGCCGCCCGCCCGCCGGCGCAGGGGCTATGCGAGCGCGCTCACGGCCGGGCTGTCCGCCCGGCTGCTCGAGTCGGGCCGGCGCTTCTGCTTCCTCTACACGAACCTCGCCAACCCGACCGCCAACAAGATCTACCGCGAGATCGGGTACGAGCACGTCTGCGACTCGGCGGAGCTCGCCTTCACACCGAGGGCGAACACGTCCGCAGCCTGAGACGCCGGCCGGGCGCGGCGCTCCTTGACGCCGCCCAGGTCACACCGCATACGGCCGGTCGGTCGGCGCCGGGGCGCTCCCTGACGCCTTCGACACGCCGGTGTGCGCAGACGCGCGAGCGTACTTTGTGGTGATTCACCACAAAGTCCCGCCAGCCTGACGCTCCTGACGCCTCCGGCCGGCGCGGTCGGAGGCGTCAGGCGACGTCGCGGACGTTCGATGCCTCGGCCAGCACGCGGAGCTTCTTGAGGCTCTGGTGCTCGATCTGGCGGATGCGCTCGCGCGTGACGTTGAAGGCGCGGCCGACCTCGTCGAGGGTGCGGGGCTGCTGGCCGTCGAGGCCGTAGCGGAGCTCGAGCACCGCCCGCTCGCGCGGTGAGAGGGATCCGAGGATCGCGCGCAGGGCATCGCGCCGCAATGCAACCTCGGCCGCCTCGTCGGGCAACGGGGCGTTCTCGTCGGTGAGGAAGTGGCCGAACTCCGACTCGTCGTCGTCACCGACAGGCTTCTCGAGCGAGACGGGCGTCTGGGCTGAGCGGCGGATCTGCTCCACCTCCTCGAGCGAGAGGTCGAGGTCGCGGGCGATCTCGGCGGCGACGGGCTCGCGGGCGAGCTCGGCGCGCAGCTTGCGCTCGGAGCGGTGGATCTTGTTGAGCTTCTCGACGACGTGGACGGGCATCCGGATGGTGCGTCCCTTGTCGGCGATGGCGCGGGCGACGGCCTGGCGGATCCACCAGGTGGCGTAGGTCGAGAACTTGAAGCCCTTGCGGTAGTCGAACTTCTCGGCCGCGCGCACGAGGCCGATCGTGCCTTCCTGGATCAGGTCGAGGAACGGCAGCCCCTGGTTCCGGTAGCGCTTGGCGATGGAGACGACGAGGCGAAGGTTTGCTTCCACCATCGACTGCTTGGCGGCGTGGTCGCCGGCCTCGATTCGTTTCGCCAGCTCCACCTCCTGGGCGGCGGTGAGCAGCGGCACCTTGCCGATGTCCTTGAGGAAGAGCTGCAGCGTGTCGGTCGAGATCTCGGCCTCGGCCTCCCATTCCTTCTCGGCCGCGTCGGGAACGTCGCGGTCGCCGCCGACCACCTCGATCTGCGCCTCGTCGAGGGCGAGGTAGAACTCGTCGAGTTGGCCCGCATCGAGATCGAGCTCGTCGAGCGCGAGTGCGATCTCGTCCGCGTCGAGCCTGCCGGCGAGCCGGCCTGCGTCGATCAGCGTCCGCGCCTCGTCCGTGTCGAGCACTCCCTCGACCGGGGTTCGCGCCGTACTCCCGGGATCCGCTGCGCTCAGGGCCATCCCCCTTTCCGTCGCGTGAGACGGCACGGTAGCTTCCGCACACCCTCGGCGTCAAAAACAGTTCAGATACCGGCGGCCGCGAGCTCGTCGAGGTAGCGCTTCGCCTCACGCGCAAGCGGCGAGCCAGGCTCGGCGGCGCGTGCGAGCTGGAGCTGGCGGCGGGCTTCCTTCACCTCGGCCGACCAGAGCAGCAAGAGGCCGAGATGGAAGCGGACGGTCGCCGCCTGCGGGAAGTGCTGCGAGAGCGGGCCGAGCCGTGAGAACGCCTTCGCCGGCGACGCCTTGTCGAAGCGGGCGACCGCGGCCGCGACCTGCGCCTCGGCGTCGCCGGGCCTGCGGCGCGCGAGGGCGGCGAAGACCCGCTCTGCGGAGCGCTGCCGGCCGAGCCGCTGCAACGCGACGCCGTAGAGCAGCGTTCCCTCCCTGTCTCCGCCGCGGGCGCGCTGCTCGAGCGTGCGCAGCTGGGCGGGCGGGGAGAGCGAGCGGACGTCGGCCGGGGCGGCGACCGCCGGCACGAAGACCGGAAGGTTGCGGGCGAAGTCCGGGTACAGGAGGTTGCCGGCCGTGACCGCGTAGGCGGTGTCCGGCTCGAGCTCGGCGGCCGACCGCCAGGCGGCCTCCGATCCGGCCTCTCCGGCCCAGAAGAGCGCGATCCCGAGGTTGAGCTGGATGAGCGCGCTCTGCGCATGCAGCCCGGCCAGCTGCGTCAGCCGCGCTACCGTCGCGTCCGGCCAGCGCGCGAAGGCCTGCCCGACCCGGGCCTCGAGCGACCTGTGGCGGGCGAACAGGTCGCCGGCCGCGCCGAGCTCGTTCTTGTCGTAGAGGGCGAGCGCCCGGCGCATGTCGTTCGCCTCCGCGTCGGTGCGTACCCCGAGGTCGATCGAAAGCGGAGGCGTTCCGCCACGCACCTTCGGCCCTGCCACGGTGGCGGTGGCGGGCCGGTCACTCGAGGCGGCGGTGAGGGCGACGACGAGACCGGCCGCCAGCGCTGCGATCGCGGAGACCGAGAGGAGCACGCGGGCGCGTGGGCTCAGAGCTCGCATCTCGAAGACGGTAGCCGGGAACACCTGGGCGCCGCCGTCGTTACAGCAGAGAGTGACGGCCCTTCCGGGCCAGACACACCGACGCTATACTCTTGAAAGTAATGGCCACCTACAGAGAGCTGCTCGCACAGGTGAAGTCCGAGATCGAGGAGATCCCGACGCCGGCTGCGCATGCGCTGCTCGGCGAGGGCAGCGGCCCCCTCTTCCTCGACGTCCGCGAGGCGGACGAGTGGCACGAGGGCCACATCCCCGGCGCGGTCCACGTCGCCCGGGGCAACCTCGAGTCCCGTGTGGAGGGGATCGTCCCGGACAAGAGCCGTGAGATCGTGCTCTATTGCGCAGGCGGTTCCCGCTCGGCGTTCGCGGCGAAGTCGCTGACCGAGCTCGGCTACGAGCACGTCACGTCGATGGCCGGCGGGTTTGCCGACTGGAAGCGCAACGGCTACGACTTCGAGCTTCCTCGGGCCCTCTCGCCCGAGCAGCGCGCCCGCTACTCACGCCACATCCTCATCCCCGAGGTGGGCGAGGAAGGCCAGCGGAGGCTGCTCGACGCGCGGGTGCTCCTGATCGGCGCCGGCGGGCTCGGCTCCCCTGCGTCGCTGTACCTCGCTGCCGCCGGTGTCGGCACGCTCGGGATCGTCGACGCCGACGTCGTCGACGACTCGAACCTGCAGCGTCAGATCGTTCATTCGACGAACACGCTGGGCCAGCCGAAGGTGCTGTCGGCCAAGCAGGCGATCGAGGCGCTGAACCCGGACGTGACCGTGGTCCCGTACGAGGAGCGGTTGACGTCCGAGAACGTCGACCGGATCCTGGCCGACGGCTGGGACGTGATCGTCGACGGCGCCGACAACTTCCCGACGCGGTACCTCGTGAACGACGCGTCGGTCTGGCACCACATCCCGGTCGTGCACGGCTCGATCTACCGCTTCGAGGGGCAGGTGACGGTCCTGAACCCCCATGCGGGCCCGTGCTATCGCTGCCTCTACCCGTCCCCGCCGCCGCCCGAGCTCGCTCCGAGCTGCGCCGAGGGAGGCGTGCTCGGCGTCCTTCCCGGCATCGTCGGGTCGTTGCAGGCGAGCGAGGCGCTGAAACTGATCCTCGGCGCCGGCGAGACGCTGACGGGGCGCCTGCTGCTGTTCGACGCTCTCCACACGACCTTCGACGAGGTGGCGGTGAAGCAGGATCCGTCGTGCCCCGTCTGCGGCGAGCACCCCACGATCACGGAGTACATCGACTACGTGGAGTTCTGCGCGGGCCAGGGAGTGCACGCGTGACCCAGGTTCGCATCCCCCCCACGCTCCGCGCCGAGGTGGGCGGCGCGCGCCAGATCGAGGCGACCGGAGACACCGTGCGCGCGGTGCTCGACGATCTCGTGGCGCAGTATCCGGCGCTCGGCGCCCAGATCTTCGCCGAAGGCGGGATTGCGCCGTTCGTGAACGTGTACCTCGGCGGCGAGGACGTGCGCACGCTCGACGGGCTCGACACGAGCGTGGACTCGGGCCAGACGGTGATCTTGCTGCCGGCGATGGCAGGCGGGTCGACACCGCCGCGGTCCCGGCCGGTCGTGGCGGCGTCGCTCCTCGACCTGATCGGCTCCACGCCGCTCGTCGAGTTGTCGCGGATCTCTCCGAAGCCGTCGGTGAAGATCTACGCGAAGCTCGAGGGCCAGAACCCGACCGGTTCCATCAAGGACCGCGTCGCGAAGTCGATGATCGAGGCTGCGGAGGCATCGGGCGAGCTGCAGCCGGGCAGGCACCTGCTGGAGCCGACGTCGGGCAACACCGGCCATTCGCTCGCGATGGTGGCGAAGCTGAAGGGCTATCCGCTGACGTGCGTGATGCCGGAGAACGCGACGGAGGAGCGCAAGCGGATGCTGCGCCTGTACGGGGCGGAGATCGTGATGTCGCCGGGCGAGGAGGGCTCGAACGGAGCGGTGCGGCTCGCCCTGACGATGGCCGAGCGCGACCCGCGCTACTTCATGCCGTTCCAGTACGCGAACCCGTTCAACCCGCGCGCCCACTACGACGGCACGGGGGCGGAGATCGCCGACGCGCTCGACCGGGTCGACGTGCTCGTCGCCGGGCTCGGCACCGGCGGCACGCTGATGGGCACGGGCGACCGGCTGCGCGAGTCGTTCCCCGATCTCGTGGTCGCGGCCGCCGAGCCGCTCCCGGGAGATCCCGTGATGGGCCTGCGCTCGCTGGACGACGGCTACGTGCCGCCGATCCTCGACGTCTCCAAGCTCGATCGCAAGCTGCTCGTCTCCAACGAGGAGTCGGTGCGGGCGGTGCGGGCGCTGCTCGAGCTCGAGGGCATCTTCGCCGGCGTGTCGTGCGGCGCCGCAGTCCACGTGGCCCGCCGCATCGCGGAGGAGATGGACGAGGGAGTGATCGTCACGATCCTGGCCGACGCGGGCTGGAAGTACATCTCCGCGGACTTCTGGGAGGCCTCGGACGAGGCTCTCGGCGAGTCCATGGAACGCACCATCTGGTGGTAGTCCCCGACGCCGTTCGGCGCGCCCTCGCGGAGCATTCCCGGTCGGAGCTTCCCAACGAGGCGTGCGGCCTCGTGCTCTTCGACGGCGACGTGGCGGTCGAGTACGTGCAGGGGACGAATGCGTCCCCGTCGCCGTACCACTTCCAGCTCGAGCTCGACCCCGTGGTGTGGGCGGACCTCAACGACCGCGAGCTCGTGCAAGCGGTCTTCCACTCCCACGTCTCGTCGCCGCCCCGCCCCTCGCGCACCGATGTCGAGAACATCGGGCTCTGGGCGGGACAGCCGTACCTGATCTACACGGTGCGCACCGACGAGCTCGCCGCGTGGCGGATCGCGGACGGTGCCATCGCGCCGATCCTGCTCTCGTAGGGACGGAGCCACGGCACACGAGGGCGAGGGCGCCTCTACGGGATGGGCGTGCTCCGGGCCGAGACCTGACGCCTCGCCCCGGAGCACCGATTCTCACTTGACGACGAAGGAGCCCTTCATCTGGCTCGAATGGGGGTCGCAGACGAAGGTGTAGGTGCCCTTCTTGAGCGTGAACGTGAACGACTTCGTGCCGGTGGAGCCCACCGACGTCGCCACGGCTTTCACCGTCTGCTTCGCCTTGACGTCGAACGCTTGCACGTCCTTGCCGCCGGGGCCGCGCAGGTGGAAGTTGTGGCTGCTCGCCTTGTCGGAGATCGTGAGCGTGATCTTGCCGGCCTTCGACGGCTTCTTCGCCATCGAGATCGTGAAGCCGGGCCCGACCGTCCCTTTGTAGACGGGCGTGGCCGCGCTCGCGGGCAGTGCGAGCAGGAGCGCCGCGCCTGCGGCGGCGAGTACGAGTGCGATAGCTCTCAAGCTGACTCCCTGAGGTCGTGGATGGCGTACATGCTCTTCTTCGCGCCACGCCCTCGATCGGATTTCGGGTTCAGCCCGGTTCGACCAGCCGGCCCTCGGCGGCGGAGCGATACAGCGCCTCGAGCGCTCGGGCCTGGCCGACGGCGTCCGCCCGGCCGAGCAGCGGCGCCGTGCCGCCGCGCACCGCGGCGCCGAGATCCTCGAGCTCGAGCCGGTACGAGTCGGCGCGCTCGACCTCGATGCGCTCGGTGCCGCCGCTGCGCCGAAGCTCGAGGACCGGGTCGGCGCAGTGCCACGGGTCGTCGAGGAAGAGCGATCCCTCCGTCCCGATCGCCTCCAGCTCGTCTCGCTCCGGCAGCGTGGTGCCGCAGTCGAACGTCGCGAGCACGTCGCCGGGAAACCGCATCAGCCCGCTGAACACCCAGTCGGTGCCGGTCGGGCCGGTGAACTGCTGCCCGAGCACGACCTCGGGCTCGCCCCCGAGGAGTCGTGAGCCGCTCACGCAGTAGCAGCCGACGTCCATCAGGGCGCCGCCTTCGACGTCCGTACGCAGGCGGATGTTGCCGGCGTCGTGGAGCGAGTAGCTGAACGTGGAGCGGATGACGCGGCAGCTCGCCGATGGCGCCGCTGTCGACCAGCTCCTCGAGGCGCTCCGTCTGAGGGTGGTGGCGATACATGAAGGCCTCGCTGAGGAGTCGCCCCGTCCGCTCGGAAACGTCGAATGCGGCCTGGACGTCTTCGGGATGACGACTCAGCGGCTTCTCGCAGAGGACGTGCTTGCCGGCCTCGAGCGCCCGCATCGACCACTCGCAGTGCATGGTGTTGGGCAGTGGGATGTAGACGGCCTCGATGTCCGCGTCGGCCAGCAGCTCCTCGTACGATCCGTATGCGCGCTCGATGCCCCACGTCCCCGCGAACGCCTCGGCCTTCCCGAGGTCACGGCTCGCGACCGCCAGCAGCTCCACGTCGTCGGACGCACGGGCACCCGGGATGAGGCGGCGGTTGATGTCGGCCGTCGAGATGATCCCCCATTTCACTGGCACGTCGTCGTCCTTTCGTCGCGCGGTTCGGTTCACCGTCGAGGCCTCGCCCGGGAATCCGCGCCGTCCGGCCTCGGACGCCAGCGTCACGATGTCGGCCTCCCTGAGTGCGGGGTAGAGCGCGCGGTAGCGCGGGTAGAGCTCATCGTAGGCCGCCGCCCAGCCCGGATCGGGGTCGACCACCTCACGCACCCGGACACAGCGGGAGACCGCGTCCGGGACGTCGGCGAAGACGCCGCCCGCGACGCCACCGAGCAGAGCCGCGCCGTAGGCCGACCCCTCCTCCGCCGCCGTCGTCTCCACGGGCACGTCGAGCACCGAGGCGACGATGCGGCGCCAGAGCTCGGAGCGCGCGCCCCCGCCGGAGATCCTCGCCGTGGGCCCGGCGACGCCGAGACCCCGCACCAGCTCGAGCGAGTCTCGCAGCCCGAACGCAACGCCTTCGAGCACGGCGCGGACGAGCGCCCCCCGGTCGTGGCGAAGCTCGAGCCCCACGAACGCGCCGCGGGCATCGGGATCGGCGTGCGGCGTGCGCTCGCCGGAGAGGTAGGGCAGGAAGAGCAGTCCGTCCGCGCCGGGGCTCCAGCCCTCCGCCTCGCCGACAAGCGCTCCGAACGCCGCTTCCGGCGCAGCCACGTCGCGGAACCACTGCAGCGAGCCGGCGGCCGACAGCATCACGCCCATCGCGTGCCACTGACCGGGCACCGCATGACAGAACACGTGCACCCGCGCCTGCGGCTCGGCGGCGAACGACGGCAGCGCGGCGAACACGACGCCCGAGGTGCCGAGCACGATCGAGAGCGGGCCCGGGCGGTCGATGCCGACGCCGAGGGCGGCGGCAGCGCAGTCGCCCGCTCCGGCGGCCACCGGGATCCCGGCCGCCGTGCGGCCGGAGACCTCCGGCGACTCGAGGAGCGGCGGCAGCCAGGCGCGCGGCACCTCGAGCGCGTCGAGGACGTCGTCCGACCAGCGCCGTCCCGCGACGTCGAGCAGGAGCGTCCCGGACGCGTCGGCGAGATCCATCGCCCACTCGCCGGTGAGCCGCAGGCGCACGTAGTCCTTCGGCAGGAGCACGCGCCGGACACGGCGGTAGACGTCGGGCTCGTGCCGGCGCAGCCACAGGAGCTTCGGCGCCGTGAAGCCCGTCAGCGCCCGGTTGCCCGTCAGCGCGATCAGCCGCTCCAGCCCGATGCGCTCCTCGATCTCAGCGCACTCGGCGCCGGTGCGCTGGTCGTTCCAGAGGATCGCCGGCCGCAGCACGCGGTCGTGGTCATCGAGCACGACCAGGCCGTGCATCTGCCCGGAGAGACCGATGCCGGCGATCTGGAGCGGTCCGAGGGCGGCCAGCGCAGCTTCGGCCGCGCGCCACCAGTCTTCCGGATCCTGCTCCGACCAGCCGGCCCGCGGCGTCGAGAGCCCGTAGCCGCGCTCGGCCACGCCGACCACCCGGCCGTCCGGCGCGACCGCGATCGCCTTGACGCCGGTCGTGCCGACGTCGAGCCCGACGATCACTGCGGTAGGCTCAGCACGCATGCAGGTCGTTCGCTTCGCGGAGGGTCTCTGGCGCTGGACGGCCTACTACGAGGAATGGCGTGACGAGGTCGGCTGCGTCTACTACGAGGCACCCGACGCGGTCGTCCTGATCGACCCGCTCGTACCGTCCGAGCAGTCCGAGTCGGCGCGGTTCTGGGAGGCGCTCGACCGCGACGTGAGACACGCAGACGTTCCCGTGCACGTCCTCATCACCGTCTTCTGGCATGCGCGGAGTGCCTCGGAGATCGTCCACCGCTACGACGGGCGGCTGCATGCGGCGCGCCGTGCCCGCGCACCGATCCAGCGTCGCACCGACGCCGTCACGGACGTCTACCGGCCGGGCGAGCCGCTGCCCGGAGGCGTCGAGGCATTGCCGAGCGGCCGCGCGACCGAGGTCGTGTTCTGGATCCCGGAGCACCGGTCCCTCGTCCCGGGCGACGTCATTCTCGGGGACGGCGGCGGCGGCTTGCGCCTGTGCCCGGCGTCGTGGCTCCCGACCGGGATCGACCATGCACGGCTGCGCCGGGCGCTCGAGCCTCTGCTCGAGCTGCCCGTCGAGCGGGTGCTCGTCTCCCACGGCGAGCCCGTGACCGAGGGCGCGCGGGCGAGGCTGGCGGAGGCGCTGGCAGGCGGCTAGCCGTCTCAACCGGTCACCTCCCCGACCCGGACGGGCCGGAGGAGCTCGGTCGAGCGTGCGAGCGCGAAGACGACGGCGAGGCTGCGCAGGTTGTCTGCGGCCGAGCACTCCGGCTGCTCGCCCGCCGCGAGCGCCCGCCGCAGCTCGGCGAGCACTCCGAGCCGATCGAGCGCCGGCAGCACCGGCAGCGCCAGGGGCCGGCTGGGCTCGCGATGGCGGCCGAACCGCACCGTCCCGCGCAACGCGTCGCCGACGCCGCCCGACCACGTAGCGCGCCCGTCGGAGCCGAGGAGCTCCCAGTCCCCGTTCCACGACGTCTGCGAGAGTGGCTCCGCCCACGTGCCTTCGTACGAGACGGCCGTACCGTCTTCGAGGGCGAGCAGGGCCTGCACGGTGGGGTCATGCCTGAAGGGGCCGTCGGGGGCGGCCCAGCTGCGTGCGTCGACCTCCGCCACCTCGGCCCCCGTGATCATGCGGAGCATGTCGACGTGATGGATCGCCATGTCGAGCAGGTACGGGTGGGACATCCGCCCGCGCCAGTCCCGGCTCGAGATCCAGGCGTCACGCAGGTCGCGCCTGCAGGAGACACGGATCCCGAGCAGAGGGCCGAGCGCACGACCGCGGACGAGCTCGCGCAAGGCGCGCGACTGACGCCGGAAGCGGTAGTTCTGGGCGACCATCGCGTGGCGACCCGCGCCGGCGGCTGCGGTCGCGATCGCGATCGCGTCCGCGAGCGTCGGCGCGAGAGGCTTCTCCACGATCACGTGGCAGCCCTCGCCGAGCGCGAGCTCGGCGAGGGGCCTGTGGGTCGCGGGAGGGGACACGAGCACGACGACGTCCGCGGCCGTGTCGCGCAGGGCACGGCCGAGGTCGCGGAAGACCCGGACCCCGAGCGCCTGCTCTGCCCACGCCCGGCCGGGAGCGCCCGCGTCGACGACTCCGACGAGACGGTAGCCGGCGGCGCCGGCGATCAGCTCGGCCCAGCTGCGACCCCACAGTCCCACGCCGACCTGGACGACCCTCAGGCGGCTCATGCTGACGCGGCTCCTGTCGTGTCCCTCGATCGGCGTCTCCCCCGCTCCCGACTGCGGCACGTCGAGGTCGTCCCCGAGGGGAATGCGCCCCTCACGCTCCGAGGGCCGCGTACACGATCTCGTAGGCGCGGACGGCGTCCTTGCGGCTCTGTGCCTCGCTCAGGGCGGCGTCGTCGATCCGGGCGGCGACGGCGTCGATGAAGCGCCATTGCAGGACGGAGCGCTCGACGGCTGCGACCGCGTCCTCGGTGTAGGGATAGAGGTCGAAGCCGAGCCGCTCGCCGCCGGCACCGTAGTTCGCGCGGCGCAGCTCCACCGCCAGCTCCAGGGTCTCCATGAACGCGGTCGCACCGACCATGTTGTCGTCGTCGAACGTGCCCCAGCCCGAGTTCGCGTGCTGGTGGCCGAGCAGCCCTTCGGCGGCGAGCATGGCCGCGTACTCGCCCAGGCTCTCGCCGTTCATGATCAGGTGCTGCCAGTCCATGTTCACCTTGACGTTCGTGATCCCCTGGGCACGCAACGAGTGGATCACGTGGAGCGTCATGCCGATGTTGCGCATCAGGATCTTCATCGCCGGCTCGGAGTTCTTGTGCTCGAGGAAGAGGTGCACGCCGTGCTTCGCGCACACCTCGGCCGCCTGACCCATCGCGTCGATCAGCCACTTCCACGAATCGGCGTAGGGCGTCTGGAACGGGTAGTTGTACCCCTCGATCCCGGGCCAGCACACCATCTGCGCCCCCACCTCGCCGGCGAACTCCGCCGTCTCGAGCGTGAGGCGGAGCGCCTCCTCCCGGGTCGCCGCTGACCGGCGAGACGAGGCCGCCGCGGCCGAAGCGCGGGTCGAGATGCAGCCCAGTGCAGACGGTGTAGATGCCGTGGCCGTCGAGCGCCTCGCGCACCTCGTCCAGGTTGTCCGGGTTGAGCTCGCCGGGGTAGTGGAACTCGTAGTCGTCCATCAGGTCGCCGAGCCCCTCGACCGCGCGGCGCACCTTCTGCGCCGTCGACTCGATCGCGTGCTCGGGCTGGTACCCCGACGGCACGAACCGCGTGATCATGGGGCCGAGCGCCCAGATACCCAACGACGTCCTCACGACAGCGCTCCCTAGCGTCCCGACCGCTCGAGCCTGCGGCGCGAGATCGTGTCGAGCGTGACCGCCGCGAGCAGGATCGCTCCCGTGACCATGAACTTGATCGCCGAGCTGTACCCGAGCAGGTCGATGCCGTTCGCGACCATGGAGATGATGAGGGCGCCGTAGAGCGCGCTCATCACGCGGCCTCGCCCGCCGAAGAGGCTCGTGCCGCCGATCACCGCCGCCGCGATCGCGTCGAGCAGGATCGTGCCGCCGCCGGCGTTGAGGTCGACGGAGTTGAGGCGCGAGGCGAAGATGACGCCGCCAAGGCCGGCCATGGCGCCCGAGATCATGAAGACCTTGAGGCGGATGTTGCGCACGCTGATGCCGGCCCGGCGCGCCGCTTCCGCGTTCCCGCCGACCGCGTACACGTGGCGGCCGAACGTCGTCCGCTCCGCCACCCACGTCCACAGGACGAGGAGGAGCATCACGAGCAGGCCCGCGAAGGGGAAGCCGCGCTCCTGGTTCGCCCAGTACACAGCCCCGAAGGCGATCGCCACGAACCCGACGAGCTTCGTCGCCACGACGACGAGGTTGTCGGTGTGGATGCCGTGACGGCGCCTGCTGACGACGGATGCCAGGTTCGAGAGGATGAACAGGGCACTGGCGCCGGCCGCGACCAGGTACCCGACGGCGTCCGAGAAGAAGTAGTTGACGACGTTGTTGATCGTGTTGTCCTCGATGATGATCACGCCTTCGTCGCCGATCGCCTGCAGGATCACTCCCTGCCAGAAGAGGAGGCCTGCGAGCGTGACGACGAAGGAGGGGACGCCGATGATCGCCACGAACGAGCCCTGCAGCAGGCCGATCAGGGCGGTGACGGCGACCGCGATCACGATGGCCGCGACACCCGTCACGACGAAGTCACCGTCGGGCACCTGGAGCTTGGCCACGACCACGCCCGCCACGCCGGAGACGTACCCGATCGAGAGGTCGATGTCGCCGAGCAGCAGGACGAAGACGACGCCGATGGCGATCGTCGTCACGGCCGCCATCTGGGTGATCAGGTTGGTGAAGTTCCCCGCGGTGAGGAAGTTGGAGTTCTGGCTGTAGAAGAAGGCGGTGATGGCGATCAGGCCGAGCAGGACGGGTAGCGTCCCCACGTCTCCGGCCTTCGTCGCCTCCCAGCGGCGCCGGATGACGGCACCCAGGCTGTTCCCGCCCGCAAAATCGGACGACGTCTCGACGGAGCTCACGTGCGTGCCTCGTGGTCCGTCGACGTGACGCCGGCCACCTTCGTCGGGACGCCTGCCGTGATCGCGTGCACGACCTCCTGCTGGGTCGTCTCGCTGCGCTCGAACACCGCAGCGGTGCGACCGAGGCGCAGGACCGTGATGCGGTCCGACACCTCGAAGATGTCGTGGAGGTTGTGCGAGATGATGACGACCGCCAGCCCTTGCTCGGCCAGCCTGCGCACCAGATCGAGCACCTGGCGTGTCTGCGCGACCCCGAGCGCGGCCGTGGGCTCGTCGAGAATGACCACCCGCGAGTTCCACATCACCGCGCGGCCGATCGCCACCGACTGGCGCTGGCCGCCCGACAGGCTCGCCACCTGCTGCCGGGTCGAGCTGATCGTGGTCACGGAGAGTCCCTTCAGCACCTCGGCCGTCCGTGCCTCCATCACCGGCTCCTTGAGCCGGAAGAGAAAGTCCCGCACCTCGCGGCCGAGATACATGTTCTGCACGACGTCCAGGTTGTCGCAGAGCGCGAGATCCTGGTAGACGATCTCGATGCCGAGGCGGGCTGCGTCCTTCGGCCCGTGGATCGACACCTTGCTCCCCTCGAAGAAGACCTCGCCCTCGTCGATCGTGTAGATCCCGGCGATGCACTTGATCAGGGTCGACTTGCCGGCGCCGTTGTCGCCGACGAGTGCCATGACCTCGCCGTAGCGCACGTCGAAGTCGACGTCGATCAGGGCCTCGACGGAGCCGAAGCTCTTGCAGATGCCTCTGGCCTCGAGCGCCGGCGAGGCGACGGGGGCTGACGGTCGGGGATGTCGTGGTCTCGGTCAACGCGATCGTCCTCGTGGTCGTGGGACGGGGGCGCCGGTGGCGCCCCCGTCCCGGTTGTTCGCTGGCGATCAGCAGTACTTCGCGTACTCGCCGCGGCAGACCTCGCTCTTCTTGAGGAAGCCCTCCTTGAAGAGCACCGTGTAGTTCGCCTTCGTGATCCACACGGGGGTGAGCAGCACCGACGGCACGTTGCGCTTGCCGTCGTTCGTCTTGCCGTTGGTCTTCACGGCCTTGCCCTTGATGAGGTTGATCGCGACCGCGGCGGCTGCCTCGGCCTCGAGCTTGATCGACTTGTAGACGGTTCCCGCCTGCCAGCCCGCGAGGACGTTCTGCACGCCGCCGGCCGTGGCGTCCTGACCGGACACCGGGATCGGCTGCAGCTTCTTCGCCTTCAACGCGCTGACGACGGCGTTGCCGAGGCCGTCGTTGGCCGCGGCGACCGCGTCGATCTTGTTGCCGGTGCGGACGAGCATCTGCTCGAAGATCGTCCGCGCCTTCTGGTTGTCCCAGCCGGGCACCGACTGGTCAGGGCCCTTGGTCGCCTGGCCGCTCTTGAAGAGCTTGTCGATCACGCCCGCGTAGCCCTGCTTGAACAGCTTCGAGTTGTTGTCCGTAGGACCGCCGTTCAGGTATGCGATCACCGGCTTCTTGCCGGCGCCGAGCATGCCCTTCGCCTTGAGCGCAGCGACGACGCCCTCGCCCATCAGGCGTCCCACGCTCGGGTTGTCGAACGACACGTAGTAGGCGGTCTTCCCGCCGAGCGTCAGCCGGTCGTAGTCGATGACCTTGACGCCCTTGGCTGCAGCCGCGTTCTGGATCGAGCGGGCCGAGCCGGAGTCGAGGTTGACGAGCAGGATCACCTTCGCGTTGTTGAGCAGGCACTGGTCGGCCTGCGAGCGCTGGCGCTGAGCGTCACCTTCGGCGTTGACGATCGAGTACGAGACACCGGCCTTCTTGAAGGACGCGGCGAGGAAGCGCCGGTCCTGGGTTTCCCAGCGCACGGACGACTTGCTGTCCGGGAGCAGGACACAGGCGTCGGCATCCGCCGCTGATGTTCCGGTCGTCGCGAACGCGGCACCAACCGACAGCCCGACGGCGAGCGCGGCGACCCCGATCGCGATGATGAATTTCTTCACTCCATCCTCCTTCTCGATGTGCCTCCGGCGAGGACGGTACACCCTCCCTCGCCGCCGTACAAACACCCGTGCGGTCCCTCTAGCGGTGCCCGATAGCCACCTCCTTCTCCGGCCCGAGATCCGAGGAGGGCATCAGATCGCCACGTCCGAGGGGACGTGACCCGACGGCGCCGTCCACGGCGCGTCGAGCACCCGACGCAGGATGAGAGCTGCTGCACCGCGCACGGCGGCGCCTTCCCCGAAGGCCGACGGAACCACGCTCACCGTGGCGGCGCGGGCGGCGATCGGCTGCTCGCGGAGGGCGAGAGCGACCTCGCCGGACAGCCACGGCGCCAGTGGGCCGAAGCAGCCGCCGAGCACGACCGCCTGGAGATCGAGCAGGTTGACGGCCGAGACGAGCGCGCTGCCGAGACACCGCCCGGCTTCCCCGAGCGCTGCCAGAACACGTGCGTCGCCGGCTTCGGCACGGCGGACGATCTCGTCCGTGAGGCTGCGGGTACGCCCGGAGGCGGGCTCGATGCCGGCTGCCTGCGCGATCGCGTCCTGACCGACGACCGTCTCCAGACACCCACGGCCGCCGCACGCGCAGAGCGCCCCGTCGCGGTCGACCACCATGTGGCCGAATTCGCCTCCGAAGCCGTGGGCGCCGCGGTGGAGCTTTCCCGCGACGACGATCCCGCCGCCCACTCCGACCTCGCCGAACACACACAGGAAGTCGTCGAGCTCGCGCGCGGCGCCGCTCCAGTGCTCCGCCAGTGCCGCGAGGTTGGCCTCGTTCTCGACCTCCACGGCAAGCCCCAGGCGCCGGGCGAGCTCGTCTCCGATCGGCACGTCGGCCCAGCCGAGGTTGGGGGCGAACACGATCGTCCGCGACACGACCTCGACGAGGCCGGGTACGGCAACCGACACCCCTGCCGGCCGCTGCCCGGCTGCGCGCGCCGCCACGAGCGCCGCGGTCGCTGCGCGCGCCAGGCGGTCGAGCACGGGCTCGGGCGCCGAGCCACGGTTGTCGGCGTAGACGCGCCGCTCCCAGCGCACGGTCCCCGTCAGATCCTCGACGCACACGGCGAGATAGTCCACGTTGACCTCGAGCCCGACCGCGACGATGCGGTCGTGCAGCTCGAGCGTCTGCGCCGGCCTGCCGACGCCGCCGGGACGCTCGTCCTCGCCGGTCCCGCGCAGAAGGTCGAGGTCGATCAGCTCGCTGACGAGGCTCGACACGGTGCCGCGGGTGAGCCCGGTCTCCGCCGCGATCCGTGCCCGCGAGCGAGCGCCGGAACGTGCGACGTGCTGGAGCACCACGCCGAGGTTGGCCCGGCGGACGGTTGTCTGGTCGGCGCGCGCCGAGGCCGAGCGGGCACGGTCGAAGCTCACGCGTGGAACCTGGTGTGGTCTCGTGTCATCGGCGACAGGACAAACCCGGCGTCGGGTTTGTATGGAAGGCGAGCAAACTAAATCACCGAGCACGTGCGCATGTCAACGTCCGGTGAGCGGGGAGCGGCGTACACTCGCCGCGTGATCGCCGACGCGCACCTCGACCTGCTGCTCGAGCTCGCCCACCGGGAACTGCGCTTCGGCGAGACAGGCTCGTTCGCACGCACGTGGCTGCCGCTGCTCGAGGCCGGCGGCGTGGGCCTTCAGGTGTGCCCCGTCTTCGTCGAGCTCGCGCGGCAGCCGGAGGGCGCGCTGCGCGAGGCCGTCGGCCAGGCGACGCTGCTCATTCGAGCCGCACGCGAGAACGCCGAGCGGGTCACGCAGGTACGCACCCGGGCCGACCTCGAGCCGGTCGAGCGTGGCGAGCGGATCGGCCTCATGCTCTCGCTCGAGGGCGTGGAGCAGTTCGGCTACGAGGTGTGGCCGGCGGAGACGTTCTGGGAGCTCGGCGTGCGGATGGCCGGCCTGACGTGGAACCGGCGCAACCCCTATTCGGACGGCGCCGCCGAGAGCGGAGGGCTTTCACGGCTGGGACGCGTGCTCGTCGACCGCCTGGTCGAGCTGGGCGTCGTCGTCGACCTGGCGCACGCCTCCCCGACCGCGTTCGCCGAGATCCTCGACCGTGTCGGCGACGCCCCGGTGATCTGCTCCCACGCCGCCTGCCGCGCCGTCAACGACCACCCGCGCAACCTCGACGACGCGCAGCTGCGCGAGCTCACCGCCCGGGGCGGGCTCTTCGGGCTGATGCTGCACCCGCTCGCGATCGGCCACGAGGAGCGGACGATCGACCGCGTCATTGCCCATCTCGAGCACGCCGTCGAGATCTGCGGCAGCGACCGTGTCTGCTTCGGCGGCGACTTCACCACACGTCTCGCAGAGGTGCTGCCGCCGATGCCGGAGCCGGCAGACGGGTTGGCGCCGAGCGGCCTGCGGCCAGGCGCCGGCATCGAAGGCCTGAAGGGGCCCGAGGACTACCCGTCGCTCGTGGCCGCGCTGCAGACGCGTGGCTGGGACGAGGCCACGGTCGCCGCGGTCACGAGCAGGAACCTGCTCGGCTTCCTGCGCAGCGCCCTACCCGACTGAGCGCCCGGTCGTAGCGTCGACCCGCGCTCGTGGCGGCGTCGCCGATCGAGCTCAGAGAGCGGCGCCGCCGTCCGCGAGCAGCGTCGCGCCCGTGACGTACGCAGCCTCGTCCGAGAGCAACCAGGCGACGAGGGCGGCGATCTCGTGCGGCCGGCCGAGCCGGCCGAGCGGGGAGTCGCGCGCGAGCTCGTCGATCCGGTCGCTTGCGAGCTCGCGCACCGTCTCGCCGTCGATCGTGCCCGGCGCGACGGCGTTCACCGTGATCCCGTCGGCCGCGAGCGCCGCCGCGGCACGCCGGGTGAGAGCCAGAAGGCCCGCCTTCGAGACCGCGTAGTGCGCACCGGTCACGCCCCTGCCCCTGAGCGCCGAGTCCGAGGAGATGTTCACGATCCTTCCCCGCGTGCCCGCTTCCCGCAGCTGCGGGCCGACTGCCCGGATCCCGAGGAACGCGCCGCGGAGATTGGTGGCGAGCACGTCGTCCCACTCGGCCTTCGAGATCTCGAACAGATCCCGGACGTCCGTGCGCGCAGCGCAGTTGACGAGCGCGTGCAGCTCGCCGAGGGTCGCGGCGGCCGTGAGCGCACGATCCCAGTCGTCCTCCGCGCGCACGTCGAGCCCCACGCCGACGCTGACCGGTCCCAGCTCGAGCGCGATCCGCTCCACGGCGGCGAGATCGAGGTCGCCGAGCACGACGGCCCAGCCGTCTGCGTGCAGGCGTCGTGCGATCGCTGCGCCGAGGCCGCGCGCGGCGCCTGTCACGATCGCCGTCCTCATGGGGCGATCAGGCTGGCGCCGATCGCGCCTCCCGCGTCCCCGAGCTCGGCGAGCCGGTAGACGGGAGCGTCGCGGAAGAACGTATGCTGCTTCGCCGCCGCCTCGACCTTCGCGAGCCACTCGTCGCCGAGGCGCTCGCCCAGCCCACCCCCGAGGACGACGGCCTCGACGTCGAGCAACGTCACGGCGACCCCGATGCCGACGCCGAGCGCCTGCACGGCGCGCTCGAGCAGCTCCATCGCGACCTTGTCCCGAGCCTGCAGCGCCCGCAGCCAGACTCCGCTCGTGAGGCGGTCGCGGCCGCGCTTCTCCATGAGCTCGAACAGCACGGTCTTGCGCTCCCTGGCGAGCTCCCGGGCCCGCTCCTCGAGCGAGCCGCGGCCCGCGTACGCCTCGACACAGCCGTCGAGGCCGCAGTTGCAGCGCCGGCCCCCGGGCTTCGAGCAGACGTGGCCGATCTCCCCCGCCGAGCCGCGCCCGGTGAGGATCCTCCCGTCGACGACGATGCCGCCGCCGACACCCGTGCCCCAGAAGACCCCGAGGAACGAGTCGTAGCCGCGCCCGGCACCGAAGCGCCGTTCCGCTTCGACCGCGACGCTGACGTCGTTGCCGATCGCAACCGGCCGCCCGAGCTCCGCGGCGAGGGCCGGGCCGAGCGGGAAGGGAGCATCCCAGCCGTCGATGTTCGGAACCTGCCCGACGACGCCGGCCTCGGTGTCGATGCTTCCGGGCGCCCCGACGCCGACGCCCGAGATGCCCAGCAGCTCGACTCCCGCATCGTCCAGGGCCGTTCGCAGCGCTCCGGCGAGCTCGAACACGACGGCCTCTGCCCCGCCGTCCCGCGGCGTGTCGAAACGTGCCCGGCCGAGCACCCGCTCCGAGCCGTCGGTGATCACCGCCTGGATCTTCGTGCCGCCGAGATCGAGGCCACCCTTCATCACGGGAGGTACCGCACGACGTCGGCCAGGGACCGGCGATTCGCACGTGCGCTCCATTGAGCTGCGTCGTGCCCCAGCGGATCGCGCGCCCGCTCCGGCGCCCCGAACGACAGCACGATGACGGGCACCTCGTCCGCTCCGCATTCGAGCACCTCGCGGGCGAGTCCCGGGTCGGTGATCCCGTTGGGGCACGACGCGATCCCCTCCGCCCACGCGGCCAGGAGCATGCTCTGCGCAGCGCGCCCGGCATCGAACAGCACCGGGCCTTTTCCGTGGACGACGACCGCCACGACGAGCCCTGCCGAGCGGACGTTCTCGGGGACGGACACCGCCAGCGCCAGGCGCTCGACGCGCTCTCGGCTCTCGGGCACGACGAACGTCCACGGCTGGCTGTTCCGCGACGAGCCGGAGAGACGGCCCGCGTCGAGAACCCGCTCCACGGCGGTGCGCGGAAGCTGCTCGGGCAGATAACGGCGCTCGTCGCGGCGGCTCGCGATCGCCAGGAACGTCTCCACGCCGATAGCCTAGTAGCCTTGGCGCGTCATGGCCGGGACGGTTGACCAGACATCCGTGAGCCTGCTGCGCTGGCTGCGCCGGCAGCTGCGCCAGCCCACGCCGGAGCGCGAGCATCTCGAGGCGGCCGTCGCCAACGACGATCCCGCCGAGGCCCGTCGGCTGCTCGCCCGCTACCCGTTCAGCGACGCCCAGCGTCGCCACGTCGAGGGCCTGATCGACCGCTGGGAGCGGGCACGTGGAACGCGCTGAGAACGAGGCCCTCGTTCGGCAGATCTTCGACGCATTCGCGCGCAAGCAGGGCTTCGCGCTCCGCGATGTGTTCGCCGAGGACGCGACCTGGACGGTGCCTGGCACCGGCACCATGTCGGGCACCTTCCGTGGCCGCGAGGAGATCTTCCGCTTCCTCGGGCGGCTACCGAAGGAGACGAACGGGACGTACTCGTCGAGCCTGATCGACGTGCTCGCCTCCGACGAGCGCGCCGCCGCCGTCTACCGCGCGACGGGAGAACGGAACGGCCGTCGGCTCGAGCTCGACCAGGTGCTCCTCTTCACCCTCCGTGACGGGCTCGTGCACCAGGTGCTCGCCCTGCCGACCGACCCGGCGGCGTTTGCTGCCTTCTGGGCCGAGGGCGAGGCGTGAGTGAGCTCCGCTTCGCGGACGGATTCGGCTACCGGATGGAGATCCCGTCGGTCGAGGGCCCGGCCGTGACGCGGCCGCCGGCCTAGCGCCGACAACCCGGGTGTCTCCCCCAGGGTGTCTCCCAGGGGGAGACACCCTTTGTGACGGAAGTGCAACTTCTCATCCACAGACGGGGCGTCGTAATGTGGAATTGTGTAACAATCTTGCTCGATGGCGAGAGCCCAGGTTCTGCTCGCAGCGATTCTGTTCGGCACGACCGGCACGGCGCAGGCGCTCGGGCCTGTCTCGTCCACCCCGCTCACGGTCGGCGCGAGCAGGATCGTGATCGGGGGAACGCTGCTCGCCGCGCTCGCTTTCGCGGGCGGCGGGTCGAGCGTTCGCTGGCCGCGGCGGCTCGTGGCCGTCGCCGGGCTGGGTGTCGCCGTCTACCAGCTCGCCTTCTTCCAGGCCGTCGCCGACACCGGCGTCGCGGTCGGCGCCATCGTCGCGATCGGCTCGGGACCCGTGTTCGCAGGGATCCTCGAACGGCTGGTGGACGGGAGCTGGCCTACCCGCACGTGGTTGCTGGCAACGGTGCTGGCAACGACCGGCGTCGCCGTCCTCACGCTCGCGTCGGCGAGCGAGGCGACGCTCTCGGCCACCGGGATCGGCCTGGCGCTCGTCTCCGGCGCCGGCTACGCGACCTACACCGTCGTCGCGAAGCGCCTGCTCCGGCGTGGCCACGCACCGATCCCGGTGATGGGCGCCTCGTTCGGGGTCGGAGCTGCGTTGCTCCTGCCGGTGCTCGCGCTGGGCGACACCGCGTGGCTCCACACCAGCGAGGGGCTTGCGCTCGCCCTCTACCTCGGCATCGTCCCCACGGTGCTCGCCTACGTGCTGTTCGCCACAGGGCTCCGCCAGCTCGACGCCTCGGAGGTGACGACGATCGTGCTCGCCGAGCCGCTCACCGCCACGCTGCTCGGCGTGATCGTGCTCGACGAGCGCATCGGAGCGGCCGCCGGCATCGGTGCCGGGCTCGTGCTCGCAGGCCTCGTCGTGCTCGCCGCTCGCGGGAGACCCCAGCCGCAGGAGACCGTGGAGGTGCCGTTGTGAGCTCGGGGAAGCTGCGCCGGCTCTCGGTCGTCGACGAGCTCGCCGCGGATCTGCGCCACCGCATCCTCGAGGGCCACCTCGGCGCAGGCACGCCGCTCCGGGAGATCGACGTGGCCACCGCCTACGACGTCTCCCGGCACACGCTTCGGGCGGCGCTGCGGGCACTGGCCACGGAGGGGCTCGTGCGGATCGAGCCGAACCGAGGCGCCGCGGTGGCACAGCTCGGCGCCGACGACCTGCAAGGTCTGTACGAGCTGCGCACGGCGCTCGAGGTAGAGGCCGCGTACCTCGCGCTGCAGCGACACGACGGCCGCCTGCCGTCACCCGTGCACGAGGCCGTCGCACGCCTCGGCGCCACCTGCCGCCGGGTGCGCCCGTCGTGGCGGGCAGTGGCGGCGGCACACGCCGAGGTCCACGGCTCCATCGTCCGGGCTGCGGGCTCGGCGCGGATCGAGGACGCCTACGCCTCCCTGGCAGCCGAGTTGCAGCTGTTCCTCGTGCAGCTCCGCCCCGTCTGGTCACGGGAGCGGATGGTCGAGCACCACGAGCTGCTCGTCGCCGGCCTGGAACGCGACGGCCCGCAGGCGCTACGCGAGCATCTCGGCGACGGAGCAGAGGCGGTGGGCGCGGCCGGACGATAGGGTCGCCCCATACGAGACCGGTTCTCCCGCATCTACACGGCTGCGCTCACCGACGTGCTCGACGACCGCGGCTTGCGCAACCAGACGCTGCCGGTCGAGATCCGTCCACTCGTGCCGGAAACGCGGCTCGCCGGGCAGGCGTACACGGTCGATGGCACGGCTGCCGACGTGGACGACTGGGACGCCGGCATCCGCAAGACGCTCGCGATGCTCGGCAGCGTGCGGGCGGGACACGTCGCCGTCTATGCGTGCGACATGGATCACGCCGCCCACTTCGGGGAGCTCTCGGCCACCTCGCTCCACACGCGCGGGGCCGCCGGCTGCGATCGACGGCGGCTGCCGCGACACGCGCTTCAGCGCCGAGGAGGGCTACCCGGTCTGCAGCCGTTTCGTCACCCCGGAGGACTGCACCTGGGGGTGGGAGGTGAAGGCGACGCAGGTGCCGATCACGATCGGCCGCGTCCGCATCGAACCGGGCGACTGGATCGTGGGCGACGAAGACGGCGTCGTCGCCGTGCCGCAGGCGATCGCGGCCGACGTCCTCGCGGAGGCGGAGGCGAAGGCCGGCACCGAGAACCTGATCCGCCAGGCAGTCCGCGACGGCATGACACCGCTCGAGGCGTACGAGCGGTACGGAACCTTCTAGGATCGAAACCGCCTACGGGCGAGACCGTGCCTCCCCAGGCCGGGCGGCCTACGCCCCCCAGCTCGGATCGCGCGACTGCCCGCCGACCGACTCGAGCACGACCTCGATCAGCCGGCCCGACGAGAGCACGTGCTCGCGCGCGAGCAGGCGCGCGCCGGCGGCGCTCCCCGCGGCGATCGCTGCGAGGATGGCGCGGTGCTGAAGGTCGTTCTTGGCGTAGAGCTCGTCGAGCTCGGCCCGGGCGCTCCACACCCGGTCGCCGATGAACGTGCGGCGCGCGCCCTTCGCGAGCCGCTCGACGAGCGGCATCGCCGCGGCCGCGTAGATGACGTCGTGGAACGCGTAGTTCGCCTGCATCCATTCGACGAACAGGGACGACTGGCGCGCTTCGCCCCGCCGGGCCTGGTGGCGCAGCTCGAGCGTGAGCTCCGAGAACCGCCGCTCGGCCTCGTCGAGCGCAGCCAGGTCGTCACGGGTCATGCGCGGCGTCGCGACTTCCGTCGCCAGCGCCTCGAGCTCCGCCCGCACGAGATGCGCCTCGCGCAGTTCGTGCGGCGAGATCGAGCGGACGCGCACGCCCCGATTCGGCTCGAAGGAGACGAGGCCGAGCGCGGCGAGCCGTCGCAGCGCCTCGCGCACCGGCGTGCGGCTGACCGCGAACCGCTCGGACAGCTGCTCCTGCCGCATCACCGTCCCGGGCTCGATCGCCCCGGCCACGATCTCGTCCTCGAGCACGCGGGCGATGTCGTCGGCTTTCGTGGAGAGCGTGGTCATCGCGCCTGCAGTGTAGAGATATCCCGTCCCGTTTGAGAATTTTTGGATCCGAAAATCCGGGTTGTGCACCCTTGTGGCCGATTTCGGCTCGTGCTAGGATCCGAAATGTTCTTTTCCTGGATCCGAAAGGATGGGTAGACCTCATATGAGCCTGGACGCCGCGATCGAACGCCCGTACACGAGTGACGACGTCGAGCGGCTGCGCGGCTCTGTCACGGTCGAGCACACCCTCGCCCGCCTCGGAGCCGAGCGCCTGCGGCAGCTCCTCGCCGACGAGGAGTGGGTCGCAGCCCTCGGGGCGATGACGGGCGGCCAGGCGGTGCAGATGGTGAAGGCAGGGCTGCAGGCCATCTACCTCTCGGGCTGGCAGGTCGCAGCCGACGCGAACCTGTCGGGCAACACCTATCCCGACCAGAGCCTCTACCCGGCGAACAGCGCGCCCGCGCTCGTGAAGCGGATCAACAGCGCACTCCTGCGCGCCGATCAGATCACCCACGCCGAGGGCGACGACTCGGTCCACTGGCTGGTGCCGATCGTGGCCGACGCGGAGGCAGGCTTCGGTGGGCCGCTGAACGCCTACGAGATCATGAAGTCGTTCATCGAGGCGGGTGCGGCAGCCGTGCATTTCGAGGACCAGCTCTCGTCGGAGAAGAAGTGCGGCCACCTCGGCGGCAAGGTGCTCGTCCCGACCGCGCAGCACATCCGGACGCTCGTGGCGGCGAGGCTCGCCGCCGACGTCGCCGGCGTGCCGACGCTCGTCGTGGCGCGCACCGACGCGCTCGGCGCGAAGCTGCTGACGAGTGACGTCGACGAGCGCGACGCCGAGTTCTGCTCGGGCGAGCGCACGAACGAAGGCTTCTTCCGCGTGCGGGACGGCATCGAGCCGGCGATCGCCCGCGGCGTCGCGTACGCGCCCTACGCCGACCTGATCTGGTGCGAGACGGGGACGCCGGACCTCGCCGAGGCGGAGGCGTTCGCGGCGGCGATCCACGAGCGCCATCCCGGCAAGCTGCTCGCGTACAACTGCTCTCCCTCGTTCAACTGGCGCAAGCACCTGAGCGACGCCCAGATCGCCGGCTTCCAGCGCGAGCTCGCCGCCATGGGCTACCGCTTCCAGTTCATCACGCTCGCCGGCTTCCACGCCGCCAACCTCTCCATGTTCGAGCTCGCCCGCGGCTACCGCAACGAGGCGATGTCCGCGTACGTGCAACTGCAGGAGCGCGAGTTCGCGCTCGAGGACGAGGGCTACACGGCGACCCGCCACCAGCGCGAGGTCGGTGCCGGCTACTTCGACCAGGTGCTCGAGACGATCACGGGCGGGACGTCGTCCACGCTCGCCCTGAAGGGGTCGACCGAGGAGGAGCAGTTCGACGACGAGCGGAGCGCCGCGTGAGGCGCCCGCACGGGATCCACCCGCCGAGCCGGACGCACGCGTCAACCGTGGGCATGAGCGACGCCGCCGACGTCCTCACCGGTCCCGCGGTCGAGTTCCTGACGGCGCTGCAGCGGGAGTTCGGCGCCCGCCGCGACGACCTGCTCGAGCGGCGGGCGGAGCGGCTGGGGCGACTGCACGCCGGCGAGCTCCCGGACTTCCTGCCCGAGACGGCCGAGCTCCGGGCAGACGACTGGCAGATCGCGCCGTTCCCCGCCGAGATCGCCGATCGCCGGGTCGAGATCACGGGGCCGGTCGACCGCAAGATGGTGATCAACGCGCTCAACTCGGGCGCCAAGGTGTTCATGGCCGACTTCGAGGACTCGAACGCGCCCACCTGGGAGAACTGCGTCCAGGGGCAGCGCAATCTCACCGAGGCGCTCGACCGCACGATCGAGCTCGACACCGGTGACAAGCAGTACCGGCTCGTCGACGATCCCGCCGTGCTGTTCGTGCGGCCGCGAGGCTGGCACCTGGAGGAGCGGCATTTCCTCGTCGACGGCAGGCCCGTCTCCGCCTCGCTGTTCGACTTCGGGCTCTACTTCTTCCGCAACCACGGCCGCAACGGCCGCTATCTCTACTTGCCCAAGCTGGAGTCGCACCTCGAAGCGCGCCTCTGGAACGACGTCTTCGTCTGGGCCCAGGACCGGCTGGGCGTGCCCCAGGGGACGCTCAAGGCGACGGTGCTGATCGAGACGATCCTCGGCGCCTTCGAGATGGACGAGATCCTGTTCGAGCTCCGCGACCACTCGGCCGGCCTCAACGCCGGGCGCTGGGACTACATCTTCAGCGTGATCAAGAAGCTCGGCCACCGCCCCGAGTTCGTGCTGCCCGACCGGGCCGCGGTGACGATGGCCGTCCCGTTCATGCGCTCCTACTGCGAGCTGCTCGTGAAGACGTGCCACCGGCGCCAGGCGCACGCGATGGGCGGCATGGCCGCGTTCATCCCCTCCCGCCGCGACGCCGCCGTGAACGAGATCGCGCTCGCGAAGGTGCGGGAGGACAAGGAGCGCGAGGCGTCGCAGGGCTTCGACGGCACCTGGGTCGCCCATCCCGATCTCGTGCCGGTCGCCTACGAGGCGTTCGACGCGGTGCTCGGCGCGCGCGCCAACCAGATCGACCGCCGCCGCGACGACGTCCACGTCACCGGCAGCGAGTTGCTGGACGTCGCCGCGACCCCCGGCGAGGTGACGGAGGAGGGGCTTCGCAACAACGTCTCGGTCGGCATCCAGTACCTCGCCGCCTGGCTGCGTGGCTCCGGCGCCGTCGCCATCTTCAACCTGATGGAGGACGCGGCCACAGCCGAGATCAGCCGCTCGCAGATCTGGCAGTGGCTCCACCACGGCAAGATCACCCCCGACGAGGTGCGCCGTATCACCGAGGAGGAAGTCGCCAAGCTCGGCCCCGACTTCGACGACGCCCGCGCGATCTTCGAGGCGATCGCCACCCGGCCCGACTACGTCGAGTTCCTCACCCTCCCCGCCTACGACAGGCTGATGGCGACAGAGGCCGCATAGACGCCCCGCCTTCTGCGATCCTCCCGCCATCGATCCGACGGAGGGGCGCCATGAAGGCGTCGGCTGCGAGATTGACGGGGCCGCACGAGCGCGTGCGCGTCGACCGCTGGCTCTGGGCGGCGCGGTTCTACAAGACCCGTAGCCTCGCCTCGGAGGCGATCCAGGGCGGACGGGTCAGGGTCAACGGGGTACGGGCGAAGCCGGCCAAAGAGGTGGGCGCCGGCGACCAGGTGGAGACGAGGATCGGCGAGCTCACCTGGACCGTCGTCGTCCGGGACGTCCGCGAGAAGCGGGGCAGCGCCGCCCAGGCGGCGCTGCTCTTCGAGGAGACGCCGGAGAGCCGGGAGCGGCGCGAGCTGCACCTGGCACAACGCCGTCTCGCCCCGGTCCCCGGCGCCGAGGCCGGCCGGCCGACGAAACGCGACCGTCGCCGGATCGAGTCGCTGCGCGCCCGCAGGCGCTAGCCCACGTCGGGGAAGCTCGCGACCGCTCCGGCGGTCTCGTCGAAGTCGTCCCAGAGGACGCTGTGCCCGCCCGGCACGACGAGCTTCTCGAGTGCGGGCGCGTCCGGTACGTCGACCGGGATCCACGAGCGCGCACCGAGGACGAGGAGCGTCGGGCACACGGGCAACGGCGGCGCCGGGCGCGCCATCTCGCCCCAGGCGGCGATCACGGCGACGGGCGAGTAGCGCCAGCGGAGCCGCCCGTCCGCGCCGCGCTCGAGGTGTGCCTCCG